>JAYZFJ010000018.1:0-28331 GCA_036336805.1 Planctomycetota bacterium
GTGGTCTTCTTCTCCTGGAAGGCCACGTCCAGCCCGGTGAGGACCGGCTTGTCGTCGAAGGCCTTGTGGAGGTCGCGCACCTCGACCAGGGGGGGCGCTTTCTGGGAAGTGTGTGAATCGATGGGCATTCAGGTCCTATCATGCACCCGATGAAGCAGCCAGCGCAAGTCACTCGAGTTCACGAAGGACCGGTCTTCGCCGTCGAGCGGATGGTCTTCGATCATACCGACCCGCCGGTGGTCAAGGACGTCGTCCGTCACCCCGGAGCGATCACCGTGATCGGGCTCCTCGCCGACGGACGCCTCGTGCTGATCCGCAACCACCGGGTCGCGGTGGGGCAGACGCTTCTGGAGTTCTGCGCCGGAAAGCTCGAACCCGCGGAATCCCCAGCGGACAGCGCGGTACGGGAGCTCGAGGAGGAAACCGGGCATTCAGCTGCATCCCTGACCCCCCTTGGCCGGTTCTACACCTCGCCGGGCTTCGCCGACGAGCTGATGCACGTCTTTCTCGCCGAAGCACTCAGTCCGGTCGAGCGTCGTCTGGAACCGGGCGAGGAGATCGAGGTCGTGTTCATGGAGATCGATGCGATTCGAGAGGCGATCCGGACCGGTGAGATGGTCGATGGCAAGTCGATCGCATCGTTCCACCTGCTGCTCGAGGAACTCGAGCGGAGGGCGGGATCATGAGCCTTCCGGAAGCGTCGGATGCCGGAGCCGACTGGGGCGGACGTCCTCCTCGGTCCGAGGACCCGATGTCCTGGTCGCTGCCGCTGGCCCGTCTCGGTCGGACGGAGTTCCGCATCCACGTGTTCTTCCTGCTCTTCACGCTGGTCGAGCTCCTGCGTGCGTTGATCGCCGAGGGGGACCCGGGCATCTCGATGCCGCTGGGGTTCTTCTGGACGGCCGCCGCCCTGCTGTTTCTCTGGTGGATCGTGCTCTTCCACGAACTCGGGCACGTGCTGGTCGCCAAGTTGCTCGGGGGCGGTTCCTGTGAGGTCCTGATGTGGCCCCTGGGGGGACTGACCGCCGCCCGGGTTCCGTCGGGGTGGTGTGCCAGCCTGATCGTGGCCGCCGCCGGACCTGCGGTCAGTTTCCTGATCTTCCTGATCCTCGGAACGATCCTGTATCTGAGCACCGGTGAACTCACCTGCGTCTTCCCCACGGTCTTTTCCACCACCGGGCTGACCGAAGGCATCCTGATCACCGCTTCCAGCAGCCTGCTCACGACGGTCTTCATCGCCCACTGGGTCAATGCCCTGGTTCTGGTCTTCAGTTCCCTGCCCAGCTACCCCCTGGATGGCGCCCGTGCGCTTCATGCGCTGCTCTGGAAGCGACTGGGGTACGCGATGGCACTGACCTGGTCCGCCCGAATCGGATTCGTGGTGGCGATTCTGCTCGGGGTCACCGCCCTCCTGACCACCGAAGGGGTCTATGCTGGCTACCTGGTGGCCCTGGCGTTCTTCTGCGGGTTCTGCTGCATCCGCGAGTACCAGCGAATGCACTTCACCGAGCGAGAGCTTGAAATGCTCGACCACGACGAGCTGGGAGAGTGGGACTCCCATGGGGCGGAAGAGGGGGTGGTCGGCCGCATCAGTCCGGACCCTGCGGCATCCCGTCCGGACCCTCACGAGGCGGAAAACGAAGCACTCGATCGTATTCTCGATAAGATTCAATCCACGGGTCTGCGCGGTCTGTCACTGCGCGAGCGCTGGCTGCTCCGACGGGTCTCCAAACGAAGGCGGACCAAGTAAGCGCCCAGAGTTGAGAGGGTCTTCCACGACATGGGTATCTACGATCGTGACTGGGTCCAGGGTGGCCGGCGAGCCGGGGTACGGCGCGTCGGTTCGATGGGCGGTGGGGGATTCGGTGGCGGCGGCGGGGGCTGGCGTTCACTGACCGTGACCCACTGGCTCATCATCGCCTGTGCGCTGATCTACTTCATCGAGGGGTTTGCCCGTCCGAAGGGCGAGCGGTTGAAGGATCCCGGCAGCTGGACCCTGGTGAGTCTCGAACACGAGGGGCCGCTTTCCGGTTCGCTCACGAGCAAGCCGACCCCCAATCAGCCGCCCGAGGTCATCGGGGGCAACCGCAGCACCCAGGCCTTCACCGCCAAGCGGGAGGTCTATTCCGGGGAGAAGCTGGTTGGAGTCGCCTACTACCAGAATCTGGCGTTGATCAAGCGGTTGGGGTACTTCTCGACCTCAAACGCGCTCATCGGCTCCAACGCCAATGGGGACATGATCGGCGGGCAGGTCTGGCGGTTCATCACCTTTCAGTTCCTCCATGCGGACTTCACCCACCTGCTGGTGAACATGTTCGGACTCTGGATCTTCGGTCCGCTCGTCGAGCAGTACCTCGGCCGCAAGCGATTCCTCGCGTTCTACCTGCTCTGCGGGATCTGCGGGGCGCTCTTCTACCTGCTGCTCAACGCCGCAGGCGCGGCCCTCGCGATCTTCGGGATGGATTCGGTTCCGTTTCTCCTGGTGAACAACACGCACCAACCGCTGATCGGGGCCAGTGCCGGGGTCTTCGGGGTCCTGCTCGCGGGAGCCTACCTCTCCCCGAACTCGACGGTCCTGCTCTTCTTCCTGATCCCCATGCGGCTGGTGACGCTCTGCTACGGGCTGATCGGGTTCTCGATCTTCGTACTGCTCTTTCAGAGCAATGACATCGGCTCGAACGCGGGGGGTGAGGCGGCGCATCTCGGCGGTGCGATCGCCGGGTTCTACTTCATTCGCCGGCCGCACCACCTGCATGGGTTCTTCGACCTGCTGGGTCGAGTGGATCCCACCAGCACCTCCGCGAAGGTCCGCAAGGTCCGAGGCGGCAATCGGCGTGCGGTCGACGACGCGGAGATCGATCGAATCCTGGCGAAGATCCACGCCAAGGGGCTCCACAGCCTCAATGCCAGGGAAAAGAAGCTCCTGCGGGAGTGTTCCAAGCGCTGAATCCTCGAGCCATGGCCCTGTCATTCTCCATCCTCGCCACCGCCTCCGAAAACGGCGCCCGACTGGGCCGGGTGGAGACCCCGCACGGTGGATTCGACACGCCGGCGTTCATGCCGGTCGCCACCGCGGCCGCGATGAAGTGCCTCACCGTGGAACAGGTCGAGGCCACCGGCTCGCAGATCATCCTCAACAACGCCTACCACCTCATGCTGCGTCCCGGTGCCGATCGGATCGCCCGTCTGGGGGGTACCCACCGATTCATGCGCTGGGACAAGCCGATCCTCACCGATTCCGGTGGCTACCAGGCGTTCTCGATGAGTGACATCAATTCCGTCGACGAACACGGGGTCACCTTCAGGAGCTTCGTCGACGGGTCGCGGATCACGCTGACTCCGGAACGCTCGATCGAGGTCCAGAACCAGATCGGGGCGGACATCATCATGGCCTTCGACGACTGTCCGCCGAGTCGCGAGGAGGACTGCGTCAACCCCGAGAAGCGCGTGAAGCTTTCGGGCATGACCTACGAGCAGCGTCTCGAGGCATCCAACGACCGCACCGCCCGCTGGCTGGAACGCTGCATCGCGGCCCACGGACGCCCGCAGGATCAGGCGCTCTTCGGGATCGTGCAGGGGGGAACCAGCGAGAAACTTCGCACCCGCAGCGTCGAGCAGGTCTGTGCCCATGATCTTCCCGGCTACGCGATCGGCGGAGTGGCGGTGGGCGAGGGGCCGGAGCAGATCCATCGAACCGTCCGTTTCACCGCGGGGCTCCTTCCCGTGGAAAAGCCTCGCTACCTCATGGGGGTGGGCTACGAGCGGGACATCGTTCGGGCGGTCGCCTCCGGCGTGGACATGTTCGACTGCGTGCTGCCAACCCGGAATGGGCGCAAGGCCTATGCCTTCACTCGGACCGGCCCGCTCAAATTGAAGAATGCTCGATTCGCGGAGGACCTGGCTCCGATCGAACCGGGGTGTCCCTGTCCGACCTGCGCTCAGGGCTTCTCCAGGGCGTATCTGAGGCACCTCTTCATGGCCGATGAATGGCTGGGGCAGACCCTGGTCAGCCAGCACAACCTCTGGCACTACCAGGCCCTCCTGCTGGACATCCGGCGGTCAATACGGGATGATTCCTGGTCTTCCCTCCTGGAAGCGTGGCCGGTCGTTCAGCCAGCGGATGAACCCATCGACACCCTACCCGGTTCCTGAACGTCCTCAGGCGCCATCTTCGAGCCTCCTTTCGACAGCCAAGAGCGACACCACCCTCATGAAGCAAGACACAGCCATCGACGTACCGGTCCTGTCCGGACAAGGCGGAGCACCCCAGGCGACTCAGGGAGCCGATGGCGCCCCTGGTGGAGCGGCGGTGCCCGAGGCCCCGTTTGATATTTTCACCCTCCTGATGATCGGTGCGATCTTCCTGGTCTTCATGACCCTGATGGGGGGGCGCAAGGAGAAAAAACGCCGCCAGCAGCTCTCCAAGGTCGGTAAGCACGATCGCATCATGACCCGGGGAGGCATCATCGGGTCGGTGGTCGAGTCCAAGGAGGACGTTGTCGTGATTAAGGTCGATGAAAGTCGGGACACCAGGATCACTTTGAACCGACAGTACATTGAAGCCGTGCTCGAGGGAGCCGACAAGAGCGAGAACTGATTTCACGACACGTCATGCCGGCCCCGGCAGTGCCTCCGCAGATCGGAGGGCTGAAGTCCGAGGCGGAAACGAGTCCAAGACGAAGGGTCGAGACGACACACCATGAAGGGCGCCATCTGGAAACTGGTTCTGATCATCCTCATCGTGCTGTTGTGCGTGTACTCGATCTACCCGCCGGATCAGAAGATACGTCTCGGCAAGGACCTGCGCGGTGGCGTGAGTCTCGTCTACGCCATCAACATTCCCGAGGAGTCGAGTTCCGACCAGGTGATCTCCCAGGTCATCGAGGTGCTCAAGCGACGAGTCAACCCCAAGGGTGTGCTGGACATCACGTTCCAGCCCGTGGGTGGCAACCGGATGGAAGTGGTGATGCCGCTGCCCAGTCCGAAGGTTCGGGAGCTTCAGAAGACGTTCCAGGACGAGCTGTCAGTCCTCTCACGGGAATCCTCGGTGACCCGGGCGGGGCTCGAGGCGGCCCTTGAATCCGGCAAGGCGGTGGATCGCTTCGGGGGAAGCAGTCCGGACCGTCGCGCCCGGCTGTCCACGCTCCAGGCCGACTACAACGAGGCCAAGGATGCCCGCGCCCAGCTCCAGTCGATGATGAACGACCCCGAGGCGGACGATGCCGCCTACGAGGAGCTCCTCGACCGAGTCGCCCGCACCGAACTGCGTACCGACGAGATGGTCACCGCGATCCTCGGCACCCGCCTCTCCGAAGCGCGGATCCTGGAAGTGCTCTCGCTGCCCGGCAGGGACCGGGTGACGGAGTCCGAGGACGGAACGGAAGTCGTGACCCTCTCCGAGCGATCGGTGCAGATGGCCGCGTTGGAACTCGAGTTCCCGTACCTCGCCGACCAGCTGGCCTCCCTCGCGGCGACCTACAACGAATACGATTCCCTCAGGACCGGGCTGGATGATCCGGAGGACCTGAAGCGCCTGCTCCGGGGTGCCGGGGTGCTTGATTTCAGGATCGCGACCAACCCGGCCATGCCTCAGGGCGTGAACCCCGAGGACATGCGCGAGCAGCTGCTCAGCCGAGGCCCTCGGAACACCGATTCACCGGTTGCATCCTGGTATCAGATCAACGACCCCGAGCAGTGGGCGGATACCCCCGAGCAGTTGACCTCGATGCTGGAGAATCCCGCGGCCTACTTCATGCCCCGCAATCTCGTGGCCGAGAAGCGGGACGGGAAGATCTACCTGCTGCTCTACACCACGCCCGACCTGAGCATGACCCACCAGGACGGGGTCAGCTGGAGCATGGAAGATGCGTTCCCCACGATCGATCAGCTCGGTCGTGATGCGGTCGGCTTCCGGCTCGATGCCAGCGGTGGCCGCCTGATGGGGCAGATGACCGGTCCCAACGTGGGTGAAGCGATGGCGGTCATCCTCGATGACCAGGTCTACACCGCCCCGAACCTGAATTCTCAGATCCGCGATCGCGGTCAGATCACCGGCAACTTCTCCTCGTCCGAGATCAGCTACCTCGTCCGCGTGCTCAACGCGGGGGCGCTGGAAGCACGACTCTCCCCCGAACCGATCTCGACGAACGTCCTCGGGCCCTCGATCGGTGCCGACAACCTCTACAAGGGCCTCCAGGCGGTGATGCTGGCGGTCATCGTGGTCGCGATCCTGATGGTCTGCTACTACTTCCTCGCCGGCCTGGTCGCGGACATCTCCCTCTGCCTCAACGCCCTCATGATCTTCGGCTTCATGGCGATGATCCAGGGTACGTTCACGCTGCCCGGCCTCGCCGGCATCGCCTTGACCGTCGGCATGGCGGTGGATGCGAGCGTGCTGGTCTACGAACGCGTCCGCGAAGAGCTGGTGAACAACAAGGAGCCGCTGCGCATCGCGGTGCGGCAGGGCTACAAGAAGGCCGCCAGCGCGATCCTCGACGGCAACGTCACCAACCTGATCGTCTGCTTCGTGCTGTACCAGACCGCGGGTACGGAAGTGAAGGGCTTCGCCCTGACGCTCTCCCTCGGGGTCCTGGGCACCCTCTTCACCACGCTCTTCGTGTCCCGCTTCATCTTCGACTTCCTGATCGACGGGCTCGGCGCCAAGCGCTTCCCGGGGCTCATGCTTCCGGTCGTGATTCCCGCGATTCACCGCCTTCTCCAGCCCTCGATCAACTGGGTGAGCATGCGGACGGTGTTCCAGTTCTTCTCCCTGGCCCTCGCGATCACCGGTCTCTGGCTGTTCTTCTCGACCGGCAAGGACGTTCTGGAAACCGAATTCCGTGGTGGCGTCAGCCTCACCATGTCGACTCGTGCAGCCACCGATGGCGAGAAGGCCGGTTCCGATGGGAACCTGCTGCTGCCCTTGCAGGAGATCCGCGAGCGCCTGCGTGCGGTCGGCGACGCGGCACCCGCCGACTCTCCGGTCGCCGAGCTGCGTTCCGCGACGATTCTGACCTCCGGCGAAACCACGCCCGATGTCGAGGCCACCGCCTTCCAGGTCAAGGTCGCCAACCCGCCCGGAACCAGTGACGAGGACGTCATCCAGGGGGCGATCGTCCAGGCGGTCGTTCAGGCGTTCGCCGACCAGTTGGACGTGACCACTCCGGTCAACTTCAGCGGAGAGGGCGACTCCGATCACGCTTCCCGCACCTATGCGCTCGAGAAGGCGACGATCGGGGAATGCATCGGGAAGTCCGGCGTCGTGCAGCCGGTGGGTGACTTCCGGGGTGGCGTTGCGGTGCTGGTGGAGGACGTGGAGCCACCGATCACCCCGTCGGATCTTTCTGAACGCCTCAAGCGACTGCGCAATCAGCCTGATTTCGCCGAGACCCTCGGCCGCCGCACGGAGGTCGTGGGCATCACCCCGTCCGGTGCGGATGGGACCTACACCGACTTCGTGGTGCTGGTCAGCGACGAGGCCCTGAGCTCCTACGAAGTCGATCTCGAGGTCTGGGACAGCCAGCTCGCGAAACCCGAGTGGGGGCTGGTCTCCGGTGCGCTGATGCGCGAGGCGAGCCTCGAGGAGGTTTCGAGCTTCTCGCCCACCGTTGCCCAGAACCTGATCGCCAGTGCGGTCGTGGCCGTGATCCTCAGCCTCCTGGGCATGCTGGTCTACATCTGGGTCCGGTTTGGCGACATCTGGTATTCCCTGGCCGCGGTTCTGGCGGTCTGTTTCAACATCTCCGTCTGCCTCGGAGCGATCGCCATCAGCGTGATGGTCGGTTCCACCGGCTGGGCGGCTTCGCTGAACATCGAGGAGTTCCGGATCGACCTCAACGTCATCGCGGGCCTGCTCACCATCATCGGGTACTCGCTCAACGATACGATCGTGATCCTCGACCGTATCCGTGAGAACCGCGGGCGGCTGAACTACGCCTCCGCCAGCTGCGTGAACGACTCGATCAACCAGACCTTCAGCCGAACGGTCCTGACCAGTGGCACCACGATCGTCACCGCGTTGATCCTCTTCAACTTGGGCGGAACCGGCATCCGGCCGTTCGCGTACACCTTCCTCATCGGTCTGATCGCCGCCACCTATTCCTCGGTCGCGATCGCCGCACCCCTGGTCTACCGCCGGGGCGTGGGAGGCAGCAGCCCTTCCAGCGAGGAGACTTCCGAGTCCGGGGCGGTCGCCACCACGTAAGGCACGGTTCGAGTCGCGGACGATGGCGCACGGCGGTGGACAACCCGTCGGCTGTGGTCGATTTCCTGATCGACAGCTTGTGCACCTCTATGATCTGATCTGCCGATGAACCGTTCAGACAGCTCATCGACCAGACCACGACCCACGGAGGTGCTTCATGACGGCAGGCAGCCGAATCGTCATTGCATTGATCGTTCTCGCATTCATGTGTACCGGTTTCTACTACCTGGTGGTCTCCGGTGAGGATGCCCAGTCGCCGTCGATCGCACCCGCGGTCAGCGAGCCTGGGCCAGCCGCGGAGCCCTCGACACCTGCTCCGGTGGTCTCTCAGGCCCCGGCACCTCGGGAACCAGTGGCCACCCAGACGGTGGCCTTCCGGGTCACGGTACCGGCCAGCGCCCCCGGCGGGATCGATCTCGACCAGGAGCGGCGCACCCTGTCCGTTTCGGGCCCCCTGACCCTTCCTGGCGCGGCGGCCGGCTGGTATCCGATCGCCGATCCACAGCTCGTCGCCTCCTCTGAAGAGGAGCGGGCGGCCCTGAAGGCCGATCCCATCGGGTACCTGCAGGATCGATTCGGGCTCGTGGCTGCCACCCACGAGGAGGCCTTGTACGTCATGCTCTTCAGCAATGCCGGCCAGAGTCTCGCTCCGGCGAGGCGTCGTGGGGTGGACATCCTCTCCGCCGATCTGTCGGCGCCGGAGCACGGAGCCCCTGCGGTCGAACTCACCCTGGGGACCGACACCCGGGAGCGTCTGAAGATGCTGGTGAATCGCAACGCCGCTCGGACCTGGGCGGTGCTGGTCGATTCCGTCGTGGTCGAATTCACCCGGTTGGACCCCAGCGATCTCACCCGGATCTCCCTCGGTGGAGGTGGTTCCACCGCCGAGCTTGCTCGGTTGCGAGGAGCGATCGTCGGCTCTGCGGAGCTCGCGCCGGCCCGTTTCGTGTCGGCGGTGGCGCCCACCACGCCCATCAAGGCGGTGGAGCAGCCCTTGCTCGCCACCACCCCGGTCGTCGTGCCCCAGGCCCCCTCGAGGCCTGCTCGTCCGTCTTCGGACACGGGGACCACGTATCGAGTCGCTTCGGGCGACACCCTCAGTTCGATTGCCAAGCAGTGGTTCGGGGCCGAGAGCGACTGGCCACGAATCGTCGCGGCAAATCCCGGGCTCGAACCCGATCGACTCCGGATCGGTCAGGAGCTCACCCTGCCCGCCAGGACCGCTGCACCACCCACGACCGGGCGTCGTGGCTCCGAGCCGGCATCCGGCGGAGTGGTCGCGGCCAGACCGAGCCCCGGAACTCGCTACCAGGTACGCAGTGGTGACTCGCTTTCCCGCATCGCCCAGGAGGCCTACGGTTCCGCCAGGTACTGGGACCTGATCTACCAGGCGAATCGATCGCTGATCGGCTCAGATCCCGCCGACCTCTCCCTGGACATGGTTCTGGTGATTCCGAAGGCACCACGCTGAGGCCGCGGAGGCGACCCGCGCTCAGCGCAGGGCTCGGGCGATGGCGAGGTTCTCGCACATGTGCCCGGCGGATCGTGATCCGATGACCACGCTCGAGATCGCCCGGTTCGCAAGCAGCCAGGAGAGTGATTCCTCCGCGCCCGCGCGGCCGGAGGCCAGCCCCTTCTTGATCAGGATACCGATTCCTCGTTCGTGCGCTTCCTCCAGGATCGGCGCCTGATCGGAGTCTTCGAGGTTCAGTTCGATCATGAGCGAGCGAATGCCGACGGGATGCTCGATCGCCCGACGGTGTCCTGCCAGCGTCTTGCCCGAGAAGCCGACGACTCCCAGGTCTCCCTGATCTCGTCGGGTCGCCAGAACCTCCAGAACGTCGGTCTGGTCGATGATGCGCAGGTCCTCGCCGTTGGAGTGCACGTTGACGATGTCCAGTCGATCGACCCCGAGTAGGGTGAGGCTTCGGTCGATCGACCGGTTGATCGAGTTGCGGTCGAACGCATAGTGGGAGCGGCCCGCCTCGAATTCCTCCCCGACCTTGGTCGCCAGGATGATTCGATTCCGCGCTCCGGAACGCTTCAGCCAGGCACCGATCCGCTCCTCGCTGCATCCGTAGGCCGGTGCGGTGTCGATCAGCGAGATCCCCGCATCGGTGATCGTGTCCAGAAGCTGATCGACCTCCTCCTGCCCGGGAAGATCGTAGCTCTCGGCGTACTTGGTCTTCTGGTTGCGTCCGATCTTGAACGCACCGAATCCGATCATCGACACCTCGACTCCTGTAGCACCCAGCGGTCTCAGGTCCATGTGGCCACCTCCCAGGGCGGCTGCGCGATGGGAGGGGTGGGAAGTCCCACCAGCGGCGGAGGCGCGTCGGTGCGCGAGCGTGCCGGGGGGCACTGCTGGAGAATCCGGTCCGCGGTCGCCGGGGCGAGCACCAGTTTCGTCGGCCAGGCGATGATCGCGGAACCCAGCGAACCCACCCAGCCTCCGGACGGCCGCCCGGCTCCGGCGGTCGTCTTCTCCGCTCGGTCGATTCGATAGGTCGCCCAGAGCAAGCTCGGGTCCTCGGGGTCGAATCCCGGGAGGACCTGTGCGAGGCAGGCCGTTGCGGATTCGATCAGCTGTGGGGGGGTCTGTTCGCAGCCGTCCTCGGCCAGGGCGCCGCCCAACTGCCAGACACGGTTGCCGTCCCGGCTGGTGGAACTCGTGATCGTCACCCGGGTCCGGCCACCATCGGCGCAGTGTCCGTTCAGCTCCGGAAGGCGATCGGGTGGTCCTTTCACCATCGCCATGTGCAGAGGGCGTCGCTGCATGGAAATGGTTTCGGTTGGCAGCTGCAGCCGCTTCATGAGTTCCGGAGTACCTGCTCCCGCGGTCAGGATCACACGTCGAACTCGCAGGTCGAGCTCGGTCTCGTCGGCGACTCGGATGCGCAGATCGGCTCCCTCCTCCGATCGGGCATCGCCGGAGATCAGCGATCCCCAGATCAGGCGCTCGGGATGAAGATCGGCGAAGGCCTGCAGAAGGCTCGGGGTCTCGACGACCTTTTCGGGCAACAGCGCCACCTCACCCGGGCAGGCTCGCAGGGGTGCGGGACGGTCCGAGGCAGCGAGTGCCTGTGGCCGGACTCGCAGGGCCAGCTTCGCCCCGACCATGCCCGCACGCGATCGCAGGTCGTCGGTGCGCCAGAGGTGGCAGGCCTCGGTGCGGATGGTGGTTCGAGCGAGGTCCGGCGAGCTGGTTCCTGCGAGGCTGCGGTCCCAGCGCTTCGGCATCTCGGAGATCGCCTTGGAGGCGGGATCGAGGAGGCCGGAGAGTGAGTACTTCACTCCTCCGTGGAGAATTCCCTGGGCGCTGATCGACTGACCGGTCCCCAGTGCGGTTGATTCCAGCAGCGCGGCGTCCAGGCCCGACTCGATCAGCGCGTCCAGACACCAGAGGCCGGCCACGCCGCCTCCGATCACCAGGGCATCAAGTTCTGTGGTCGATTGAATCGTGGTGCTCACCTGTCCGATTGGTCGAGTAGTGGTGCATGGTATCCTCACAGTCCCCTCGGGGGCTTCCAATCCTCAATCCCTTGGAGTTTCCATGCACCATACCTGCGTTCTGATCCCCGGTGATGGCATCGGCCCCGAAGTCGCGGCCGCGACGCAACAGGTCATCGACTCGAGCGGGGCTCCGATCGACTGGGTTCCGGCGATCGCGGGCGCCTCCGCCCTGGAAGCCGGGCACGACACCGTTCTTCCGGAGGCGACCGTGGAGTCGATCAGGGAACACGGGATCGCTCTCAAGGGGCCGTGCACCACGCCGGTGGGCGGAGGGTACTCGAGCGTCAACGTCGCTCTGCGCAAGACCCTGGACCTCTACGGAGCGGTTCGACCGGTCCGGAACATCGAGGGGGTGGACACGCGGTTCACCGACGTGGACGTCGTGGTGGTTCGTGAGAACACCGAGGGGCTCTACGCGGGAATCGAGAACGAGATCACCGACGGTGTGGTCACCTCGTTGAAGGTCGCGACCCGGTCCGCCTGCGAGCGGATCTGTCGATTCGCCTTCGAATTCGCGCGGGAACACGGACGACGCAAGGTCACGGCCTTCCACAAGGCGAACATCATGAAGCTCTCCGACGGGCTCTTCATCCGCTGCGCCAAGGAAGTGCATGCCGAGTTTCCGGAGATCGAATACGACGAGCGCATCATCGATGCCGGCTGCATGCGCCTGGTCCAGCAGCCGGAGGACTTCGACATCATCGTCTGCGAAAATCTCTACGGTGACGTCCTGAGCGATCTCTGCGCGGGGCTTGTGGGCGGACTCGGAGTCACGCCGGGAGCCAACTACGGGGCACGGCATTCGGTCTTCGAGGCGGTGCACGGTTCCGCTCCCGACATCGCCGGGAAGGGGGTCGCCAACCCCCTGGCCCTGTTGATGAGTGGGGTGATGATGCTCAACCACCTCCATCGGAGCCGATCGGACGAAGCCTGCGGACGGGCCGCGCAGCGGATCCGCGATGCCTACAACCTCGCCCTGATGGAAGGCGAGAAGACCTCGGATCTCGGCGGTTCGCTCTCGACCCAGGCCTTCGCTGATGCAGTGATCTCGCGGATGAAGGGCTGAATCGGTGTCGCTCGACCTCCACGCTCGTGCGGTCGATCTGATCGTCGACCACCACGGTCACCACCGGCATCTCTTCTGTGACGTGGAGGAACCCTCGGGCGGCGGACGTGGCACGGTCCTGATCGCGCATGGCTTCAAGGGGTACAAGGACTATGGGATGTTTCCCCGGCTGGCCAGGGTGGTCGCCTCGGCCGGGTGGAGTTCGGTGCGCTTCAACTTCGCGCACTCGGGCATGACCCGCAATCAGGAGACGTTCGAGCGCCCGGACCTCTTTGCGCTCGACACCTGGAATGCACAGGTACGTGACCTCAACGCGCTGGTGGCGGCGGTTCGCGCGGGCGAACTGAGCGCGGTGTCGCCCGGGGCCCCGGTCGTGCTCTTCGGGCACTCGCGCGGCGGGCTGGCCTCGATTCTCGCGGCCGGGCGAGGTCTGGAGGTGGACGGTGTCTTCTCCCTCGCGGCGCCGGCCGATCCCTGTCGTCTTTCCGATGAGCACGTCGCGCAGCTCTCCGAGGGTCGCGGAGTGGAAGTGACCTCGGATCGAACCGGTCAGACGCTGTTGATCGGTCCGCCCTTCCTCCATGAGATCACCGGTGATCCCGACGCGCACGATGTCCTGGCGATGGCCGAGGCGATCCAGGCACCACTGGTCGTCGCCCACGGTTCCGATGACGCCACCGTCTCGCTCGCTGACGCCCGCTTGATCGCAGGTCGGGCCGGGGTCGAGCCGCTGATCATTCCCGGTGGCAACCACGTGATGAACGTCGTGAATCCCCTTGATCCGACAGGAACGCCCTCGCCACAGCTTCAGGAAGTCGAGGAGCACCTGCTCCGGTTGCTTGGAGCACTGGACGCCGGAGGTGGTGGCTGATGCGCGTCGTCTGGCCCATGTTGCTCGGGGGGGTCCTGCTCCTCGGTGGCTGTTCTCGCGAGCGGGCCCACCGCATGCTCGAGGCCGATTCGACTCGAGTCGCGCAGCGAGATGCCGGCTACACCCTTCTGCTGGACCTGCTCGGTGATGAGTCGCGGGTCGACGGAATTCTCCTGATCAAGTCGCTTCCGAAACCGGTGGCCGAACTGGTCCGGGCGATCGCCGATGAATCGCAAGCCGCGGTGGGGCGCCTCACCGACGTCCTGGGGCAGCCACCGGTGGTGACTCCCGGCAACGACGGGCTTCCCCTGGTCGAGGTCGAGGCACGCTCCCGTATCCGACAGTGGACGACGATGGCGCTTCTGAGCGGCCGCGGTCCGGAGCTGGAGCGAGCGTTGCTGATCTCCCAGCTTCAGGCGGTCGACTCGATCCGTGCGCTCTGCGAGGCGTTGATCGACCAGGAGGCCTCGGAACTCCGTCGAACCGTGCTCGGGGAGGTGCTTGCCGGATTCAGCTCGCTGCGTTCCCGGATCTGGGCGCAGCTGGGTGCGGCCGCTGCCTGAGCCCCGCCATCATTCGGAAGGCGGGGCGGGTTCCGCGAGTCGCCCGCGCTCAGGTTGCTCCGAGGTGTCGGGCTCCGCCGCGACCGGACGGTCCCCATCCCAGGCGCCGCTGAGGAGGTTCGCACGCGCGGGTGGGGTGGCATCCATCCGCTCCACCTCCAGCAAGGGGGGCTCCGAAGGCGCTGCATCGAGGGCCGGGGGATCCGGGTCGAGTCGGTCCGCGGCTTCCGGTGCGATCTCGCCCTGTTCATTGACCTCGTCGAATCGAACCGACACCCGTCTCGAGACCCCGCGTTGCGGCATGGTGACGCCGTAGAGCTTGTCGCACATGCGCATGGTGGTCTTGTGGTGGGTGATCACGATGAAGTGGGATCGATCGAGGAACTGCTGGACCACGGCGCAGAAGCGTTCGACGTTGGCCTCGTCGAGCGCGGCGTCGACTTCGTCCAGGATGCAGAACGGCGAGGGCTTGCTCTTGAAGATCGCCATCAGCAGGGCCACCGCGGTCATCGTCTTCTCGCCTCCGGAGAGCTGGTTGATGACTCGTGGTTCCTTGCCGGGCGGTTTCGCCCTGATCTCCACGCCGCTCTCGAGCCAATCGGTCTCGCCGTTCTCGTCCGGCATGAGGAAGAGGTCCGCGCTGCCGCCCCCGAAGAGCTTGCGGAACATGCCACCGGAGCCCGCGAAGTTCTCTCGGACCGTCTCGAAGGTCTCCTTGAACCGCTCGCGGCTGATCGTGTCGAGTTCCTCGATGAGGGTGGTCAGCTGTTCGCGTGCCGCATCGATGTCGGCAAGCTGGTTCTCGAGGCCCTCGTTGCGGACCTGGAGGGCGTCGAGCTCCTCGACCGCATCGAGGTTGACGTTCCCGAGCTTGCGAATCTGTTCCTTGATTTCAGCGGCTTCCGCCTCCGCCTCGTGGAGGTCGACGGGTTGGAACTCCTCGCCCCCGCGCTGGTCGCGATGCTCGGGATAGGTGTCTGCGAGATCGAGTTCGAGCTCCTCGATCGAGCGTTCCTCGAGGTTCTCCCGCTTGAGTTCCTGCTCTCGCCGAGCCATCTCGAGCGCGTGCACGTCCCGCTCCACGGTGGAGCCTCGGGCGCGTGCGGCGTGCAGGCTTTCCGCGGCCTTGGCGAGGGTCTCCCCGGCTCGGTCACTGCGTTGTGCGAATTCCGCGAAGGCGCTGCTCATCGAAGCGAGTTCCGAGGTCACTTCCGCGACCTCCCGTTCGGCGGCGGTGATTGTCTGCCGGAAGCGCGCGGTCTGTGCCTGTCGGCGTTCGAGCTGCTCCCGCCCGATCGCCACCTGGCGTTCGGCCTCCTCGCGAGCAAGGGTCGACTGACGGCGTTCCCTTCGCGTGGATTCGAGGTTGGCATTCACCTCGCCATGGGTGATGCGGGCGTCGGAGAGCTGCTCTCCGGCACGTTCGGCCGCATTGGCGTGCTCACGTGCGGTCCGCTCCCCGGCGATCACCGTGACCTTCTGCTCCTCGAGCAGGCGATTCAGCGACGCGAGTCGGTCGCGCTGCTCCGCTTCGGCCTCGTGGATCTCGTTGAACCGCGACTGGAGCTCGTCTCGTTCCTGTTCGATCGACAGGCGGTCCCGCTTGACTCGTTCGATGAGCTGCTCGATTCGTTCGACCTGGTGGGTGGTCTCGATGACCTGGGCCCGAGCCTCCTCCATCTTCGAGGCCACCGCCATCTGCTGCTGCAACGCACTGCCCGATTCCGCCTCCACGCTGGCCAGGCTCGACTCGAGTTCGGCAACCTCCCGATCGGAGGCCACCAGGTGTTCGGACAGCTCCCGGAGCTCCGCCTTGCGGGCCAGCCAGCCGTGGGCGGCGCCTTCTCGGGCGGTCGGGGCGATCACGAGCCGGTCCTCAGGATCAAATCGCTCTCCGGAATGGGTGACGAATCGCCCCCCGGCAAGCGGGCCGCGGGCGAGCTCGCGTGCGGTTTCCAGTCCGTCCACCAGCCAGGTGTTCCACAGCAGGCGCTCGATGACGATCCGCGCGGGACCCTCGGCCTTGATCATCGAAAGCAGGGGGGTCGCACCCGGCACGCGTGGCGCGGGGGGGCGTGGAGTCGAAGAGGCGGGGTGGACGGGCAGCAGGACCAGTCGGCCGTCCAGCTGCCGCATCTCGCCCAGCAGCGGATCGATGTGGTTCGTGTCGTCGACGAGGAGTGCCTGGAGGTCGTCGCCGAGTGCGCACTCCACGAGGTCCGCATGGTCTCGATCGGTCTCGATGAGGTCACCGAGCAGGCCGTGCACCCCTCGGAAGTCATCGGGCCGCTCGAGCACCTTGCGCACGGCGTCGCCGAGGCCCTCGCGTTCCCGGTGCATCTCCTCGAGCAGGTGCTGGCGGGAGCGCTTGGCGGAGCGTTCCTCGCGCATCGCACCCAGTCGTTCCAGAAGGGAAGCCTGCTGGTCGTCAAGGTCCTCGGTGATGCGGGTCTGTTCGAGGTGCATGGCATCGAGGGAGCGCAGCTCGTCGGACGCGACCAGGTGTTCGTTGCGGCACCGATTGAGTTCGACCTGGTGCTGGTCGAGCTCCCGCTGGAAGGGAGTCAGCCTGGACTCGAGCCGGGTGATCTGGTCCTGAAGCGCGCGCTCGCGTTCGGCGATCGATTGCAGGTGGCCTTCCGCTCCGACGATGTCACGTTCCAGACGAGCGGTACCGTCTCGGAGTCGGTCGACCTCGGCCCGGGAGCGGGCGGCGGCCTCTGCCGCGGCGGTCCGTGCCTGTTCGGCTCGTCCGACTTCCTGCTGGGACCGCTCGATCGCCTCGCCGAGTTCCCGCACTGCTTCGTCGAGCGTGCCGGCTTCGGTGGTGAGGGTCTCCAGGGACTCCGCATACTCCCGGATCCGGTTCTCCTCCTGCTCGAGCTGCTGGGTCGCCTCCTCGAGGTTGCGGCGGGTCATCTCCCCACGCTGGGTCGCCTGGGTCTCGCGTGACTGGAGTTCGAGCCGGCGTTGTTCCTGCGCGTGCTGGTCCTCCTGCAGTCGATGGCGCTCGATCTCCGCGGCCTGCTTCACCTCCTCCAGCTGCTCGACCTCGGCGTGGACGCGCTTGCGCTCCTCGTTCGCCTCTGCGATCTGGCTGGTGAGCCCGTGCAGGTTCTCGTGGATCGAGTGAAACCGTTCGAGGAAGACGGAGGTGAGCAGGTCACGGCGTCGCTCCTCGAGACTGGAGTACTTCTGCGCCTTCTCCGCCTGACCGCGAACGATGCGAAGCCGTCGTTCGGTGTTCGAAAGCTGTTCGCGCACGATCAGCAGGTTTCGTTCCGCATGTTCGAGCTTGCGTGCGGACTCGACCTTGCGGGTCCGGAACTTGGCGACTCCCGCGGCTTCCTCGAGGATCGCCCGACGTTCGACGGGATTCGCCAGGAGCATCGCATCGACCTTGCCCTGCTCGATGATCGAGTAGGCATTGGTTCCGATCCCGGTGTCGAGGAAGAGTTCCTTGATGTCCCGGAGGCGGACCTTGTTTCCGTTGATGAGGTACTCACTCTTGCCGTCGCTGAAGAGGCGGCGAGTCACGTCGACCTCCTCGGTGTCCACCGGGAGCGCGCGTCGCGAGGTGGTGGTCACTCCGCCGGAGGCGTCCTCCTCAGTGCACTCCCCGACCGGATTTTCGAAGGTGAGGGTGACGCTCGCTCCACCCATCGGCTTGCGCGAGGCACTGCCGGCGAAGATGACGTCGAGCATCGCGCTTCCGCGCAGACTCTTGGCGCTTCGTTCGCCCAGGACCCACTTGATCGCATCCACGACATTGCTCTTGCCGCAGCCGTTGGGACCGACGATGCCGATCGTCGGTTCGTCGAACACGAACTCCGTGGGGTCGGCGAAACTCTTGAATCCTGCAACGGTGAGCTTGGCGAGCCGCATGCGGTTCGACCTCCTGTCGGTGTGCGCCGTCCGGATCCCGATACGGACTCCTGACGGTTCCGAGTGCGTTCTGCCGGCCACATGGCCTCGATACGGCCGTTCCGTGGCCGTGCGCACCCAGTCGCGATCTCTGGCTATCTGGGGACAGTATCGCCTTTCGAGCCTTCGCCTTCAAGGCCGGATCGGGCAGGTATCGGGTCGATCTGGTTCGGATCCTCTCCGGGCCGGCTGGGCGTGAAGGGGGCCCCGGTGGCGTCCTCGTCGAACTCCGGTCGTCGGATGCGCTCCTGCTCGGTCTCGTTGGCGAGGATCGCCGCGAGGATTCGGTCCTGTTCCGCCTTGAAGTCGCAGCTGATGTAGCCCTTGCTCCAGAGCTGGTGGAGGGCTCCGATCACCTCTCCGTACTGGAGGCCCAGTCCTTCGTCGGGTTCGCGAATCGTGGTCTCGTGGCCCAGGAAGCGGACCATGCCGGGAACGTCGGTCGGGGCCAGACCGATGATCGGTGCCTCACCATCGACACTGCGGTAGAAGACCTGGATCTCCTCGTCGTCGGCATCACCCTTCATCAGGAGGCGGCCCGACCAGGTGTTCACGGTCAGGGGCAGTTTCAGCTCCAGGGCATCGCCGAAGATCGCGACCCGGGGGCTCCCGGTCTGAGCGATGTAGATCATGTCGTGGTCCGACTCGACCAGGCACATCGTGAAGCGTCCGGAGACCGGGATCTCGATCAGGGTGGGGTCGTTTCGCTTGACCATCGCATCGAAGACCGCCAGTCGGACATCGACATCCGGGTCGTTCAACAGTTCCCGCAGTCCGAGGTCGATCCGGGGATTGGTGCCCATTCGGCCGAGTTCCGCGATCGCGGCCAGTCGTCTGGACTGTTTTCGCGCGGTCTTCGCGACGTCGAGCAGATGGGGAACGGCCAACGCATCATTGAGGCGGGCACCGGCGCTGAGGGCGGAGAACCGCGGCGCCTCGTCGGCGTGGTCGTAGAGGTCCTGGATCATCGGAACCGCCTTGGGGCCGAGGGCGCACCACCGCCAGCGCGCGGCATCCGCTCCGCCGGGATTGGCCAGGACGCCCCGGCGAATCGCCTGCGCGGTCGCCTCCGGGGCTCCGACATTGAGCGAGGTGTGCTTGAGCAGCTGGACGAATTCCTCGGTGTTCTCCGAATAGGAGGGCGGCACGCTGATCCAGATCGAGTCCCCGCTCTCACCGCGTGCGGTCTTCTCCTTCTGCCCCGGCTCTCGGGGGAAGTTGCTGTTGATCGCCTTCTCGACGGTGGCGGTTCGTGCGTGGCTGCTGGTCGCCATGCGCAGCTTGATCGGCATGTCCTTGGTGGTGGTGCCGCCGTTGAGAATTCGTCCACTGAGGCTGTTGATCGAACTTCGCTGGGAGGTGCCGGGCTCGACGAAGGGATTGATGAAGATCGGACCGGAGCCCTTCGCCAGCGCAAAGGCCTGCTTGGAGCCGGTGGCGAGCGGTCCGGGACGCAGGTCGGTGGTGTAGAGTCGGCCTCCCTCGAGGCTCGAAGTGGTCGAGCCGGGAAGCGCGAAGACGCGGATGTCGAAACTGGATCCCTTCGGGGCCCCCGGAGGAATCACTCCCTCGACGACCACGACCGCAGTGTCCTCCGAGTCGAGCATCGAATCCGGGGTGAGGTGGTCCCAGCCGCTTCGTGGATCGCCGATACCCCTCAACGCCATCTCCTCGACCATCATCGAGCGCACTTCCGCGGGTACCAGCCGACTGCCGGTCTGCTTGAGTCCGACCACCAACCCGTACCCGTGCACCACCGTCGGCTGGTATCCGGTGAGGATGCCTTCGCTGGCCACCGTGTTTCGCATGATCGGGTCGACCTCGATCGTGAAGTTGGTGCGATCGATCCGATCTTCCTTGGTGCGCTTGGGTGCCTTCTCGAGGAAGAGGTCCTGGCAGCCGGTCGCCAGCCCGAGCCCCAGGGCCGAGATCAGCATGCCGGCGATGAGACGCCGGGACGAGGCGGTGCTCGACCGGAGGGTGGCGGGGGGTGGACTGTGTCGCGGGTGGATCATGAGGCTCCCTCGGCAGTCCGACCATCCTATCCTGCGGGCTGGGGTGGTACAACAGAGTGCACCACGCCTTTCTTCGGTCGGAGGCGTGGAAACGAACGGTGTTCCCATGGCAGGCAACCTCAAGGCACAGGCGATTCGGGCGGGTCACTCCGGGTGGCGGTGCTGTGTCCGGGGCATACCACGCGCGATGCGAGCAACCGATCCTCGGGAACGTGCGTTGATCCGCAAGGGCTATCGGGTGGCCTGGTGGGCCAGGCATTTCTCGGGGCTCGATCGCGGGCATCCCGACGTGATGGAGGTCGACCACGTGGTTCCGAAGTCGCGAGGGGGTGGTGCACGCCTGGAGAATCTCCAACTGATCACTCGTCTCGAAAACCAGCGCAAGGGTGACCGTCTCCCGTGAGGCACCGAAGTGGGCGTACGACGGACCTTTCAAGTGGGTGCGAGGAACCGGTCGATGTCACCGTCTGATCGTCCGGAGGTGGTACGTGCCTCCTCCGTTTCATCGCCGGTCTTCTCGGGAGCCGTGCCATGTTCCTGGTCTCGTTGATCGTCGGGGTGCTGTGCACCATCTTCATCTGGCCGCTGGTTCGTTCGGGGCTGGCACGGGTGCGGCAGCGCCACGAGGAGATGATGCGAGGTGCTGATCCGTCGACGCGGGCGGCGGTCGAGTTCTACCAGCCACCGCGCTGGATGCGCAGCGGAGGCGTCGCCTCGGTGCTGCATTTCATTCTGGTGCTCATTCCGGTCACGATCCTGGTCTACCTGCTGTTCAGTCAGCTGTGACCGAGGTCGATCATCCCTGCTTTCCGCCCGTGCCCTTCGTGAACTGCGTGTAGAGCGCCAGGATGATGAAGATCAGCACGATGAGTACGGCGAGGATGGCGAAGGTCTTGATCATGATGGTCTCTTCGGGTTCAGCGGGTGGTGGACCGGTGCGCGTTGTCCCCGAATCGTCGGGTGACCTCAGCATAGAGCGCTTCGCAGCGGGGGGTCGGCACGGCCTGCCGGCGAGCCCGTTCCAGCAGGGGGAGCGTGATGTGGTCGAGTTCGTGGGTGGTCAGTCCGCTGCGATGGTCCTGAAGGGTCGAGCAGATGTTCCGCGCCGTGGACTCCATGACCTCCCGGGTCGCCTCGAGAAGCTGGTCGCCGGTGAGGTCGATGCCCGATGACTCGAACACCGCTCCGAGTTCCTCGCACATCAGTCGCGTGTCCTTGATCGCCGGTGGATGCGACAGCAGGCTTCCGTTGTCGCAGTCGTAGACGACGGCCTGGGTGTTCAGCACGGTGTTGACGGCGGCCTTGCGCCAGCGAAGCCGCATGATCGAACGCGTCCACTGTGCGCGGAACCCGCTGGCGTTGAGCAGGTCCAGGGGGCGCTTGAGCTCAGGTGGCATCGGGTCGCCGGCCTCGTCGCCGATCCAGATCGGCTTCATCGCCGACTGGACCACGTGGTCGGGTGCGGCGAGGTACGCGGTGAAACCGCCGTTGACCACGTGGAGGGCGTGGGTGGAGGCGGGAAGTGGGGGCGCATCGAACCGGATGCCATTCTGGAGCAGGTAGACCACGGCGCACGGTGCGAGCGAGTCCGACCAGGTGTCGAGGACTTCCGGTACCGCGGCGGACTTGGTCGCGATCACCAGGTGGTCGATCGGTCGCCCGTCCGGGGTCGATCGAGCCTCGCATGTCCACTCGACCGGATCGCCCTCGATCGGCTGGTAGGTCAGCGACAATCGCGCGCCCAGGTCGTCTCGGGTCAGGAGGGTGACGGGGACCGACTGCTGCTGGAGTCGATGGGCGAGCGACATCCCGATCGCACCGTTGCCGGCGATGCACCAACGGGGTTGGGGGTCGACGCTCATCGAGAAACTATACACCGGTGGGAATGCGTTCACCCTGCCGCCGGTGTGGTCTCACCCTGAGGGTCACGCTACGCTGGTCGAGTCAACCACCGGTCTCATGACGTGGATGATGGAATCCACCTGACCCGGTCGAACGGTTCTCCAGCCAGAAGGAGCTTCTCATGACCCCCAGAACGGAAAATCGCCTTTGGCGAGCGGCCTTTCTCGTCGCCATCGTGGGTGCTGCGATCGCGGCCGGTTCCGCGGACCGTGGTCCGAAGTTCGTCTCGATCAATGAGCGAGGCGACTGCCTCACCGAGGATGGCGACATCTATCGGTTCGACGCGGTCGGACGGCGCTTGAACAAGCGGACGAACTGAACCAGGCCCAGGGCGCATGGTTTGGAGCGGGCAGTGGCGTCCGCTTCGCCACCCGTATTCCCTCGGAGGTGATGATGGACGATCCACAGGAGTTCGAACCCATACGAAACCGGCGGCCGCACTGGCAGCGCAAGGCGTTCTGGAAGACGTTCGGGACGGTGTTGGTGATCTACTTCGTGATTCGGATCGCGGTGACCACCGCCCGGAAGTGGTCGGAGGCGCCGCCCGCGGCCCCGGCCGAGGTCGAAACGCCGGACTCCACGTCCGGTGGCTGAATCCGATCTGATCAGTCGATTTCGAAGACCGTGACGGATGCCTGCTTGGTGCGGAGGTTGACCTCGCAGCGAACCAGTACCTGGTCACCGGTATTGAGCTGATCGAGCGTGGTCAGGTGGAGGATCTCCTTCTGACGACTCCAAAGACCGGAGATCACCGAGGCCAGCATGTCGCCTTCGTCATTGAGTGCACGGCCGTTGCCCACCAGGGTCCCGGAGATCCGTGATTCGCCGCCCACCTGCAGGGTGTGGGTCGCCCAGACCATGCCGAAGTTCGGCAGCTTCCCTTCGAAGGAGAGGGTGGACTGCCCCTCTTCCACGATGGTGGAGGTGAGCTCGAAGGTGCCTTGGGCGACGGGTTCGTTGAGGTTCATGGGTTCTGCCTTGCTGGGGTGTCGGGGGTACGAGGATGCCGAGGTCTGAGGGGTGCCATGGTACAGGATGCACCCGGTCGATCGCTTTTATCAGCACGAGTCTTCAAATCCACTCGCAAGTCCGGGTCGAGCATTGATTTGAGCCGAACATGGGCGACTATGAAGGTACCAACAACGCCCTTGACTGGAGTCTGATGATGATCACTCGAACTGTCCTAGCGTCCTTGCTCGTCCCCGTGTTCGCCTTGACCCTCACGTCGGCCGCACTTGGTTCCTCCGGGGGTGATGGTGATGGTGGTGGTGGGGACGAAGGCATACGGGTGGTCCTTCTGCAAGCAGGCGGTGAGGGCACCACGGTCAGCTTCCTGCAATCGACCACCGGCCCCACCTCCGGCAGCCAGTATCTGGGCTTCTCCGCCGAGGCGGGGCAGTCGATCACCTTCGGTCTCGACGTGCTGGGGGCTGCGGACCTGATCAACTACGAGATCATTGGCGACAACTCCCTCACCCATCACCCGATCGGGACCACCACCTATCAGGAGTACACGGGAAACGGTTTGATCGACCTCGTGGTCGGGGGGCACCAGCTCAGCTTCACCGGTCCCGGTGGGGTCGTCCTCAGGTGGAACGACCCGGTCGATTCCGGTTCCGACCCGTACCTGACCATTCCGAACTTCACCCTTGAGAACGGCACCATCAGCTACCATCCCGCGGGCGAACAGCAGTGGCTGTGGTTCCATGGATCGGCGGGTGACACCAGCACCATCGGACTCCAGGCGGTCGGCGGGGACGTCGAGGCCTCGCTGGTCTGGGTGGGCAACGTGTCCGCGGACTTCGCACTCCCCGACGAAGCCAGCGATCAGTCGGGTGTCTCCCTGACCGGTGGGGTGGACTACACCGTCAGTCTCGATGACGCGACCGGCATCTTCGGGATCCGTCTTGGTGACGGTGGGGGTTCCGATGGTGACGACGGCGGCAGCTCTGGCGGCAGCTGCGCAGGCGATCTCAACAATGACAACCTCGTCAACGGTGCCGACCTGGCGCTGCTCCTGGGCTCATGGGGCGTCTGCGGTGAATGACTCCCAGACTGAATGGCCGGGTCTGCCGCGAAACGCCGCACGGTGGATCGGGGACAGCCGGGAGGACCAGCTCATCAGGGCAATGGGCGCTACTGGACTCGAACCAGTGACCTTTCCGGTGTAAGCGGAATGCTCTAGCCAACTGAGCTAAGCGCCCTCGTCCGGTGCGGTATCCGTCCGGAAGCGACAGGCTACCCGGTTCCGCGGCATCGTGCGACTTCCGGGCGATGGGGGGTGCCGTCGAGACCTAGAATGCACCCATGCCTCCCGACTCACACATCGAGCGGCTCCGTGCTCGACTCCAGGGCTGCCCGCGCCTCGAACGCCGTTCGATCGGTCGGTGGCTGACCAAGGTGGCGCGCAACGGCCGATCCGGTCGACCGATCGATCGTTCACTCGCCCGGATCGGTACCGAGATCGATCGCGCGGAAGCGGTCCTGGCAGCCCGCCGTTCCGCCGCAGACCGCTCGTTCCAGTACCCCGAGGCGCTTCCCGTGAGCCGTCGTCGCGCGGAGCTGCTGGCGGCGATCCGCGAACACCAGGTCATCGTGGTCTGCGGGGAGACCGGCTCGGGGAAGACCACCCAGCTGCCGAAACTCTGCCTCGAAGCCGGGCGTGGTGTCGATGGCCTGATCGGACACACCCAGCCGCGGCGGGTCGCCGCCCAGAGCGTCGCGACCCGAATCGCTGAAGAGACCGGCACGGAACTCGGCGGCCTGGTCGGCTGGCAGGTGCGCTTCCAGAAGGCGCACGGTGCCGGGACCTGCGTCAAGGTCATGACCGACGGGGTGCTTCTCGCGGAGACCCCGGATGATCGCGATCTCGACCGCTACGACACGCTCATCATCGACGAGGCGCATGAACGATCCCTGAACATCGACTTTCTCCTCGGCTACCTTGCGAAGCTCCTGAAGCGTCGAAGCGACCTCAAGCTGATCATCACCAGTGCGACGATCGATGCAGAGCGTTTCAGTGCGCACTTCGACACCTGCCCGGTCCTCGATCTCTCCGGTCGCACCCATCCGATCGAGATCGAGTACCTCGAAACCGCGGACCTCGGACTGGAAGGCATCGAGGTGACGAGTGGTTCGGTCATCGAGGCCGCGATCCGACGCCTCGAGGGCTGGGATGGCCTGCAGGACGTGCTGGTCTTCATGCCGGGGGAGCGGGAGATCCGTGATGCACTCGACCACCTGGCCGGGGCCCTGGGCGATCGATGGGAATGCCTTCCGCTCTATGCGCGGCTTCCGAGCGCGCAGCAGCAGCGGATCTTCACCCCGGGGGACCGTCGGCGCGTGGTGCTCGCGACCAACGTCGCGGAGACCTCGCTTACCGTGCCTCGGGTGACTGCGGTGGTCGATACCGGCCTCGCGCGTGTGGCCCGCTTCAGCGCGCGCGCGCGGATCGAGCGACTGCCGGTCGAGCAGGTCTCGCAGGCCGCGGCTCGTCAGCGTGCCGGTCGCTGTGGTCGCATCGCCCCCGGTCGATGCCTCCGGCTCTATCCCGAAGCGGTCTTCGAAGGCAGCCCGGAATTCACCCAGCCGGAAATCCTCCGCTCGAACCTCGCGAGCGTCATCCTGCGGATGCTCGGCCTCGGACTCGGGGCGATCGACGATTTTCCGTTTCTCGATCGCCCGTCCTCCCGCCTGGTCGACGAGGGCTGGGCGACGTTGCATGAGCTGGGAGCGGTCGACCGCCCCGGCATGCTCACCGAGATCGGGCGTCGGCTCGCACGGCTTCCGGTCGATCCGCGCATCGGACGGATGCTGGTCGCCGCGATCGAGGAACGCGTCCTTCCGGAAGTGCTGGTGATCGCCTCCGCGCTTTCGATCCAGGATCCCCGACTGCGACCTCCAGGACAGGAGTCTGCCGCCGACCTCGCACACTCGCCCTGGCGCGACCAGAAGTCCGACTTCGCCGGGCTCCTCCGGTTGTGGGTCGACTACCAGACGCAGCACCGATCGGAAGGGTCTTCGGCGACCCGCCGCTGGTGCACCGCGCGCTTTCTCTCGAACGTCCGCATGCGGGAATGGTTCGAGGTCCATCGCCAGCTTCGCGAAACCGTTCGCGAGGTCTTCGAGCTCAAGGTCCCGACGCTTCGCGCCGCGAACCTTGCCGACGGCGGATGGGGTGGGTTGCATCGATCAATCCTTTCCGGCCTGGTCTCGAACCTTGGTCGCCGCAACGAGGAGCGTCTCTACGACATGGTCACCGGTGCGCAGTTCCAGGTGCATCCCTCCTCGGGACTCGCCCGGACCGATGCACCCTGGGTGGTGGTCGCGGAGGTGATGGAGACCACGCGTCGGTTCGGCCGCTTCGCGGCGAAGATCCGGGGCGACTGGGTGGAGCGCGTCGCGCCGCACCTGGTCCGTCGTGAGTACGAGGACCCGCACTACCTCGTCGACTCGGGGCAGGTCGCCGCCTACGAGCGCGTGCACTTCGGCCAGCTGGTGGTGGTGCCGCGTCGCCGGGTCCCCTTCGGCCCGATCGACCCTGCGACCGCACGCGACGTCTTCATCCACGAGGCTCTGGTGGAGGAGCGGCTCCGTACGCGTGCCGAGTTCCTCAAGCGAAACATCGCCCTGCGCACCCGCGTTGAGCAGCTCGAGGAGAAGGGACGTCGCCACGATCTGCTCGCCCCGAGCGAGCAGCGGTTCGCGTTCTACGACCAGCGGGTGCCGGAGGAGATTCACAGCGCACCGAGCTTCGAGCGATGGCGCACGAAGGCCGAGCGCCGGGCGCCGGGCCTCCTGGTGATGACGGAATCGGACCTCATGGATACCGAGGGGCGTGGGATTGATTCGGCGCAGTTTCCCGACACCCTCGATCCCGGCGGTGCGGACCTTCGGCTCGACTACCGCCATGATCCCGGGGTCGATTCCGATGGCGTGACGGTCGAGGTCTCGCTGGCGGCGCTCGGGCAGCTCGACGTGACCCGGCTGCACTGGATGGTGCCGGGCCTCCTGACCGAGAAGGTCGAGGTCCTGATCCGCTCCCTTCCCAAGCGGGTTCGGACCCGCTTCACCCCGATCGCCCAGACCGCGGCCGAGGCCGCGGAGGCCCTCGAGTTCGGGGTCGGGGACCTCTTCGAGGAACTTGCCTGCTACCTGACCCGGCTCGGAGGGCTCGAGGTCACCGCGCGGGACTTCGATCGGGAGCGCCTTCCCGAACACCTGTCGATGGTGATTCTGGTGACCGACGGCGCGGGGGCCGAACTCGCGCGCGGTCGGGAGCCCGCGGCCCTGCTCGAGTCGTTGCGGCAGGAGGTCGACGCCGC
The DNA here is from genome assembly GCA_036336805.1 of Planctomycetota bacterium. GTDB lineage: Bacteria > Planctomycetota > Phycisphaerae > Phycisphaerales > SM1A02 > UBA8087. The sequence goes on from JAYZFJ010000018.1 coordinate 27,382, forward strand.
CTTCACCAACGAGGTCGAGCCGCTCGCGGAGTCACTCTGTCCTCCAGGGAGCCCCGAACTTCCCGAGGAGCCGCTGCCGGAATCGCTTCTGGTGCCCGGCGTCACCGGACGCCTGGTCGCCTGGGTCGCGATGCAGCACGACGGAACCGGCTTCGCCCCGACGCTTCGTGCCTCGCGCTCGGAGGCGATGCGACTGCACCACCGCGGGATCACCACCGCCCTGGTCGGTGCGTGCGGGTCCGCCCTTTCCGGCCACCTTGACTGGTTGCTCGATGGGCGTGGTCTGGATGACCGCTACGCGGAACTCCGCGGCTCCGGAACCGTGCGCGAACAGATCGAGAGCCTTCTGGTCGATGCCTGTTTCCTCGAGAGCACCGATTCCTGGTCGATTCGGAGTCGGGATCAGTTCGATACCTGCCTCGATGCGGGGCACGGACGACTGTCGGACTCGGCGGAGTCGGTGGTCAACGCGGTCGAGCAGATCCTCATTCGACTGGGCACGCTCTCCGAACGGTTCTCGATCCCGTTTCCCGAGCAGTGGGAACCGATCATCTCATCGATGAAGTCGGAGATCACCGCCCTGGTCCCGACGCCGTTGGCCGATGCCGGGTGGGTGAAGATCGGTCGCGCGCCCCGCATGCTCGAGGTGATCGAACGGCGACTCGATCGCATCGCGGAGAAGGGGATCGGTCGTGAACTGCGCGACCGCGCAGATCGTGCGGCGTGGGAGGACCGACTCGCAGCCGCTCGTGCCATCGGCGTCTCGAGCGCCGCGTACTCGGACTACGAACGGCAGCTCGATGAGTTCAGTGCCCACCAGGTGGCGCCCTCGCTGGCACTGCCGGGGGCGGGGAGCGTACGACGGCTGACCGCGGCGTGGAATGCGGTCTGTGCGGAGGAGTCGAGGCTGGCTCCGGTTCGATGATGCGGGGTCAGCGCGACGTGAGGCG
>JAYZFJ010000019.1:0-7296 GCA_036336805.1 Planctomycetota bacterium
CCGATCGACGGTCAGACTCCGTGATCCATGGCCGAGAATGGGGGATGATGAGAGACATCGTATGAGGGGTCTCAGCCAGAGCTGTGGTCGAGACTCAGGATCGAATCAATGACGTAGGCGTAGTCTTCACCGTTCATTTGATTGTGTAGTGGAATTGCCATCGTATTTGCGGCACAGTCACGTGCACCGGGAAGGCCGTCTGCATGCAGACCGAAGTTCCGTGAGTAGTACCCGAGTTCATGCACCGCATGCGTTCCCGGTCGGGTCGAGACCCCGAGATCGTTCAGCCTCGCCATCAGCTTGTTGCGCGGCATCGGCGCCTTCGTGGGATCGACATAGGTCACGAACGACTGCCAGGCATGCTGACCCGATTCGGGAACTTGTGGCATTCGTAGCCATTCGATTCCCGAGAGCTGGTCGCAGTACTGCTCCGCCCATCGCTGACGTTCCGCCACGAAGTCGGTCAGCTTGCCGATCTGGACCAGGCCCATCGCGCCCTGCAGGTCGGTCATCCGGTAGTTGAACCCGAGCAGGTTGAACTCCGGCAATCGCCAGGGACTCGGCCCGTGGTGGCGCTGTTCCTCGGAGATCTCCGCCCCGTGGTTGCGCATCTTGCCCATGCGTTCCGCGAGTTCATCGTCATTCGTGGTGACCATGCCCCCCTCGCCGGTGGTGATCGACTTGCGGGGGTGAAAGGAGAATGCGGCGACGTCACCGAGCGCCCCGGCGGGCGTACCCTTGTAGCTGGCTCCTGCGGCGCAGGCCGCATCCTCCATGATCCGAACGTGCGGGGGCAGGACCGCACGCAATCCGTCGATGTCGGCGCACAGGCCGAAGAGGTGAACGGGAATCACGGCCTTGGTGCGATCAGTGAGCTTCCGCTCGACGTCTGCGACGTCGATGTTGTTGGTCAGGGGATCGACGTCAGCGAAGACCGGCGTCGCCCCGCAGTAGAGCACCACGTTCGCGGTGGAGACCCAGGTGAACGCGGGGACGATGACCTCGTCACCGGGACCGATTCCCATGCCGGCGAGCCCGAGGTGCAGTCCGGTGGTGCAGGAAGTCACCGCCAGGGCATGCTTCACCCCGTGCAGTTCGGCGAATGCCTTTTCGAAGGCAGCCACCTTCGGCCCCTGGGTCACCCAGCCACTCAGGATCGATTCCCGCACCGCCTCGCACTCGGCTTCGCCGGTCGAGGGAAGGGCGATCTGGATCGTTCGCCTGGTCGTGGCCGGATCGGTGGTCATGAGGTGAGTCCCACCGCCCGGCGACGCGCCTCGGTCTCCGCCTTGTGGGTCGATCGCCATTCGATGAGTCGGCGAAGCCCTTCGGGCAGGTCCACTTCGGCGGTGAAACCGATCTCCTCGATGGCACGCCTGGGGCAGCCGATGCGGTTGCGCACCAGGGTCGCCTGGCTGCGTTCGGCGTACTTGATCGGCTGGTCGCAGTCGGTCAGGTCGACGAGCATGCCCGCGAGTTCCTTGAGCGAGGTGCGGCTTCCGGTTCCCACGTTGTAGAAGCGATCCGTCGCGTCGGCCTGCATCGCGCGCACGTTAGCCAGTGCGCAGTCCTCGACCGCCACGAAGTCGAATGCCTCGGACCCATCACCGAGGATCGTGGGACTCTCGCCCCGGTCGATCGCATCGAGCATCTTCATGATCACCGCGATGTAGGCACCGTGGTAGTCCTGTCGGGGACCGTAGACGTTCATGTACCGGAGGCCGACATAGTCAAGCTGGTACCGGTGGTGGAACGCCCGGAGCATCGCCTCCCCGCAGATCTTCGTCGCTCCGTAGAAGTTCTGGTTGTTGAAGGGATGATCCTCGTCCATCGGCTCGGTCACGGCATCCCCGTAGACCGATGCGGAGGAGGAATGGACCAGCCGCTTGATCCCGTTCCTGATGCAGGATTCCATCACATTGAACGTCCCCCGGACGTTCACGTCGAAGGCGCTTCTCGGGTACTCATGGCACTGGAGCAGCCAGAGTGCCGCGAAGTGGAAGACCCCGTCGGCTCCCTCGAGGGCCGCATCCAGGATGTCGGTCTGCATGATGTCGCCGCCGGCCTCGAAAACGCTCACTCGCTTGTCGCGAAGCGCCTCCTCAAGATTCTCCATGCTGCCGCGGACGAAGTTGTCATAGACCACGACCTTGCCGACATCCTCCTGGAGGAGTCGATCAACGGTGTGGGAGCCGATCAGTCCGGCGCCACCGATCACCACGAATGTACGACCTGCGAGGTCCATGGAATGCTCCAAAGGGGATAGTGCCTGTACGTGCAACGGGATGCGGATCCCATTGAGGTGCAGGATACCAGTCGGGCGGCTGAATCAGGTGCCCTGCGCACGGTGTTCGAGGAAATCACCCGATAGTCGGTAGGAATCACCGGTGTGGGGACAGCACACTTCACCCTCGCCGGAAAGCGGCAGGTCGAGGCGTTCCCCATGGCGACTCATCCACCCGATCTGGCGCGCCGGCACCCCGCCCATCAAGGCGAACGGGCGAACATCCTCCCGGATCACGGCTCCGGCGGCGATGAACGCATGGGCACCGATCTCGACCCCGCAGATGATCGTGGCGTTGGCTCCGATCGTCGCACCCCTGCGGACCACGGTATCCCGGTACTCGTCCTTTCGAACGATCGCCGAACGGGGGTTGTAGACGTTGGTGAAGACCATGCTCGGACCGCAGAAGACATCGTCCTCGAGCGTCACGTTGTCGTACACCGAGACGTTGTTCTGAATCTTCACGTTGCTGCCGATGACCACGGCGTTGCCGACGTAGACGTTCTGGCCGAGCGAGCACCGTTCTCCGATCGTCGCACCGCCCGAGACATGGACCCAGTGCCAGATCCGGGTACCGGCACCGATGGACGCCCCATCATCGACGATCGCGGTGGGATGGATCCTGGTCTCCACGTTCAGTACTCCAGGGGGAGCGAGACGGTCGTGCCATCACGGGCCGAGAGGTAGGCGGCGATCAGAAGCTCGAGCGACTTCAGTCCGTCACGTCCGTCAGTGGCCGCCTTCGACTCCCCGCGCAGGGTCTGCACGAGATTTTCGTAGTAGAGAGGATGACCGAATCCGTAGACCGAGGTCGTCTCGTAGCTGGCGTCCTGGATCGAGGCATCCTCGGGGCGAACGTCCTCGAACGCCCAGTGCTGGATCTCGTTGACGGCCAACCCTCCGATCCGGACGGTTCCCTTCTCGCCCAGGACGGTGATGGACCCCTCGAGGTTCTTCGGATACGTGAGCATCGAGACACACATCGATCCCAGTGCGCCCGAGCGCCATCGGAGATTCAGAACCCCGCTGTCCTCGACCTCGATGTCCCGGGCCAGGGTCCCGGTCATCGCCTGGACATCCGACACCGGACCGATCAGCCATTCCAGCAGATCCACGTAGTGACTGGCCTGGTTCATGAACGCCCCACCATCGAGCTCCCAGGTGCCGCGCCACCGGGAGGAATCGTAGTATTCCTGCGGGCGCGTCCAGAAGACGTTGATGTGGACCATGTGGATCCGACCGAAGCGCTTCTCATCGATCGCTCGCTTCAGAAGCTGAAGGGTCGCATTGCGCCGGTTCTGCTTGACGACGAAGAGGCGAACTCCGCACTCATCGCAGACCCGGACCATCTCCAGCCCGTCCTGCCATCGAGTCGCCATGGGTTTCTCGGTCACCACGTGTACGCCGGCACGAGCAACTTTTTGAGCCTGAGCGGAATGCTGACCGCTGGGGGTGCATATGCCAACGAGGTCCAGATCGCTGGATTCGAGCATCTGATCGAGCGTTGCGTACCCGGCGACGCCGTGGTCCGCGGCTGCCCGGGAAAGAGCGTCGGGATCCGTATCACAGACCGCCGCCAGCTCGATGTCCTCGGAGTGAGCCTCGATCGCCTTGAAGTGGTTTCCCGAGATGCGTCCGCATCCGAGGATACCCATGCGGATTCGCCGACCGGTGATTGGATCGTGGATGGACATGGGCTCATTCTCACTGATGTTCGACTGAAATACCAGCCGGGAGGCATGACCTTCGGTCTCTGCGAGTGAGTATCCAATAAACTCTGCACATGCCTCTGTTCAGGGACATACCCACACCGGACGCGACGGCGTCGCAGGCCGACTGCATCGAATGGGCGGCGCGTCGGGACCCGATCGGTCACCGCGTGCACCTGTCGATGGCGATGATCGCACTCTTCTGCATCCCCCTGGCGAGCAGCCCGGCCACGGTGTCGTCGACGATCCTGTTCGGATACACGCTGCTGCGGGCACCGACCTTGTGGCGGACATGGAGGGCTCTGCCGTCTGCACCGGTGATGATCGCCACGCTTCTGGTCTTCGTATGGCTGGGCATGTCCACCAGCTGGTCATCGGATGCCCAGCAGGGGATTCGCCTGTTGCGTGGATCACGGTATCTCCTGCTCATACCCGCACTGGTTCCGCTGCTTGCCCACCGAGACCTGCTCCTTCGGGCACTGACGGCCGGTATCCTCTTCCAATGCGGGGCGCAGTACGTCGAGTACCTCGTGGACGGCAATCACGGACTCGGTGGATTGTCCGAACACCCCGGACACACCTGCCTCTGGTACTCGCTCGCCCTCGGCTACCTCGCGTTTTCACCTTCACCCCGGACGCACCGCTGGGGATTCCGAGTGCCGCTGTTCGTGATCATCATCCTGGGAGCGGTACTGACCGCCGCACGCTCCGCGTTCGCGGGTCTGATCGGCGGGCTGCTGGTTGCCGTGGTGGTGGGAAATCCGCTCCGCCGACGCGGGGCAAGCCTGGCGGTGGTCGCAGGCGGACTGTTGGCGGTGGCAGGTATCGCGAGCACCACCCACATCGGTGATCGAATTGTCAACGCATGGGAGGGAATGACCACCCCCTACGAAGGCGGCGTCTTCGACATCGAAGGCAACCGGATCACCTGGTGGAAGATCGGCCTGCAGGAGTGGACCGACCATCCGGTACTCGGTACGGGAATAGGATCGGCAGGTCGAATCATCGCGAACGACCCGCATATCCAGTACATCGTCAGCGAATCTCCCGAGAACAAGCACGTCATACGTGATGACTTTCACTCGACGTTCATCACCATGCTCACCGAGTCGGGAGCCGTCGGCCTCCTGTTGCTCTGTGCATGGATGATCCTCCTCGCCTGCACGATCACGGGGAACCGGAACTGGAGACTCGTTCTCATCACCGGATACGTCACCTGGATCGCATACTGCGTGCTCAACACGACCCTGTTCAGCGGAAGGCTGGTTGCATTTCCCAGCACGCTCCTGGCGCTGAGCCTGGTTCCGGAGATTGCCGGCGACATAGGCCTGCGATCGGCCCTCGGCGTGCGGGAGACGAATTCGTCGACCGAACCGACCGGATCGAGTTCGACCGATGACTGATCGGCTGGACCCAATCCTCCTGTCCCCCCCCGAACTGGGACCACTGGAAGCCCAGCTGGTCATGCAGGCCATCGACAGCAACTGGATAGCACCGGTCGGACCTGATCTGGACGCCTTCGAGGAGGAACTCGGCGTGGCGACCGGAGGGCGACACGTATGCGCGGTGTCGAGCGGCACGGCAGCGATCCACCTCGGACTGAAGCTTCTGGGAGTGAAGGAGGGTGACAAGGTGGTGTGCTCATCGCTCACCTTCGTGGCCAGTGCGAATCCGATCCGGTACTGCGGGGCGGAACCGGTGTTCGTGGACTCGGATCCAGAGACCTGGTGCATGTCGGTCCCGGCCCTTGAAAGGAAGCTTCGGAGCATGGCCGAGGCGGGGAGCGTCCCTCGTGCATGCATCGCCGTCTCCCTTTACGGACAGCCGGCCGATCTGCCTGCGATATGCGATCTCTGCCATCAGTTCGGAGTCAAGGTTCTGGACGAGGCCGCGGAAGGGCTGGGAGCGACGCACGGTGATCGGATGGTGGGTACGTTCGGCGACCTCGGGGTGTATTCGTTCAATGGCAACAAGATCATCACCACTTCCGGGGGAGGTGCGCTGGTGAGCCGGGATCCCGAACTGATCTCGAAAGCCAGGTTCATGGCCACCCAGGCCCGAGATGCTTCTCCAATCGGTGCCTACAACCATTCCGAACTTGGATACAACTACAGACTGAGCAACCTCCTGGCCGCACTCGGTCGTGGCCAGCTCAGGGTTCTCGATGACCGCATCGAGAAGCGGCGCAGGATCTTCGAGGGGTATCGCACCGGCCTGGAAGAGATTCCGAACGTGAGCTGGATGCCCGAAGCCGCCTACGGGAGATCGACCCGATGGCTCAGTTGCTGCCTGCTCGAGAGCCGCGGGATGCGGGATCGGATCCTGAAGCAGTTCGCGGATGCCCGGATCGATGCCCGGCCGGTCTGGTGCCCCATGCATGCACAGTCGCTCTACGATTCATGCGACTACGAATCACACCTGCCGGAACACGACGTCTCACGGGACTTGTTCGATCGGGGGCTGTGCCTGCCCAGCGGATCCGGACTGACCCGTCTCCAGCAGTCCCGGGTGATCGAGGCATTGCGCACCGCATTAGCGTAAGATCCGGGAATGCCGATTCTCGTGACAGGTGCTGCAGGATTCATAGGCTCGACGACCTCGCATGCGCTGCTGGATCGTGGCCAGCAGGTGGTGGGAATCGACGACTTCAACGACTATTACGATCCCTCCCTCAAGGAGGCCCGGGCTCGCAGACTCGAGGCGCGTGACGGTTTCGAGATGATCCGCATGAAATGCGAGGATCGCGATGGGATGCGGGCGTTGTTCGAGAACCACCGGTTCGATCGGGTGATCCATCTGGCGGCACAGGCGGGAGTCCGCTACTCGATCGAGAATCCATTTGCCTATGTGGATGCGAACCTGTCCGGCTTCATGACGATCCTCGAGGGGTGCAGGAACAATGACATCGAGCACCTCGTGTATGCATCAAGCTCCAGCGTCTACGGAGGGAATCGCAATCTCCCCTTCTCCGTGAGCGACTCGGTCGACCACCCGATGTCGATGTACGCCGCGACGAAGAAGGCGAACGAGTTGATGGCCCATACCTACAGCAGCCTCTACGGACTGCCGACCACGGGACTGCGGTTCTTCACCGTCTACGGACCATGGGGCAGGCCGGACATGGCGCTCTTCGTGTTCACCAAGGCGATCCTCGAGGGAAGCCCGCTGAAGGTGTTCAATCACGGGAAGCACACGCGTGACTTCACCTACATCGACGACATCGTCCAGGGCATCATCCGGACCATGGACACTACGGCTTCAGCGAACCCGAACTACGATCCGACCGATCCCGACCCGGGCACC
>JAYZFJ010000020.1:0-7788 GCA_036336805.1 Planctomycetota bacterium
GCACGAACCAGCACCGGTACACCGCCCAGCGTGAGGCCTATGAAGAGGCTGTAGGCGATCCAGCGATACTCGAGCACGAACCGCCCAGCCACTCCGGAGAGCAGAACGATGGTCAGGACCGCGGGAGCCACCACACACACCAGTACCCCCAGGCCCCGGAATCGCAGCCGGAACCGAGCAAGGTCCGCAATCGCACCCACCAGCAGTTCGTAGATCCCGGTGGCGAGCAGCATCGTACCTCCGGAAAGACCCGGTACGAGGTTGGCGAGCCCCATCAGGATTCCGCCCAGGATGCAGCGAAGCGCATCCAGCGTGCCGAGGCCACGGAGGAGTCGCGTGGAGGGTGCGATGGATGGCGGGTGTTCAGGCATGCGTAATTCGCTCCGATCGATCGGGAGAGTCGGGCAACGGGCGCTGGCTCCCGCTACCCTTGTCTGGAATCACCCGCTCGAAGACCTCCATCGGAAGGAGAAGGGTCGGAACATGAACGTCCTGGTCACTGGTGGCGCCGGCTACATCGGATCCCACGCCGTACTCCGTCTGATCGAATCCGGTCACTCGGTTCTCATCATCGACAACCTCTTCCGCGGTCACCGGAAGGCCACCGAGGTCCTGGAAGCAGTCACCCCGGGCCGGGTGACGTTCGTGGAAGCGAACATCCTCGAGACCGAACGCCTCTGCGGACTGATGAAGGAGCACGGCATCGAGGCGGTCATGCACTTCGCGGCGCTCACCTACGTGGGTGAATCCGTCGACGAACCACTGCGCTACTACGAGAACAACACCGCGGGCGCCCTGTCCCTGATCCAGGCGGCGGACGCAGCGGGCATCGAGCGCTTCGTGTTCTCAAGCACCTGCGCGACCTACGGCGAACCACCCGCGGACCAGGTTCCGATCTCGGAGACCTGCCGACAGATTCCGGTGAATCCCTACGGCTGGTCGAAGCTGATGGTCGAACGAGTCCTCATCGATCATGCCGCACAGGCTCGAAGCCGGGACACCCCCTTCGGGTTCGCCGCCCTGCGCTACTTCAACGTCGCCGGCTCCGATCCGGAGGGCCGCATCGGCGAGGACCATCGACCGGAGTCCCACCTGCTTCCGATCTGTCTGGAAGTCGCCAACGGAAAGCGGGAGTCGATGACGATCTTCGGTGACGACTACGACACGCCCGACGGTACCTGCATCCGCGACTACGTCCACGTGATCGACCTGGTCAATGCACACCTCCAGGTCCTTGAGGCACTCGAGCCCGGCGACGAACGGATCTACAACATCGGATTGGGACGGGGCTACTCGGTTCTCGAATGCATCGAGGCCTGCCGGCGAGTCACCGGACATCCGATCCCGGTCACGATCGGCGCACGACGACCGGGGGATCCCCCCGAGCTGACCGCCGATCCGAGGAAGATCACCGAGGAACTCGGGTTCACGGCCGAATTCACCGACCTCGATCGGATCATCGAGACCGCGTGGAACTGGTTCCGCACCCACCCCGACGGGTATTGAGCCGAACGCCCACTCCCGACGCGACCCGACGCCTAGAAGCCGATGGTCAGACCCACGTAGGCCTGGAGCATGTCGACCCCGGGATTGGTGGAATTGGTCTGCGCGTTGGAGAGGTGGTACCAGCGCAGTCCCGCCATGAGCCTGAGGTTGTCGGCGATCGCGCAGGTCACCCCACCACCGACCTGGGGGCTGAAATCAAGGCGGGAGGCACCCGAGGGAACCTCCTCCGCGAAGTAGACCAGACCGCACCCTCCGTCGAGGTAGATCGACCAGGTGGCCGCCCGATAGACGTGCCATCGCAGAAGCAACGCGCCCCCACCGCCCCCGGTGGTCGGGGTGTCCTTGAGTTCGATGCCGACCCCATCCACCCGAAACCCGAGCGCGAACCCGTCGACCGGGTACCACTCGACGCCGACGCCGCCGAGCACCATCCAACCATCGTCGAAATTGACCCCGGTGCCGACTTCGAACCAGCCCGCGACCGACCCCTGAGTCGCATACGGCAATCCGCAGCGAGGGCTCGCAGGGTCGAGGCCGACGAGTGTCCGCTCGGAAGAAGGCGAGGTGGGCTGGTCATCCGCAGACGAGGTCACGAGGGCGTTCCCCGCCCGAGGGGACGTCTCGGTACGCACCGGGGCGTGTGAGACTTCCAGGAGCTCAAGGGACAGGGCCGTGGACTGCGGCGTCAGACGCACCGAGTCAGTGGCCATCGAGGTGGAACCCAGGCATCCCCAGACCGGCAGGACACATGCAAGCAGACAGATCATCGTATCGCTCCTTTGAATCGTGCCACGCACCCTAGGGCCTGAAAGGGACCGTGCAAGCAGGTGGCACTGCCGGAAGATCGCTCCTGAGCGGGATCTGGAGACCACTGCAGGCTGTTTCGAAGCAAATCGAAGCAGAACCCTGCATGTTTGCGGCATTTCGCCACCAAACAGGCCCAAAAAGGACCACCGCCCGGATGCTCCGACGAATCCGGACGGTGCGTTCACGCAGGCCTGGGCCCACGAAGAAGTCCTTGTGGAATACTGAATTTATCCGCGTCCCCCAAGGGTGGTCAATGGGCATTTCCATCCTTCCCGAAGGAATATCTCAAATACCTAATTTACAACGGCTTGCGATTTGATTTAGTCCGGCGCCATTCGGTGGGCTTACCCCCCAATCACGGGTGGCCTCGTTCATTCGTTGACGATCTGATCGCCGCGATCCGGGCTCTCGGCCGGGGGCGGCGCCACGGCGGGTTTCCCAGGGCCACCCTGTGCCGGCAACGTGGAACCGCCGATCAACGGCGGCAACCCATCAGCGGGCACATCGACCACCCGAGGGGTCGTGTGGTGGGTGAGACCGGACCGTGCCAGCCTTGAGCGAAGCGCGTTCGCCGAGGCGATGCGTGCCTCAGGATCGAAGACCAACGGCGACAGGTCGAAGTGCCATTCGACGACGCGTTCGAACTCGACGGGCACCAGCTCGGCCACGACGTCCGGACCGGGCAGGTCCCACACCGGCACTTCAGTGGACGCCTGGGTGGCGATCGGAATGCAGTCCTCATGAGTGACCCGCACGTCGTAGATGCCATCGTGGGTGAACTCGAATGAGAACGGGGTACGCCCCGCCTCCACGTGGTTCACCCAGACCAGGGCATCGCTGGGGGTGGAGGTGATCTCGACGGTACGACGAACGCAGCCGGTGGAGAGGGTGGCCAGAGCAATGACCAGCAGGACGGAGCCGAGGCGTCGATCAGTCATCGAACTCGTCTCCTCTGAAGGTCGAAGCGAGGTAGGCGGTGCGGACATCCTCGTCGTTGATGATCTCTCGCGGGGTGCCATCCTTGAGATTGCATCCCTTGTGAATGATGTACGCACGATCACAGATGCGAAGGGTCTGCTGCACGTTGTGATCGGTCACCAGGATCGCGATGCCGGTCGCGGCGAGTCGACGAACCTCGGCCTGCAGCTCCTCCACGGTGTGCGGATCGACCGCGGCGAACGGTTCGTCGAGGAGGATCAGCTTCGGCTCGGTGATCAGCGCGCGTGCGATCTCGAGCCGCCGGCGTTCCCCTCCGGAGCAGGTCCGGGCCTGCTCGCGCGCCTTGTGCACGAGACCGAACTGCTCCATGAGTTCGGTGCAGCGCGCCGAACGCTGTGTGGAATTGAGCGAGGTGGTCTCGAGCACCGCGATGAGGTTCTGTTCGATGGTCAGTCGCTGGAACACGCTGGGCTCCTGGCTGAGGTAGCCCATCCCCAGACGGGCGTGCTGATACATCGGTCGGCGGGTCACGTCGTGACCGTCGAACTGCACCAAACCTTCCTCGGGGGTGATCATCCCGATCGCCATGCGGAAGGAAGTCGTCTTTCCCGCACCGTTGCGACCGAGCAGACCGACGATCTCGCCGGGTTCGACGTCAAATCGGATGCCGTCGACCACGCGACGGCCACCGTAGCTCTTGACGAGTCCTTTCGCCTGCAGGAGTGCCATGCCTGCAGTCTATCCGATCGTCCAACCGAGCGAATCGACTCAGGGCTCCTGAGCCTCGGAGCCGTCTTCCACTTCCGAGCGTTCGTGGATCCGCTCGATTCGCACCCGCTCGATGCGGGTGTCGGAGGCTTCCATGACGTGGAAGCGGTACCCCAGCGCGTCGAACGAATCGGCGCAGGACGGCACCCGACCGAAGTGCTCCAGGACGAATCCCGCGACGGTCTCCGGCTCCATCTCCTCGGGCAGCACGATCTCGAGGTGATCGTCGAGGTCCTGGAGGGAGAAGCGCCCGTCGACGTCCCAGACTCCCTCCTCGACCAGGAGGCAGGTCGCTTCCTCGTCGTCGTCCGGCTCGTGCTCGTCGTGGATCTCGCCCACGATCTCCTCGAGGACGTCCTCGATGGTCACCAGCCCGCTGGTTCCCCCGTACTCGTCGATCACGATCGCCATGTGGATCTCGGCGGTCTGGAAATCACGAAGCAGATCCCCCACCTGCTTGGTCTCCGGGACCCGGATCGCCTCACGCAGAAGCGGACGCAGCCGGAAGTCCGCGGCGCGCTCTCCCAGATACTGGATGAGGTCCTTGACGTAGAGGATGCCCTCGATTTCGTCGAGACTGTCCGCATAGACGGGGATCCGGGAGTGTCCGGCATGCTCGATGAAGTCGCGGATCGCGGCGAGGTCGTCGGTGTACTCGATCCCCTCGATGTCGGTCCGGGGGGTCATGACCGAACTCACGTCGGTGTCGGCGAATTCCACCACGTTCTCGATCATCTCCGCGGCAACGTCATCGAGGCCACCGGTGCGCTGGGATTCCTCCACGCTGCGCAACAGTTCCTCCTCCGCATCGCGTTCCTTGAGGTTCGCACCGGTGATCCGCCGGACCATCTCGTCGAGGAACCGACCGGTGGCGATCAGGGGACGGCTGATGCCGAGCGCGAACTGCAGCGGAGCGGAGAGCCGCACTGCGAGCGAGATTCCGACGTGCCGGGCGATCGAGAGTCCGATCACCCCGGTGGCCAGCCAGAGCAGCACCAGGCTGATGAGGAACGCCAGAAGGACCGAGAGCACATCGACGCGTTCGAAACCGCAGAGATCCAGCAATACCAGCAGCACGATCGCACACTGGATCGCCGTCGACTTCCACTGGACCGCCGTGGCGAGATCCAGCTGACGACCGAGCATCCAGCGCCCACGCTCCAGGCGGTCGGAATTCGCGAGCTCCCGCTCGAGTTCACCATCGGAGCTCTGAAGCAGCACCTCGCGCAGGGCCACGTAGAAGCACAGGAAGACGAAGAGAACGATGATCGCCAGGACGATCCACCCACTCATGATCCAGAACCCTCCTCGAACCGGTCCGACGGGCCGAAGACGCCGCCCAGACCGATTCGCTCCAGCAATCGGTCCTCCTCGGCGTGCATGCGGACGTACTCCGTCTGATCACGGTCATCATGGCCCAGCACGTGCAGGATCCCGTGAAGCCCGTACAGCAGAAGTTCACGCAGGCGGTCGTGACCCAGCTCACGGCCACGACGCTCCGCTTCGGGAAGGCAGATCGCGATGTCCGCGTCGATCGGTTCGTCGGGGGCGGACATCGGGAAGGTGAGCACGTCGGTGGTCGAAGGGTCGTTCATCCAGCGCTCGTGGAGCAGACGCATTCTCCGGTCATCCACGATCTCGAGCACGCAGCGATGACAGCTGACGCCCAGCTCCTCGATGAGACGAAGCAGGCCGTCCCGGAGGAACTCCTGCTCCGAGTCGCCAAGCAGACGGGTTCGATCGATGATTTCAAGCAGCTCGACCTCCGAAGCCGGTTCGGGCTGCGGAGGCTGCGGAGGCTCCGGCGGTTCACCGCCGGAGGTGTCGTCTTCGGATGGGGTGTCGGGGCGGGTCATGAGAATCGGCATGGGTACTCCACCCACAGCATACGCCCCCATCTGCAGGAGACCAAGTGAAGAGCCCGAGGGTGGTTCCATTCCCCCCGGTATCCACGCTCAGAGGCTGCTAGGATGACCGACGGCGCAGGTTCTCGGATGCGCTGATCCACCGCGCCCCGGCGGGAAAGGAACCCCCAGATGGCCGTCCCCGTGCACGTGGTCATTCCCACCCACACCACGCGTCACCTCCATCGAACCCTGCTGGGCTATGCCCACCAGGCGGTGCCGGCCACCTCGATCACCGTGAGCTGCGACACCGATGATCCGCGGATCGGCACGCTGCTCGAGCAGGTGGTGGCGGAGACCGGTACCCCCCTCACCCAGGTGTACCGAGCTCGCCATCCGGAAGCACGTCGCTCGCAGACGCGAAACAACGGAATTCGATCCCTGCTCGGGCGCGGCCTGGCTGAAGAGGACCGGTTGCTGATCGTCGACGGGGACTGCATTCCGGCGGCGGACCTGATCGCCCGGCATGCCGAACACGCGAGTCGTGGTGAGTTCGTCATCGGAAACTACATCCCTCTGGATGAACGGACCACGTCGGGCATCCCAAGCGATGCGGGCATGCACGCCTACCTCGAGGCGAACGTGGCTGCGGAGCAGCTCGCGCGGCTCGATCGCATCCACCGCAAGGCTCGGCGTCACCAGGTGCTCAGGCGATTCCACCTGACCAAGGCGCACAAGCCCAAGATCGTCGGCTCCAACACCTCGTTCCGGGCGGGGAGCCTCCTGGCGATCAACGGTTTCGACGAGGAGTACATGGAGTGGGGCTACGAGGACGATGATCTGGGCAAGCGACTCCACCGGTCCGGAGCACGCTCGGTGATCGCGGTTCGGGAGGCCCGGATCTACCACCAATGGCACCCGACCAGTGCTCGGGCCGCCTGGCAGTCGGGGTCGGTCGCGGAACGTTTCCACAGCCGACTGCCGACCCGATGCGAGCGAGGGATCGAGAACCCGGTACCTCAGCACGAGCTCCGGGAGCGGAGCCTGTCCTGATGGAGGGGAGCGTCGGTCGCGCGGGTGCGCTCAGCTGGAGATGGTGACCGGAATCAGGTGCGGCTTGAGGCGCGCCTCGAACTCACCCCGGTACTTGTTGACGATCGTCCGGACCGCCCAGTTGTTGCCGTCGGCGAGACCGCAGATCGTGGTTCCGGGAGTGAGTCCCATCGAACCGGCCAGTTCCAGGACCAGGTCGAGGTCCTTGGTGGTCCCGCCCCCCCGCTCGATGCGCAGGAGCAGCTTGAGCATCCAGTCCGCGCCTTCGCGACACGGGGTGCACTGTCCGCAGGACTCGTTCTTGAAGAACCGGGCGATGTTGCGGGCGACCGCGACCATGTCGGTGTCCTCGTCGAAGACCGTGGGACAGGCGGTGCCCAGGCCGAGCACGTCGTACTTGGTGCCGATGTCGAAGTCCATCTCCGCCTCGTACTGGTCGGGACCGAGGATCCCCATCGAGACGCCGCCGGCGATCGCACCCTTGAAGCGCTTGCCGCCTCGCATGCCCTTGCAGTACTTGTCGCTCTCGATCAGTTCGCGCAACGGGATCCCGAGGTCGCATTCGAAGACCCCGGGACAGTTCACGTGACCGGAGACCCCCATGAGCTTCGGCCCGAAGGACGGAGCGCCGCCGATGGTGCTCTCGCACCCGTGGCCCTTCCACCAGTCCGCACCGTGCTCGAGGATCGGGACCACGCAGGCCAGGGTCTCGACGTTGTTGACGATCGTCGGACGTCCGAAGACCCCCTTCACGGCGGGGAACGGGGGCTTGATGCGCGGCCAGCCACGCTTGCCCTCGACCGCTTCCAGCAGACCGGTCTCCTCACCGCAGATGTAGGCGCCGGCGGAACGGTGCAGGTGGCACTCCACG
>JAYZFJ010000021.1:0-27070 GCA_036336805.1 Planctomycetota bacterium
CCACGGCGCCTCATCCGGGAACGCATTCATGGTCAATGCGACGAGTGCGATCAACGCCGTGGTGCGCTCTATGTCCTTCAACCCGGGGGACACGATCGCGACCACCAGCCACGTCTACAATGCGGTCCGCAAGACCTTGCAGTGGGTGGCGCGACGCGACGGCGCCAACTACGTCGAATTCGATGTGCCACTGCCGGTTCATTCGAGCGATGATCTGCTTGATCGTATGATTCAATCGATTCCCGACACCACCCGCCTGCTCCTCGTCGATCACGTGAGCTCACCCACCGGTCTCGTGTTTCCGATCGAGCCACTGCTTGATGAGCTGGTCCCACGGGGCATCAGCGTGCTGATCGATGGTGCGCATGCGCCAGGAATGCTTGACGTCAACGTGCGTCGATACCTTGATCTCGGTGCGATCGCCTGGACGGGCAACCTTCACAAGTGGTGCTTCGCCCCCAAGGGATGCGCCGTCCTCGAGGTCCACCCGTCGGTGGCCGACCGGATCCAGCCGACCATCATCAGCCACCACGCCGAAGAGCCCTTCTACAAGCGTTTCCAGTGGCAAGGAACCGCCGATTTCACACCCTGGCTCTCGGTACCGGAGGCTCTGGCATTCCCGGACGAACAGTTCGGCTGGGATACCCTGAGGCGGGTGAACCACGATCTGGTGGTCTGGTCCCAGCAGATGCTCACTCAGGCCTGGCAGGTCGAGCCGGTCAGTCCGCTCGACGGATCGATGCTCGGATCCCTTGCCACCATCGAACTGCCCGAGCACGCCCGCCGCGCGTTTGGTGACGCGGCACAGCTGCAGGCCCACCTCTCCGAGGCACACCGCATCGAGGTGCCGGTGATGGACTGGGGAGGGCGGTGGTACGTGCGGGTCAGCGCTCAGGCGTACAACACCCCGGACGACTATCGGGCTCTCGCGCACGCGGTCCTGTCCATCGGTTGATCGTCAGGTGCCGGATCCCTGCCGGGATCGTGACCGCTCGATCTCGGCCGCCCGTCGCTTGATCGACTCCTGGCGTTCCACCTGCCTTCGCTGATCCTCCTTGAACGGGAGGTAGGTCGACTGGTGCCATTCATGCCATTGCGCGACGTCGTATCCGAAGGACTCGGTGGATGAACCGATCTCGCGGGAGGTGATATCGACCAGAGCCTGGTGTATGCCCGGTCGACAGATCAATCGCCTGCCCGTTCCGGATTCAACCGCGAATCCCTCGTTGATCGTTCCCACGATCGGCTGATAGGCAGCGACACCGGGGCCGAAGACGGGACGCACTCCAGCGATGTAGCTGATCTGTCGACCGCTTCGGATCATGCCGGTGCCATTCGGAATGCCCCGGCGATTGACCTCGCTCGCAGTGATCTGGGTGTTGATCAGCAGGGGGATCGCCTCGGTGACCTCGAGAACGTTCACCAGGTGGGCTGCATGGGTTGCGATGTGCATGTTCGGGTGGCGCAGAGAGGAATCGAGCAGGTCGAGGACCAGATGACCAGGGGGCTTCTTGAGACGCTGGGTTGAACGATCTCTGAGGCGCTCGTCCCGGGCATGGATGGCGAGCCAGGCCAGAGCGGCCTGCCCCGGTTCGAGCTGCTCCGCAAGATGATCGAGCATGGCATCCCGTACGTCATCCCGTTGATCGTGAAAACGTTCGATCATCGGCAGAAAGGCCTCCGGAGCGACGATCGATCTCAGTGTTCGAATTCCCTCGCGCCGAGTGTCCTCCGTGGCTCGTGGGCCGAAGTGATCCTCCTCGAGTCGCTCAAGGACCTCACTCCAGTCGGGTCCGGAGAAGCGGATCGGGGCGGGGTCGGTGGTGGGTGGTGATGGATGACCGGGACCATGCGAGCCGATCGCGACAAGCAGAAGGGTGAGGCCGGCGATGAGGGCTGTCATGGTCGTCCTTTCGGAGGAAGTCGAATTCAAGGCGTACCTGCATGAGGATACGTTGGCCGGAGTCCCCCGGATCCGTCGACTCGCGCTTCGACCCCTAGGGCTGTGCGACCTTCGTGACGAAGGTCCGGGTATCACCGAGGGATCGGCGTGCGGTCTCCGCCTCGGCGCGATTGCTGAAGTCACCAACCTGAACCGCGTATCCCCGGGTTCCGCGTGCGGTCGTTGGTACGACCATCGCTGAGCCCAGATTCAACCGGAGGCCGAGTCCGGACAGTTCCTCCGCCCGTCTGACGGCACTGGTTCGGTCCTTGAAGAACCCCGCCTGGATCGTGAAGCGACCTGGAAGCGATGAAGTCATCGGTCCGGCCTCAGAGAGCCTCTGTCTGGCGAGTGTGTTCATCCCCGCCTTCTCGTAGGCAAGGCCAGCCTGGCGACGGGCTCGAGTCCGATCCGACCCGGTGAGGCTGGCGGCTGCTTGATCAAAGGCGCGGGCCGCCGCCAGTGGTTCGTGATCTTCAAGCAGCAGGGTGCCCAGGGAGGCGTTTGCCCGTCCCGAGATGACCCGATCGCCTGATCGAGCCGCTTCTTCGAGGAAATTCCTTGCCGTGACCGGCCGATCGATCATCATGGCTGCCAGTCCGGCAACGTAGGCGGACTCCGCACGCTTTCGCCCGCTCGATGAGAGCCGACTGCTTCTGGCGTCGTCGAATGCCCGTTGGTAGCTGCCAGTGTCGTATGCGCGAATCGCAGAATCGAGGGAGGCTTCTTTTGAGGACTGGCAGCCGGACTCGACGGCACCTGCCAGGGCGACGAGAAACCAGACGCCGGTCCGAAGCAGGGGGGTGCAGGGGAGGCGAAGTCCGTTCATGTGGCGTATCGTACTGGTTCATGAAGGATCTCGGGACACGCATTCGATTCAATCTGCTTCGCTCTCCGCTGCGTTCGGTGGTGATCGACGACCAGCGCACCTGGCGTGGAATCACGATGTGGGTGCTGGCCCAGCACATCGGCAAGGCGATACGAGCGCGGACCGATGCTCGGCGGATCGGAGTGATGCTGCCTACGTCGGGGCTCTTCCCGGCAAGCCTGATCGCGGTGTGGGGCGAGGGGAGGACGGTGGTTCCGCTCAACTACCTCCTCTCGCGGGACGACCTCGCCTACGTGGCCAAGGATGCAGGCCTCGATACCGTGATCACCGTCGGGCAGATGATCGATTTCGTGGGTGGTCTGCCGGAGGGGCTTGATGCAATCAAGCTCGAGGAGCTGAAGCTCGGTCTTCCCCCCTTGCGTCGCGCACAACGTCCCGCGAAGGAGGATGCCGCGGTCATCCTCTACACCTCGGGGACCTCAGGCCGTCCGAAGGGGGTGGTACTCAGTCACTCGAACCTCATGGCCAACGTCGAACAGGTCCGGACATGGGCCAGTTTCACTCGCAAGGACGTGCTGTTCGGGGTGCTGCCCCAGTTTCATTCGTTCGGAATGACCGTCCTGACCCTCATGCCACTGTCCGTCGGCTGTGGGGTGATCTACTCCGCACGCTTCATACCCAAGAAGGTTCTGGAACTGCTTCGCAAGCACCGGCCGACCGCGATGCTGGGGATTCCGGCCATGTACAACGCACTCCGAATGCAGAAGAGCCTCTGCGCAGCGGATGTGGAATCCCTGAGGTACCTGGTGTCCGGGGGCGAGCCGCTCAGTGATGCCGTCTACGACTCCTTCAAGGAGAAGACCGGGCGCGAGATCTGCGAGGGATACGGACTCACGGAAACCGCTCCGGTCACCAACTGGTGCCTGCCCTGGGAGAATCGGCGGGGCACGGTGGGGCGATTCCTCCCCCGGATCGAATACAAGATCGTCTCCGAGGACGATGGACGAATCCTGGGAACCAACGAGGACGGCGAAGTGCGGATCAAGGGCCCGAACGTCATGCAGGGCTACTTCAACCTCCAGAAAGAGACACAGGCGGTCTTCGACGAAGAGGGCTACTTCCGGACCGGTGACATGGGGCGGGTCGACCCCGATGGCTTCCTTTCGATCACCGGCCGCATCAAGGAGATGCTCATCATCGGCGGTGAGAACGTCTTTCCACGAGAGATCGAAGAGGTGCTCAACGCACACCCGACGGTCAGGGATTCCGCGGTCATCGGACAGTCCGATCCGAGTCGTGGCGAGGTGGCTCTGGCGTTCGTCGAACTGGTCGAGGGGGCGACGTTCGATGCCACCGATCTTCGAAGCTTCTGCCGGGAGCGACTGGCCCAGTTCAAGGTTCCACGGGACGTTCGCTGTCTCCGGGAACTCCCCAGAAACCCAACGGGTAAGATCGTGCGTCGTGAGCTGTCCCCCGATACCCCGAGCATCACCTGAGAAACCCGATGCTGAAGTCCGTACCCATTCCTGATCCTGATGGAGATGATCCAAATGACAAGCATGCATGTAAGTGAACCAGCCACCCCGTTCTCCCTGCCTGAAGCACCGGGTCAGATGGTCGATGTGGGTTCCCTCTTCGGAGAGGATCCGGTGGTTCTTCTGTTCTTCCCGCTGGCCTTCAGCCCGGTCTGCACGGTCGAGTTCTGCACCATTCGGGACGACTGGTCCCGGTGGTCCGACATGGGGGCGAAGGTCTTCGGCATCTCGATCGATTCGCCGTTCACCGTTCAGAAGTTCAAGGAGTCGGAAGGACTTCCCTTCCCGCTGCTGTCCGATTTCAACAAGGAGGTCGCAGCGAGCTACGGTGCACTTCACGAGGATCTCATGGGACTCAAGGGCGTGGCCAAGCGATCCGCCTTCGTCATCGATCGGTCCGGAAAGATCAGTTACGCCTGGGTGAGTGATGATCCCGGAAAGCAGGTCGAGTTCGAGGAGATCCTTGCGGCGGTCCAGGCCTGCTGAAGATCGCCGCGGTCGGAGCCGCATCGGATGAGCACCTCGATGGCAGGAAACCAGCACGGGCCCGAGGGCCAGCGTCCCCCGGGGCGGCCGCTGCTGCTTGCCGCCTCATTCATCGGCCTGGTCTGCGGGTTCATCGGGATCTTCATCGGGCTCTCACTCGGCGGTCTCCGGGAGCTGCGTAACACGGCCGCGCTTCGAGCGGATCCCGTGGCCGCCACCTTGATCGAGAAGCGACTTGGCGAGTCGGAGGGTTCGCTGCTGCTCATCGGTGATTCACGAGTCAGCCAGTGGGCTCCGCTCCCCGAGATCGATGGGGTACGGGCCGATGCGATCGGGGTTCCGGGGCTCGCGGCCACTCAACTTTCTGGGGCCCTGGGGCTGATCGACCCGGACCTTCATGGCCGCACGGTGCTCGTTCAGATCGGGATCAACGACCTCAAGTCGATCGGATATTCGCATCGGACACCAGCTGAGATCATGCAGTCCACCCGCGAAGCAATCACCTCCATCCATGACCAGTTGGAACGGTGCGGGGCCCGGGTCTTCGTCATGACGATCATCCCCCCCGGGCCAGTCCCATTCTCACGGCGATTCATCTGGACGGATGAGATCAACCAGTCGGTCAGGGCCATCAATGCCGATCTGGTCGCGGGCGCATTGGTTCCCACCGACTCGATACTTGACCTTCGCGGCCTCCTGGGCGACGAGTCGACCATCGATCCGAGACTCGCCCATGACACGCTGTACATCAGCGCAGATGCCTATGAGCAACTGAATCCTGCGGTGATCGAGTCGGCCAAGGCGGATCCAACGGGGGCCCCGGTGGGCCTCAACTAGAGCCGTGCATCCGGGGGCCCCGCGCCGAGCTCCTCGCGTCCCGGTGCGGAGGATCTCGGGGACATCGACGCATCCAGGCGGCCGGTCCCTGACCGTCATCTTCCGCGTACTCCACCGTGTGAAGACGCCTCGGCAAACGCATGTATGGATGGATCGTGAACGTCCCACAGTGCGCTTTGGCGACCCGAGAGACCCTTTTTTCTCCCCGAGGGCGGTTGAACGCGCTAGAGTACTGAGATTCAATCTCATCTGATCCCACCCGCCCCGAGGCTGAAGGCCAGCCAGGCCACGAACCGCCGAATCGGGATCCGGGTCGAACACTTCGGACCCCAAATGGAGCGTATGCGTGAAATCGGCACTGATTTACGGATCCTGCACTGGAAGAACCTGGCACGTTGCTGAGATAGTCGTCGAAGCACTCAAGCCCGAGATCGAACTTGAGTTCATCGACGTGAACAAGGTCGGGGCAAACGACTTGAACAACTGGGACTTCATCATCTGCGCCATTCCCACCTGGGACGTCGGCGAACTCGAGTACGGGTGGAGCGACGTGTACGACGACCTCGACGGCGTCGAGCTCACCAACACCGTGGCCATGATCGGAGTCGGTGATCAATGCTCCTACGCGGATACCTACCAGGACGCGATGGGGATTCTCTACAAGAAGCTCCTGGAATGTGGTGCGAATGGGGGGGTGGCCTTCACCTCGACCGACTCCCATGAGTTCGAGGAATCCCTCGGTGTGATCGATGGCAAGTTCTGCGGGCTGGCCATCGACGAGGACACCCAGGATGATCTGACCGAGCCGCGCATCAAGGAATGGGCGGAAATGCTCAAGAAGGAATGGCCCGCGATCGTGGAACGGCACGGGCAGTCGGTCGGATGATCGGGTAGCGCCCGACCCCGAAGGCCGGAGGGGCGCCGAGATCGGGTCTGAAGGAGACCGTTCGCGTCCCGAGTACCCTCCAGCAGCACGAGAAGGTATTTTTCGCCTTCACGCTTCCCCTCTTGGAGACAAACAGCTCTCCGGGAGGTACCATGCGTATTCCTCTGGCAACCAGAGGCGCTCTGCGGGTGTAGCTCAGTTGGTAGAGCGTCAGCCTTCCAAGCTGAATGTCGAGGGTTCGAGCCCCTTCGCCCGCTTTTTTCATTGCGACCATCAGTTCATCCAGATGGTTGCCCGTGCATTCGAGTGCCGCCACCCCGACTGAAGCGTATCCGGCACCCATGTACCTCAGACACATCACAGCTCATGCATCTCCGTCAGCCGATTCGAAGGGTGGTCATCCCATGGTGATCATCGATCGCATGCCGCTCGTGGATTGAACGCACGCCGTTCCCGCATCTTCTGTGCCTGATCGGATGTGACCGACGCGAGTGGAACCACGGGATTGCGATTCGATCGAGGTGAGCCGAGTTGGTGAACACCGGACAGCACCCGCAGGCGATCGACCTGTCCTGAGCCACCCATGCATTCGCCCGCTCCATGATTGACGGGTACTGCATCGTTCGCGATACTCCCGGAGCGGTTGGCGAGCGGTGGAGGAATTCCGAATCCATGACCCTGGTTCTCTCAATTCCTCTGATCATGCTTGGCGGCTCAATCGGCGCGATCGGCCGATACCTCGTTCTCAATTCGGTGGCTGCCTGGACCAGACTTCCGGGCTGGTGTGGAGTGATGGTCGTCAACGTGATCGGAAGCTTCCTGATCGGATTCTTCGTCAACTGGATCAGCAAGGATCTTGCCGCTCTCCATCCCGGGGGGCAGTCGCTCATGGCTCTGGAAGTCGAGAAACTTGAACTCCAGGAACTTCTGGCTCTGAGTGCCATCGGGTTCTGCGGGGCATTCACCACCATCAGTTCCTTCTCCCTCGACAACTACTTTCTGGCCTGCGAGAGTCGTGGTCGGCTGTGCACCAATGTCCTGGGTTCGTTGCTGATCTGCTTCCTGGCCGTCTATCTCGGCTGGCTGCTGGGATCGGAGGTTGCCTCATGAAGAGCCTCATCCTCGTTCTGGGCATCGGCCTTGGGGGGGCTGCAGGGTCCGTCTCCCGGCACCTCGTGGGCTACGTGTGCATCGACCTTCTCGGGATGGCCCCGTTCATACCCACCATGATCTACAACATCCTCGGCTGCTTCCTGATCGGCCTCGTCTACTTTCTCATCGAGGCGATCTACAATCGCGACCTGCCCAGCCGGCTGGTCAACACGAGCATGGGGGCTCCGCTGGAATCTCGAGGGTGGTGGCCGGCCGGTGATCCCACGGCCCCGGTCTTTCGTGAATTCGAGGCTGATCTCCGCGCGCAGTTCTGGTCAGGTGTTCTCATCACCGGCTTCCTGGGCGGACTCACCACGTTCAGTCTGTTCAGCCTCATCACCCTGCAGCTTCTGCAGGGTGGCCATCATCTGTTCATCCTGATCAGCATTGTCGGTTCGATTCTGGCCGGATTCATCGCCACCTACCTGGGGCTCAAGGTGGGCCAGCTGATCACACTGGCACGACATCGTGCCACTGAGGATGCGGTGCGGTAGCGAATTCGGTTCCCGATCGGTCGCGGTGCGAATTCACCCGCCCTGTGGGCGATGCATCTGGTTGCCCCCGGAGCCGGTTCCGCCCGCGGCGCTCATCGATCGCGTGCCGGTCTTGTTGGCGGCGAAGTCGGGGCGCATCCCCCCACGAGGAAGCGGGGTGTCCTGCTGGTCCTGGTCCTCGCGGGCGGCCTGGCGGCGAGCCTCCATCGACTTCTTCTTCTTGAAGTCCCGCATCTTCTTCTTCTGCTGCTGCTTTTTCTTCTTGGACATCTGGGGACTCCTCGTCGTAGGGCCTAGCACTGAGTTCACTCTATCGTTCGTCTTGCCGTGATCCAATCACTTTTCCGGGACAGAAGCGTCCGGATCGGATAATTCCAGGCCCTGGCGGGAGCACCTCTGCCAGAGCCATACCGTCTGGATGAGATTTCCCAGCATGGTTGCGATCATGACCACCGTGATTCCGTGCGCTGGCTGGCTCATGACCCCGATGACTATGACCATGCAGGTCACCAGCGCATAGACCCCGACCGACTCGGTGATGTACCGCGTACGGTGGGCGTTGACGATGACCCCCTGGTAGTAGGACTGCAGGAAGGTCAGCAGGGGAATCGGCAAGGCGATCCAGATGTTGCGTTCACCCAGCGCGACCAGGTCCGGATGCAGTCCGATGATCTCTCCGAACCAGATCCGCGAGCAGGCCGGAATCGAGAGCAGGCCGAGAATGCCGGACGCGATCAGTCCGGTCCGCCAGGCGAAGCGTCGCAGTGCCTTTCGCGCCTCAGGTCGGGTGCTGTGGCCGATGACCACCTCGTTGTAGGCTACCCCCGGACTTCGACAGAAGAACACCAGCCCGCTGAGCGGTGCCCAGATTGCAAGTGAGGTCACCGCATTGGGCATGCGGTCGATGCCGGCGGCTCCGATGGGTTGCATGGCGAGAACCAGCAACGGGGTCATCGCGAGGGGAACGTAGAATCGCAGAAGCGCCCTGCCCCGGACCACGACGTCATTGATCGGGGTGTGGATCAGTGCGCCACGGAGGATGGGTGCGACACGAATGCGTGCGTACACCGCCTCGCACAGAGTGCTGATCGAGAGCGCGGAAGCGGCAAGCAGCGCACCCTCGGCCTGAATCATCCAACCGACGGCAAGAACGGAGAGGGTGGTGATCAACCGGACGCCGGTTCCGACGGCCACCGCGCTGCGTTGCCCGAAGCGGATCAGGACCCCCTGGTGGAACCGACGATCAGCGATCGCCCAGGTCCAGGGGAGCATGAGCTGGAACCCGGTGCGAGCGGGTTCCACCACCTCTCTCGGCATGTCCAGAAGCGGCACCAGGACGACGTCGTACAACGGCGTGAATGCGAACGCGAAGTGCAGGAGGGTCATCGCCAATGCGGTGACTCCCATGAATCGCTTCAAGGTCCGGTATGCATCGGCGTTGGTGCTGAGCGCGGTCGACGCGGCGAGCATCATGATCACCGGTGCTTCCACCAGAAGTGCGAGTGGAAAGACCACCCCCCCAAATGCCGCGAGTTGCACGGTCTGATCGGGCAGGCGTGCCACGACCGAGCTGATCATCGGCAGTTCGATGCCCATCAGCAGCCAGCTCAGCGCGAGTGGCCACCAGGCACCGAAGATGCCGGAGGTCGAGGTGGATGTGCTGGAATCGCTGGGCACGATGGAGACGGTGTCCGCATCAGGCGCGGGTGGGGGGGGCGACCGCGTGTCGGTCAGGAGGTAAGTGGGCCGCCCTTCATGCGGTGCTCTTCCGAATCACCGCCGAGGATCCACCTCTTGAAGCGGATGATGTCATCGAGAGCAAGGTACAGGGCGGGGACGATGAGGAGGATAATGAAGGTCGCGAAGAGGATTCCGAAGGCGATCGAGATCGCCATCGGAATCAGAAAGCGTGCCTGGACCGAGGTCTCGAAGATCATCGGAAGGAGCCCGCAGAAGGTCGTGACGCTGGTGAGCAGGATCGGCCGGAAACGACGGGCTCCGGCCTCGCAGACCACTCTGGCTGCCGTCCAGTCCGGGTGCTTGCGTCGGTACTCGTTGGTGGTCACGAGCAGCACGAGGGAGTCGTTCACCACCACTCCCGACAGGGCCACGATTCCAAAGAGGGAGATCAGGCTCATGCTGTAGCCCATCAGCAGGTGCCCGATGACCGCGCCGATCATTCCGAATGGGATTGCACTCATCACCACCAGGGGCTGACTCCAACTCCGGAATGCAATCGCGAGGAGGGCATAGATGACGAACATCGCGTAGCCGAAACCGGTCCAGAGGCTCGAGAGGGATTCCCATTGTTCCGACTGCTCTCCTTCGAAATTCCAGGTGAGCCCGGGGAACTGCCTCGACAGCTTCGGCATGACCTCGGTCTCGAGTCCCAGCACGACTTCATTGCCGTTCGTGACCGCGGTATCGATATCCGCAGTCACCGAATTGACCCGTCGTCCATCCGTTCGTTTGATCGAGGTGTAGGCACGTCCCTCCGTGACCTCGACGGCCTCCGGCAGGGGGATCTCGGTGCCGTCAGGAGCGCGCAGCAGCAGGTTCTCCAGGGTGTGCAGGGTGGTGCGCTCGTCCTCCGGCAGCCGGACCATCACGCGAATCTCGTTGCGTCCACGCTGCTGGCGGAGGGCCTCCGTACCGTACAGGTAGCTTCTGGTCTGGCGTGCGAGTTGCATGGAATCCAGACCGAGGCTGCGAGCTTCCGGCGTGAGTTCGTAGTTCAACTGCACCTTGCCTCGGGCTACTCCCGAGTCGATGCTCGAGAGCCCCGCGAAACTCCGAAGCGATCCGGCCAGAGAACGACTGGCGGCATCGAGGATCTCCGAATCCCGGTGGCTGAGCTGCACGTCGATGGCGGAACCGGAAGGGCGACCGAAATCGCTTCGGAACGAGATGCTCTCGATTCCCGGAAGATCGCCGGTGCGTTCGGACCAGATTCGGCTGAACTCACCCGCCGAGAAGTTCCGATCGGACTCGGGTGCAAGCTCGACTCGAAGCCCGAACACGTTGGTGCTGGTACCCGAGGATCGTGCAATCGGACCACCGCCACTGATTCGTCCACCGGTGACCGACTGGATGCTCTCGATGACCTTCGGGCCGCCGAGCTCCTCGATGGTCTCGTCGAGCGCGGTCGCGACCCGGCTCTGGAGTTCTAGAGTCCGCTCGTAGGGCACGCCCACGGGAAGGCGCGCATTGACCGAGATGAAATCGGCGTCGATCGCCGGCAGGAAGGTGAAGGGGAGCCTTCCGCCGATCACCAGACTGATCGAGAGCATGAGCATGCCGGCGGCGATGGAGAGCGTGAGGTAATGGGCGCTGGTCGCCAGACGAACCACCGGAGCATACACCGCCTTGACGAATCGTCGCATGGCCTGGCTGAAGTAGTCCGAGGGCCAGGAAACGATCCTCCAGAAGAGAGTGCGGCGCGGCGAGTGGGAAAGGTGCGCCGGGAGGATGAAGATCGATTCAACGAGGGAGATCAGGAACACCGAGATGGCCACTGCGGGGATCTGGAGGAACAGGCGCCCGCTGGCACCGGGGACGAACAGCATGGGTGCGAACGCAACCATGTTGGTGAGGACCGCGAAGGTGACGGGTCCGGAGATCTGACGTGCGCCCGCGATGGCGGCATCCAGGGCGGGCATTCCCTGCTCGCGTTTCTCGTAGATGTTCTCGCCGACGACGATCGCATCATCAACGATGATTCCCAGGGTCACGATGAATGCGAACAGGGAGATCATGTTGATGGAGGCTTCGGTGGAGCTCAGGAACATGAAGGATCCGAGAATCGAGATCGGGATCCCTAGGGTCACCCAGAACGCGAGTCGCGGTTCCAGGAAGAGCCCGAGCATCAGGAGGACGAGCGCCAGACCGAGCAGAGCGTTTCGCAACAGGAGGTTGATCCGTCCCCGATACGCCTCGGAGTCGTCCTGAATGATCTCGACCTGCATGCCGGGGGGGAGTTCCGGGGCCAGACCGGCCAGGTAGTCGGTCACCGCATCTGAAATCGAGATCGGTGACTCGCTTCCGACGCGATACACATCGACGGTGACCGCGGGCATTCCGTTCACCTGGCTGTCGAGGTTCACATCCTGAAAGCCGTCGGTGATCTTCGCCATGTCGCCGAGCAGCACGACGGAGCCGTCGGATTGGGCGATGATGGGTATGTCGGCGAACTCCCGGCCGTAGTCCTTGCGTTCCGTGGTCCGGATGAGCACCTCACCGGCTTCGGTCTCGAGGCTTCCCGCCGGGACCTCGACCGCTGAGCTCCGGATTCTCCGTGCCACTTCGTCGGGGGTGATTCCGTAGTTTCGGAGCACCTCGCTCGGGATCTCCACCGCGATCTCGAGGCCCTTGCTCGACCCGAGTTCGGTGATCGTCACGTCTTCACGCACCGACAGTTCGTCCCGAACCAGTTCGGCCATGTCCCGCAGCATCTTCTCCGAATAGGGGCCGAAGATGCCGAGGGTGACGACCTTGTTTCGGTTCTCGAGAAGACTCACGGTCGGTCTCTCGACGTCCTCCGGGTAGGTGACGATGCGATCGACTGCATTCTTGACATCCTGCAGTGCGCGATCGATGTCGGCGGAGGCCAGAAGCTCCACACTGACCGACCCTCGTCCTTCACTGGCGGTCGAGGTGATCTTCTTGACTCCGTCGATCCCCCGGACCGCATCCTCGGTGACCATCAGGATGCCCTTTTCGGTCTCTTCGGGACTGGCCCCGGGGTAGGGGATCGAGATGCCGATCACGTCGAGCGAAAAGTCGGGGAACACCTCCTGCTTGATGTTCAAAGCGGAATAGAAGCCCCCGACCACCAGTGCGATCATGAGGAGATTCGCCGCAACCGGGTGGCTCGCCATCCAGGCGACGGGGCCTCGGTACTTCGAGGGATCCCGGCTCACGAGCCACTCCCATCGCTCGCGCCGCTGGAGCGCTGGAACTGGTCCAGACTCTCGAGGCGCATCCCGCTGATCGCAATCCCGAGGGGGCTGGTTATGAGCTCGTCCCCGTTCTCGAATTCGACCTTCGCGAGGATCGAGTCGTTTCGACCGAGTACCAGTTCGTAGCTTCGGATCGCGAGACGGCGGTTGGCGTCCATCACCCAGACCGTGTCGTTCTCCTGCAGGACCGAGCGTGGCAGTTCCACCACTTCGGCGATCGTCGGTCCCTCGATCTCGACGCGCACGTAGCTTCCCAGGAGGAGCACCCCTCGGTCGGCGACTTCCTCACGATTGAGAGGGTCGAGAATCTGAATGATCACCTTGGCCAGTCGACCGGACCGCTCGACTTCTCCCGCCAGGCGGGCAACCCTAGCCGCCCGCTGAAGGGTCTGGCCATCGCCAAGTTCCAGGGTGACCGTGGCGGGCGAGTTGTTCTCCGGGGCTTCGGGGTCGATCACGATCAGAGGCAGCTTGGCCAGCGGAATCGATGCGATCACCTCGAATTCGTCGGTGCCGACGAGAGTGGCCACCGTGGTGCGGGGTGCGATGATCTGACCGAGTTCGATGGAGTCGTCGAGAACGACGGCATTGAACGGGGCGGTGACGGTGGTTCGTTTCAGGTCGAGCTGTGCGAGCTTCAATTTGCCCTTCGCGGCCTCGAGCCTCGCTTCCGCTTCGCGCTTCTGGGGTTCCTTGCGCGCAAGCTGTTCCCCGATGTCCGAGGTGTCGATCGAATCACCCAGGAGCTCCCATTCACGCTTGGCCACCAGCGAGCTCGCCTGGGCGATCTGCAGGTTGACCTCGGCGTTGGCGAGGTCCGCTCGGCGCTGTTCAAGTGCCAGCTCGTAGTCGAGAGGATCGATCTTGAGCAGGACGTCTCCCGCAGCGACCATGCCCCCCGGAATCATGGACGGAGTGATCGAGAGAATCTCGCCACCGACCTGGGTCTGAAGTGAAAGCGTTCGATGAGCCTCCACGGTTCCGTATCCGGTGATCACCGCTCGCGCGTCTCGGACTTCAGGAACCATGGTCTCCACCAGGGTGGCCCGTTCCTCGGTGTCGATCCGTGGCGCTTGCGGTCGGGAGCCGATGAGGATCATGCTGCCGTAGATCGCTCCCACCACGACGGCCACGGGAAGGATGAAACGAAGTGTGGCGACGATGAGTCGTATCGCACGGGGCGGGCTGCCTGGGCCGTGATCACGAGGTTCGGCGTTCGGTTCCGGTGAAGTCATGTAGTTGGATTTCCCGCAGGAGTCTGGGTGGCTGATTCGGCGGACTGGGTGAGCCCGACTCCGGGTTGGAGGGAGCGGAGCCAGTCGCCACCAAGCGCCAGGTAGAGCTGTGCGCGATTCGAGAGCAGCTGCTTGCGGATGGTGACCGCTCGACGCTGGACGCTCTGGAGAGACTGGATCGCCGATATCACGTCGAGGTACTCGGTCTGACCATTGGCGTAGCGGAATCGTGCCTCGGCCAGAAGCGAGCTGGCGATCGTGATCTGCTCCATGATCTCATCGAGCAACCGGACCTGGTTGAGTTCCCGATCGATGGCATCCTCGATCTCGCGCAGCGCGACGAGGAACTGTTCGGTGAAACCGTTGAAACGCTCGAGCATGATCGCCTTGCGGCGGTCCACTTCAGCACCGCGTCGGTCGGCATCGAATACCGGCTGGAGGAGACTGCCACCCATGCTGGCGACGGTGTCCTCGAACAGACTCGAGAGGCTTGGACTGTTGAAGCTTGCGTCCAGGGAGATCCTGATCGTCGGAAGCATGTCGGCGATCGACGCCGCGACCTCCAGATCGGAGGCGGCCAGCCGCTTGTACGACGCACGGAGATCAGGCCGCTGTTCAAGCAGTTCCCGAGGAGTGGGGAGCACGGGAAATCCCGGGAGTCGAGGCAGCACCGGTTCAGGCATCGGTTCCACGGAATCCTGCGGCGGCCTCCCCAGAACCACCGCGAGCTGATTTCTGGTGACCGCAAGCGTTGCGGCGACGGCCGGTATCTCCGATTCGACCTGGGCGAGCTGAAGACGCTGCTGCAGGACGCCCAGGGCATCGCCGACGCCCTGTCCGTATCGGAGCTCGATGACCTCGAGCTGGTCACGTGAGGCCTGGATCTGGTCCTGAAGGACACCCAGAAGCTGTTCCTGTTCCTGAATGGTCAGCCAGAGATCCACGACGGTGCCCGAGAGCAGAAGAGCCGTCTGTTCGGTGTCGTCGCGACTTGCCTGAGCGAGCAGTCGTGCCGCCTCGGCACGATTGGCGATCTTCTGCCAGAGGTCGATCTCCCAGGTGAGTGCGAGTCCGAGGCGAAATCGATTGGCATAGTTCACGGAATCGTCCGACTCGGTTCGCTGCCGGTTCGCCGATCCATCGAGATTGACTTCCGGGTAGAGGGGCGCGCCGACGATCGTGGCCGTTGCACGGGCCTGCTCCAGCCGAGCCCAGGCCTGCTTGAGGTCGAGGTTTTCGGCGAACGCCTGTTCCATCGTCTGGTTCAGACCAGCGTCGGAGAATGCCGACCACCAGTGCTCGGGCATCTCGACCTTCGGTGGTGGAGACTGGAATGCCGACGGGATTTCCACCGAGGGTTCCCGGAGGTCCTGAAGCTCGTAGGGAGTGCACCCGGTCAGGACCAACGGGGTGATGAAGATGGGCCAACGTCGCCTCATGGACTCGATGTGTTCCCTTGTCGCGCATGTACGGAGGTGAGGGCCGCTTCCCCGGAATCGAATTGGTCATTCTAGCACCCTTAGCGCGCAAAGTGGGCCCGTGCACGGAGCTGAGAACAGGTCGCAATGCGCTTCGTGGCGTGAGAATCCAGTGGTTCCGCGCTTTTATCCGCACCCTTGACCGGTCGGGCAGCAGACGATGAACCGGATAGTATGCAGCACGAGCCCGCAGTGCGATCACGACCATGCCCACCCTGCTCACAGCCCGCGACCTTGCCAAGTCCTATCCCTCCAATCGACTCTTCGAGGGTGTCGGATTTCACATCGAGGCACGCGAACGTCTGGGATTGATCGGGCCGAATGGGGCTGGCAAGTCAACCCTCCTGAAGATCCTTGCCGGTCTTGAGCAACCGGATTCCGGCGAACTGGTCCATCGCAGCGGACTGGTCGCTCGGTACGTGCCCCAGGATGACATCTTTCCTTCGGAATCCTCACCGCTCACAGTCGTGATGGACGGGCTCCTCGAGTTCATCGAGGATGACGTCGAGCGGCGGACCAAGGCTTCGATCGCTCTTTCCAAGCTTGGATTCGAGAACGTCGAACGACCGGTCGGTTCCCTGTCGGGTGGCTGGCGGAAGCGGCTTTCCCTCGCCTGCGCGCTGGCGGCCGAACCTGAGCTGATCTTTCTCGACGAGCCCACGAACCACCTGGACATGGAGGGGGTGGTCTGGCTCGAGGGATTCGTCAGGCAGACCCGTGCGGCGCTGGTGTTCATCACCCATGACCGCGTCTTTCTTGAACACTGTGCGGAGCGGATCGTCGAACTCGCTCCGGCCTACCCCGGTGGCACCTTCGAAGCAAAGGGCAATTACACGGAATTTCTGCGCCGCAAGGAGCAGTTTCTTGAAGCCCAGGCCCAGGCGGAAGCCACGCTTGCGAACAAGGTTCGGCGGGACACCGCCTGGCTGCGTCAGGGAATTCAAGGGCGGCAGACCAGGAACAAGACCCAGGTCGAACAGGCCACGCGCCGTCGATCGGAGTTGAAGGCGACCCAGGGTAGAAACCAAGCACCGGAGAAGACCACCGAGATCGACTTTCAGGCCACCGAACGCAAGACCAAGCGACTGGTCTCACTGCATTCGGTGTGCAAGTCGATGGGGGGGAAGCTGCTCTTCAAATCACTGGATCTGGTCCTGACCCCCGGTCAGCGACTGGGCCTTCTGGGCATCAACGGATCCGGAAAGACCACGCTCCTTCGCCTGATATCGGGTGATCTGGAGCCGGACCGTGGAACCGTGAAGCGAGCGGCCGATCTGCGAACGGTCGTCTTCAGCCAGCATCGGGGCTCCCTCGACCCGAAACAAACGCTGCAGGAGGCGCTCTGTCCGGTGGGGGACACGGTCGACTATCGAGGCAGGATGATCCATGTGACCGGGTGGGCTCGCAAGTTCCTCTTCGAGCCCGAGCAGCTCTCGACCCGGGTCGAACTTCTCTCCGGGGGTGAACAGGCGCGTCTGCTCATTGCCAACCTCATGCTCGAACCCGCGGATGTCCTTCTGCTGGATGAGCCGACGAACGACCTCGACATCCCTTCGCTCGAGGTACTCGAAGAGGCGATGCTCGAATTCCCGGGCGCACTGGTGCTGGTTACCCACGACCGATTCATGTTCGAGCGCGTGACCACTGAATTGATCGGTCTTGACGGTGAAGAAGGCTTCAAGCACCTTCCAGATCTCAACCAGTGGTTCGAGCACCTGAAGAAGCGGAAGCGGTCCTCGCACACCCCGGCGAAATCCGGTCGCAAACCCCAGCCTGCCCAGGAGCGAACGGGGGGGGTGTCTGGCAGGAAGAAGCTCGGATACATGCAGCAGCGTGAGTTCGACGGGATGGAGGATGCGATCCTTCGTGCGGAGGAGGTGGTCGAGTCACTGCAGCTACGGACCAGCGACCCCGAGATTCTTGCCGACCATGCACGTGCCACGGAGCTCTTCCGCCAGCTGGACCAGGCGCACTCGGAGGTCCGCAGGCTGTATGAGCGCTGGGAGGAACTCGAGGCACTGCAGGGGGGGAGCAGCGGGTCCTGACGAACGGGCTGCGCCATCGATGTCGAATCAATCACTCCGGCGGTTCCCGGTGAGTCGACCCGTGATCGGTTGAGTAGGATGACTGCATGAGTACAGCGAACGATTCGAGTCACCCGGTCGTGGTCGTCGGCGCAGGCATGGCCGGACTCGCCTGTGCACGCACCCTCGACGAGAT
This sequence comes from Planctomycetota bacterium, assembly GCA_036336805.1. Taxonomy (GTDB): domain Bacteria; phylum Planctomycetota; class Phycisphaerae; order Phycisphaerales; family SM1A02; genus UBA8087. The sequence goes on from JAYZFJ010000021.1 coordinate 18,053, forward strand.
GGGGCTCGAACCTCTGATTCTCGAGGCGTCCGACCGTGTAGGCGGTCGGGTGGGCAGTCGCCGAATAGACGGGTTCAGCTGTGACCTTGGATTCCAGGTCTCGATGTCGAACTACGTCGCCCTCGAGCGTTTCGTGCCCAGAGACGAGGTTCCCCGGTATCCATTCATTTCCGGTGCGGTGGTCGTCGAGTCATCCGGACGCTGTCCGATCATCGACCCACGGCGCGCACCTCTTGCCAGCCTCCGACCGTGGCTGAAGGGATTGGTCGGACTCCGTGATCTCCGATCGGTTGCCCGCTGCCGGGCGCTCGCCAAGAGGCCGAGTGCACCCTGGGAGGGACTGACCACCCGTGAGTTGATCGACGAGCTTGGTTTCTCAACCCGCTTCCGAGAATCCTTTCTCCGACCGTTCTTTGGTGGCGTCCTTCTGGATGACCCGTTGACCGCGCCCGCCTCACGCTTCCTGCAAGCGTTCAATCGCTTCGCGCACGGTGTCGCGGAGCTCCCTGCGGGCGGGATGCAGGCCCTTCCGGATGCGATGGCAGCCCCTCTGGGCGATCGGATCCGGTTGAACAGCGCCGTGAAGTCACTCGATGGAACGACCCTGATACTGCATGATGGAAGTCTGATCCGGGCTCAGGAGATCGTTCTGGCATTGCCCTGGCCCGCCATACGGGCGTTGCTCGGACTTGAAGCGGATGGTGCGCGCGAACGGTGGTTCGGCACGATGGCGATGCATTTCAGCAGCACGGATCCCCCATCACCCGCTCGCCTGATTCACCTCAACGCGAGGAAGACCGGATGGCTCAATCTTGCATGCTGTCCGAGTCAGGTGGCTCCGGGCATCGCGCCCGAGGGGGCCGAGTCGATCATCGCCAGCTTTCGTACCGGAACCGTACCGGACGAAGCGGTGCGAGACCCCGATGACTTTGCCGACCGAATACGACACGAAGTCGGGGCACTCCTCGAGCTACCGGCGGGGGTCCTTCGTCACCTGGCCACCGACGTCATCCCTGAGGCACTTCCGGCACGAACGTTCAAGCCGGATCTGCGCACCCTTCCCGCAGGGGTCCATCTGGCCGGTGACTGGTTCGCCAATCCTTCGATCGACGATGCGATCGAGTCTGGAATCGCCGCCGCACGTCGCGTTCACGTACGCCCGGTCTGAATGCACGTCCATCAAACGCCCCACTATGACACTCCCCCGACGCTAGGCCGGGGGAGTGTGTGCAATCAAGAAGAAGTGCTCGAAGGGTGAACAGCTTGTGTATCTCCACTGACCTGCGGTCAGGGGCAGATGAAGGTCTGGTAGCAGACCTGCCCCTGATAGAAGACGCCGGCCTGGGAAGCGCAGTTCGACTCGGTGGTGGTGGTACAGGTATGAACGCCCGTGCAGCACGCACCACTGGGGTCGCTGGTGTCGCCAACATCGCCGCCACAACCGTCGGTCCCCCAGGCGCCCAGAAGGATCGCGAGGTCGGAACCATCGATGACGAAGTCGTCGTTGAAGTCGGCATCGCCATCACTGCCCCATCCGCCAAGAAGGATCGCCAGGTCCTCGCCACCAACGCCGCCACTGCCGTCGAGGTCGGTGGGGCAGTCCGAGCCCGGTTCTGGAGTCGGGGTGAAGGTGACTCTGAATCCGCATCGGTTGAAGTTTCTCGCATCGTCGATCTGGAATCCCCAGGCGAACGTCATCGAGCCATCTTCGCGGATCTGAACCGGGGCATCACCGAATTCGAGATTTTCTGAGCCATCGAGGCGAGTGAAGAAGTAGTCGACGCCCTGGATCACCTGGATTGTTCCAGCTGATCCACCGCATCCCTCCACGCCGTCGACCGGGAAAAGGGGGTTCTCGTAGCCGTTGCCGAAATCGAGCACGAACCGGTTTGCTTCCTGGATCCCAGTAGCGGTTTCTACGAAGAGGGGGGTACTTTCCGAGATGAACGCCGAGCCATCCTGGGTTTGCGCGACGACTTCCACCGTGATGGTGCCATCCTTATTAACGGTGCGAGAGGCGCTCATGACCTGGACGGTCGGACTGGGTGCACCACCAAGGAGGCTGCCTGCTTCGTACAGGGGAACGGGTCCTCCGCCAACTACTGGAGTGAATGGGTTTCCCGCGAATGGCAGGTTGACCGCAAGCGGGGTCGCACCAAGGGGCGCAGTGAACTGGTCACCGAGGAGCACCAGTGCGGTGCCGCCTGCATAGGTGTCAGTTTCATTTGCTACCGCATTCATGGCCACACCGGCAGTAGTGGCGATTACCGAAGTCAGGGTAAGTGCTCGAAGGGTCATGTCTCTTTATCTCCAGAATTGAATATGTGCGGGCTGCTGCGAAGCCACGCGATTAACCAGCTTTGAAATAATAAATTAGCTCATAATCGGCCATCGGGATCATCTAAAGCGCATTTCGGGCTAAATTGGGCATCCTGCCAGTTCAACATCGACCGTACTCTGGCCGTGTAGCCGGTTTCTGGTCGATAACAACGCTTTCCCATTCCTTCACCAATCTGGAGCATTGAGCATGGTACCTGCGAGCAAGACCTTTCTGACCGTTTCCTCCCTGTTGGCGATGAGCCTCTTCGTTGGCTGCAAGACCCATACCGAGTCCGATGCCTTGATCGGGGCCGGAGCCGGGGTCACGGCCGGTGCCCTCATTGGCGGTCCGGTTGGTGCAGGCGTGGGTGGTGCGGTCGGCGCCGGCTCGGGTGCCTTGATCGGTAGCGTTCAGGACAAAGAGGAAAAGGAAGACGGGGCCGACTGAACGCCTCTCCTCCGAGCACGTACGAGCCAGGCGGACTCGCCGGCGAGTCAGCATTTTCAAAGACGCCCTCCGCTGGAGGGCGTCTTTGTGTCAACAGGTGGCGTGAACTTGAAATTCTGGGTTGGTCCGGCTTTTCGCTGGAACTTCGCGGAAATGTACTTAGTTTGGAGAAAACGTTTGTCACATGCGTTCCCTCGACATCACGCGACGGACCCATCCGGTGGAGTGTTCAACCATGAAGCAGATCATGAACCTATCAATGTGGCTGTATGCCCTCATCGCCCTGTGCTGCGTCCAGATCGCTTCCAGTGGTGCCGGAGGCGGGTCCGACTGCACCTCGTCGAGTGGAGCGGACGTGATCGTGGGGGATCTGTACGACGTCACCGACTACGGTAGTGTCGGAGAGGTTGCGGCCTTCGCGGTCGGCACGTACTCCTGCAACATCGGGACGGAACCCCTGGAGTGGATCTCCTCGAACAACCTGCATCCAGTGATCAGCCAGAATCTCTACCAGATCCACGATGGAATGATCCGCCAACTGGGGCAGAGCTGGCTCAAGCACGGCTTCTACGCGCTTCAGAACAATCTGTGCTGTCAGAGCTGCGATGGCGCGAGCTCGGAATACCTGGGTGTGGGCTGTGCGGATCCATACAGTGCGGGGCTCAACGGTTCACAGAGCGGGCTGGGCCCCAAGTTCGAGGTGAATCCCCACACCGGCTACTACCCCTATCCCGCGACCGATCTCAACACCACGGGAAACTCGATCTACAAGCGACTCCAGGCTCGGCACTCCGCCCTCGCCCAGGGCGGCCAGTTCCTCGTGGAGGCTCAGTACGTGGCCCAGGATGATGCGGCCGCCGGGAACCAGAACAACAACGCCTCCTGGCGCCCAGTGGGCATTTCAGGTGGAGGCAGCAACGGGAGCATGTCGCTTCAGGGATCCACCCAGCGCGAGGACCCCGCCATCCGCGCCTGGCAGTACTACGACAGCTCCGTGGAGCTGGTCGACCACCAGCTTCAGCAGGACGGGCTGGTGATCCTCGGCGCCCGGGTCGAGGAGAACCCCAACGGCACCTGGACCTACCAGTATGCGATCCAGAATCTCAACAGCGAACGGGCGATACGAAGCTTCACCGTACCGATCACGCCCGGTGCCACCGTGACCTCGGTTGGATTCCATGATGTGGACTACCACAGCGGGGAGCCCTTCGACACCACTGACTGGGCCCACCAGGTGACCACCAACGCCGTCCAGTGGTCCACCGGAACCCACGCGTCCAATCCAGACGCGAATGCGATCCGCTGGGGGACCCTGTACAACTTCAGCTTCACCACCGACGCCTCTCCGGATACCGGATCGGCGCTCCTGGGGCTCTTCAAGCCCGGGCCCGGACCGGATGTCGAATCCGTGGTGATCACTACTCCGGGGGGGACGATCGGCTTCATCGACTGCAACGGAAACAGCATCTCCGACTTCGATGACATTGCCGTGGGGGCCAGTTCGGATTGCAACGGGAATTCGGTCCCCGATGAATGTGAAGGCGCGTCCGCTGGTCCGCTCGAGCTGCAGCAGGTGGCCTCCGGGCTGAGTTTTCCCACCCATGCAACCTCACGCCCCGGCGATTCGGGACGGTTGTACATGAGTGAACTCGGCGGCCTCGTGAAGTACGTCGATGCCACGGGCAATACGGGAGTCTTCCTCGACCTCACCGGATCGGTGAGCGTGGGGAGCCACCGCGGGTTGCTTTCGATCGCATTCGATCCCGCATTCGGAAGCGGGAGCAACCATGTCTACGCTTCGTATACCGATCTCGCCGGGGATTCGGTCATCTCGCGATTCACCGCCAGCAACCCCAGCTACGTCAATCCCAACACCGAGGAGATCCTGATTGCCGTGGCGCAGGACGCGGCGACCAACAATGGTGGTGGCCTGTGCTTCGGTCCGGACGGGATGCTCTACGTCGGAATCGGAGACGGTGGGGTCAGTGGTGACGCCAATCAGCGGAGCCAGGATCCTCAGAATCTCCAGGGCAAGATCCTGCGTCTGGATCCCACGAACGCGCCTGATTACATTCCGGTGGACAACCCCTTTGTCGGCAACAGTGCGGTACGTGATGAGATCTGGGCACTCGGAGTCAGGAATCCATGGCGGTTCAGCTTCGACACCAACACCGGTGACCTCTGGATCAGCGACCCTCAGGCACAGGCCGACGACGAGGTCAATTACGAGCCCGCGGGCAGTGGGGGCGGTGCCAATTACGGATGGAACTGCTACGAGGGCAGTACCCAGTACGCATCTTCCGGCTGTGAAAGCGCCAGCCAGTACGTCTTTCCGGAGTTCCGCCACGAGATGATCGGCAGCGACTGTTCGATCATCGGAGGCCACCTCTATCGTGGGTGCCAGGTCCCTGCCCTTTCGGGACGATACGTGTATGCGGACTACTGTTCCGGACGTATTCTTTCCTACGATCGAGCGGACGGTTCGATCATCGATCACACCACCGACCTCGGCTGGGGTGGTTCCCTCGGCTCGATCACCTCGATCGGTCGGGACAGCGATGGCGAGCTGTACCTGATCTCCGATCTCGGTGGTATTCACAGGATCATCCCGGAAGTCGTGGGGCCGGTCTGCGGTAATGGAATCATCGAGGACGGTGAGTCCTGCGATGACGGCAACGAGCTTCCCGGTGACGGTTGCTATCAGTGCAGCCCGGAAACCGGTGCAGACCTCTGTGAAAATGCCTACGAAGTGAGTCTCGGCGAGAACTTCTTCGACACTCGGGGCGCCTCCGCGGAGTTTCCCGATCCCAGTGACTCACTCTGCAGCGGAACGTATCTCGCCTGGCAGGGCAGCCCCGATGTCTGGTTCACCTTCAGTCCGACCCTGGGGGGTGCGCTCACGCTGTCCACCTGTCAGTCGGGCTCGTACGACACCTCGCTGGCACTCTATCGTGGTGAGTCCTGCAGTACGCTCGACTACGTCGCCTGCAACGGGGACGCCAGTGGACAGGCAAACTGTCAGGCCTACTACTCGAACATCGGTAATTTCACCGTCGAGGCAGGTGAGGTCTACTGGATCCGCATCGGGGGATATCAGGCGGAGACCGGTACCGGGGTGCTCACCGTTTCCTACGTGCCTCGCGGGACCGATTGCAATGACAACGGAATCGAGGATGCGCTGGATCTGTCCTATGAACAAAGCTTCGACTGCAACGGCAATCTGATACCGGACGAGTGTGATATCGACGCCGGCATCACGTCTGACTGCGCCGGAGGGCCGATCGGAAGCCAGTTGTCCGGCGAAATCCTCTTCTCGACCAACTGCGCCGGCTGTCACAACGTCGATGGATCCGGTGGCAAGACCTGGCCCGGGCCCAATATTCGAAACAGTTCTCGGACCTTGGTTTCAATGATGCTGACCTCGCCGACCGATCACCCTGGCGGGTCGTTCGACCAGTTCACTTCCTCCGACATCGCCAATCTTGAAGCGTACCTGGCTGACGGTGGCTCATCCGGACGGCCGGATGGCATTCCAGATACCTGCCAGAAGGTGCCTGACTGCGATCAGGATGGCATCTCGGATGCCTGCGAGCTGGCCATGGGAACGCAGTTGGACCTCAACTGGAACGGAGTTCCCGATGAATGCGACCCGGCGGAGTGTCCTGCTGATCTCGACGGTGATGGCATCATCAGTGGGGCCGATTTGTCGATTGTCCTTGCATCCTGGGGAACGAACGGTCCGGGGAATCTCAACGGTGATCAGACTACGGATGGCCAGGATCTTGCAATCATTCTTGCCAACTGGGGAGTTTGTTCGTCCCCGTGATCGTTCTCTGACTGAACCCATCAACTGAGCGGTTGAGCTGCTGATTGCAGTCATGCAGGTGTCCGTCGGGGACGTGAATCACTTCATCATCGTTCATGAACGTTTTTGAGCGATTCAAATCGTCCATATCGTCCAGTTCATCGGAATCCACCATCCGATACATTCGCGGTTGCACTGCAATCCTCAGATAAAAGACAGCTTTTCAGCCAATTAGAGCTATTTACTGGCGCGTAGGGCTTTCCTCGATTAGTTTCAAGGTGTGCCACCACGTGTATTGGTGGGTGTTCCCTCATGGAGTTGCGTTCACTCGAAAGATGTTTCCCACTCGGTGAATGTAGATGAGGGGCCAATTGGACTCAGTTTTTCATGATCAAGAAGAGTTGACTCGGAGGAATTCTCAAATGACTTTCATCAAGAGACTTTGTCTCACCAGCGTCGCAGCCGCGATGTGTATCAGCGCCGCTCAGGCGCAGCAGGAGTGCGTTGATAGCTTCAGCGTCACTGGTTCCGACGGTGCAGCCAACTGCTACACCGATGGATCCGGGTATTTCGTCATTTCGTGGACTGGCGGATGCCTGGCTACGAACCTCAACTACTCAGGGGGTGACATCGACATCACCGCAAACGGATTCACGGGTGACCCCGCGATCGTCTTCTTCGGTTTCGAACCAGGTGCATGCGAAACGATCTCGATCACCTTCGAAGATGGTTCCGTCGCGACGGCCGGTGAAGTCTGCAACGACTGCATCGCTGCAGTGTGCGGCAACGGTATCTGCGAAGCCGGTGAAGATGCCACCACCTGCCCCGACGACTGCACGGCTGGTGAATGCCCCGCCGGACAGGTTGCCGACTGTGATGGTTCCGGCGAATGCTGGACCGAAGCCTGGATTGGCGACACTTACTGCGACGGTACTGATCAGCTGTACGGTGCGGACCTCTGTTGCTACGAAGGCTCCGTTCCCGGCTCCTTCGACGGTGGCGACTGCACCGAAGCCGAGTGCGCTCCTCCCGTCGGTGCTTGCTGCGCTGGCGACGGCGGATGCTCGAACCAGCTGGAAGCCGACTGCGTTGCCGCTGGCGGCACCTGGTCTCTCGGCAGCTGCGAAGCCGACTTCCCCTGCGGCTTCACCGAAGGCTGCGCGGATGACGACGACGAGCCCTGCGACACTGCTCAGTCCACCGGTGGCTGCGCCGAAGGCCTCTGTTGCTCCACCGTCTGTCTGATCGACAGCATCTGCTGCGAAGACGTCTGGGACAGTTTCTGCGTCGACCTCGCTTCGACTGCCTGCGGTGCCGGCGGTTGCCCGGTCGGCGAAGTCGCTGACTGTGATGGTTCCGGCGAATGCTGGACCGAAGCCTGGATCGGTGACAGCTTCTGCGACGGTACTGCCCAGCAGTACGGTGCTGACCTCTGCTGCTACGACGGTGGTACTGCCGGCCTCTTTGACGGCGGTGACTGCACCGAAGCAGAATGTGAAGTTCAGGTTTGTGGCGACGGTGTCTGTGGACCCGGCGAAAACCCCACTACCTGCCCCGATGACTGCAGCGCTGACGACTGCGTCACTTCCTACCTCGTTGAAGGTTCCACCGATCTCGATGGTGATGGCGCGGTTGACCCCTGCTACACCGACGGTACCGGCTACTTCAACATCAGCTGGACTGGTGGATGCCTCGCAACCAACCTCAACTACAATGGTGGGGCCGACGACATCGACATCACTGCCAACAACTTCACGGCTGGCTTCGTCTTCTTCGGGTTCGCGCCCGGCGAATGCCAGAACATCATCCTCACCTTCGAAGACGGCAGTGTCGCTGAGTACGGCGAAGTCTGCAACGACTGTGGTGCCGGCACCGAGTGCGGCAACGGCGTCTGCGAACCCGGCGAAAGCTTCCAGACCTGTCCCGAGGACTGTGAGCAGGTTCCCTGCGATCCTGACACGGAAATCGAAGACTGTGATGGAAGTGGCGAATGCCACCCCGCAACTTGGGTTGCCGATGGGTTCTGCGACGGTACTGATCAGCAGTACGGCGCTGACCTCTGCTGCTACGACGGTGGTACTGCCGGCCTCTTCGACGGCGGTGACTGCACCGAAGCAGAGTGCAGCGGCGGCGGCGGCCCGGTCTGTGGTGACGGAGTCTGCGACGCAGGCGAAGATGCCACGACCTGCCCCGAGGACTGCGCAGTCGAGTGTCCTGAGGACCTCAACGGCGACGGTTCCATCGGTGGTCCCGACCTGACCATCCTCCTCGCCGCCTGGAACAACACCGGCGACGATCCGTCCGACCTCAACGGTGACGGAACTGTCGGTGGTCCTGACCTCACCATCCTCCTCGCCGCCTGGGGCGGATCCTGCGAGTGATCGGTGACTCGGGTTCGACCCCGGTCGATCCCATCCACAACCCCTTCGCCCCCCGCTCGTTCGCG
>JAYZFJ010000022.1:0-27111 GCA_036336805.1 Planctomycetota bacterium
CTCTCCGATGTGTGGACGTTGTCGACGCCTGTCCATCTTAACAACGACACCAGTGTCTCTGAACCCGTGACACCTCGCTTGTGGGGCCATTCACCCTACGAGGATGTCAATTGTGCCGTTTTCGGTTCTCAGCTTCGCTGAGCGTGGTTCTGACTCAACGCTTCCCACCTGGAGTTCAGCGTGTCCACTCTGGTATGAATTCGTATTGATTTTGCCGTCACTCGTGGTCCGAGTGTTGACGAGGCCGCTGTCTGCGTGAGCGTGCACCATTCCCGACCAGCTCGACGAAAGCTTCAGATCGATTGTTCCCGACGTACATCGAAGATCGATGTTTCCCATCGGATCGGTTGCAGTGATCCTGCCGGTCGTGGTTCTCGCTCTGATATCCCCGGAGCACGAACCGGCGATGATCGATCCGTTGATGGTTTACAGGTCGAGGGAATCGATTGGGGGGGCGCTTACACTGATGACGCATTGTTCAGCGCCACCTTCCTCCATCCCGGGCCACCGAGGTACCACGCTCAGCCATCCATCTGGATCCGCGGTCACGAGGAGTTCGACTCCCGCCAGGCGTGCACTCTTCGTTCCGCTGGAAGGACCCTCGATCGAGACCACGGATTCAACGACGATTTCATCGAGCGATTCATCGACCTGGACCGCGATGCCGCCGTTGTGGTTTCGCATCCGGATCCTGATCGGCTGGCCGTCAGTGACCTTGTGATGAATCACGATGTATCGCTCGGACCGCTCTTTCTCGGATCTCCCCGGGTTCCCGACAATTCTCGACTCTTCGACCTCCATGGTCTCGCCGTCCATGACCAGCTTGTCGATCACCACCCCGTCCGGAGTCATCACGATCTGTCCAGACCCGCCACCCGTGCTGGTTTCACATCCCGTGTACAGGGTCAGTACCAACATCAACAACAGCGGGCGAGCTCTTCGTGCCATGGGAATCCTCCGATCGAAGACCAACGTCTGTCACCCGGGATAGTATCATTGAATCCTGACGGGTCGCCTGAGCCATGGTCGTCCCACAGCAAACACAACGAGAGGTTGTTTCAAATGGGCGACGTACTGGCAATCGACATCGGTGGTTCACACGTCAAGGTGAAAATCCAGAGTGACCCTCAGAAGCGACGCTTTGAAAGCGGACCCTCCATGACCGCTGCCGAGATGGTGGAGGGAGTCAAGGGCCTCATCCAGGACTGGGATATCGACCGAGTGGCCATGGGAGTCCCTGCTCCCATTCGCAATAACACCGCGATGATCGATCCAGTCAACCTGGGATCCGGTTGGGCGGGATTCGACTTCACCGACGCATTCGGAGTTCCCACCAAGGTGACCAACGATGCGGCCATGCAGGCGATTGGATCCTACGAAGGGGGTCTGATGCTTTTTCTCGGTCTCGGAACGGGTCTTGGTACCTGCCTGATCAACAAGTACGTGGTCCAGCCCACCGAAATAGCCCACATGCCCTATCGGCGCGGGAAGACCTTCGAGGAGGAGGTCGGTGAAGCCGCACTTGAAAAGTACGGCAAGAAGGCATGGCGCGAACATGTTCTCGATGCCTGCGAAGTCCTCTACCACGGCCTGCTCCCCGACTACATCGTCCTTGGGGGAGGCAACGTCAAGAAGTTCAAGGACGACTTCAAGCTCCCCGACTACTGTCGCCGCGGTGACAACGCCAATGCCTTCATCGGTGGATTCAGAATGTGGGAGAAAGAATGGAAGAACAGTCTTCCGTGAGATCTTCCCAGAGCATCCCTCAGGCCCTGGCCACGTCGTAACCAGCCATGTATCTTCCATTGAGCTGCTTTGCGTACTGTCGGACGAGATCGTCAAGAAGACTGGATGCTCCGAATCGGAAGAGTCCCGGATTCAGCCAGGCCTCGTCCAGGGTCTCCTTCACCATGACCAGGTAGTGAAGTGCCTGCTTCGCGGTGCGTATGCCACCGGCAGGCTTCATCCCAATTCGAATTCCATTGGTGAACCAGGCATCGCGAATCGCTTCGAGCATCACCAGGACCACCGGCATCGTCGCTGCCGGATTCACCTTGCCGGTCGAGGTCTTTATGAAGACTTCTCCGTCGGCGAGTGATTCTCCGCCCGGCATTCCGACCACGGCCTCGATGGCGAGGTCGCTGGCCCGCCGCACGTTGTCGAGAGTCTCCAGTTCACCCGTCTCGAGAATGATCTTGAGGTGAGCGGATCCGCATGCCGACTTGATCTCTCGGATCTCCTCCACGACCTGCTTGGTCTTTCCCGACAGGAACGCACCCCGTGAGATCACCATGTCGATCTCATCCGCTCCCGCGGCAACCGCCATCGCAACGTCATCGAGCCGGACCGACAACGGGTACTGTCCGCTGGGAAACGCGGTGGCGACGCTGGCCACCCTGACTCCGCTGGATCCCAGCGTTTCCCGCGCTACCTCAACGAGTTCCGGATACACGCATACCGCAGCCACTGCCGGAAGGTGTGGAGCGTCGGGCGGGAGAGGAGTTCCCCCCGATGGCTGCATCGCCTTGCGGCAGAGGCTTCGGATCTTCCCTGGAGTATCCTTCCCTTCCAGAGTGGTTAGGTCGGTCATGGCAACGGCCATGCGGTGTCCCTCGAGCTTCGCCTGCTTTTTGAGCGAACGAGTCGTGAAGGAAGCGGCTCTCGCCTCGACCATGGTTCGGTCGACCGGAGCGTTGCTGGAGGATCTTCCGGGTGAACGCATGGGAATGAATCCGATGGTCATTTCGAGGCGGGGCGGGAGATGCCGAACAGGTACGGCAGATCGGTCCCGTTCCGCAGGACCACGCTCCGACTGGTTGACTGGGGGACTTCGTAGACGAACATCATGTCCGAGTAGTTGTCCAGGACAAAGCACAGTTCATACGGTCGGGTGTCCTTGCCGAAGCCGCTGGATGCGGTGATCATCGTGAATCCGTCGGAACCGGTGATGGCGTCCCCGGCGTACACGGACTGCTGCGGAAGCCTTCCCGCTTGCATGATGACCAGTGCCCCCATCAGAAATGCCGTCGCCAGAAGGATCGAAATGGCGGTCTGGCTTCGGTTGTGCACTTGTTCACTCATTTCGTTCGTCTCCGGATCATTCACGGCCTGGTACGCCGGATGGTCATCGCATCCTGGGTCAGATTGCGGTAACCGAGACTCTTGAACTGATTGGCCTGGGATTCGAACTGAACCGCGACGAGTTCCTGAGTGGCCTGGTCGATGATCCAGATTACAGGGGTCTTCGCACCCTGGATGTGCCCCGAGATCGCGATGTACTTTCCTCGCCCTTCCGTGCTGGCAGCGGCGTTCGCTTCGGAAACCGGCATGAATGTCACCATGCCGAGCACTGCGAGCAGTGCCAGGTTGAGCAGTACCAGACAGGCGATAGGCTTCGTCTTCATCATGCTGGTTTCCAGGGTCCTGATGCGATCAGACATCTTCGGTGTGGCGCTTTGATGGAATCATGGTGACCACGACCAGCAGCACGCCAAGTACCACAGCGATGATGTATCCAAGCAGGGGACTTGACCCCGAGGAATTCGGGGTCCTGGGACCCGAGCTCTGTGCGACCACCACCGCGTTCATGACCATGAGACAGGTCGCGGCGAACAGGCAGAAGAAAAGATTCTGGATTCGTGTGCGCTTCATGAGGGTTCGAGGATAGCCGCATGCCACGTCCAGAGGCAAGCGCTCTCGACGATGGAACCATGCTTTTTCAGACGGCCACGGGCTTCAGCGTGAAGGTGCCGGGTCGTTTCTCATCCTTCATGACCTGCACCAGCGGTTCAACCGGGTCATGTCCGAGAATCATGCATCTGTCCTGCTCGTGACACGCTTTGAGAAGTGCAATCTTGCTGTTCATGTTCGTCCAGGGTTCCACGTCATAGGCCATGCTGGCCGACGGGTGGGCATGAGCACACGTCGGACAGACGTCCCCGGGAAAGATGAACTTGCGATCCACGTCCGACCAGGCGACCGACTGCTGCCCCCAGGTGTGTCCGGGCATCGGCTCCACCCGAATACCGGGCAGTGGTTCACACGCACCCTCCAGAAAGCGGATCCGATCGGCGATCGGTTCCAGGTGCGAACGGAGGTAGGTTCTGGTCATCGTCGATCTGTTCGAGCAGGCGTCCGTCCATTCGGACTTCTGCACCAGGATCTCAGCATTGGGGAACCCCGGAACGAATCCGCCCTCGTCACCGCTTCGAGAATCCGCCCAGCGAGTCAGGCCACCGGCATGATCGAAATGGAGATGCGTGAGGATCACATGGGTGATCTCCTCCGACCCAACGCCTGCCTCTTCGAGTGCGTCGACCGCGGTCCGTTCCTCCATGGCGAAGATCGATCGATCCTTGGCGGACCACTTCTCTCCGTAACCGCATTCGACCAGAACTCGGTGCCTGCCATCCTCCAGCAGCACTAGGTTGCATTGAAGGTCGATTCGATTCGCTTCATCCGGCTCCGACCATTTCCGCCAGATCGCCTTGGGAATGATTCCGAACATGCTGCCACCGTCCAGGCGGAACGAACCCGCCTGAAGAACTCGTGTTTTCCACTGGTTGGTGCTCATGCCTTGACGATTCTGGCCCTGCGTTCGGACTCGGGTACGCGGTCGATCGCGTTACGGGTGTCCACGATCAGTCGCGCATGCTTCGCAATGAGTCCGTAGTCGACATTGTCGTGATCGGTGATGATCAGCACGCAGTCGCTGTTTCCGATCACTTCCTCGTCGAGGGGAACGGAGGCCATCGTGAAGTCGTACTTGCGCATTTCCGGAAATTCCGGGAGGTGCGGATCGTGGTACGAAATCGTGCATCTCATCTCGGCGAGACGCTCGATGATCTCCGCCGCTGGCGTCTCTCGTGGATCGTCGACATTCTTCTTGTACGCGATTCCCATCAAGAGAATCTTCGCTCGGCTGAGCGCGATACCATCCTCATTGAGTGCCCGGCTCACCCGATCCACCACGTACTTCGGCATAGCGGTGTTGATCTCGCCGGCCAGCTCGATGAAGCGGGTGTTGTGTCCCACCTCTCGAGCCTTCCAGCTCAGGTAGAAGGGGTCGATCGGTATGCAGTGTCCGCCGAGACCCGGTCCCGGATAGAACGCCTGGAATCCGAACGGCTTGGTCTTCGCCGCCTCCACGACCTCCCAGATGTCGATGTCCAGGTCGCTCAGCACCACCTTCATCTCGTTGACCAGTGCGATGTTGACCGATCGGTAGATGTTCTCAAGCAGTTTCGCGCTCTCCGCGACTTCGGCACTCGAGACTCGATGGGCCTTGGCAACCACCTTGTCGTAAAGGCTCATGGCGAGGTCGGTCGAGACCTTGTCCACCCCACCGACCAGTTTGGGGATCTCCCCGGCACTGCGGCCTGCATTTCCCGGATCCTCGCGCTCGGGGCTGTAGGCCAGGAAGTAGTCCCTGCCGCAGGTGAGTCCCGACTGGTCCAGGATTGGCATCATCTCGTTTCGCGTGGTACCCGGATAGGTGGTCGACTCGAGCGCGATCAGCTGGCCGGGGCGCATGATGTCCCGGATCAGTTCGGTGCAGCTGATCACGTAACTCAGATCCGGGTCGTTGTGCTTGCCCAGTGGGGTGGGTACACAGATCAGGATCGCATCCGCTTCCGACAGATCGCTTGCCACGCTGGTCCCGGTGAACTTGTTCGTGACCTTGAGAAAGTCAAAGAACTCCTGACCGAGGTGCTCGATGTAGGCGTGGCCATTTCGGATCGACTCGATCTTGCGCTCGTCAACGTCGAAACCAATGACGCTGAAGCCGTTTTCAAGCAGCGCTTTCGAAAGGGGAAGACCCACGTACCCGAGACCGAGGATGCCCACCCTGGCGGTCTTGGATTCGATTTTCGCCATCAGTGCCTCTGCCTGCGAGGAGGACTGCGGTTTCTGGGCTGATTCGCTCATCGTGTCTCCTGCACCATCTCGTGGTGCGATACTGAGTCCCATAGGGCTCATCGGCCGGCTTCACTGGGAAAGCCGATTCAAGCCTTCTCCAAGATCGGATATGAGATCCTCATGATATTCCAGGCCGATGGACAATCTCAATCCTACACCTTCGGAAGGTTCGAGTTGGTTCGATCGGTCCTTCGGGTTGAATGGAAGCATGAGGCTTTCGTAGCCTCCCCAGCTGTAGCCAAGTCCGAAGTGACGCATCCCCTCGATCATGGATTCGAGACCGATGCGCGGGAGAGGTCCGAGAATGACCGAAAAGAGACCTGCAGCCCCTCCGAAGTCACGCTGCCAGAACTCGTGGCCCGGGCAGGAGGCGAACGAGGGATGGAGTACCGCAAGTACTTCCTCGCGCTGTTCAAGCCACGCGGCCACCTGCAATGCGGACCGTGCGCACTGTGCAAGACGGGTTGGCAGTGAACGCATGCCACGGAGACCCAGCCACGCATCATCGGGACTTGCACCGTGTCCATAGTCCATGGCCGTGTGCTTCAGTCGGTCCCAATGCTCGCGGTTCGAGGCGACAAGCGCCCCCAGCATGACGTCGGAGTGGCCGGCGACGTACTTGGTCAGCGCATGAACCACCACGTCAACGCCGTGCTTGATGGGATTGAACAGCAGTGGAGTCGCCCAGGTGTTGTCCGCGATCGTTACCAGTCCGTGCCTCTTGGCCATCCGGACGAGACCTGGTACGTCCTGCACCTCGAAGGTGAGTGAACCGGGACTCTCCATGAACAGCACCCTCGTGTTCGGCCGGATCAGCGTCGCGACCTCCTCGGGGGCGGAATTCGGGGGATAGAAGGTGGTCTCGATTCCCAGTGCGCTGAGTCGTTCGGTGCAGATGATCCGGGAAGGCGTGTAACAGGCATCCACCATGAGAAGGTGATCACCGGTCTTGAGGTAGGACAACAGGGCGACTCCCACCGCTGCGAGACCGCTTCCCAGCAGCACCGAGCCGAATCCCTCCTCCATACGGGCCAGCGCATCCTCGAGTTCACGCTCGACCGGTGTTCCCAGCAGCCCGTAGGTGTATGGCCCGTCCTTGAGGTCGACGTCCAGTGACCGCTCGTAATCCTCGAGCGTGTCGAACCGGACCGTGCTGCCGCGATGCAGGGGAGGGTTTACGAAACCGTGTGAATCTGGCAGGTCCCCGAAGCGTTTCACCGCCTGGGTGTATCGCCTGGGATCCGGTTTCTCTGGCGGCATCACATCCGACCTCGGGTGGGGGCGTGCTCAGGAATCGATGAGTTCGACGGGATTCTGGAGCAGAGTGACCACGGTGTTGAGGAAACGTGCCCCCTCTGCACCGTCGACGACCCGGTGATCACATGAGAGACTCAAGGGCATCACATTGCCGACGAACATGCGCCCGTCCTCGGCAAGGACGCGTTCCTTTGCCCGGCCCACCGCAAGGATCGCGACCTCGGGGTAGTTGATGATCGGGGTCGCGAACATGCCTCCGTAGGAGCCGACGTTGGAGATCGTGAAGGTGCCTCCGGTGAGCCGCTCGCGCTCGATCGTCCGGTCCTTGCAGCCACGCGCGATCTGGGAGACCGCCTGGCCGAGCTGGGCGACCGAAAGGGTCTCTGCTCCATGGATCACCGGGACCATGAGTCCGTGTTCGGTGTCCACCGCGCAACCGAGGTTGACCGAATCCTTGCGAAGGATCTGGGACTGGGCATCGTCGACAATCGCATTGAGGGCCGGGTGGACTCTCAGCGCCTTGCAGATCGCGGTCATGACGAAGGGAAGCAGTGAGAGCTTCGCTCCGAGGACCTTCGCGTACTCGCGACGCTTGAGGTCGAGTGCGGTCACGTCCGCCTCGTCGACCACCGTGAAGTGAACGGCGGTCTTGACCGACTGGTCGAGTGCTTCGGCGATCTTGCGTCGAACCCCTCGGAATGGAATCACTTCGGCCACGTTCCCGGCATCGACCGGCGGCAGGTCCGCTGGGATGGCGACCGCCTGCGGGGTGAAGCCCGAGGTCGGTGCGCTGCTCGTTGTCGCGGGTGCGGACGGTGTCGGAGCCGCGCTCGTCCCGCCGGCGTGGGCGTGAACGTCGGATGCGGTCACCCGGCCGCCACGGCCGGTGCCCGGCACCAGGTTGATGTCGATCCCGAATTCGCGGGCGATCCGCCGAACCGCGGGGGTGGCCAGGGCCTTGGTGTGGCCGTTGGTCATCTCCACCGGATCGGGGGCCTTGCGTGCGAACCGATCGCTCACCGTCAGTTCACCGGAGACCGAACCGACCACGGTTCCCGCATCCTCGCTTCCATCGGACGGCTCATCCGAGGCGGCCGCTTCCGAAGCGGCGGCAGGGGCGGCGGCGACGGCTGCGGTCTCGGGGGTCCCGTAGCGCACCAGCACCGAACCGACGAGGATGATCTCCCCTTCGGCACCGCAGAGTTCACTGATCGTTCCATTCCACGGACTGGGCACCTCGACCAGTGCCTTGTCGGTCTCCATCTCGGCGATCGTCTCGTGTTCCTTCACGGTATCGCCCACGGAAACCCGCCATTTGATCAGTTCGGCCTCGTGGACACCTTCCCCGAGGTCCGGGAGGATGAAGTGTGACTGGTCCTTTGGTTGCGTGACGCCTGCCATGGTCGTTCGCCTTCTGTGTTCGGATGCGGATCTGGGATGGAACCGGGGTCTGGATCAGTACGCGCGGACTTCTTCGATCGCCTTCTCGATGCGATCGGCGTCCGGGAGGTAGTCGGTCTCGAGCTTGTAGTAGGGCATGATCGTGTCGAAGCCCGCCACGCGCTGCACGGGTGCCTCCAGGTGGAGGAAACAGCGTTCCATGATCTGGGCGGCGATCTCGCTGCCGAAACCACTGGTCTTCGGTGCCTCGTGGACGATCACGCAGCGACCGGTCTTCTTGACCGAGGCCTCGATCGCATCCATGTCGAGCGGGTAGATCGTGCGCAGGTCGACGAGTTCGATCGAAGCGTTGGAGCGTTCGATCGCCTGCATGCACTGCACGACGCTCGCACCCCAGGAGACGATCGTGAGTTCCTCGCCCTCGCAGACGGTCCGGGCCTTTCCGATCGGGACGGTGTACTCGTCCTCGGGGACTTCCTCGCGGAATGCTCGGTAGATTCGCTTGGGCTCGAAGAAGATCACGGGGTCCGGATCGCGGATCGCCGAGATGAGCAGGCCCTTCGCGTCGTAGGGCGACGCGGGCATGACCACCTTGAGTCCGGGCTGGTGGGCGTAGATCGTCTCCGGTGAATCACTGTGGAGTTCCGGTGCGTGGATGCCACCACCGACCGGCACGCGAATCGTGAGCGGCACGGTGAACGCGGCGCGGGTTCGGGTGCGCATGCGTGCGGCGTGGGAGCAGATCTGGTCGTAGGCGGGGCCGAGGAAGCCCTCGAATTGGATCTCGGGGATCGGGCGCAGACCCGACATCGCCAGTCCGATCGAGGTGCCGATGATGCCGCTCTCCGCGAGCGGGGTATCGACCACCCGGTCCTTGCCGAAGCGCTTGAAGAGGCCTTCGGTGACGCGGAAGACGCCGCCGTTGAGTCCCACGTCCTCACCCAGGACGAGGACGCGGTCGTCCTTCTCCATCTCCTGGACGAGTGCGAGGTTGATTGCCTGTACGAGTGTGATGTTCGCCATGGTGTCCTGTTTCCTTGGTGCGCTGTACGTCGGTGATCAGGCGTTGGTGGTCTGTTCCGCTGCGATCTGGGCGGGATCCTGTCCGATCGAGCTGGTTCGCATCGTGTCTCGCTGCTTCGCGATCTGCTCGGGGATCTCGGCGAACGTCCAGTTGAAGATGTCCGAGATCTCGGGGGCTTCGATCGTCTCGGCTCGTTCCACGGCCTCGGCGACGGTCTTCTCCGCTCGCTCCTGGAGCTCCGCCTGCTTGGAATCGTTCCAGAGCTTCTTGCCCTTGAGGTACTCGCGCATGCGGTTGAGCGGGTCCCGGGTCTTCCAGAGTTCCACTTCCTCCTCGTCGCGGTAGCGGCGGGCATCGTCGGCGGTGGTGTGGTCACCCAGTCGGTAGGTCACCGCCTCGATGAAGACCGGTCGGTGGTGTTCGCGGGCGGACTCGATTGCCTTCTTCATGCACCAGGCGACCGCGAAGATGTCGTTGCCGTCGCACTGGAGGCATTCGACGCCGTAGGCGATGCCTCGCTGGGCGACGGTAGGGGCCGAGCACTGGATCGAGGTCGGGACCGAGATCGCCCATTGGTTGTTCTGGCAGAAGAAGATCACCGGGATGTCGAGGTTCGCGGCGAAGTTCATTGCTTCGTGGAAGTCACCTTCGCTGGTGGCTCCGTCACCGAAGAAGGTGCAGGCTATCTGCTTCTCCTCTCGATACTTGGCCGCCCAGGCCAGGCCGGTGGCGTGGAGCATCTGGGTGCCGATCGGAACCGCGATCGGAGTGCAGTAGTGTTCCCGGTCGATCTGGTTGCCTCGTTCGTCGCCCATCCAGTGCTGGAGGATCTTCTCCATGGGAAGGCCCCGCCAGAAGAGCCCGCAGTTCTCGCGGTAGCAGGTGACCATCCAGTCGGTGTCGTCGAGCATGTAGGCCGCACCCAGGGACGTGGCCTCCTGACCCATGTTCTGGGGGAAGGTGCCCATGCGCCCGGACCGCTGCAGCTTGAACGCCACTTCGTCGAGCTGGCGGCAGACCACCATGTGTTCGTAGAGCTTGATCAGGTCCTCATCGGGGATCAGCCCCGCTCCGAGTTGCTCATCGAAGGCTCCATGTTCATCGAGGATCGAGACATGGTCTATCTGGGTCTCTAGGGCCTTGGTGATCGGCATGGTGAATAGGTCCTCAGTGGGGGCAGGGGTGGTACTTAACCCCCAGCAAGTGCGGCCTGACGCCCGTGACTGGCTGGGGGGGGAACAAGTCTATCCGATCGTCGGCAAGCTGTCAGAAGCACTCAAGAGTTTCTGCCGCAATCAAGATATGCATACATCTTTTGCGACAAATATGGCCTGTTCGGCTCATTATAGGCACTAAGTTTACTGATCTGATTTCCAGATGGTCCCTGTCAGTGGTCCGTTCAATGCCTTCTGCTGGGGTAGGATGCGTCCGATTTCCTCTTCCACCACCCCTTATTGGAGTCTTCATGAGACCGAATGATCGATCCACCGTTCTCGTCACTGGCGGAACAGGTGCCCTGGGGACGGCCGTCTGCCGGCGTCTGCTTTCAGAGGGCTGCTCGGTCCACGTGACTTGGGTGAAGGAGGCGGAGCGGGATCAGTTTCCACTGGTGGACCACTGCACGCTCCACCAGGTGGAGCTCACGGAGGAATCGGCGGTCATTGACCTCTATCGTCGAGTAGGGGCGCTCTGGGCGTCAATCCACGTGGCGGGGGGGTTCGCAATGGGCCCGATCGAGTCGATGTCTCTGGCGGACTTCGACCAGATGTTCCAGCGAAACGCGGTCAGTGCCTTCCTCTGCTGCCGTGAAGCGGTCCGGGCGATGCGGCAGGAGGGCGGGGGAGGTCGACTGGTCAACGTCGGTGCACGACCAGCGGTCGAGCCCGTGGGGGGGATGCTCGCCTACTCCTCCAGCAAGGCCGCGGTCGCTTCGATGACTCAGTGCCTCGCCAAGGAACTGCTTGACGAATCCATTTTGGTCAATGCAGTCCTGCCCTCGATCATGGACACTCCGGCGAATCGCGAAGGCATGCCGGATGCGGATTTCAGCATCTGGCCGACCGTCGACGAGGTCGCGGAGACGATCGCATGGTTGGCGTCACCCGAAAATACGCTGACCACTGGTGCACTGGTGCCGGTCTATGGTCGATCCTGACCCGGCATCCAATCAGCGGTCCTGACCCGGTCCTGATCCAGAACACTCAGATACCGACCGCCTGACCATCGGCTCGCAGGTCGCTGCCCGCGCACCACCCATCGGTCATGCGGTGGATCGCCTGGCCTCGACCGAACGAGACGGTTCGTGATCGGGCCACTCGGATTCGGTGCCCCAGGCCCTCCAGGGCTTTCACAGTCGCGTTTGCGTATCCGGGTTCAAGATCGACTTCGAGTCCTTGCTTCCACTGCCAACGTGGTGCATCGAGAGCGGCCTGGGGGTTCTGTTCAAAATCGACGAGGCGGGACACCACCTGCAGGTGCCCTTGTGGCTGCATGAATCCGCCCATCACTCCGAACGTCATGAGGTCGGTAGGGGTACCCCCGGGTGCTGGGGTCAGCATTCCGGGAATGATCGTGTGGTAGGGGCGCTTCTCCGGGGCGACGGCGTTGGGGTGGCCGGGCTCGAGCGTGAAGCACGCTCCGCGGTTCTGCATCGCAATGCCGGTCCCGGGAATCACCACTCCGGACCCGAATCCGGTGTAGTTGCTCTGGATCCAGCTTACGCAATTTCCATCGGAGTCGGCGGTCGCGAGGTAGATCGTGCCGCCGGGTTTGGGAATACCCGCCAGGAAGTCCTGTGCTCGCGTGGTGTCGATCGAGGTCGCGAGCTTTTCCAGACGTTCCGGATCCAGGAGTGCCTCCGAGGTCGTCTGGAGGTGGTCGGGATCCGCGACTGATCGATGGGCGTCGGCGAAGCCGAGCTTCGTCGCCTCGATCTGAAGGTGGAGGACCTCCGGGCTGTCGACGGTCATCGACGGGATGTCGAAGTGGCGAAGGATTCCCAGTGCCACCAGGGCGGCGATTCCCTGGCCGTTCGGGGGGATCTCGTTGGCAATTCGACCCCGGTAGTCGATCGAGATCGGATCGACCCATTCGCTCCGGTGTTCCTCAAGGTCGCTTGCGGCCAGGGGTGCACCGGCGGCGCGTGCAGCGGCAATGATTTGCTCCGCGACATCACCACGGTAGAAACTCATGCCCTGGCTTGCGGCGATCGACTCGAGGGTACGTGCATGGTCCGGCAACGTGATTCTCTGCCCCGGTTCCGGAGGCCTGCCGTCGAAGAGGAAGGTGTCGCGCCACGCCTCGAACTCCGAGTAGACCGGGGCGGCTCGTTTCCAGTACCAGGCATTCAACGGGGCGACGTGGTAGCCCTCCCTGGCAAGCTGGATCGCCGGTTCCAGACAGTCGGCGAACGAGCGACGACCGAAGCGTCGGTGAAATGCCGCCCACGCGTGGACCGCTCCGGGAACCGTGACCGGATCCCAGCCCCGACGCGGGTAGGTCGTTTCCCTGAGCAGACGCTCCGCATCCAGTGCCTTGGGAGACCGTCCGGATCCGTTGAGCCCGTAGAGGGTTCCCTCGAACCAGGCGAGTGCGAACGCATCGCTTCCCAGTCCGTTCGAGGTCGGTTCGACGACGGTCATGGCGGCCGCGGTGGCAACCGCGGCGTCCGCGGCGTTTCCGCCCCGGCGCAGCAGCTCACGTCCCGCCTGGGCGGCCATCGGCTCGCTGGTCGCAACGATGCCGTCGGCAAGAATCGGTTGGCGTTGGGAGGGATAGGGAAGCGCCCAGTCGAAGTTCGTCATGCGCCCACGCTACCACGAATGAACCCGCTGACGTGGATGGGCAGGAACGGACACCGGCGGTGAACGAGGTTCGGCTTGCGTACCTCGAGTCTCAGCTGGAGGCGGTGGCTCTTCGACCAGCCTCGATGCGCTTGCGTGCATAGGAGACGCCCGCCTCGTACGCACTCGCGTAGTTGCGGGTGTCCTTGAGGACTTCAAGGGTGGTCTGCTCGATTCGGTCGACCTTCTGGTCGATTTCTCCCTCGCTGAGTCCCAGGTAGAGGCCGGCGAGCCGGATGAGACCACCGGCATTCGCGATGAAGTCAGGAGCGTAGATGACATCCCTGTCCTTCATCAGCTGGCCGTCGCGATCAGGGTCGACCAGGACGTTGTTTGAGGTACCGCAGACGATCGCGGCCCCGAGGGATTCGATCTGCTCCGGTCCCAGGACGCCACCCAGGGCGCAAGGAGCGAGGATGTCGAGTTCCTTGCTGAAGAGATCTTCGTCATCACCGATCACCTTGATGTCGAGTTCGTCCACCGCTCGTTGGATCGAGTTGGGGTTCACATCCGTTCCGATCACCATGCCACCGTTTTCGACGATGAGCTTGGCGAGCTTGAAACCGGTCATGCCGAGTCCCTGGATCCCGACGGTGAGTCCGGCGAAGTCGACCGGTCGACCGGCGTGGGCGAGGCAGGCCTTCATCGAGTTGAAGGCTCCCAGGCTGGTGAAGGGTGAGGGGTCCCCGCCCCGGGAGACATTGATGCCACCCATCACGTACTGGGTCTCGTGGCCCATCCAGTCGCAGAACTGTTCGTTGACGCCGACGTCCTCCGCGGCGATGTAGTTGCCCTTCATCGTCTCGACGAATCGACCCATCGCCCGGCCCTGAGCCTCGGTCGCTTCCTGTCCGGGAGTGTCCAGCAGGATCACGCTCTTGGCACCGCCCATCGCGAGGTCGGCAGCGGCGGCCTTGTAGGTCATGCCCTCCGAGAGCCGCAGTACGTCGAAGATCGCTTCGCTTTCCGAGGCATAGCACCAACGCCGGGTACCCCCCAGCGCATCACCGAGGGTGGTGTCGTGGATCGCGATGATCGCGCGCAGTCCGCTTTCCGGGTCCTGGTGGAAGGCCACTCGCTCGTGGCCCATGACGGTCATTTCCTGAAGGAGCTTCATGACTGAGTCATTCCTTTTCGAGTTTGAAGCGTGAAGGTGAAAGAGGAGTTCGCATCGATGCCGGACGGATCAGGTGGGTTCGCCCTGGAAGACGGTGCCTTCCCCGAACTGCTGGATCTGGGACTGGTCGACCTGCTTGCCCTGGCCCCGGGCGGAGGCGTCGGGGGTGGTCTCGGGGATCACGTACTTCGAGTTCGGCAGGGTCTTCGCCCATTCCAGCGCGTTCTTCGCCGCATCCACCATCGTGGCATCGCAGTTCTGCCGCAGCTCGCTCCGGGTGACTTCGATGTCATGCTCGAACAGCGAGAAGAGATGCTCCACCACCGATCGTTCGTAGTCGAGTTCCGAGCCGGACAGTCCGTTCCGGAGGTTCATGTCGAGCCTCGAGAGCGAGCAGATCAAAGCGTGGATCCGGATCACGATGTCCGCGAGCCGGGACTGGGTCAGGTGGTCGGTGGCGAACGATTCCTTCATTTCCGCGGACAGTCGCTTGAACTCGTGGCTGAACTCGCGGATGAGGATCGAGATGCGATTTGCCAGGGTGGCGAGCGAGGGGTCGACCGATTCGATCATCGGGGCGTTTCGCTTGATGCCGAGGAAGACCTCCGCGCCCAGCCGTGCGCCGGCGGTGAGGTTCTGGAACGGAGCGTTCTTGATCTCGAGCATCGATTCCAGCAGCGGCTTCGCGCCGTAGTTGCAGATGAACTGGCCCATGACCTCGTTGGCACCCTCGACGATCCGGTTGATCCGGCTGTCCCGCCAGAGTCGTTCGATCTCGTTCTCGGTCATGTAGGACTCGCCACCCATGATCTGCACGCAGTCGTCGGCGATCTTCCACCCGTGGTCGGAACAGAAGACCTTGCAGATGGCGGTCTCGACCATGATGTCCGAGTCACCCCGATCGAGGAACCCGGTCGTCATGTAGAGCATCGCGTCCATCGCGTAGTTCCAGCTCGCCATGCGGGCGAGCTTCTCCTGGGTCTGCGCGAAGTCGGCGATCGGACGCTGGAACTGGTAGCGGTAGGTCGCCCACTTGAGCGCCTGCTCGTAGGCGTAGGAGCCGGCACCAACCATGCCCGCCGACAGCGTGCACCGGCCGTAGTTGAGGCAGGTCAGGGCGACGTTGAGGCCCTTGCCCTCGGCGTGCAGCCGGTTCTCGACCGGGACCTTGACGTTGTTGAGTCGGATGCGTGCCTGCCAGGTGCCACGGATGCCGCACTTGGAGCGGTTCCGGCTGAAGATCTCGACCCCTTCCATGCTGGGGGTGCAGATCAGGGCGGTCACCTTGGTCTTGGTCTTTCCGCTCTCGGGATCGGTGATGTCCTGCTTGGCCATCACGGTGAAGAGTCCCGACAAGGCACCGGAGGTCGCCCACTTCTTCTCCCCGTTGAGGATGTAGTGGGTGCCGTCCTCGGAGAGTTCGCACCGGGTCTCCTGTCCACCGGCGTCGCAGCCGACGTTCGGCTCCGAGAGGCAGAACGCGGACAGCGAATCACTGGCCATGCGGGGCAGGAAGCGTGCCTTCTGCTCCTCGGTTCCGAAGAGCATGACTGCCTTGCAACCGATCGACTGGTGGGCGGAGACCAGGACCGCGGTCGAGCCGCAGGACCGTCCGATTCGAGCGAGGACCCGGTTGTAGCTGGTGATGCCGAACCCGCCGCCACCGAATTCCGGTGGGATGGTCATGCCCAGGACGCCCATGTCGAAGAGCCGCTTGACGACGTGGGGAGGGATCTCCTGCTTGTCGTCGATCTCGATCGACGGGTGCTCGTTGTCGAGGTACTCACCCAGCTCCGCCAGCAGCTGGTCGCATCGAGCGACCTCGTCGGCGGGGGACTCGGGGTAGGGGAAGGCCAGCTTCTCGTTGATGTTCCCGTAGAACAGGTTCTTGATGTGACCCACGGAATCGGGGTCCGGACCCAGCATCTCGAGTCCACTTTGGATGTACTCGCGATCCTTGCTCGAGACCTTCTTCAATTCCTTCTCAAGGTTGCTTTCAGCCGTTGTCATGAAGCGATCCAATCATCTCATTTCTGGCCGGCGAAGAACGCCTCGAGACGTTCTCGCGCAGTGGGGGTGTGGCGAAGTGAAACCAGCATTCGCTGCTCAGTTTCCAGTGCGGTCATGAAGCCGTGTTCAGTCCCGCTTTTCACGCAGTCGACAACGGCCCTTGCCGCGTCGGTGTCGGGAAGATCCCCTGCGATCTGGTCGAGGGCCACAATCAGCACGTCGGTGCTCAAGTCCTCGATCGATCGGGGCAGCTTCCATCGACGATGTCTCTGGTGCAGACCGAGCCAGTCACGGGCGGCTGCAGCAAGGTCGTCCTTCCGGGCGACGACCATGTCGAAGAGGTCGTTCGGGAAGGCATTGCTCTTGAAGAGTCGTCCGGTGGCGGTGGCAAGAATCGCATCGGGGGCCGGCATGCGGGCCGGAAGCATCTGGGTGCCTCCCCAGCCGGGGCAGAGGCCCAGTCCGGCTTCGGGAAGGCCGACCATGTACGGCTTCTGGTCCTCGGGGGTCTCAAGAGCGATGAGGCCGTCGCAGTGCATTGCGATCTCAAGTCCGCCACCGAGCGCGCTGCCACCGATGATCGCGACGCTCGCGCACTCCAGGTGCGTGATCCTCAGATACGCTCGCTCGGCCTTCTCCAGATAGGCGAAGAGAGCGGAATCGTCCTTCGATTCGATCTCCGCAAGATCCGCTCCGGCCACGAACACTCGTTCGGATCCGCTCGCCAGGATGAATCCCCTGGAGGGGGGATTCGACTCGACCCGGTCCATCGCGAGGTGCAGCTGGTCGATCAGCCATTCATCGAGGACCACGACGCCACCACGCGGGTTCGCGGGATTCGGCATCAGAGTCAGGGTGGTGAAGTCACCATCCTCCTCAAGGCCGAGTTCAAGCTCTTGATCCGTCATTGATCGCCAACCTTCCGGCAGCCGCTGCCCTTCTCGAGAATCGACCGTCGATTCCATATCCCCGGTGCCGTGCCCGAATTCCTGCCGGTTTACATCACCCGGATCTCCCTCTCAGGAACATCGGGTCCCGAATTTGTGCAGGATGGACGATGATAACGAGTTCGGCCGCCATGCTCCACGAATCACATCACTTCGCGAACACTTTCCTCAGCCGCTCCTGGGCTTCGGGGCCCCTGATAACCTCTGCAGACAGTTCCGCGCCCTTGAGAACCTGAGCCTCGATTTCAGCTCCGTCGAGCTCATTCAGCCATTTTTTGGTGGTCATGATCGCCTGAGGGCCTCCGGCACTGATTTTTCGAACCAGTCCCTGAATCTCGTCGTCCAGTTCGGCTTCCGGAACCAACCGATCGATCAATCCCAGATCGAACGCCTGTTCCGCGGGCAGCAATCCTCCGGTCAAGAGCGCCGTGCGTGCGTTGCCCGCTCCGATCCTGAGCATCAACCAGGTTGCAACCACCGCCGGACAGATGCCCAGTGAGATCTCGGGATACCCGATCTTCACTTCCGGGTGGGACACCACGAAGTCACAGACTCCGCTCAGGCCGCATCCCCCTCCGATCGCCGCCCCCTGAACGCGTGCGATCGTAGGTACGGAAATCGACCGGATCTCCAGCGTCACCCGCGCCAGGGTCCTGAGCATGTCCCCCATCTTCTCTGGGTCGTCCATCACGCCCTTAAGGTCCATGCCGGCGCAGAAGGCCCGGCCTGCTCCCTCCATCACGACGACTCTGATCGACCGGTCATTCCTGATCTGATCGATCGAATCGTGAAGGCTCTCGATCATCTCGAGCGAAAGGGCATTTCGCGCTTCGGGTCGATTCATGATCAACCGACCGACTTCGTCCTCGACCCTGACTTCAACCAGTCCACCAGTCATCTCTTCGGTTCCTTTCCCGCCCAGTTCTGTTTGAGCATCGCCATCGCTTCATCGGTTCGTCCACTCGCGACAGACCGAACGAGCGCGGACTCATGGAAGGTCGCCTCAGTCGTTCCGTCCAGTTCATTCAACCACGCCTTGGTTCTGAGCATCGCCGTCGGTTCATTTCGGGACAGACGCCCGCACAAGTCGTCCACCATCCTGGGTAGTGCGTCAACCGAATCGGCGAGGTGCGTCAGGATGCCGATGCGGCGTGCATCGAACGCATCGATCACCGAACCCTCCAACAGCAGGGATCGGATTGATGATGAGTCGATGCTTCCGGTGAGCGTGGGCACGGACACCGCTGCGCTGAGGCCGACTCGGGTGACGGGATAGCCGACCTTGGTGCCCGGCTCCCCGCAGGTGAAGTCACAGGCACTCAGCAGGGCACAGCCACCGGCGATCGCCGCTCCTTGAACTTGTGCGATGACCACTCTGGGCATCGCTCGTATGAGCTGCATCGACTTGGACAGAAGCTCCAGCAGGCGTTGGAGGACATCGGGGTTTTCGCGCCCCGCATCCAGGTCGATGCCAGCGCAGAAGGCCGACCCGGCACCTTCCAGCCTCAGGATCGAACCTCGGTCGTCCCGTGCGATCCGATCCAGACCGTCGATCAGAGCCTCGAGCATCACCACGGACAGGGCGTTTCTGCGCTCAGGCTGTTCGAAACGAAGGGTGGTCGTCGAATTCGACTCCGACACCGAGATCAAGTCCATCGGTCGATTCACCTGGTGATGCCCTTGACTCGTTCGTTCCAGTGAAGAATCGTGCGGTACTCGTGTTCGAACCCGAGCAGGCAGATGGTACCGGTCGAGAGGGTGAAGTCCGCGCCGTGCTGCGGTGCGAGGTGGAGCCAGGTCGCAGCGAGCACTCTCAGGTAGTGACCGTGTGCGATGAGTGCCACATCACCATCGGCCGCCAGTGCCCGATCGATCACCTTTCTGGCACGAGCGGCAACTTGTTCTCCGGTCTCTCCGTTGGGGCAGGGGTGTGTCCAGATCGTCCAGCCGGGATTCCTTTCCCGGATCTGCTTGGTGGTGATTCCCTCGTAATCCCCGTAGTCCCACTCCAGGAGGTTCGGGTCCTCCTCCGCCCGGCCGAGCAGCCCCGCAAGTTCGGCGGTCCGCCGGGTTCGTTGCATCGGACTGACCAGGACCAGACTGAACGACCGATCGGCCACGAACGGCTTCAGCTCACGCGCCATCTCCTCCCCCTCGGAAGTCAGCGGGATGTCGGATCGACTGCCGGTATGTCGTCCGTTCTCACTCCACTCGGTCTGGGCGTGGCGCAGCAACCAGATCTGCTTGGCATGGTCGTGTGGCATCGTGAGACACTCGCTTTCTCGCTCAATCCTACCAAGGCGGGCCGGCGCTCGAAGCTCAGGAATCTTCTTCCGGGGCCTGTGGTGCAGCGGATCCACCGACCGGATAGGGGTGAACGGATTCAGGTATCTCGTAACCACGGTCCGTACCGATGTACGTGGGCTGCAGCCATAGGCTGGGCGGATGGAAACTTTCATCCATCGCGCCCGCCGACCGGTTCGCTTCGAACCGAACGACGGCGGTCTCACCCGGGCCTATTCGTGCGTGGCGTTCTCCAGGCGTGAACGACCAACGTGCGTCCCGTGATTGCGGCCGGATGACGATGGTGATCGGTCTGCGGGCAGGATTCGAGATCGAGGTCGTGAGGGTCCCGCGTGCCGAGCCGTCATCCTCGATCACGATTGGAGTGCCCATCGCTGGGTCACTCTTGGCGATCGCCCGGGTGTCACTGGACACCTCTCCGGTGATCCCCCGCACATCCAGTACCTCCCCGACTGGAATCGCGGCCATCTCGAATCGATCCGGGCGAACCGTGATGACGTGGTACTCGTGATCCCACCCGGCCTCCGGTGCGTGAAAGCTCTGCCCTCCGCCAACGGTCGCCAGAGCAACGTATTCGATGCCATCTCGGGTTCCGTCATGGCGCATCTGGTGGATGTGTCCCGCAAAACAGGCCTTCACATTGCCCGGCTTCGCGAGCAGTTCGTGCACGCGTTCCCAGTCCTGCCCGTATCGCCCCTGGAGCCATCGTGGGTGGTGCATGAACACGAAGACATGGTCGGCACCGTCGGCGCGTTCCAGTGCGCCTTCCAGAAACGCCATCTGTTCCGGGCTCATCACCTGACAGTCGGGCTTTCCAAAGCTTCGCTCTCCGGTCTCGGGGTTTCCCTCATCCGTGTAGAGGACGATGAAGTGGGCGTTCTTGTGGGGAAAGTCGTACCAGAGGGGGCCGAAGTTGGCCTCGTAGTTACCTTCATGTTCCTCTTCCGGTCGATCGGGGCCGCGCCAGTAGACGTCGTGGTTTCCCGCCACCGGATACCAGGGAGCCTCCAGTCCGGACATGATCTGCCGGTACTGCCTCATCTGATTCATCCACTCCTCGGTCTGGTTGTACCCCTGAATGAGGTCGCCCACGGTCATCACGAGATCGGGATCCAGCAGATTGGTATCCTCCACCGCCTGCTTCAGAACGACGATTCCTTCGGCTGGTCCGCCGGTTCGGTCGCCGTAGACCACGAAGACGAATCCAGCCTCCTCGACCGGTGGCTCGAGTCTGACATCGCTCGATCGGGTGGTCGTGAGTTCCTGCTGGCCCATGACGGTGCAGGCGATCAGTGCCCCTGCGAGAAGTCCGCCCCGCATCGTTGCTCGGTGTCCGGTCATATCATTATTCCTTCGCTTCCGGGTTCGTTGCTTCCTCGATCCGTCGAACCACGACCACCGTGAGGTCGTCGTGCGTGTCGTCCCCTTCCCGTGTTCGTACCGCCCATGCAAGCCTTCGAGCGGTCTGCGCGGCATCGACGTCTCCAACCGCACTCAAGAGTGCGTCGAATCCAGCCTCCTCGAGCATGTTCCCCTCCCCATCACGCGCTTCGAGCAGTCCGTCGGTGGTCAGGACGAGACGGTCCTCAAGATCGAGTCTGGCATGAACCTGTTCCCACCTGGCATCGGGTATGACCCCCAGGATCGGACCGGTATTTCCCAGCACGCGTTCGATCGAGCCGTCGGCGCGCAGAATTCTCGACGCCGGGTGTCCGGCAACGGCGGCGAGGATGTCGCCATTTCCCGCATCCAGATAAAGCAGAGACAGGCTTACGAACATCTGTTCTCGATTACGTTCACTGAGCTGTGCATTCGCGCGCATCAGGACCTCGGCGGGTTCAATTCCGGTTCGGGCCAGGGTCCTCACGACGGTGAGGCAGGCTGCGGCAAACAGTCCGGCGGGCACACCCTTCCCCGCTACGTCGGCGATCACGATTGCCAGTCGGTCGTTCCCGATCGCGAACCAGTCATAGAAGTCACCCGCCACTTCCTGTATTGGATCTTCAACCGCCTCCACCTCGATTCGGGGAAGTTCCGCGAATTGTGGACATGCATCCGGCTGCAGCGAGTCCTGAATCTGACGGGCGACCCTCAATTCACCTTCGATGACCTCTCGGCGTGCCGTCTCGTCCCGCACCCGTTCGACCAGGCCGGAAAGCCGTGTCGCCATGGTGTTGAACGCGATCGCGGTGTCCGAGATCTCGTCCGATCCCTCTATGGGAACCCGCCGTGAGAAATCACCCTCCGCGATGCTCTGGGAAGCGGCCTGCAAGGTGGAGAGTCGCCCCAGCAGCCAGTTTGCCAGCCAGAGCGAGAATGCAATCGAGGCCATGATCTCCAGCACGGCGATCCCGATCGAACGAAAGAGTGCGTTGTCGATCGTGGTCCGCATGCTCGTGCGATCCATGGCCACCGCCACTTGATCACCGCCCGGATCTTCGTCGGAATCCTTGATTCGAACCGTGCGTACCAGGGTATCTCTCGTGGCCTCGGGGATGGACTCTCCCGGGGGGATCAAGCGAATCCACTTCAAGCGAGGATCGGCCGCCTGGATCCGCTCCACTTCCTCGACGAACGCAGCCGGCGATTTCTTGGATGCGGTCCATGCCCTCTGCGCGGCCATGGCCGCCACCGCATTCGCCTGATCCTCGAAGAGTTGAGCATTGGACTTGCTCAGCAGGTCGATGTTCGCCCAGACCACGATTGCCAGTGCGACAACCTGAATCACGACGATTCCAATGATGGTCTTGATGCGAATGGACATGGTGAAGCGCCTGCCTGAGTTCCACTTTAGGTCAACCCGCCAGAATCGTCGCCTTTGTGGGCGAAGTTCCTGGAAGCAATCGTTAGAATCCCACGAAACGTATGGAGGTTTCCAATGTCTGATTCAGCGTGTGCCTCGCGTGTCGATGAGGTCATCAAGGGTCTCGAAGATCGATACCCGAACGAAAGTGATTTTCTTCAGGCCGTCGGTGAGGTCGTTCCCTCACTGATTCCCGTGCTCGATCGCCATCCCGAATTCTCCAAAGCGGGAATTCTCGAGCGACTCGTTGAACCCGATCGCGCGCTGCAGTTTCGCGTCAGCTGGATGGACGATCAGGGCAAGGTCCACGTGAATCGCGGATATCGCATCAACTTCAATGGAGCGATCGGTCCCTACAAGGGTGGGCTGCGATTTCATCCGACCGTGAACATCGGCGTACTCAAGTTCCTCGCTTTCGAGCAGATCTTCAAGAACAGCCTGACCGGTCTTCCGATCGGGGGGGGCAAGGGCGGAAGCGACTTCGACCCCAGAGGTCGCAGTGACGCCGAGGTCATGCGATTCTGTCAGGCGTTCATGACCGAGCTCTATCGACACATCGGGCCGGACACCGATGTTCCCGCTGGCGACATCGGGGTGGGTGGCCGGGAGGTCGGATACCTCTTCGGCATGTACCGAAAACTGACCAACACCCATGTCGGCGTACTCACCGGGCGCTCTCTCGAATGCGGAGGCAGTCTCATTCGCCCCGAGGCAACCGGGTACGGGACGGTCTATTTCGCCGATGAGATGGCGAAGGCTGCCGGAAAGTCCCTGGATGGAGCCATCTGTCTGGTTTCCGGGAGCGGAAACGTCGCTCAGTACACCATCGAGAAGCTGCTTGAGCTCGGTGGAGTCCCCGTGACGATGTCGGATTCATCGGGATGGATCCACGATCCTGCCGGTATCGACAAGGAGAAGCTGGCATGGGTGATGGACCTCAAGAACAACCGTCGCGGCCGCATCTCCGAATACGTCAATCAATTCAGCACCGCCACGTACCATGAGACCGATCGAAGTGCATCCAGCAATCCACTCTGGTCGGTGCAATCTGATTGTGCATTCCCTTCGGCCACCCAGAACGAGATACTCGGTCCTGACGCTCAGAATCTGGTCAACAGCGGCTGCTGGCTGGTTGCTGAAGGCGCGAACATGCCGACTGATCCCGTCGGGCAGTCGGTGTTCCGTGAGCACGGCATCCTGTACGGCCCCGGCAAGGCCGCCAACGCCGGCGGGGTGGCGGTGAGTGCGTTGGAGATGGCTCAGTCCTCCCAGCGACTGAGCTGGTCCCGCGAGGAGGTCGACCGGCAGCTGAAGGGAATCATGTCCCGGATCTACACCGAGAGTGCGCAGGCCGCATCCGAATACGGATTTGGCTCGGACCTGCTGCATGGAGCAAACATCGCCGGTTTCCTGAAGGTGGCCCGTGCGATGGTCACGCAGGGTGTCACCTGACCAAGCGGATCATCCGAAGACAGCAAACGGCAAACCGCCCGGGAGTTCCCGGGCGGTTTGCCGTTACTCGACTGGAATGCGGACGATCAGTCGCCATTCTTCTTCCTGCGTTCCGACTTCTCATTCCTCTCCGAGCGATTTCGTTGCTTTCGACCCGCTCTTCGCTCATCGCCATCGTCCGCGCGATCCAGCTCTCCGCGCAGACGGTCGATGATGATCGACCGGATCATCTCTCGGGTGTCTTCACCGACCAGGTTCTCTCGATCACCCATCTGCCGATCGAACTCCTCGTCGAACCGGCCTAGAACCATCTCCTCGATCATGCGCTGCATCTCCGGCCGACCCTGGAGATCGTCCTCCCCGTCCATCTCGAAGAACATCTCGATCTCGATCTCCCTCTTTTCATCCTCGTGATCTTCCCAGTCGTCCTCCCACTCCTCCTTCTCCCACTCCTCACCTTCCCAGTCACCTTCATCAAATTCCTTGACGGCGCACTCCAGCTCCTCAAAGCGACCATGGAGTCCTTCAATCATCTCGAACCCCTCATGAAGCTGCTGGAAGCATTCCTCGATCGCACCGCCCATCTCCTTCATTCCTTCTTCGAACTGAGCTGCCATCTCCTCGAACGCCGGTGCGAACTGTTCATGCATCGATTCGAAGGCGTGCCCCATCTCACGTCCCATCTCCTCCATGGCCCGACGGTACTCGTGATCCCGTTCCTCGAGCGCGGACTGGATACCCTCCTGCAGCTGCTGGAATCGATCCATGCTTCTGGTCGCCATCTCCTGGATCCTTTGATCACGCTCCTCCATGCGTTCATTGAAGCTACGCTGGATCAGCTCCATCATCGCCTGCTGACGTCGCTCCAGTTCCTCATGGAAACGCTGAGTGAGCTCCTGCTCGCGTCGCTGGAACTCACGGTTGAGATGGTTGTTGAATTCGTGCATGCGAGCATCGACCGACTGGTTGATCCGGTGTTCGAGCTCGTCCGGTCGATCGTGTCCGTGATCGTGTCGATCATGGTCATCCATCCCCCGTACCGAAGCCATGGAAGTCACCTGACTCGGGGTGCCGGGGTCGATGATCCGATCGTGCGGCGTCTGCCCTTGCTGGCTCGAGCAGCCGGTGGTCAGAGTCAGGCATCCGACGATGATGCCGCCGGTCATGGTTACGGTCACGCGAGTGTTATGCATGGTGTCAGATCTCCTGTAGGGGGCGGTGCTTGCAGATCATGGTAGAGAATTGTCATCGCCACTTCGGCGTGTTTTTGTGTAACGGAAGTGAAATCGTCATGCGACCAGCAGACTGAAGGCCATCCAGAGCCCCGCGACCACCATCACGATCGCGGTGTAGCCCACGATGGCGCTCGCCCGGATGCGGGTTATCGCCAGCAATGGCAGCGCCCAGAACGGCTGGAGCATGTTGGTCAGCTCGTCTCCGTATGCCACGGACATGATCATCGTGCTCGGGGAGATACCTGCAGCCGACCCCGCTTCCAGAGCGATCGGTCCCTGTACGCCCCATTGGCCACCTCCGGATGGAACGAAGAAGTTCACGACTCCCGCACTGAGGAAGGTAAGCAATGGCAGGGTGGTCTCGGTGGAACCTTCGACTGCACGATTCGCGATCATCCCCGCCAGTCCAGAGACACTCATCATGACCATGATGCCTGCGTACAGGGGGAATTGAACGATGATCCCGGCACAACCCCTTGCGGCTTCCTCGACCGCTCTCACGTAACTTCTGGGTGAACCGTGCAGCACCATCCCCAGGCCGAGCATCGCCGCGTTGATCTGGTTGAGACCGATGCGTCCGAAACCCTTTTCGGGCGTGGCCAAGTAGGCGACGGTTCCGACCAGGAGAGCGAGTCCGACCACGCAGTTCAGGGCGATCGCAAGCATCGAATCCCGTTCTGCCGAATCATCATCGATGATGTCTCGACCGGAGATGCCCAGATCCGACGTCGTCCGGATCTGCTCCCGCGTCCGGGGGGCGAGCAGATACAAGGTCAGGGGAACCAGCACGAGCAGGCCGATCGTCACCATGATGTTCAGTCCTGAGAAGATCGTGTCTCCGAGCGGTACTGATTCAATCCCCAGTTCTACGACGACCTCCTGCGGAAGAACGCTGTTGAGGCCCTTGGAGGTCGTCATCGTCAGGGGGGCGGATCCCGAAAGCCCGCCGTGCCATACCAGCATGCCCGTGTACCCCGCAGCACAGATCAGTGGATAGTGTGCGGAAATCGAACGCCGCTCGAGGCTCCTGCCACATGACCAGGCCAGCAATGCGCCCACGATCAGGCCAAGCCCCCAGTTGATTAGACCCACCAGCATCGCAATCACGCTGATCATGGCCGCCGCTGAGCCGGAGTCACCCGGCACATCGGCCAGAAGCTGAATCGCCTTCCGGATGGGGCGACTGGTCGCCAAGGCGAATCCCGTGACCAGGATCAGGCACATCTGCATGCCGAAGAGCAGGAACTTCCAGATGCCAGAGTCCTGCCACCAGGCATCAAGCAGGAGCGTCGCCCGCGCACTCACCGAAACTTCATCGGAAAACCCGATGGTGAGCGCGAGGATCGCGGTCAGCACCGTCAGGCCCAGTGCAAGGACGAATGGATCCGGAATGAACCTGCCAATGGTGTTGCTGATCAGCAGTCCGATGCGTGCAATCATGCCAGAAGGGTAGCGGCTCTAGGAAAAACCGGCCGGACGCCGAAGCGACCGGCCGGTTTTTTGGTGTCTTCCACCCTCCTACCCGGTTCTTCGTCAGGAAGCCTGGGCCACTTGAGCGTGTGGTTTACAAACGTGCCGCGTGCATTCGAAGAGTGAGGTTTGTAGGGATTGGGGTTGTTCAGGCCGCTTCACTAGACTTCCAGATTCCATCGGTCGGGTAGAACACCAGTCCGGTATCGATGCCGTCGTCCTCGCCCGAATTCCTCGTGCAGATCCCGATGTCGATCATTCCTGCATTCACGGCGATGTCCGCAGGCCTGATGAGGATCGAGCCACT
Organism: Planctomycetota bacterium; assembly: GCA_036336805.1. Classification (GTDB taxonomy): domain Bacteria; phylum Planctomycetota; class Phycisphaerae; order Phycisphaerales; family SM1A02; genus UBA8087. The sequence goes on from JAYZFJ010000022.1 coordinate 27,089, forward strand.
TCTCGCCAGAAGTTGCATCACTT
>JAYZFJ010000023.1:0-19778 GCA_036336805.1 Planctomycetota bacterium
GAGGTATAGGACTACAAGTAGTCCCCAACCACGCCCCCCCCGACAACACGAGCCGCGCCCGGGCGCGGGCGGGGCCGCGTCTGTGTACTGACGCTGTCGATGAATGATCGAGGGTGATCAGCTGCTCCAGTTGGCGAGGAGTAGAGCGAGGTCCGCACCATCCGTGGTTCCGCTGCCATTGAGGTCGCCCGATCCGGGCTGCCCCCAGCTGGCGAGCAGGAGTGCCAGATCCGCTCCGTTCACCACCCCGTTGGAATCGATGTCCCCGAGGCTGGAAGCCTGCGTGATCGAGAGGGTCCCCTCACCGATCACGCCCTCCTGCCAGCCACCGACCCTGATCAGGTAGTCGATTCCCGCCACCGCCTCGAACTCGAGTTGCGAGGTGTTCCCAGGGCACTCCGGATTCTGGTCGTTGCAGGCGAGGATCGGGCCATCACAGACGGCTTCCTGGACCACCAGCCAGGTGTCGAAGTCCGCCGCTCCACAGGTGGAGACCACGACCGATCCGTTCGAGGGGGCGCGCCACCTGAACCAGACGTCGTTGCTGGGCTGTTGTTCCCCGTCGGACCAGCAGGATTCGGTCAGCGGCTGACCACCGGACGTCGCACCGACGGTGCTGAAGGGATGATCACCGGATTCGAGATCGACGGGGTTGGCACAGTCGTCGTTGGCCGGACGTGCATTGGCGGGACGCATGCTCAGTTCCAGCACATGCAGGGATGACTGGTCGCCTCGATCGAGGAGCACCGCCGCAACCTCCCTGGCCGAGCCACCCTCGTTGGTTCGACTGGTGGAAAGAGCGGTGACCGTGCCCGCCTGGAGTTCCACGTAGCCGGTCACGAGTTGCTCCGGATCCCGGGAGTCGATCGCGATGTAGTCCAGGTAGGAGAATCCGTTCGAGAAGGTCTGTGCGACCAGCACCAGGTCCCGACCACCCAGTCCGGTTCCGATCGTTCCGAGCTCAAGATCGCTTCCCAGGTCCGTGTAGGCGCTCACGATGGAGAGGAAGTTCGGCTGGCTGGTCACCAGCAGATAGAGCAGCTTCTGCCCCTGATCATCGACCAGCAGAGCCAGATCGTCGAGACCGTCGTCCCGGTCGTCTCCGGGGATGTCGAAGAAGTCCCCGGTGACGACCGCCAACGGCGTGGTGTTCAGGCCGTAGGTGATCGGTGCGCTCCAGATCGCTCCGGAAGGAACCAGGGCACCCTGTTCGTCGTTGTAATCCGCGAGACCGGTGAACGTCCGGATCGAGAAGCGGGAATTGGTCGCGTCCAGCACCACCAGATCGTCGTTGCCATCGCCATCGAAGTCGCCGACGGCCATGTCGCTGACGGCGAAGTCGAAGAGATCCACTGCATCGACCCCGGGGTACGGGCCTGCACCACCCTGACCGGAACCTCGACGCCCACCGGTGCGGGCGGAAAGGCTGTTCGGTCGTCGCACACCGAGCACCGCCTGCCTCCTGGCTCGTGGCTGGGCATCGAGACCGCCGCCCGCGAGTCCCTCATCGGAAGCCGGCTGATAGTCGTGAGCGAGCAGGAATTCGGATTGCGGTGCCAGGTCGTAGTCGGTGATCGCTTCCGGAGCGCCCTGACCCGAGGGGGCGTCACAACCCAGGTAGAGATTGAACTCCTCATCGTAAAGTCCGGTGTCCTTGTCGTTGTGGGCGATCAGGACGTCTCCGCGAGCGTAGATCAGTTCCTCCCCGCCCGCCGGCCCGTTGTTGAGGCAGACCGGGAAACCGCCGCCGGCACAGCATCCTTCGAAGAGCGAACCGGAACGACCTGCGCCGGCAACGTAGCCCCCGAGTGCATCGGGTCGTACGGGGATCACCTGGCCCTCCGAGGCCGGATCGAGAATGAGTAGGTCGTGGGTATGCAGGGGATCTCGGTAGAGCGGGCGCGCGAGCACATCGACTGCGCTTGCGGAAAACCCGTCGAGGCGTGCGAGTTCGCTCACCAGGATCGTCTCGTTGCCGGCAGGGTCGCAGGCATCGGGAATCCCGTTCTGATCCAGATCGGCCAGACCCTCGCAGGCATCGATGACTCCGTTGGCGTTGCAGTCGGAGGCGAGTCCAGACTCGATCTCCAGGTCGTCGTCAACTCCATTGCCGTTGCAGTCGGTTCCGCAGAAGAGCGGCGTGCCCGAAAGATCGACGATGTTGCCGAACCAGTCACCACCGAAGTTTCCACAGGCGCCGAACTCATCGACGAACGTCTGGACCGCGGTGCCGGCGAGCCCTCCGGCGCGTTGCGCGGTGTTGCCGAAGAAGGTGCATTCGATCAGAACCGAGGACCCGTCGCTGCGAACTCCCCCACCGATGTCGTCGGCGGAATTGGCGGTGAAGGTGCACCGCTCGAACCGGCAGGCAAGCACGGAGGCCGCTCCTCCGAATCGACCGCCTTCGTTGGCTACGAACGTGGTGTCGCTGCAGGATGCGGTGTCGACCGCGCCGAGACGAAGAGCCCCACCGTTGCCCAGGGCGATGTTCGAGTCGAACAGACTGGAGTCGATCTCGACGAGTGCCGCACCATTCTCGACGTTGATGGCTCCGCCGGTGCCGTCCGCGAGGTTCGCGTTGAAGGTACCGTTGGAAACCACCAGCGAACCGCCATTGCCCACGTTGATCGCCCCCCCGTCACCGGTGGCGGCATTGGAATCGAACTCCACATCCTGCAGGAACGCGGACCCTCCCGGACCGAGCATCAGTCCCGCTCCGGAGACGCCGACGTTGTCCGCCAGCCTCGAGTCGGTGAGCTGGAGCAGACCGCCTTCCATCTGGATTCCCGGGGATCCGTTCTGAACGGCAAGTGAGGTGAGTTGTATCGAGCCACCTTCGATCAGCACCACCGGTCCGCCCGTTCCGGGACGGAGCAGCGTCGATCGGGCGCCGGCGCCGGTCAGGCTGAGGGTGCTGAAGCCTCGAAGATCGATGGTTTCATTGTAGATCCCCGCGGAGACCCGGATCTCGTCACCGTTGTTCGCAGCCAAGAGGGCCGCGTCGATCGTGTCATGGTCTCCGGGCACGGTTCGTACCACGGCGGCCGGACAGGGATCGACTCCGGACGGTCCGCCTTCGATCATGTTCTCCCCGGAATCCACCCAGGACGCTCCGGGTGCGAAGGGGGTGGCGGAGTTGCCGCAGACGGTGACCTGGCTGATGGTGTAGTCCGCGCTGCCGAACACGTAGTCTGCACCGACCTGGTGGAAGGAGCAGCCGGTCACCACGACCGGGTCCGATCCGAAGATGGTCAGTGCATTTCCGTAGAGGGCATCCTCCCGGGAGATCCGCTCGAACGTGCAGCTGGAGACATCACCACTGCTGACCAGCGCGGTTTCGTCGAAGGTGCAGCCCGAGCAGGTGCTGGGAACCTCCAGCATGACCGTACCGCAGTTGAAGAAGTCGGATCCGAGCAGACTCACCTCACCCTGACCAAGGGTGTTCCAGACATCAAGTCCGCGAGCGGGGAGGTTTCGGAATTCGGATGCGACGATCAGTACCTCATCCGCCCGAAGCAGCACGCCATTCGCATTCGTCGGATCGAACGCGTTCTGCTCGGGATCCAGATACTCGATGCGCGAGTCCCGGACGATGTTGTTGATGAAATTCACCGAACTCCCGGCGTCACCGTCGACGAGGATTTCCGAAGGACCCGAGGCGTAGCCACCGGACACGCTGAAGCGGGCCAGCCCGTTGCGGAAGGTGCAGGATTCGATGGACAGGGGATTCTCGAGTTCGATGACCGCCAGCGAGGCACCGAACGCCCGGTTGCCGAACTGGAAGGGAATGTCCGCAATCACGCGGTTGTCGTCGAAGTCACAGTTGAAGAAGCGGGAGAAGCCGGTCAGGCCACTGGCGAAGACCGCACCACCCTCGCAACTGTTGAACTCGGTGCCCGATTCGAAGGAGGCCTCGGCGGAGTTGCCGCGGAAGAGGCAATCGGTGGCGAGGATCGTGCCCCCCTCGATGGAGATCGCCCCCCCTTTGCGGGTGCTGATGGGAAAGCCGGGGTTGCCCCCATTGTCCGTGAACTCGCAGTTCTCAAGGACCAGCGGCGAGAACCGGGCGTTGATGGCAGGACCGTCGAAGAAGTACCCCCCGTTGCCACGAAACGCACAGTCCTGCGCGGAGAGGCTCGATCCGGACTCGAGCTGGACGGCACTGAGGTTGTTCGAGAGTTCGCAGGCGGTGAGGACGAGTTGACCGCCGCTTTCCACCTGGATGGCGATCCCCGCGTTCTCCACGGTGAAATCGGTGAGCGAGAGCTGGGCTCCGGGATTCACCGTTATGCGGGCGGAGACCGTACCGTCGAAGTCGGTGAGCAGTACCTTCGAGCCCTGGACCTGGGAACGGATCGTGACCGCTCCCGGATCGACCTCGAGCTCTTCCGAATACGATCCCGGTGGGACCAGGATCGTGCGACCGGCAGCCAGGTCGATCGCTTCCTGAATGGTCTCGGCATCGACCCCGACCACGATGAAGTCTTCATCCGCAATCGCAGCCTGGGGAACCAGGTGAAAGACGGTCAGAACGATGCTTGCCAGCAGACTGTGGATTCGTCGCATGATTGGATACTCCGATGTGGAGCCGAGAGGCCCTCAGACACCGGTCTCTAGTGGTCTCTTTCAAGATTGTGACACCTCTATGGCGCAATACCGAGCTCAAAATCAAGAAAAAGCGGTTCAGGCTCAGCCAGCGGCGTCCAGTCGCTCGCGGAGGTCGTCGAGCGACTTCCGGGGGGGGGAATCGCCGATAAACGGAGCGCGAAGCTCCTCCAGCCGAGGGACCTGATTCCGGGCCTCCTCGAGACGACCCAGCCGCAGAAAGAGCTCGGCCATGAGCATGCGGATCGGAGCCTCCCCGGGGGAGTCGGCGAGTCCGTCTCCCTCGACCAGGCCAAGAGCCTCGTGCAGATCGGCTTCCGCGAGGGCGAGACGATTCAGGTCGATGAGAATCCGGGCACGAGTCATGAGGGTGTGGGCGCGAAAGCCGGTATCGAGCTGGCCGACGGCCAGGGACTCCTCGAGCAGTTCGAGGGCGGAGTCACTTGCACCGGCGGCGTGAAGGAACCTGGCGCGGTTGCGCTTGTTCATCGCATCCATGAATCCCATCTCGGGGCCGGGATCGGAGGCGGGGATGTCGATCACCAGATCGAGGTCGAAGAGCGAGGCGTCCGCGAGCACCCCGTCGATCTCCAGTCGGCAGAGCTCGACCATGAAGGTTGAATCGTCCCCGTGCATCTCCGCGTAGAGATCGTGCGCCTGCGCGTACAAGTCGAGTGCTTCCCCGTATCGATTTCGACCCAGCATCGCGTAGCCGCGACTCAGCAGGCTCATCGCGACCGCACTTCCCTCAACCTCGGAAAGCGCGGAGCGCAGGTCGCTGGCCTGCAGGATGAGCGACTCGCCCTCTTCGATGAGCCCGTCGTCGACCAGGAGCCGACCCTGGAAATCAAGGGCCTCGGCCAGCTGGAAGGAGGGCCCCGCTCTCTCGAGCTTCCGGACCTGCTGGCGGTAGTGCACCAGGGCACCCTCGTAGTCACCGGCATTGTGCAGGGCGTAGGCACGAATTCCGTGCGTCTCCGGAGTGTCCTCTTCCAGGGAAGAGAGCATCGTGAGCACGTCGGACTGATTGCCCTGACCCTGCAGAGCCTGGGCGAGGAGGTAGCGCAGTGAATCGGAATCGAACTCGACGCCCCTTCCCGGGGTTGCATCAAGCAGATCGAGGCCCCGCCGGGCGCTGTTGGCCGCTTCCAGATACTCGCCCAGCGTGAAGAAGATCGACGAGTAGAGCGCGTACAGTCGGACCCGCACCCGCGGCTCCAGGCTCTCGTCGGATACGACTGATTCGTACCCCGCGTCGAAGAAGTCGATCGCCAGCAGATCACGGCCACCTCCATAGGAGGGATCGAGTCCACCGAGAGACGCCTCCACGAACGCCAGGGTGCTCTCCGTCTCACGGGCGGCCCGCTCCGCGGCCAGTCGCTTCGAGTTGCTGTAGAGGAAGGCAAGAAGCATGATCATGAAGATGCTGACCAACGAGGCCACGCCGATGCGATTGCGGCGCACGAACTTGCCTGCGCGGTACAGCCGGCCAGGAGGACCTGCCAGTACGGGCTCGAGCTGGAGGTGGCGTGTGAGATCTTCGGCCAGGCTGATCGGGGTGGCGTATCGCCGATCGCGGTCCCGCTCGAGGGACTTCGCCATGATCCAGTCGAGGTCCCCAAGCAGCTGCCGTGTGAGACCACGGGGATCGGTTCCCCGGTGGGAGGCGATCGAGCAGGCGAGTTCCGGGTCATCCACCATGATCTCCCGGAAGCGGGCACTCCCGTACATCACCTCCCGCTCGCAGAGGAGCTTCTGCAGGCCGGAGAGGCCGCTTTGCTCACGGGCTCTTCGAATCGTGTCCGAATCGACCACGACCCGCCCGACCAGAAGTTCGTAGAGCACCGCTCCAAGGGAGTAGACGTCCGCCCGGACGTCGACGTCCTGCCCGGTGAATCCGGTCTGCTCGGGAGCCATGTAGTGCGGGGTTCCGATGAACTGACCTTCGACGGTCTGGACGTCGGTCCCGAGCAGATCCGCCTCCAGAGCCTTGGCGATGCCGAAATCGATCACCCGGGGGATGCAGGAGTCACGATCCATCCCGACGATGATGTTGCCCGGCTTGAGGTCCCGGTGGATGACTCCCTTCGCATGCGCGTGCTGAATGGCCTCGCAGACGTCGATGAAGAGTCGGATTCGAGCCGCCACATCCAGGTCGTGCTCGTCACAGAATTCGTCGATCGGCATTCCGTCGACGAATTCCATCACGAAGAAGGGCAGGCCCGACTCGGTCGTTCCGGCATCGATCACCTTCGCGATGCCGGGATGACTCATCAGGGCGAGGGCCTGTCGTTCCGCCTCGAATCGTGCCAGGACCCGTTGGTTGCCGATTCCTGCTCGCACCACCTTGATCGCGACATCACGCCGGAGGGGGCTCTCCTGATGAGCGAGGTACACCACCCCGAAGCCCCCTTCGCCCAGAGGGCGGACGATCTGATAGGGCCCGATCGAATCGAGGTCGTACATCGATCCGCCCGGCGGACGCTCGGAGTCGCCACCAACGGGATCGAGCGTCACCGCGTCCTGGGTCTCAGCGTCGAGGGTCTCGGCGTCGGGGTCGCTTGGCGGTGGAGGTGTTCGATCCTGGTCGGCCATGGCGGTCGTAGTTTCCCAGATGGCTCCCGATCGGGACGGCAGAAGCGCCAATAACCCCATATTCGGACCTAAAAATGACGGAAAAAGCAGATCCGGTATACTGGCTGGGCTCCGGATCGAGACGTCGTACAGCCCGATCGTGAGCGCCCATCCTATGGAAACTATTCAAGGGATCCCTGTTTCTTCCGGCATCGCCATTGGACGAGCCTTCGTCCTGGATGCGGTCGAGCGATACGTCCCGGAACGCAAGATCCGGGAGGAGGATGTCGAATCGGAGATCGAGCGGCTCGGGCTGGCCATCGGTGGCGCCCTCGAGGAGCTCAAGGTCCTGAGGACCAAGACCGAGGAGGAACTCGGAGCCGATCCCGCGAAGATCCTCGATTTCCACATCGGCATCCTTCAGGACCCGACGCTGATGGATCCTGTTCAGGAGCGGATCCGTACGGGGCTGGTCAATGCCGAGCGTGCGGTGGCGGAACGGTTCGAACAGCTTGCTCAGCAGTTTCGAGGCATGGGCAGTGCGGTCTTCCGGCAGAAGGCCAATGACATCATCGACCTCGATCGCAGGGTGCTCGGCCGCCTGCTCGGCCAGACCGATGACCGACTCGCGGAGATCGAGGGCGCAGTGGTCCTGGTCGCACATGAACTGACCCCGAGCCAGGCGGCCTCGATCGACCGATCGAAGATCCTGGCCATCGCCACCGATGCGGGTGGACGCACCAGCCACACCTCGATCATCGCCCGTGCCCTGCAGATTCCCTCGGTGGTCGGGTGCCACGCCTTGACCAACACCACTCAGGATGGTGACCAGGTCATCGTCGACGGGGAACAGGGCATCGTTCTGGTCCGACCCGAGGACTCGGTCGTTCATTCCTTCGAGGAACGTCAGGTCGACCAGAGAGCGAAACAGCTTCAGTTGCGGGAGTTCAGCGCCCTCGAGCCGGTCACGCTGGACGGCACTCGGATCAAGCTGCTGGGCAACATCGAGTTCCCGGAGGAAGCGACCACCACCATTGAGAACGGCGGAGATGGCGTGGGCCTCTATCGAACGGAGTTCCTCTGGCTGACGCGCAACCATGCGCCCACCGAGGAGGAACAGTTCGAGGCCTACCGGAATGCGGTCGAACTTCTCGATGGCAAGCCCCTGACGATTCGCACGCTGGACCTCGGGGCCGACAAGTACACTCAGCAGCAGGCGGAGGAACCGGAACGCAATCCATTCCTCGGACTGCGGAGCATTCGCTACTGTCTGCAGAACCTGCCCATGTTCAAGACCCAGCTCCGGGCGATCGTCAGGGCATCCGCCTTCGGACCCATGAGGATCATGTTCCCCCTGGTCTCCACCGTCATGGAGCTCCGACAGACCAAGATGCTGCTCGGCGATGTCTGCGAGGAACTCGAGGAGGAGGGAATTCCCTTCGATCGGAGCCTCGAGACCGGGATGATGGTCGAGGTGCCCAGCGCCGCGCTCATGGCCAAGGTCTTTGCCTCGGAAGTCTCGTTCTTCTCGATCGGTACCAACGACCTCATCCAGTACACCCTGGCCGTGGACAGAGGGAATGAGCGGGTGGCCAATCTGTACACCGGAGCCCATCCGGCGGTCCTTCAGCTGATCAAGAGCGTGGTGCGAGCTGCACGCCGAAGGAGCGTCGAGGTGTCCATCTGTGGCGAAATAGCCGCAGAACCGATCTATACGATGTTGCTCATCGGCCTCGGTATCCGTACACTTTCACTGGTCCCGAGCCAGATTCCCCACATCAAGCGGGTGATAAGGTCCGTGGACATAGAACGTTGCGAACGTGTCGCTCGAAAGATCGGTACGTTCGACTCGGAACGCCAGGTGCTCAATTGCCTGCGTGACGAGCTCAGAAAGGTAAACCCCGAGTCACTCACGGATTCCAGCGGAGACGTCTGAGACCGACCAGCATCCCGAACGGTGATGCATGGAACGGATGGAGCGGACCGCGGGATGAACGGGCGACCCGGGCTCACAGGAACTCATGATCCAGCGAACGAAGCCGGATCGAAAGGAACAGGCCAGCCAGACGCAACGGCTTGCAATGAACTCCGAGATGGGCTGACGCCGACTCCGGCACGAACAGTACGCCGAGCGAACCGCCCCATCCATGAACACGAAAACGCTGTCCGGCACCAGGATCGAAGGGTCCGCAAAACCGGCCTGCGATCCGTGGAACCGCCGCAAGGCTCCCTCCCATCGTGTTCAGGCAAATCGGTCCATTGCACCCAACCCTCTGAAACGGCGAGCAGATGACCGGGCTCCGTACATTCCATCAACCGACCACGCCCCATGGCCGCTCGATCGAGAGCTTCCCTGGGGTGTCTGATCGCGTTGAAGGTGGTGGTACGAGTCCCGCAGCTGCCTGCCTGCATGAGCCGCATGGAGCGACAATACCGTGTCGAGCAGCAAGAAAAACCCGGACAGCACCTCTGGATCCGAACCCGCACCCCGAGCGGCCACGCGTGCACCCTCCGACGCCCTGACCGGGTCGGGCGCAAGTAGGAAGAAGGCGACCGCCAAGAAGGCGACCGCCAAGAAGGCGACCACCAAGAAGGCGACCACCAAGAAGGCGACCACCAAGAAGGCGACCACCAAGAAAGCGGCTGCCAGGAAGGTGGCCACCAAGAAGGCCGCCACCAAGAAGACCACCACCAAGAAGGCGACCGCCAAGAAGGCGACCACCAAGAAGGCTGCCACCAAGAAGGCTGCCACCAAGAAGGCTGCCACCAAGAAGGCTGCCACCAAGAAGGCCACCACCAAGAAGGCCGCTTCCAAGAAGACCGCTTCCAAGAAGACCGCCTCCAAGAAGACCGCCTCCAAGAAGACCGCCTCCAAGAAGACCGCCTCCAAGAAGACCACCCCCAAGAAGACCACCGCCAAGAAGGCCGCCGCCAAGAAGGCCGCCACCAAGAAGACCGCCGAAGAGAAGGCAACCGAAGCGAAGACCAAGGCATCGGAAAAGAAGGCGGAGAAGAAGGGCAAGAAGGACGGTGGCTCGAAGAAATCAGGCAAGAAGAAGGGCAAGAAGCGATCATCCGATGACCGTCCCAAGCGCGAAGCCAAGCAGGGCAAGAAGAAGTCCTCCGAGCGGGGACGGTCGAGAAGAGATGGCCGACGCAAGGGGGATGCGCTGCCGGAAGCGGAAAGCGGTCCAACCCCTGAAAACCGGGTCATGCTCGTCAATGAGATCCCCGGTGAGGAATGCAGGATCGCCCTGCTTGAGAACGGTCGACTCGACGAGTACTTCGTCGAGCGAGCCTCGAGCGCCACGGTCGTCGGGAACATCTACAAGGCACGGGTGACCAACATCGAGCCGGCCATTCAGGCGGCATTCGTCGATTTCGGACTGGGAGAATCAGGCTTCCTGCACGTATCCGACCTGCACCCCAAGTACTTCCCCGGCTCCGACATGGTCGAACAGGTCGGGAAGAAGATTCCCCGCAAGCAGCGACCGCCGATCCAGGATGCGCTGACCAAGGGCCAGGAGATCCTGGTTCAGGTCCTGAAGCAGGGCATCGGCACCAAGGGTCCGACGGTCACCAGCTACCTCTCGATTCCCGGGCGACTGATGGTGATGATGCCGGACATGGACCGCATCGGTGTGAGCCGGAAGGTCGCGGACGACAGTCAGCGGAAGAAGATGCGGACGATCCTGGATTCGCTCGATCTTCCGGACAACTTCGGCTTCATCGTGCGAACCGCAGGCTTCGAGGCCTCGAAGCTGGAGCTCAAGCGTGACGTCGCCTATCTGAAGCGACTCTGGGATCAGATGGACCGGAGAATCCAGAATACCGGAGCACCCTGCCTGCTCTATGCGGAGAGCGACATCCTGATCCGTACGATCCGGGACGTGCTGGATGCCAGCATCAAGACCATCGTCACCGATCATCCGGAGGCCTTCGAGCGAACCTCGAACTTCCTCAAGGTGTCGGGCGTCTCCAACCCACCCGACATCCGTTACTACGATCGAAATCTCCCGCTGTTCAGTGCCTTCGGAGCCGAGAAGCAGATTGCCAGCCTGCACCTGAAGGAAGTCCCCCTGGCATCCGGTGGTGCACTGGTCATCGAGCAGACCGAGGCCCTCGTCGCAATCGACGTCAACAGTGGACGCAGCCGATCCGCGAAGGATTCGGAAACGAACGCATACGAGACCAACAAGGAGGCGGTGGACGAGATCTGCCGTCAGCTTCGACTTCGGGATCTCGGCGGCCTGATCGTGAACGACCTCATCGACATGCGCCACCAGAAGCATCGCGAGGAGATCGAGCGCCGCATCATGCGCAACTTCAAGCGTGATCGAGCCAAGTCGACGGTCCTGCCCATCAGCGAGTTCGGCATCGTCGAGATGACCCGCCAGAGAATGCGACCCAACACCAAGAAGGCCAACTTCGAACTGTGCCCGACCTGCGAGGGGACCGGGGAGGCACCGCGGCCGGATTCCGTGGCGGCGGACGCACTTCGACGGGCTGCGGTCGTCCTCGAGAACGAGAACGTCCGAAGGATCGAGCTGGTCTGCTCCCGCAAGATCTCCACCATCCTGACCGGTGAGAAGAAGAAGGAGATCCAGCGCTTCGAGGAACGCAGCAACCGGAAGATCGACATCCAGATCAGCGAGAAGATCGTCGACAAGCGGGTCGACATCTACGCCTATGACGAGACCGGAGCCGACGTCGAGGTCACCAGAAACCTTTCCTACAAGGTTCCCAAGATCTCCGACCTGCCAATGGCGGTGGACCCGGATGATCCGCGAAACCAGAAGAAGCCCGGAAAGCGCCGACGAAGGCGCGGACGGGGCAAGACCGCACCGGCCGACGCGACTGCCATCGCACTGGCGGGAGGCTTCGACATCGACGAGGAGATCGAGGAGACCGAATCCACTGCGGAAGCGACGAACGCGGAAGAGACCGGCAAGAAGAAGCGGAGACGGCGACGGGGCCGCGGACGGGGCAAGGCCGTACGCGAGGCCGCGCAACGCGAACAGGACGCCAAGTCGATTCGAATCTACGCACTGGCCAAGGAGCTGAACACGACCTCGAAGGAGATCCTGGAGCGCTGTCGGGCCGCGGAGGGATACGACGACCTGAAGAACCACATGTCGTCCCTCGAGGGCGAACCGCTCCTGCTGGTACGCAGCTGGTTCGCACCGCCGGAACCCGAGGCCACCGAACCGGACGGTGACATCGACCCCAAGGTCGAGGAAAGCACCAGCGGGGGGACCGGCGATGAGGAATCCAGACCCCGGCGCAAGCGACGTCGGAGGCGAGGACGCCGAGGACGAAGGAATGAGGGCGATCAATCCTCGGAAGACACCGGCCAGGAAACCGCATCCGCCGATGCCTCCGAACCGGAAGGAAGCCGGGCATCGACCACGGAGGAGGACACCACGTCGGAATCGAGCAGCGACCGGGATGAACCCGCGGACGGCGAGGATCGCCCCCGCAAGCGTCGCCGGCGAAGACGCGGGCGACGACGACGAAAGTCGGAAGGTGAGCAGGAGGAGGCCGCGGGCTCGGAAAACCAGGGTGATTCCCCGGACCCTCCGCGGGACTCCGATGCGAGCGCCGCGGATGATGGCGAGGCTCCGAAGGATGACTCCAAGCCCCGACGGCGACGCCGACGCTCCCGTAAGGATGAGGACGGGGGGGATCAATCCGATTCCGATGGCCGCTCCACAGCCTCCCCTTCCGATGCCGAATCACCGGCCCAGCTCGGAAACGCCGAGCCGGAAGTGAAGCCGGCAACCGCTTCCAAACCCAAGCGAAGATCCCTCTACGGAGGGCGAATGCGACGGGTGAACGGCGTCAACCAGAATCCGGGCGAGTGAAGATGCCCACTTTGGAAACAGCCAGGACGGAAGCGATCGAGCATGATTCCCTTTGATGGACCGAATCCGACGGAACGAAGCGGCCGAATCATCCTGCTGGGCTCGACCGGCTCGATCGGAGTCAACACCCTCGAGGTGATCCGGCACCTGCGAGAGGTGTGCGGGATCGAGTACCAGGTGGCGGGTCTGGCCGCCGGCCGACAGACCGGGCTGCTCGCGGAACAGGCCGCGAACTTCGGTGTCGATCACGTGGCGACTTCCGAGAACGCAGAGAACAGTTCCGAACTCGATGGAATCAGCCGGGTCCTTCGCGGGCCGCAGGCCGCGACCGAACTGGTGGAAACCGTCGCCCGCCCCGGGGATCTGATCATCGGGGCGATCGTCGGTGCCGCCGGAGTCGAGCCCTCCCTGGCGGCGGTCCGCAAGGGGTGTGATCTGGGCCTCGCGAACAAGGAGGCACTGGTGGCGGCAGGCCGCATCGTTATGGATGCCGCCCGACGCTCCGGAGCGCGGATCATTCCCATCGACAGTGAGCACAGCGCGATCTTCCAGTGTCTGCAGTCCGGCAGGCGCCGAGAGGACGTCGCGGGACTGGTCCTGACCGCCAGTGGTGGGCCGTTTCGGGAATGGGACGTGGCGCGAATGCGACGAGCCACGGTCGAGGAGGCACTGAACCACCCCACCTGGTCGATGGGCCGAAAGGTGACGATCGACTCCGCTTCCCTCATGAACAAGGCACTGGAGCTGATCGAGGCCCGTTGGCTCTTCGACATGGGTGCGGACCAGCTGGATGCGATCATCCACCCCCAGTCGATCGTTCACTCCTTCGTCGAGTTCATCGACCACTCGGTGATCGCTCAGCTGTCGCCCCCGGACATGAAGCTGCCGATCCAGTACGCGCTGACCTGGCCCGCTCGAGCCGGAGGGTGCGCGGACCGGACCGACTTCAGCACCTTCAGCGACCTGCTGTTCGAGCCGATCGATCATCAGAAGTTTCCCGCAATCCGTACCGCCCTGGAAGTGATCTCCGGGCCGGACTCCGCAGGGGCGATCTTCAATGCCGCCAATGAAGTGGCGGTGGAGGCATTCCTGGATCGACGGATTTCCTTCGGGGCGATTCCGGATTCGATCAGGATGACGCTCGAACGCTGCCAGCCCGGTCCCATCAGCTCCCTGGAGGAGGTCTGGGAGGCCGACCGCGAGGCTCGCCGGGTGGCGGCCGATTGTCTGGCCAGCACCGCAGGAACCTGAGAGGATCTCGGCGTATCCTGTCCCTGCAACCCACTGATCCAGCCGCGCCCACAGACTGCCGTACACGGAACCGAACATGTCTCTCTTCTCCACCGGGTCGAACATCCTCCTCATCATCATCGGCTTCGGGGTCCTCATCTTCGTGCACGAGCTGGGACACTTCCTGGCCGCCAAGTGGGCGAAGATCCGAACCGAGGGATTCTGCATCGGATTCGGCGGGGCGATCTGCTCGTATCGCAAGGGCATCGGATTCCGGCTGGGCAGCACGGAGGAGGCCACCGCGAAGCGGATGGGCAAGCCCGCGATCCAGTGCTCCGACGAGGAACTGAGGGCGGCGGGCATCGGCGAAACGGAATACGCGCTCCGGATGATCCCGCTGGGTGGCTACGTGCGCATGCTCGGACAGGATGATCTGGACCCGGGAGCACGCAGCAAGCATCCCCGAAGCTTCAATGCCGTCTCCATCGGGAAGCGCATGGTGGTGATCAGCGCCGGCATCATCATGAACATCATCACCGCCGTGATCCTCTTCATCGCCGCCTTCATGAGCGGGGTTCAGTTCAACGCCCCGGTCATCGGCGACGTGGTACCGGGCGAACCCGCCGCGGGAACCGACATCCGGTCCGGGGATACCGTGGTCGCGGTGGACGGGGAACCGATCCGGACCTTTTCCGATGTGATCATCGCCGTCGCCTTCTCCAACCCGGGAGAGAAAGTCCAGTTCGAACTGCGTGGGGCCGAAAGCGATCAGACCCGGACGGTCGAGATCCTTCCCGAGATGAACCCACAGACGGGACTCCTCGGCGTGGGGCTGACCCCGGCATCCAGCACAACGCTGGTTCAGGGCGAGGACGCCGGGGCCCTGATGCAACCGACCCTGGAGGATGCCGGCCTGGGAGCGACGAAGATCGGCCCCGGTTGGTCGATCACCGGGGTGGACGGTCATCCGACAGACACCTGGAACAACTGGGCGGAACGAATCGATGCCTCCGAGGGACGTCCGGTCAGCGTGACCTGGACCGCCCCGGACGGCACCACCACCGAAGTGGACATGGTGGGAGTCCCTGAACTCGAAGTGATGCGTCATCCCAACCCCGCACCGGAGGATCCGACGAACTACGATCCCGGCCTGCTGGGAATGTGTCCGCTGGTCGGGATCAAGATGGTGCTTCCCGACAGCCCGAACCGTGCACACCTCGAGCCGGGCGATGCCATACTGAAGCTCGGCACCACGACCGGACCCAACGACGGCGACTTCAGGAAGATCCTGACGTCGAATCCCGGCCGGACCCTGCCGGCACTCGTTCTGCGAGCCGGCCAACGAGTCGAGACCACGCTCTCGGTGAACGAACAAGGCCAGATCGGGGTCCTGCTCACCCCCGAGCTGGAGCTGCCCATCATCTCCAGAACCCTGCCACTGGTCGGAGCCCCCACGGCGGATGCCGCGCCCGAAAAGACCCCCATGGCGCAACTGGATCTGCTCCCGCTGACCACCATTCTCAGCGTCAACTCGGTGCCGGTCACCGACTGGGTGACGCTTCGTTCCGCCCTTCAGGCCGCCGCCAGGGGTTCGCAGGAAACCACCGCGATCGAGATGGAGATCGAGAACCCCACCAAGAATCGGGAACGACAAACGGTCACGTTCACGCTCTCTCGGTCTCAGGCGACATCACTGGAGAACCTCGGGTGGACCCCCCCGCTCTGGATGAGCTTCTTCGAGCCGCTCTGGACCACGCTTTCGGCGCAGGGCAATCCGCTGACTGCGGTCGAGATGGGGTTCATGGAGACCAAGAAGACGATCATTCTCACCTACCTGACGATGTACCGACTCGTCCAGGGGACCGTGGGAGTGGAGCAGCTCCGAGGGCCGGTGGGCATTGTCCACCTCGGCAGCCAGGTGGCGGACCGAGGCATCATGTACCTGCTCTTCTTCCTTGCGATGATCAGCGTCAACCTCGCCGTCCTGAACTTCCTTCCGCTGCCGATCCTCGACGGAGGGCACTTCCTCTACCTGGTGTATGAGAAGTTCAAGGGTCGCCCCCCGTCGATCGCGTTCCAGAACGGCGCCGCGCTTCTGGGCCTCCTGCTGATCGGATCCCTCTTCATCATCATCACCTACTTCGATGTCACGCGGCTTCTTGGATGATCGCGGGCCCGCCAGATCGACCGGGACCGGAGGTGAGCGGATTGCGCAAGGTGACCGCCGGGGTGATCGGAAACACCCTCGAGTGGTACGACTTCGCGATCTTCGGCTTCCTGGCTCCGTACATCACGACCGCCTTCTTCCCCGAATCCGACCGGGTGGCGGGCCTGATCCAGACCTTCGGGGTCTTCGCGGTCGGGTATCTGATGCGCCCCCTGGGAGCCTTCATCTTCGGGCACATCGGTGATCGAGTCGGGCGACGGCAGGCCCTGTTCCTTTCCGTGCTGCTGATGGCGATCCCGACGTTTCTGCTCGGCCTGCTTCCGGGATACGAGACGATCGGAATCCTCGCCCCGATCCTGCTGCTGGTGCTCAGGCTCCTGCAGGGTCTGTCGGTCGGCGGCGAGTTCGCGGCGTCGATCACCTTCGTGGGGGAGCTCTCCGCGAACCACCGGCGGGGCCTGCTGGGCAGCCTCACCATGATCGGGGCGATCGGCGGCTTCATCCTGGGCAGCGGAGTGAGTGAACTCGCCACCCTCGTGATGGACCAGGAGACGCTCACCGCGTGGGGCTGGCGAGTGCCGTTCCTGCTCGGGCTTGCCCTGGCGGTGGCCGGCCTCTGGATGCGCCGTTCGCTTCCGAACAGCGATACGTTCGAGCAGAACGCCATGGCCCACGACAGCACTCCACACCCTCTCGTCGATGTCTGCCGAAACCAGTGGCGCAGGTTGCTCACGCTCGCGAGTCTGGTCTTCATGCAGGGGATCGGGTTCTACATGATCTTCGTCTGGCTCCCGGTCTATCTGGGCACGATTCTCAAGCGGGAACAGACGCAACCCCTGCTCCTGAACACCTGCGCACTGGCCATCCTGATGGGTTCGATCATCGCCGCGGGCTGGTTGTCCGATCGCATCGGAAGAAGGCCCCTGCTGCTCACCTCGGCACTCCTGCTGGGAACAGTGGCCTGGCCGTTCTTCTCGCTGCTTCAGGTGGGGAGCGTCACCACCATCTTCTGGGTGATGGCGGTGTTCGCCGTCATCATCGGATTCGCCCAGGGACCGACTCCGGCGATGATGACCGAGCTGTTTCCCACTCGGTCCCGACTCACCGGCATCGGAATCGGCTACAACGTGACGCAGGCGATCGCCGGAGGAACCGCACCGGCGTTCTGCACCTGGCTGGTGATGAGCACCGGCATCGACGGTGCGCCGGCCTTCTACCTGATTGCGAGTGCGGTGGTCGGTCTAATCGGGGCTGCGGTCCTCACCGAAACCCGGGGCAGGTCGCTTCTGGTCGATCCCACCGTCGCGTCTGCCAACTGAACCACGGAACAGGAAGGAATCGCACCATGCACCAGTCATCCGAGCAACCCGTCGCACTCGTCACCGGTGCCGGATCCGGAGTGGGCGCCCGCTGCGCACTCGATCTCGCATCCGCAGGGTATCGGGTGTGCGTGGTCGGCAGGACGTCTGAACGTCTCGAGGCGACCCGCGCCTCGGTGCGGACCGACTGCCATCCGATCAGTGCCGATCTTTCCGCACCCCATGAGTGCGAGCGGGTCGTCGAGGAACTCATCAAGCACTTCGGTCGGGTGGACGTCCTGGTCAACAACGCCGGCTTCGCGGCCCAGGTCCCGATCGAGGAGACCACCGAGGAACTCATGCGCACCGCTCTCGACACCAACCTGCTGGGACCGATGTGCCTGATCACCAGCCTCTGGCCGCACTTCCTCGAGCAGGGCGGCGGATGCGTGGTCAACATCTCGTCGCTGGCGAGTTCCGACCCGTTTCCGGGCTTCCTTGCCTACGCCGCCAGCAAGAGCGGACTGGATTCCCTGACCCGATCGATCCTGGCCGAGCGCCCGGATCCCTCGATCCGGGCGTTCACCATCAACCTCGCGGCGGTCGAGACCCCGATGCTTCGATCGATGTTCGACCACGACGTCGTTCCACCCGAAGCCTGCCTCCAGCCGGAGGAGGTCGCCCGCTTCGTCACCGAGTGCGTGCAGGGTGCCCATGACGATCGACAGGGGGAATCGATCGTACTCGCTCGCAGCTGAGGGCTGACGGGACTCAGCGCCGGCGGGACAGCGCCTGATCGATCGCGCGCTGGGCATCACGCTTTGCGATGTCGCCGCGCTTGTCGCCCTTGCGCTTGCCGACCCCGACTCCGATCAGCAGCTTCGCCCGTCCACGCACGAAGTAGATCTTCAAGGGTACGAGGGTCGCCCCCTTGGAACCGACCTGCCTGGCGAACTTCACGATTTCACGCTTGTGCGCGAGAAGCTGGCGCACCCGGGTGGGGGCGTGCTGACGGTGCTCGCCCGCCGGAGGGTACTCGGCGATGTGCACGCCGTGAAGCGTCAGCGCCGGTGGATCCTCCTCGACGCGCACCCATCCCTCGGCGAGACTCACCTGGGAGTCCCGGATCGACTTGATCTCGGTCCCGCGCAGACGGATCCCGCATTCGAGGGTCTCCCCGATCGCGTAGGTGTGTCGTGCCTTGCGGTTCTCGATCACCGGTTCGACCGACGCTTGCTTTCGTTTTCGATCGCTCATCGTTCAGGCTCACGGGGATCGAGGATGGGAGAGAAGACGCCCGGCGCAAGCGCCGGGCGTCAGTCCCAATTGCTGATGCCCAGGAGAGGGCTCGAACCTCCACGGGATTTTACTCCCACCAGCACCTCAAGCTGGCGCGTCTGCCAATTCCGCCACCTGGGCTGCGAATGGGAAATGGTAGCGAAATCGGTCGCATCCTGCCTCCCCTGACGGGTAGGATCCTTGCAGGATGCCTCAGGAACCCCGTTTACGCATCAATGAGATCTTCCACTCGATCCAGGGTGAATCCACCTGGTCGGGGCTGCCGTGCGTCTTCATCCGACTCACCGGCTGCCCCCTGCGATGCACGTACTGCGACACGGAGTACGCCTTCCGGGAAGGCGACCACCGCTCCGTGGCCGGGATCCTCGAGGAAGTGCTGGACATCGACTGCCCCCTGGTGGAGCTGACCGGTGGCGAACCACTGATCCAGAAGGAAGTCTTCCCCCTGATGAGCAGCCTCTGCGATGCCGGGAGGACCGTCCTGGTGGAGACCTCCAATGCGGTGGACATCGCCCCCTGCGATCCTCGGGTGATCCGCATCCTGGACCTCAAGACCCCGGGCTCCGGCCAGATCGACCGCAACCGGATGGAGAACCTGGACGACCTTCGACCACACGACGAGATCAAGTTCGTCCTGTGCGATCGCGCCGACTACGAGTGGGCGCGGGAGCAGATCGAGGTCCACCGACTGGAGGAACGCTGTCGATGCATCCTGCTCTCCCCCACCTTCGAACAGAAGCC
>JAYZFJ010000024.1:0-72513 GCA_036336805.1 Planctomycetota bacterium
AGGGGGTGCGCGACCTCGACGGAGCCGGTCCCAACTACCTGGCCGTTGGGGGCAGTTTCGGTCGTGCCCTCTATCGATTCGAGGAGGATTCCTCGGGTACGGGCGACACGTTCCTTTCGGTGACGCGGGAGGCGGGCAAGCTCGATTCGGCGATCGATGACGGACGGCGAGTCCTCACCGGATCGGACGAAGGCGTCTGGGTCTACACGATCGGCGATTCGATCGAGCTGGTGGACCGGGCGATCACCCGCGACACCGCGCCCTCCGACTTCGGAACCGCCAACTGGGGCGACGTCAGGGTCATGGAGGACAAGCGAACGATCACGATCCACCTGGAAGAGGGTGACCGGACCTGGCAGGCACCCGACGAGGCACTGATCAACACCCTGGTGGTCATGGGGCGGCGCATCTGGGTCGGACACGAGCACGGCCTTTCGCTGATTCGGATCAACGGCCCCGAAGACACCAGGGAGTGGGCGTACTTCAAGCTCCCACCCCCTCCGAGGATCGATCCGGCCAACGAGTTGCGGGTCACCACCGGAGTCTCGCACGTCCTGCCCGTCCGCGTCGGTGATGAGGTGGTCTGGGTCAGTCCCAACGGTGGCATCGGCGTCGCGGGAGCGGTGCGCCGCCCGGCTCCGGCATGGAAGCCTTGATCAGGAAACGGCGTTGCTGCAGTACCTGCGGCAGATCGCATCCTCGGCGCAGGTCGCGCCTCGGGCCTTGCACGATCGACGGCCGTGAAAGATCAGAAGGTGGCTCAGCAGGCACCAGCTGGGTCGGGGAAAGAGCGCCATCAGGTCCCGCTCGACCTTCTCCGGTGCTTCGTGCCGGGTGAGATCGAAGCGGCGGGCGATCCGTCCCACGTGGGTATCCACCACCACCCCCATGTTGATTCCGAATGCGTTGCCGAGGACCACGTTTGCGGTCTTCCGCGCGACTCCGCGAAGTTCGAGCAGCTCCTCCATCGTGCGCGGCACCGCTCCGCCATGTACCTCCTCCAGGCGATTCATCGTGGCGTGGACCGACCGTGCCTTGTTCCTCCAGAAGTTCAGCGTCTTGACGTACGGCTCGACGTCTCCCGGCGTGGTTCCCACATAGTCTCGTGGATTCGGAAATCGCTTGAACAGCCCCGGAGTCGCCTTGTTGACGCCGACGTCGGTGGCCTGGGCGGACAGGATCGTGGCCACGAGGAGCTCATGTGCGTTTGAGAATTCCAGTTCACATCGGGCATCCGGGTAGCGCCTTCGCAGGGCGCTGAGGATGCGACCGGCCCGCCTGCACTCCTCCTCGGACTTCTTCGGCAGGTCGAATTCCTTCTTGCTTCTCGGGCCGCCCACCGGTGGAGTGTCGAGCGTCATGACCCACTGGTCCCGGCTCGTGACGCGCGGGAGGCGATGCCGGCAGCGGTGCCCGCCACGGCTCCGATCAGCACCAGCAGTCGGAGTGAGTAGAGCCGTTCTGCGATCCGGTGGTCCTGGTCGAAGCGCGCTCTTGCCGCGTCCGAGACCGGACGTTCCATCCGTGCCGCGGCGCTGCGATAGGTGGTCAGTTCCTCGGACATCCGTGGGGCCATCACCGCATTGTGGTGGATGACGAGCCCGAGGGCGATCACCAGCAGCGGGAGCCGGATCGCCTGCGCCCACCCCGGCATCAGGCGCAGGGGCCTGAACTCGATGATGCACAGGAGCACCGCGAGAGGAGCGAGTACCCACTGGATCATGGAGGTGATCCGGAAGATCGGATCGGTCACCAGTCCGGCCGCAAGGCGGCTCATCCCGGTCGGGTCGTCCGCGAAGAACGCCTGGTAGGCCGGTACCACCACGCCCTGCTCCTCCAGCACGCCGAACGCCGTCATCCCGGTGAGTCCGGGTGCAACCACCATCGCTATCCAGCAGGAAAGGGTCAACCAGAAGAGGGTATGAACGAACACTCGCATGTCATGATTCTACGCATTCCCATCTCACCGTACACTCTGCGCATCATGGAACCATCGATCACCACCACTGCCCTGGCTGAGGATCCCCGCGCCGGACTCGAGCTGGCCTCGAGGCTTGGTTTTCGTCGTGTGACGCTCTCCGCGGCACAACCGGGTCTGCGTCCCCGTGATCTCGACCGCTCGGCACGTCGTGGACTTCAGGCGGAGCTGCGTCGGCTCGAACTGGCCTGCGATGCGATCGACCTGTTCATCCCCCCGGAACACTTCACCCAGGCGAGCACGATCGATCGCGCCCTGGATGCCGTCTCGGGCGCGGTTCAGCTGGCATCCGACCTCGGAGCGGGGGGGGTCTTTCTGCGACTTCCTCCCGAGGATCCCGAGGAGCCGATGCTCGAGGCCACCATCGAACTCACTCGACTCGCGCAGGGTTCCCCGGTTCGATTGCTGGACGTCGGACTCAACGGTCGTGCCCTGCGGACGCTCGAAGCGGGAAATGCGACCGCGCTCGGCATCGGTATCGACACCGCAGCCTGGCTGGCCGACCACCGTGATCCGCTCGAGGGCCTGGTCGCCCACGGTGCCTTGGTGGGTGGTCTGCGCCTGGTGGATCTCGATGAGACCGGATCACGCACTCCACCAGAGCGTGGAGGGCGGCTGGATCTCGATTCCCTGCAACGAGCCCTGGCGCTCGAAACCTCGCCACGATCCGTGGTCCTGGATGCCCGGGGGTGGGCCGAGCCGCAGACCGGTGCGGTTCAGGCTCTCACCGCATGGCGGGAGGCAACCACCCTCTGAACGGGGGTCGTTCGACGAACGGTGCGATTCGTGGCTATCCTCGGGTGATGCAGATCCTCGGACATGGAATCGATCTCGTCGATGTCGAACGCATCGAAGACATGCTGGAACGGCATGGCAGTCGGTTCGTCGAGCGATGCTTCACCGTGCGAGAGCAGATGTACTGCGAGTCCAGCCGGGAGGCGCGCGCCCAGCGGTACGCCGCTCGTTTCGCGGCCAAGGAAGCGGTCTTCAAGGCGATCGGTACCGGTCTGGTCGAGGGGATGGCGTTCAATCAGATCGAGGTGCTGAGGGCCCCGGATGGTGCGCCGTCGCTCGAGCTCCGTGGCCGTGTCGCCGAGGTCGCAACTCGAGAAGGCATCACGAGCTGGTTGCTCAGTCTCTCACACATCAAGCTCTACGCTTCGGCCAGTGCGATCGCCCTCGGTGATGCGAGGCCCTGCTAGAATCACCTTTGAACATGCGACGCGGTCACAAGCCAACCCTCTATGAACTGATGTCCCCTCCGGACGACGCGCTGAACTCCACGCCCCTGCCCCGTGATCAGGGCACGCGTACGGTTCGTATTCCTCTGGGGTTCTTCTTCCTGGCGGCGGGGCTGCTGGTGGTGTTGCTGGTCGGTGCCTATGGATTCGGCTTTTATCGCGGTGGACAGTCGATGCGTGCACTCGAGGAGCTGGCCCGGCAGGATGCACTCGAGCGCCAGGCTCGGATGACCACCGTGAGTGAAGTGGACGAGCCGGGTGGGGGGGGAGCCCCCGTGGCTTCGAATGGAGCCCGAGAGATCCCGGGACCGGCCGATCTGACCGTGTCCTCGAGTCCATCTCAGGAGGAACCTGCCGAGGGCCTCCGCCGTCAGACGGACCCTCGGATCCCGGGGCTCAACTACTACGTGATCGACCATCCGAGTCGGGGAAAGGCCTCTCAGCTGGTGGAGTTCTGCCGGCGATACGGTCTGGATGCCCACCAGACCCGTACCCGCAAGGGCAGCCCCAAGGTGTTCATTCTCCCCGGCTATGCCCCCGGAGAACGCGACGGCCAGCGATTTATCGAGCTTCGGGAGCGGATCCAGCGTGTGGGAGTCCTCTGGAATCGCCAGGATCCCGGCCAGAACTCGGATTTTTCGACCTACTACGCCGAGAAGTATCGCCCCAGCACGTCCTGAGCTTGAAGATGCTCCCCGCTCCTGCCATACTGTGGGACTCATTCACGAACACCATCGGGAAGCAGGTCGACCAATGAGCCTCCACACGAGTCTGAAAACCAAGTCAGGTGCCCTTCGCCAGCACCGCAACGTCCTCACCCGCGCAGAACGAATCTCCTCGCTGTCGGAAGTCGAGCGATTCGACTCGGAATCCGATTCGCCACTCGGTCTGGTCAAGGTGGGGCACCGCAAGCCCAAGGTGAAGAAGAAGGTCAAGAAGGTCGAATCATCCGATTCCGACTCCTGATTCCCGGCGGTCCACGTCCGACCACGGCCACGCCCCCTGATGTCTGAACACCGCGCTTCCACCGATCTGGATTTCGCCGGACTCACCTCCGAGCGTGCTCGATCCATCGATGCCTCAGGCATTCGAAGGATGTTCGAGCTGGCTGCGAAGGTGGAGAACCCCGTCAACCTGTCGATCGGGCAGCCCGATTTTCCGGTACCGCGCCCGATCAAGGACGCGGTCATTCAGGCGATCGAGCAGGACCACAACGGCTACACCGTCACCAAGGGTGACCCGTTGATCCTGCAGTCCTGTGCGTCCCACCTCGTGAGCAACGTCGGCTGGTCGTTCGATGATGGTCGCCTGGATCTGATGATGACCTCCGGCACATCCGGGGGGCTGGTGCTTGCCGCACTCGCGACCCTCGATGTCGGTGATGAACTGATCATCCCCGATCCCTGGTTCGTCCTGTACCCCAAACTCGGTGCCCTGACCGGCGCGGCGGTCGTTCCCTGCGACACCTATCCCGACTTCCGAATGACCGCAGAACGCGTGGAGCCGCTGATCACCGATCGGACCAAGGCGGTCCTCGTGGCCAGTCCGGGCAATCCCACCGGTGTCGTGCTCGATGATGCCGAAATCCGGGATCTCACGGCGCTCTGTCGAGAGCGGGGTGTTCTGCTGATCTCCGACGAGATCTACGATGAGTTCACCTTCGAGGATGCCCTGGTCGACGGGACCTGCCCCTCACCCGCTCGTTTCTGGGACCAGACACTGCTGATTCGCGGCCTCGGGAAGACCTACGGATGCACGGGCTGGCGACTCGGGTATGCAGCCGGACCCGGCGCACTCATCGCGGAAATGGCGAAGTTGCAGCAATTCACCTACGTCTGCGCACCATCGATGGCGCAACACGCGTTTGAAGCGATGGGTACGGTATCGATCGCCCCCGAAGTGGCGCGGTATGCACAGCGACGTGACCTCATCATGAATCGATTGGGTCGATGCGCGCGAGTGTCGCGACCCGGAGGTGCCTTCTATGCGTTCGTGGAAGTGCCCCCGCATTTGGGCATGACCGGAACCCAGTTTGCGGAGACCGCACTAAAACACGGCCTCCTGGTTGTTCCAGGGGCCGTGTTCAGTGATCGTGACACGCATTTCAGGCTTTCATTCGCCGTTCCCGAGGAAGTGCTCGACCGGGGACTGACGATTCTGGAGCAGCTGCTCAACGAAAGCTGATCAGCCGTCCGAAGAGCCCTGGATCTTCGCGCCGGAGCTTTCCTGCGCGTTGTCCAGCATCTTGCTTGCGTCAACCGGAGTCTTTCGGGGGCCGGGGCCCTGATCACATCCGCTGAGAACGGTTCCCAGCGCGACGAGGGCGGCAGTGCCGAGAAGATAGAGTGGTGCTCGCTTCATGTAGTGTCCCTTGTTCGAGTCCTTGTGGTCAGTTCGAGACCCGAGGCAGGCATCCTGGCCCGCAACGGTGGAACCATTGAACCCGCAAGCAACCTGATTCGTCAAGAACGGACGTCCCCTGAAATCGATTCGTGCGCTCATCCGCACGGTTGCGTCCGGTTTCGGGATTGACCATGCAGGGAGTACGGGACCCAAGGAAAAACCCCGTTGAAGCATTGCTGCTTCAACGGGGCGGAGGGGAGAAAGATGACCGTTGCACCAGAAGACTGTGTCTCCCGAGGATCCAAACGTTCATTTGCATCATACGCCTGCTGCAGATTCCCTGCCTGAAGCGGTGCCCGGAACGAGTTGGAATCCTCCACAATCAGGAGGCTTTATACTACGACAATCATACACGATTGTTTATTCTTTCGCACAGACTTTGGATTTGTTGTGCTTTTTTGTGAAAAACCCCCCAGATCGCTCAGAAATCGCCATTGAACGCCCCGATTTACCTCAGACCGCCGGCTTCATCAACTCAATCATGCAACGGGAGGGGATCTTTTCCCACGATGTGCTCAAACAGATGCAGGACTGCCGAGGCTCGATCGCTGGATCGGTTGTGCTTCGCCACCGAGTTTCGGGCTCGCTCGCCCTGCATGCCTCGATGGTCCTCATCGCCCAGCAGCGTGTCCAGTGCGGCCATCCACAGAGTGGGGGTCGGCTTGCTGACGATGGTGGCTCCGTCGGTCTCCTCGAGGTGGTCCAGCCATCGCTCCGGCATCGTGACCACCGGAGTGCCTTCAGCCATCGCCTCGAGAACGATCGGTCGGATCCGGTTCTCGATCGTGGCGCGGATCAGAACATCCCCTGCGGCGAGGAGTCTGGCGACTCGTGAAGGTTCGGTGATCACGGTGCAGAGATCCGTCAGCTGAAGTTTCTGGACCAGGCTCCAGGTGTACGCCGATGCGGACCCGACGAGTTCGAGGACGCAGTGGAAGTCGCGTCCGCGTTCTCGAAGTCGCGCCAGTGCCTCCAGCAGCGCCCGGTCGTTGGACCGCGAACGGCCGGTACCAAGGATCGAGAGTCCGAGTGGTCCGTCCTCCTGCGGGTCTCGACGCAGCTTTCGGTCGAGGGCGCCGATCGCGATTCCGGGGAGGATGCTCTCGACCTCCGAGCGAACAAAGCTGCGGGCGACCAGCTCGCGAAGTGGCTCACTGGGTGTGATCACGCCCGCAATCTGATGACGCATTCGTCGCTGTCTGCGTAACGCGTTGGCTTCGGCATGTCCGTCGATCTCGATGACGACCGGTCGCTCGATCTGCTGTGACAGGGCCAGCGCGAGGCTCCAGGTACCTCGTCCCAGTGACCAGATCAGATCGATCGGCTGGCGCTCGATCTGTTCCCGAAGGCGATCCACCCTGGCCTGTCGCAGCCAGGGTGCGACCTGATCGGGAAACTGGATCGGGGTCCCGAAGCCGACTGGACGATCTGCAGGGTGATCGTCGCCGAACGGAGGGGCCGGGGTCACCGCCTGAACCGTGCATCCGCTGGTGGTCAGGGCCACGCACAGGCGCCCCAGCTGTGCGTACTGATGCCGCAGGTGTTCCCGGTCGACGAGCAGGAGGGCATGCAGGCTCATGATGACTCCCCGCCGCCGGGGGTGGACACCAGAGGATCAAGAAGTCGGGTGATCTCATCGGGCATGCGGGTCGGGCGACGGCGCTCGAGATCGATCCAGGTCCAGGTGGACAGCGCTCGCGCGATCGGCGCGGCTGTTTCGGGTTCCTCACGCCACATCAGGGTCGCCCTGCGGCACGAGGTCCTGCGGGCATCGTGGATCCAGGTCGCGGCGACCAGACGATCCCCGGCGAACGCCTCCGCGAGGTAGTCGATCTCGTGGCGGGCGACGAACCACATCCGGTTCATCTCCGCCAGGTCCCTTCGGGTGTGGCCGAGGACTTCACCCGCCCGTTCGGCCACGTGATCGACCCATTCGAGGTACGTGACGTTGTTGACGTGGGCCACCGTCTCGCTGAGACCGGTTTCCTCGACCCTCCAGCGGAAGAGGATCGGTCGGGGATGCTCGACTCCGGCGGGCATCCGGGATGTTCGCTCGACACGGTCCATCGGCGTCATCTCGAGTCACGCTCCCCGTCCCTGCTCCGGTTCTGTTCGGCATCGATCGAACGGAGGTACTTCCAGCTGAAAATGCCGGTCTGGTGCCCGTCGGAGAACCGGATGCGGATCGCGTAGTTGCCGATGAGTTCCGCATCCTCCGCGGTCAGTTCCCCGCGTTCCTGCGCAGACGTCGGCAGCACCGCGAGCGGATTGGCTTCCAGCTCCTCACGAAGTGCCTGTTGTTCGGCACTGGGAGACAGTCGTCTGAGCAGGCGCAGGGGGAAGAAGCTCTCGGCGCCATCATCCCACTCGACGCGCAGTCCCTGGTCGCGCTTCAGGTCCAGATGCAGTGGTCTCGGATCCATCGGCAGGATTGTAGTCGGATGGATCGAGAGGTTCGGAAGAACGTATACTCAACGGCATGAACCACCCCTCCGACCGACTCCTGGCGGCGAACGAGCACCGGGGCAGCCCGTCCTGTGTCGGGATCGACCCCGTGCTCGATCGACTTCCCGACGAGTGCCGACGCTCCGCTTCCGGTGCGGTTCCTGCGATCGAGGCCTTCTGCAAAGGGGTTCTCGAGGCGATCTCGGGGACCGTCCCGGTCTGCAAGTTCCAATCCGCCTGCTTCGAGCGACATGGGCCCGACGGGGTCAGACTGCTCGATCGACTGTGCGCCTTCGCACGTGAGCGCGGGATCGAGGTCATCCTCGACTTCAAGCGAGGCGACATCGGAATATCCGCCAAGCACTATGCGGCGAGCGCCCTGGAGCGTGCCGACTGGGTGACGGTGAATCCCTACCTCGGGGTCGATGGGATCACTCCGTTCGTGGGTGAGGTCGGAGAACCCACGGGGCTCGGGGCGTTTGCGCTCGTGCGTACCTCGAATCCCGGAGGCGATGCCATCCAGTCTCTCCAGCTCACGGACGGGCGCACGGTGGCGGACGCCGTGGCGGATCTCATCGCCCACATGGGCGAGGGCTCGATGGGTGCCTCCGGTTACAGCGCACTGGGTGCGGTCGTGGGTGCGACCAAGTCCGAGGATGCCGCCCGGCTTCGGGCGCGCATGCCGGCACAGCTCTTTCTGGTTCCCGGATTCGGAGCGCAAGGTGGTGGAGTCGACGACGTCCTCGCCTGCTTCAACTCCGACGGCCGTGGCGCCCTGGTCACCGCGAGCCGTTCGGTGATCTATGCATTCGAGGGCACCTCGACCGGTTGGCAGCATGCGATCGAGACTGCAGCCACCGACTTCGCACGCACCCTGTCGCAAGGGCTGGGGGTCTCGTGAATCTCGTTCGCCTCCTGATTCCGCTGATGGTCGTGGCTCTGGTCCTGCTTCCCCTGCTCTTCAGTCGGGAGCCCCTGCAGGATGGACGGGGACTGCGCCAGCTGGTGATCATCTCACCTCACAACGAACAGATTCGCACGGAATTCGCCCGCGCATTCGAGGACTGGCACGCGGCGAATCACGGTGAGGACGTCTACGTGGCCTGGTCCACCCCGGGTGGTACCAGTGAGATTCGTCGGATGCTTCGGGCCCAGTGGGAGGCCGCGCTTCTGGAGGGCGTCACCGTGGGCGGTGACGCCGATCTGATGTTCGGTGGCGGCTCCTACGAGTTCACGCAGCTCTCCAAGCCGGTATCGGTCACCGATGCGAACGGTCAGAAGCGGACTGCGACGATCCTCCAGTCCCTCGCATTCTCGAGTGCGTACCTGGATTCGATCTACGGCACCGTGCACGAGATCGCGGGCGTCCCGCTCTACAGTCCGGATGGCTACTGGTTCGGGGCAGCCTTGAGTGGTTTCGGCATCGTCTACAACCGTGACGTCCTGGCTGAACTGGGCGTTTCCGATCCCACGGTCTGGGCGGACCTGGCCGATCCGCGCCTCATTCGCGAGATCTCACTGGTCAGCCCCCTGCAATCCGGTTCGGTGACCACCGCATTCGAGGCGATCCTCGCCCGACTGGGCTGGACCGACGGATGGCGCATCCTCCGGCGTACGGCAGCCAACGCTCGATCGTTCGCGCCCAGCGCTCCCGTGACCCCGCTGATGGTCTCCTCGGGACAGGCGGCGGCCGGAATCTGCATCGATTTCTACGGCCGGTATCAGGCGCAGGCGATGAAGACCGGGGACCTGAAGTACGGCGCACGGGGGTCCGATGCCCCCGACCGGATCGGGTACATCGATCCACCTCGGCAGACGGTCATCGACCCGGATCCGATCGGAATGCTCCGCAACGCTCCGGATCCCGAGCTCGCCCGACGCTTCATCGAGTTCGTGCTCAGTCCTGCGGGGCAGTCCCTCTGGCAGTTTCGTGTCGACGACCCCGCCGACGATGATCTCGGTCCCTCGGAATTCGAGTTGAGGCGGATGCCCGTGCGCAAGAGCATGTACTCCAGGATCGATCGCTTCATCGACCAGGTCGATCCCTACGCGATCGCGGAGCCGGTGAAGTTCGCCAACTCCGCCTTCCGCACGTTCATCCCCGTTCTCTTCGACTCGATGGCGATGCGTGATTCGGAACTGCTGACCGAAGCGTGGCGGGCGATCATCAGCCATCCCGGGTACCCCGAAGGGAGCGGGATCGTGACCGCGAGCGACGTCACCGACCCCGAGCTGGTCGAGATGCTCACGCTCTTCGACGCAATGCCTTCACTGGCCGGTCCCGACGGTGCGAGCTTCGACCTGGCGGACCCCGATGTTCTTAAGACCGTGAAGTCCGGCTGGCTTCGCGGTGGCTGGTCCGATGACGAACTCTGGCCCGAGGAGGCGGATCCCTCGCAGTTCCTGCGGGTTCGCCTCGGCGCCTTCTTCTCCGAGAACTATCGTCGCATCATCGAACGATCCAGGGCCGTTGGGAGGCAGGTGAATGCGGGTCAGCTCACTCGCAATCGGTGATGAACTGCTCGATGGTCGAGGGCGTGACACACACGGTCCCTGGATCTCCGAGCGACTGGTCGAACTGGGATGCGTCCACTTCGAGCATCAGGTGCTGCCTGACGACCAGGACCGCATCGCGGATCAGATGAAGCGAATGGCCACCGGGACCGACCTCGTCATCGTCACCGGGGGACTGGGTCCGACCAGTGACGATCTCACGAGGGATGCTCTTGCCCAGGCTGCCGGGGTGCCTCTGGTGGAGGATGCCGTCGCCCGTGAGACCCTGGAGGTGCGGTATCGCGCTCGTGGGCGGACCCCCGGACCGGGCAATCTTCGCCAGGCCCAGCGCCCCGCCGATGCGCGGTGTCTGCCCAATCCCCACGGTACGGCACCCGGGATCAGTTCCAGTCTCGCGGGGACTCCGGTGGTCCTGCTTCCCGGTCCGCCCCTGGAGATGAGGCCGATGTTCGAATCGGAAGTCGTTCCCCTGCTTGACGGGACGCCCTGCGAGACCAGCAGCGTTCAGTCGTTCGGGCTCGCGGAGTCCGACGCCGCGGACCGGCTCGGCGCCCTAGCGGATCGCGATCGGGTGCCGCTGGTCTGCTTCAAGGTGACGGATTCGGTGGTGTGCGCCGACATCCAGGGTCCCGGAGCCCAGGAAGTCGCTCGGCAGGTCTCCGATGCCTGGCACCCCTTCGCCTTCGGCAGTCGGGCCGACACGCTCGCATCGGTCGTGCACCATCAGCTGAACGCCCACGGGCACTCGGTCGTCACCGCCGAAAGCTGCACCGGTGGACTGATCGGCAGCGCTCTGACCTCCGTTGCCGGATCGAGTTCCACGTTTCTCGGCGGCTACCTGACCTACAGCAACGAACTCAAGAACCGGCTGCTCGGCATCCCTCTGGAACTGATCGAACGCGTGGGTGCGGTGTCCCGTGACGTGGCTCTGGTGATGGCCATGGAATCCGCCCGTCGCCTCGGATCGAGTTACGCACTGGCCACCACGGGCATCGCGGGCCCCGGTGGAGGCACCCCCGACAAGCCGGTGGGCACGGTATGGATCGGTCTTGCCGATGCCAGCGGCGGCCAGCCCTCGGCGACGGCACGACGGTTCCGCTTTCCCGGTACGAGAGCACAGGTCAGGGATCGAACGGTGAAGGCGGCGCTCCAGATACTGCGCCTGCACATCCTCGGTCAGGACACCCGTCTCCTCTGGGAGGTCGAGTGATGGGAGCGGTGCTCTGCGCGATCGCCGTCGGTTCGAACCTCGGGGATCGAGCCACCACGATCCACGAGGCGATCGAGTCACTCGATGGAATCGATGGAATCGACGTTCTCACGCGCAGCACCCTTCACGAGACCGAACCGGTGGGGGGCCCCGACCAGGGGGCCTTCCTCAACGGAGCACTTCTGCTTCGAACCTCTCTTCCGCCCCGCGAGCTCCTCGACCAGCTGCATGGAGTCGAGCGGGCCTTCGGTCGGATACGCCCCGACCCCGTTCGCAACGGGCCACGCACCCTGGATCTCGACCTGCTTCTCTACGGAGAAGAGATCGTCGATGATCCGGACATCACGATCCCGCATCCCCGCATGCACGAACGTTCATTCGTACTCGATCCATTGGTGGAGATCGGTGGTGATCTGCTCCATCCGGTCCGAGCGCGGACCATTCGCGAGCTGCATCGATCGCTGGACATCACCGAGCTGGATGCGACCACATGAGCCAGCTTCTCCTCCTGCTTTCGGTGCTGCTTCTTCCCCAGGTCGCGGAGTCGGATCGTCTGGCCTCGCATCGCGTGGCGATCGCCCCGTCGGAGTCGTCGACCGCGGTGCGAGAGACGATCACCGTGGTGGTCGAGGAGGAAGGGGTGTCCTACTCGGCGGCCCCCGTCCTGATCCACGTCGAGCGGGATCCGGCGGGCAGGGTGCGCCTGGAGGTACGCGATTTCATCGTCTACATCGACGACCGTTCGGTCACCGCCGTCGACGTCCGAAACCAGGAGACCTATCTTGCGATCCCGCACGAGGGCCGACCGACGCAACTCCTTCGCGAACTCTTCGCCGACCTTCCGAGTCTCTGGTTGCAGCTCGCTCTCGGTACCGCCGACGACCTCGCGCTGGTCGGATCACTGCATCCCTCGTTGGCGGGCCTCGGTACGGTCGCAGGGCAGAGCGATGCGGAAGGAAGCGAGCTCGTCTTCGAATCCCCCGACGCCCGGGTCTCGATCGACGGGATCCTGCCCGGCCGCCTGGTGCTCGAAGTCGATTCCGGAGACTGGGTCGAGGAGGGTGGTCGTGTTCGCTGGGAGGTGCTCAGCGATCGCACCGCTCCGAAAGGAACGACGTTCACGCCCGGAGACCGGATCAAGGTCGACCACCTCGCGATGCTCGCTCCAGTCGCCGCACAGGGGCCGCCGGAGATCGGTACGCCCGCTCCCGGGTTCGAAGCACCCGTGCTTGACGGTGGTGCATTCGATCTGGAGGAGGCGCTGGGTGAGGTCGTGGTGCTTGATTTCTGGGCCAGCTGGTGCCAGCCCTGTCGCATGGCACTGCCACGTCTTCAGGAACTCTCGGATCGGCTCGGGACACTGGGCCTCCCGGTTCGGGTGTTGACCGTCAACACCCAGGAAGGTGCGCTCGATCCTGCGGCCTTGCGCCGCACGGTGGAAGCGGCCCGAACGTCCCTCGCTCTGGAACTCCCGGTGCTCCTGGATCCCGATGGTTCGCTCGCACGCAGGTGGGGGGTGTCCGCACTTCCCACCACGGTGGTGGTCGATCAGGAGGGTCGGATCGCCTTCGTCCACCAGGGGGCGGGCCCGGAGTTCATTCAACGTCTCGAAGCGGAGCTCAGGCAGCTGCTCCCGACCGATTGACTCCGGGGCTGGTAGCATGGACGCATCACCTGCTCCAACCCCGCCCCACGAACACCGGACACTCATGGATACCACCGAGATGACCAATCCAGTCCCTTCAGTAGATTCCCCGACGGATCTGAGTGGTTCGAAGATCCTCCTCGTGGACGACAATCAGCAGAATCTCGAACTGATCCAGGCCTACCTCGAGGCCCTGCCCGTAGAGATCACCACGGCGCGGGATGGTGTGGAGGCGATCGAGTCGATCAACCAGGATCCGCCCGATCTCGTCCTGCTCGACGTGATGATGCCGAGGATGTCCGGCTTCGAGGTCTGCCAGAAGTTGAAGACCAACCCCGACACGCGTGACATCGTCGTGATCATGGTCACGGCGCTTCATGAAGTGGCCGACTACGAGCGCGCGGTCGAAAGCGGAACCGATGACTTTCTCTCGAAACCGGTCAACAAGCTCGAGCTGCTCACCCGGGTCCGCAGTCTGCTGCGAGTCGCCCTGCTGCGGCGTCGTCTCGACGACCTGATGGGCGATGCGAGGTCCTGAGGGCTTTACGCCGGTCCCAACGCCCCCAGATCCAAATCAAAGGCCCGCACCGAATATTCGGTACGGGCCTTCTTCCACGACTCCGTTTGGCGGTGCCTGACCTTGATCCTGGACTCATCCACCCAGGGCATCGGCCGGCTTCGGGGTGTCAACTCGCCTTACGCCAGACCACAGCAGGGGTGTCGCCCCTGCGAGTCCAGCTGCTGCTGCCGCCACGAGGTTCGCGGGTGATGTCGAGGTGATCGAGGTAGAGCCGCAGATCGGCCTGGTCGAACTGCTCCAGCCATTCCCGGGTACTGCTTTGGTTGGTTTCCTGGATGAGTTCGATCAGGCGGTTCTTTTCGATCATGGTGCGTGCTCCTGGTGCTCGATCCGGATCAACCGGAGATCATCGGTTTGCGGGGCTCCGCCCGGGAATCGCACTCCATTGCGGTCCCTTGAATCGACCGCCTTCGCAGGAACGCTTGATCGACTCCGAGGGGGTCGAGCTTCCGGGGTCGGGGCTTTTATTGGACGCCCTCCCGGGGCTCCCCAGTCCCTTGGTATCCCGACGATCCGGACCACAAAGGATTGTGGTGCGCAGGTGCCTGGCGGGAATCCGTCGGATTCTTGAAGATCCCTCGATTTTCACGCCGGGGACGGGCGCTCGGCCGACCGTCGGCCCTCCAGCCGATCAACGATCGCCTCCCCGATGCTCAGGGATGCGGTGGCGGCGGGGGACGGAGCATTGAGCACGTTGAGGACGCCTGCCTGCTCCTCCAGCAGGAAGTCGTCCACCAACTCGCCATTCGGCTTGAGGGCCTGGGCCCGGATTCCCGATGGCGCAGGCTCGAGATCAGCGGGACCCAGCTCGGGGATGAGTCGTTGCAGCGCACGAACGAAGGCGTCTTTCGACCACGATCGCCAGAGTTCAGCGAGCCCGGTCTTCAGGTGTCGCGAGGCAAGCCGCCAGAATCCCGGGTAGCTCAACGTGTCGTAGAGGTCGGGAAGGTGGACCGATGTCTTGTGATACCCCTCGCGAGCAGCGGCGAGAACCGCGTTGGGTCCGCATTCGACCTCGCCGGAGATCATGCGTGTGAAGTGCACACCAAGGAACGGAAACGCCGGATCGGGCACCGGGTAGATGAGGTGCCGGCACAGGTGTCGTGCCCCTTCGGTCAGGGTGTAGTACTCACCACGAAAGGGAACGATTCTCATCTCCGGTCGTCCAGCGAAGGTTCGGGCGAGCCGATCCGACTGAAGCCCTCCACAGTTGACGACCTGCCTGGTTCTGATCGGTCCTCGATTGGTGTCGATCACCAGATGGTTTCCATCCCGCACCAGACCGGCGACCCTGGTGTTCATCCCGACCTCACCCCCGGCCTCGCAGACGAGTCGACAGAGTGCTTCGCACATCCCTCGATAGTCGACGATGCCGGTGTCGGGGACACGAATGCCCCGGATTCCGGCGACGTGCGGCTCGATCTCACGCAGCGCCTGTCCGTCGAGAAGTTCGACCTTCACACCATTGGCGATTCCGCGCTGGTGGATTCGCTCCAGCATGGGCAGTTCGGAGTCGTCCAGCGCGACCACGACCTTGCCGCAGAGTTCGTACGCCACGCGATGCTCGCGGCAGAATTCGATCAGTGCGGCACGGCCACTCCGACAGGTCCGTGCCTTGAGCGAGCCCGGGGTGTAGTAGATCCCCGAATGGATCACACCGGAATTCCGACCGGTCTGATGGAACGCCAGTTCCGCTTCCTTCTCCAGCACGATGATCGAGGTGCCCGGCCTTCGCTGCGCGGCAGCCCACGCCGTGGCCAGACCGACGATCCCTCCACCCACGACGCACAGGTCGTGGATCTCATTCGTCACCGATCGGTTGCCCGGGTCCATGCCGTCCATGGATGCAGCTCAACCGCTTCGTCTCAGTTCGTGCTTGGCACGACCGACGTCGGGGTGGATCTTGAGCACACGGTCCAGGCGTGCGATTCGCAGAATCTGAACGACCGGTCCGGTGACGCCGGCGAGGTGGACCCGGCCACCCCCGGCTCCCAGTTCGCGGTTGATCCTGAGCAGCGTTCCCAGCCCCGCGCTCGACACGAAGGTGAGCTTCGAGCAGTCCACGATCAGATCCCGCACTCCGGCCTCGACCAGGGACGCAAGCCGGTCGCCGAGTTCCCGAGCGTTGCGCGCGTCGAGTCCGCCATCGGCAACGAGCACCATGATCTCTTCGTCGATCTCGTCGAGGTAGGTGTCCATGCCGAGTCAATCGCTCCTTGTTTCCTCGACCACCTTCATGGCGATCAGGTCCTGGATGTCGATCAATCCCAATGGCGCGCCCTGGGCATCCACCACCGGCAGTTCATCGACCCGCAGCTCGCGAACCAGCCGCACGGCATCGCGCACCAGGTCGTCCTTGGAGAGGTGGCGGGGGCTCTGCGTCATGTGCTGGGAGATCGGCTCCTCCAGGCTCTTCGAGAGGTTTTCGCTGGTGTTCACCAGCCGCCTCAGGTCACCGTCGGTGAAGATCCCGCTCAGGATGCCGCGTGCATCGACCAGGACGATCGCACCGGCGCGTCTGGCTCCACCGGCTTCGGCCAGGGCGGAGCGAACCGAGGACCGGTCGTCCACGATCGGCAGATTCCTGCCGACCCGGAATCTCAGCGCTTCGACCACCGGGCGGAGGCCCGCACCGAGCATCCCGCCCGGATGGTGCCGATGGAAGTCATCGGCGGTGAAGTTCCTCCGCTGCGCAAGCGCCAGGGCGAGGGCGTCACCGATCGCCATCATGGCGGTCGTGGAGGCGGTGGGGGCCAGGTTCAGCGGGCAGGCCTCGATGATCGAGCCGAGGGTGAGGTGGACGGTGGCGGCCCGCGCGAGGGTCGAGGTCTCCGAGCCGCTGATCACGATCAGTTCAACGTCATCCGCCTTGAGGATGTGGGCCAGAGCGACGAGTTCCTCGGTCTCCCCGCTGAAGGACAGCAGGATCGCGACGTCTCCTCGGCGGAATCGACCCAGATCGCCGTGCACCGCCTCGGCAGGATGGACGAAGTTGCTGGGTTGTCCCAGGCTGGTGAAGGTCGCGGAGAGCTTCATGCCGACCAGGCCGGACTTTCCCATGCCCGAGATCACCGCGTGGCCGCGGCACGCCTCGAGGATGTCCAGAGCCGCCTTCCATGAGGTGATCTGCTCCACGACCGCGTCCGCGATCCGGGCGACCCCATCGGACTCGGCCCGGAGTACCTCGATCAGGAAGCGTGCTTCCTCACTGGTTTCGGAGGAGATGTCGGCCGACTCGTTCATGAACACAGTGTACCGGGAACCCTGCCCCTTTACGGGAGAGTTTTCGCCCGGGCCTGTTCTTGTGCCGTGGTGCCGTTACACTCTCCCTGATGCCTCTTCAGGATGATTATCAGGTCCGACTGTCGAACTTCGAGGGTCCACTGGACCTCCTGCTCTTTCTCATTCGAAGGGCCGAGGTCGACATCAACGACATCCCGATCCTCGAGATCACCGGGCAGTACTTCGAGTTTCTTCACCAGATCGACGAGATCGACATCGAGCTCGCGGGTGAGTTCCTGGTGATGGCGGCCACCCTCATCGAGATCAAGAGTCGCTCCCTCAAGCCGGTGACCCGGGAGGGAGATGACGAACAGCCGGAGGACATCGGTGAGGATCTTTCCGCCGCCGATCCTCGATTTGAACTCGTTCAGCAGTTGCTGGCCTACCAGCGCTATCGAGCCGCTTCGGAGCGACTCGACGTGCACCGGCTCGAACATTCCCAGATGCACCAGGGGACGGCCCGCGCCGCGGAACAGGAGGAGGCTGCCGAGTCCTCCGAGGATCAGCTGCTGGAGATCGAGGATGCTCACCTCGGTGACCTGATCGATGCCTATCAGCGGATCGTCGAAGCGGTCGACTTCGGAAAGATGGGCGACCATGAGATCGAGTACGACGACACTCCGATCGCCCTGCACGAGGAGGATCTCGCCGACCGACTTTCCCGAAGTCCGGAGCACAGGCTCTCGTTGCACCAGGCCCTCGAGGGGAAGCGTCGGATCGAGATGATCGGGCTTTTCCTGGCGGTGCTCGAACTCGCCCGGAAGCAGCACATCCGGGTGCTCCAGGATCGCGATCAGGACCAGATCGTGCTGGAGCTGCGCCCGGAAGCCGAGCGCGAGGAACTTCCCGCCGGCGACGGCTCTGAAGCATCGTGAGCTCGATCTTCTTAGCGACTTCTTTACACACATGCAGGTGAAGTCTTCTAATTTGGCTCTCTCACAAGAGGAGGACCAATGCCTGTCAGAAGCATTCAACTGCTGTTCATCGTCATGGTCGCGACCCTCGGGGGTTGCGTGCACGTCACCTCGGACTGGGACCCGAAGGCCGACTTCACGTCTCTGACCACCTACGCCTTCACTGCACCCCCGAAGGAGACCCCGCTGATGAACGCCGTGTACAACGATCAGTTGTACCGCGATCGGGTTCGAACGGCGATCAGCCAGAATCTTAAGGGCAAGGGGTTCACCCCGGCTTCCGATGGCGAGTCTCCCACCTTCCGAGTCGCGTTCTTCCGCGTGGTCGACAAGAAGCTTTCCTACAGTTCCGTGAACACCTTCATGGGATACAGCGGCTCGACCTGGTACGGGGGCGCCAACTACGGGGCGGATCTCGGCGGCGATCCGGTCTTCGGAGCCAACACGATGGTGAGTCAGTACACCGAGTCGATGCTGTTCATCGATGTGCTGAATTCGGATGGGTCCCTGATCTGGAGGGGAACGGGGGCTTCGCGATTGTCCGATCCGAAGCGACCGGATGAAGCGCAGCAGGCAGTCTCCAAGGAGATCACGCAGATTCTCGAGAAGTTTCCCCCGAAGAGCACTCGTTCGAAGTGAATGGCTGGTCGCTCACTCTCCGGTGAACTCCAGATCCCTTCCTCCACCGTGCTCGCTCTCCCAACCGTCCAGCGCCTCCAGGAACCGCGGGCCGTAGCTTCGCTTCTTCTTCTCGCCCACTCCCCGTATGAGTCCGAAGGCATTCAGGTCGGCAGGGCGGTGACGGGCGAGGGCACGCAGGGTGGTATCGGGAAAGACCACGTAGGGGGGCTTCCCGATCTCCTCGGCGATCATGCGCCGGAGCGCTCGCAACGACTCGAAGAGCCCCCGGTCGACGTCCTCCCATGAGGCTTCTTCGGCCACCGACCGTCGGCGTGCACTGCCGGTCCTTGGTTGAAGCAGCGAGATCTCGACTTCCCCACGAAGCAGTCGTGGTGATTGGTCGTTCAGCTGGACGATCGGTCGCTCTCCCGGAGTCCGGGTCAGCCAGCCCTGTTCGATCAGCTGGTGAATCAGGTTGGAAACCGCCGAGCGACTGAACTCCCGGAGCAGCCCGTGGGTGGAGAGCGTCTCGTGCCGGCAGCGGCGGATCATGTCGGTATCGGAGCCGCAGAGAACGTCTGCGACGTGCTGGACTCCGAATCGCTCCTCGACCCGGGCGACGCAGGAGAGGATCTTCCGCCCCACGGTGGTCGAGTCCTCCACGAGATCGACCTCTCCGAGGCACACATCGCATGCTCCGCAGTTCTCGGGGGCGTAGGACTCACCGAAGTACTCGACGAGTGCTCGGTGTCTGCAGGTGGCATTGGTGGCCAGGGCGTTCATGTCCCCCAGCAATCGAGCCTGTGATTCGTAGGCGTTTCTCAGTGCGGCCGGATCGTCGGTCTCGGCCATCGCTTCGTTGAACGACCGTTCGGCGAGTGATCGCCAGCGCTCGACGTCCGAATACGAGTGCAGCAGCACGCATTCCGCGGGGTCACCGTCACGACCGGCCCGACCGGTCTCCTGCTGGAAATGCTCGATCGATCGGGGCATCGAAGCGTGGATCACCGCGCGGACGTTGCTGCGGTCGATTCCCATCCCGAAGGCGACGGTCGCGACCACCACGTCGATGTGCTCGCGAGTGAACGCCTCCTGCACCTCGTCGCGCTGTTCTCGGCTGATTCCCGCGTGGTAGTACGCGGCGAGGACTCCTTCGGCCCTGAGGCCTTCCGCGATCTGTTCCGTGTCCTTTCGCGAGAGTGCGTAGATGATCACCGCCTCGTCCGGATGTCTGCGGACCTCCTCGAGAATCTGCTTCTTGCGGTTTTCCCGTCGGCGGATCCGGTAGGTCAGGTTGGGGCGATCGAACGAACCGACCAGCACCTCGGGATCCCTCAGTTGCAGCTGGTCGAGGATGTCCTGGCGAACCCGTGGGGTCGCGGTGGCGGTACAGGCGTGGATCGACACCCCGGGGAGGAGGCTGCGCAGTCCCGAGAGTTGGCGGTACTCCGGCCGGAAGTCGTGGCCCCACTGGCTGATGCAGTGGGCTTCATCGATCGCCACCGCTCGGACGTCCAGCTGACGGAGGAACTCCAGCATGGAACCACCCAGGAGCATCTCGGGTGAAAGGAAGAGCAGACGATAGCGCCCTCTCTGGAGATCGTCGCGGATCGTTCGACGTTCCGTGGAGGTCAGACCTCCCTGGTAGGCGACTGCGGGAATGCCGGAGGTGGTGAGGGCATCGACCTGGTCCTTCATCAGTGCCACCAGAGGGCTGATCACCACGTCGAGGCTGCCGGTGATCAGGGGTGGTACCTGGTAGGTGAGACTCTTGCCGCCTCCGGTGGGCATGACCAGAAGGGAATCACGACCCTCGAGGTTGGCCGTGATCGCTTCCGCCTGCAGCGGGCGCAGCTGGTCGAATCCCCAGTAGCGGGCGAGCACCTCGCTGATCGCGTGGTCATGTCGAGCGACGTCCATGTCGAAGGGCCTCCATGGCGTGATGGTAGCGCACTCGACGCTCAGACTTGCCATTCGCCGCCCGTTTGCCGCGCACTTTCCACGGGTCCTCGTCTACCATGCACCAATGAACACTCTCGACACCACTTCCCCCGAACTCGTCTCCGTCAATCCCGCCACCAACGAGCCGGTCGGCACCCTCCAGGTGACGCCCGTGGAGGCACTGCCGGAAATCATCGCCCGGTCGAGTGCGGCCCAGAAGCAATGGGCGAAGCGTTCGATCGAACACCGTGCCGACACCCTTCGACCGGCCGGCGCCCGTCTCCTCGCGGAGGCGGAGCGAATCGGTGAGCTGCTCACCCGGGAGATGGGCAAGCCGCTGGCCGAGGGTGTCGGAGAAGTCACGTATGCCGCAAAGAACTGGTCGGAGGAGATCGACGAGATCGTCGCTGCGCTCCAGCCGGAAGTTCTGGAGGACGACGATCGGCTCACGCGGCTCTACTTCGATCCCCTCGGAGTCTGTGGGGCGATCACTCCCTGGAACTTCCCGGTATTGATGCCGCATCAGGCGGTGCTGGCCGGACTCATCGCGGGCAACAGCGTGGTGCTCAAGCCGTCGGAAGAGACGCCCCTGGTCGCGCAGGCCTACTGCGATGTGATCAACGAGCTGCTGCCCGCCGACCTGCTGCAGGTGATTCACGGCAACGAGGTCCAGGGCAGGGCCCTGGTCTCCAGCGATGTGGACCTGATCGTGTTCACCGGAAGCAAATCCGCCGGGGAGCATATTCTCGGTTCGGCCAGTCAAGGGCTCAAGCGCGTGATCCTCGAGCTCGGGGGTAAGGATCCGATGGTCGTCCTCAAGGATGCGGACATCGACGCCGCCGTCGCCTTCGGTGTACGCAACGCCTTCCGCAACGCCGGACAGGTCTGTGTCTCGACCGAACGAATCTACGTGGATGACGCGATACACGACGACTTCGTTCGTCGTTTCGTGGCGAAGACCGCCGAGTTGCAGCAGGGCGACGGCATGAACGAAGGCGTGAACATCGGCCCCATGATCTCCGCGACTCAGAAGGCCCTGGTCGTCGAGCAACTGAACGAAGCGATCGCCGATGGTGCGGTGGTGGCCCATGGAGGAGGGGAGGGGGATGGCAACTTCGTCCCCCTGACCGTGCTCACCGGTCTCAACCACGACATGCGGATCATGAACGACGAG
Organism: Planctomycetota bacterium; assembly: GCA_036336805.1. Taxonomy (GTDB): domain Bacteria; phylum Planctomycetota; class Phycisphaerae; order Phycisphaerales; family SM1A02; genus UBA8087. Next base: position 21,949 of record JAYZFJ010000024.1, read on the forward strand.
ACCTTCGGACCGATCGCCTGCATCCAGAGGACCATGAGCGACGAGGAGGCGATCGAACTGGCCAACGACACGCCCTACGGGCTCGGTGCCTGCGTCTTCGGGGAGGTCGAGCATGCCACCAGCGTCGCCCGCCACATCCAGGCGGGCATGGTCGGGGTCAACTCCGGCTGCGGCGGGGCCAGCGGGTCCCCCTGGGTGGGCGCCAAGCACTCGGGCTACGGGTTCCATTCAGGCAAGCTGGGGCATCGCCAGTTCTGTCAGGTTCGCACGGTCTCGGTCCCCAAGTAGCGCGGAATCGTCCCGGCGGGCGTCATGCACGTTCCTGTGTCCACCTTCTGAGTTTCTGCAGTCCACGGTACTTGTGGTTGTTGATCGTGGTGACCGACGTGTTCAGTGCGTTCGCCGCCTGGTCGTAGCTCATGCCGCGGCAGATGATCAGATCCAGGGCATCCTGTTCCTCGGGCTTCAGGGTCGACATCGCCTCTCGGATGTCGAGTCGTGAGGGCTTCCGATCGTCATCCGGAACCCGCCCTCGCCGACTCGGTTCCTCGGTGCGCTTGCCGTCGAGAATCTCCTGGAGTTTCACCCATCGGGTGTGGCGGCGACGGAGCAGGTTGTGAGCGATCTTGATCAGGTAGCTGCAGCTGATGGACAGCTCCCGGAGTCTCGGGTGCTGCAGCAATCTGATGAAGACCTCCTGGGTCACGTCCTCGGCCACATCCAGGGGAGCCGAACGCCGCGTGAAACAGAAGACCCGTTCGTAGTAGTTGTCGAAGAGCCGGAGTATGAACTGGCTCTCCGACTCACCATTCGACGCCGTCAGTCGGCGGGATGACTCCACGCCTGCATCCGTGATCCGCTTCGGATCCATGGCCATGCTCCAATCGAGTAGTTCGCCCATCCACCGGTGAATCGCCTTCAACCAGATCGAGATCCGCCGATCTCCACGTGATGAGTTCGTACATGGATACGCAGTCCCGGGTCCGGGATTGGCTTCAAATTGGCGAAATGAATCAAATTTACCGGGAAGGGCGTCCTTCGGGCCGGGATCATGCTTCGTCAGTGAGCCGGTGTGATCCGCTCGACCTGGCCGCTGAGGAACGATGCCTTGATCGTCGTTCCCGGGGTCGGAGGCACGGCACAGACGCCCCGTGCCACGCGCAGTGCGAAGGGAGTGCGATTCTGGTCCCCGGCTTCCACGACCATCAGGTCGTAGTAGATGTCCCCGTGCAGCGAGGTCTGGCTGGCCTGGAGGACCTCGACGTTCATCGCACCGAAGAAGGGAAGTGATCTGCTTTCACCGTGCATGATCCCATCATGACCAAAATCACCATCGACCGCCAGTGCTCCTGACTATCCTGTCTGCCATGGACGACCTGCCACCACCCGATTCTCCGGAGATCACCGCGGACCTGCTCGTCGAGGCGTACCGTTGCGGTGTCTTCCCGATGGCGGACGACGCATCCGGCGAGGTCTTCTGGTTCCAGCCCGACCCGCGCGGAATCATCCCTCTGGAGGGCTTCACGGTCGCCCGCTCCCTCGCAAGACGGGTTCGTTCCGGTCGCTTCCGCATCACGGTGGACCAGTGCTTCGAAGAGGTCATGCGGGAATGTTCGGTTCCCCGCTCCGCCGAAAACGGTTCGTGGATGACCGAGGAATTGCTCGGCGCCTACTGCGAACTTCATGCGCGCGGCGCCGCGCATTCGATCGAGGCATGGAGGGACGGCCGGTTGGTGGGGGGGGTGTACGGAGTGCACCTGGGCGCGGCATTCTTCGGAGAGAGCATGTTCAGCCGCCCCGAACTGGGGGGCACCGACGCAAGCAAGGTCTGTCTCGTCCACCTGGTCGAGCGACTTCGTGCCCGTGGGTTCACCCTTCTGGACACCCAGTACGTCAATGACCACCTGCGGCAGTTCGGGTGCCGGGAGGTCACCGGACGTGCCTATGCCGGACTTCTTCGGGCGGCACTCGGCGTGGCGACGGAATTCTGACCGTCGAAACCATCGCACCCCGCCGAATGGAGCTTCGGCGGGGCGCGTTGGGTCGAATCAATCCTGCTTGGCTCAGTGGCGCCGCCTCCGGCTGGCCCAGGCCCCCACGCCGAGAAGGGCCAGTGCACCCGGTGTCGGAACCGCACCGCTCATGTATCCCTCGACGGATGCGGAGCCGACCACCGCACCGGTCAGGTCCGCATCGGCCAGTCCCAGGTCGAACAGGATTCCGGCGAAGAACGCGGAAACCTGCAGCAGGCCCGCCACGTCGAATGAATTCGCGGTCGGAATCGCACTGGTGATGTCGATGTCGAACAGTCGACCCTCGAGACCCGCGTTGCTGTCCACGAACCAGCCACCGTCGAAGCCGATTCCGAAGTTCCCCACCAGGATGGAGTCGTCGTTGAAGAGGACCCCGCCTCGGTGCTGGATGTCACCGCCGAAGGTCGAACCGAAGTCATCACTGTCGTAACCGAACGTCGATGCTCCGTTGCAGGCATTCGGTGGAGTGATCACGAACCCGACGGTGTTCGGATCCTCGGTGACCAGGGTTCCCGTCGTGATCCCGCTGAGGTCCAGCCCGGCCGCCGAGCTCAGAAGCTCGAAGTCCAGTGTCACATTGGTCCTTCCCCCGACAATTCCCACGACATCCGCGGTTGCCGGGGATGCAACCACAGCTGACGCCGCCAATGCGGCTGTGCAAACAAACTTCTTCATCGTGTCTATCCCTTTTCTGGTTCCCGCGATCCTTGTCACGACGTACGTCGGGCGATCGCCTTCCCGGACGCAGCAAGGTTGTATTCGCACGAAGATGCGGTTGGAAGGACAAGATATGAAAAATGGATCAATATTTTAAATACACGCCGCCTCGGCCCCGATCTCGGTCGGTTCATCGAGCCGTACCGACGAGATTCACTCGCATCCACGCGGGAATCGACTCGCGGCCTGCTCGACTCGAACGGTCTCGAGTTGCGTTCCGTCGAGGAGGGTCTTCGTGGATGGTCCCCCGGGAGTGAATCCGCGATGGATGAAGAAGGAGGTGACGTTTGCCGGGGATTCCGCGAAGATCATCGCCAGCGAGGCCTCGCGGGCCTGCTCCACCAGTGCCTCCAGCAGTCGGGTTCCCAGGCCTTCTCGCCCATGATCAGGTCGAACATACGGGCCGCCGACCTCGCCCGAGTCAAGGTCGAGCATTCCGTAGCCCATGATGGTCGGACCGATGGTCGCCACGTAGAAGGCGGTCGATCGTCGCGCCACACGATCCTCGAGCCGTTCGATGTGTGCCTGATCCAGATGCCCCGACCAGCTGGCGAGCTGCTCGGGGGGGTAGTTCTCGCATCCGATGCTGAAGACGGCGGCGTGCTTCACTGCGATCATGCCCTGGGCATCGCTGGCCTCGGCAACCCGCACATCGACGTGGGACTCGTGGATCAGAGTCATGAGCGCCTCCATTCAGGGTACGACACGGCTTCTTCGGGGTTCGGGCTGTCCGGGATGATCATTCCATGCTCCGCGGCCGGATGAACCTCATCGGGGAAAGAGGTCCATGATCCCGGTCAGGTGCTTTTCATAGTTCTTCCATCGGTTCACGGCGTGTCGATTGATCGGCTGGTCGACCTGATCGAAGGAGGGAGTGACCACCAGGCGTCTCGTTTGGTGAAAGGCGAGGCAGTCGTCATCGAACGGAAGTCCCAGGGACTCGATGAGTCCCCGGATGACGGGTTCCGGAGATTCGGTGAGGGAGTCGTAGTCCAGCCGGAAAAACGGGCGATCAAGAACTTCCATCCAGTGCGCGACCAGTCGATCGAACTCCATCCGGACCAGGGCGATGTCCTCCAGAGTCCTGCTCCACGGGTACAGCTTGCCGGGAAGTGGATGAAGGTAGGTGGAGAGGATGTTGTCCAGTGGATTCCGGTTCACGAACACCATGTGGGAACGGGGGAGCAGCATCGAGATCAGCCCCACGAATCGATCGAGTCCCAGCGCCTTGTTGGTGACCCGGGAAGCATCGCCGGCGAAGTGTGCGAGCATGTCCAGGTAGATCGTTGCGTACTTCTCCAGCAACCCACTCGGCACCGGCGTGCAGCATTCGGGAAAGCCGGCTTCCACCTCGTGTTCGATCAGTCGGGCCAGGGCCATCGGTTCGCGTCGTTCGCCGAGTCCGGCTCCACTCGGATGCGCGGCGATGATCTGTTCGGTCAGGGTCGTGCCGCTCCGCGGCATGCCCACGATGAACACCGCCCGTTCGGACGCCAGTCCCGAATCGGCGAGTGCCTGGATCCGCCCGGCGTCGAAGGTCTCGATGATGCGGTCGGTCTCCGAGACATGGCGCTCACGGTCGAACGGCTCGAGGTCCAGTGACTGATCGGATTTCGCGGTTCTGACCAGCTCGAACGCCTCGTCGTACCGGCCCATGCGATCCAGGATTCTTGCGAGTTCGAAGTGGCCCTGCAGGCGCATGCCCTTGGGAACCGTCCCGTCGTCGATGAGCCTGCTCAGGTTCCGAATCGCCGATTCCCGGTCACCGGCGGCAGCGTCGATCTTGGCCATGATCATCAGCATCCTGGGACTGGACAGCCCGAGATCGGTCAAGGTCGCGAGTTGATCCCTGGCTTCATCCAGGCGGCCGATCCTCAGGAAGGTCTCCGCCAGCTCGATCGTCGCCTTGCGCTGCAGCTGGTCGCCTCCCCGACGCGGTCGCCGTGCAAGGTTGTCCTTGAGGGAACGCATCTCCTCCAGCATCTCGGCGGGGCGCCCCATCAGCAGGTTCCCCCGAACCAGGGTCGCACGAAGATCGGATCGTTCGGGTTGGAGCTCTGCCAGCCGCTCGAGGCCCATCACCGAAAGTCCCTGGCTCCCGGTACGTTCCCACGCCAGTGAGAGCAGTTTCCATGCTTCGGGGTCATCGGGCTCACGGTGCGTGAGTTCGAGTCCGAGCGAGACCGCGCGCGGCATGTTGCCGGACTTCACCGCGTCCTCGAGCATTCTCAGCATCTCGGCGGGGCGTGGTCTGGAAGGCTCGTCTGCACTCAATGGCTCGATCGCTCCTCGTACGCATCGTACATCGACCTGGCGGTGCCCACAGCATCGACGCTGACGGATTCACATCCAGATGAACTCGACCGGCATCTCGACGTTCGAGCCGAGTGTGGCATGGACCGGACATGATTCCGCAGCCTTGCGCAGGGCATTCCGCGCGGGTTCCGGGAGCTCGACCCCCGGTATGCGCAGGGTCACCTCGAGGCGTTGGATCCGTCGTTCGGGTGCTGCAGCCATGATCTTGTGGACCTCGGCGGTCGCACCCTCGATCCTCCAGTCATGACGGGCGGCCACGATTCCCATGATCGTCAGCATGCAGGTGCCGACCGCGGTTGCGACCAGGTCGGTGGGCGAGAAGAACTCCCCCTTGCCGTGGTTGTCGACGGGCGCATCCGTCCGGAGGGTGGTCCCGGAGGGGCCGTGGGTGGACTCCGTTCGAAGTGCGCCGAGGTAGGTGCTGTTGATCGTGACCATCGGATCCGCTCCGTGTCGGGCCTGGCCCGGGAATGTGTTCTTGGGGTGGGGGTTTGTACGCCTACAGCGCCCAGTAGAACCCTATGATCTTCACGTTGCAACCTCGTTTCGAGGTGACGACCCATCCCGCACGGAGAGACGCACCCATGCCAGAACTGCCGGAAGTCGAACGTGGCCGAAAGGTCGCTGAACTGGTCGCCCTCGGGCGAACCGTGGCCCGGGCCCGTTGTGCGGATGACCGGATCGTCTTCTGTGATCAGTCCCCCCGTACCGTCGCTCGCCGGCTCACCGGCCGTACGGTCACGGCCGCATGTCGACACGGGAAACAGCTCTGGATCGAATTCGACCAGGGGCCTGCCCTGCTTCTCCATTTTGGAATGACCGGGGCGGTCCATGGCTACGCCAGCGACGAAGAGCGTCCGCGATTCTGGAAAATCGAACTCGAGTTCGAGAATGGTCACCGCCTTGCGATGCCCGACCCCCGCCGGTTCGGTCGGATTCGCCTTCGAGAGGATCCAAGGGGGGAACCGCCGATCAGCCTGCTGGGATTCGATCCCCTGCTCGAACCGCCGACCTTCCGGCGCTTCAAGGAGCTGGTCGGTTCCCGGACGATCTCCATCAAGGGGCTCCTTCTCGACCAGTCGTTCTGTGCCGGAGTCGGCAACTGGATCGCGGACGAGATCCTCTACCAGGCGGGCGTGGCCCCGCAGAGACCCGCGTGCAGTCTCGACGAGGCCGAACTGAAGGCGATCCGCCGCTGGCTGGTCTCGATCGTCCGCAAGGCGGTCTCGGTCGACTCGGTTTCCCAACGCTTTCCGCGGACCTGGCTCTTTCACCACCGTTGGGGGCGCCCGGAAGACGCGTTGACCTCCCGAGGTGAATCGATCGAGATCGCGACCGTCGCCGGGCGGACCACCGCCTGGGTGCCGGAGGCACAGCATTGAACCTGATCTGGCCCAAGTTCCATGATCCGGACTATCGACCGGGCATGCTGGCGATGCTTCGCATCCACTGGGTGGCCAATCTCGCCATGCTTCGCTCGCCGCGTGACGTCGGCGTCTTCATGCTGATCAGCTTCGTACCGGTCGCGGTGCTGCTGCTGGGGCTGGCATTCTTCCCGCTGAGCCTCGATCCGACTCCCGGCACCAGTGGCTCGATTGTCATTCTGCTGGCTCTCGGGGTCCTCGTCTTCTACCTCGTCCAGCACGTTGCATTCATGATCGCGATCGAGTTGACCTATACTCCCCACGTGCGCTGGGCGATCCGGGGTTGCGGTACCCCCATCTGCCAGCAATGCGGGCAGCTTCTGCACGGTGATGATGCACCCTGCCCCGAATGCGGTGGTGGCTCGCCGGACGCGAGTCGATCCTGATCGACGACGTCGACGCTCCTGGGAACGGAAGCTGCACGGGGGACCGAACGAGGAACTCGAACCCCCAAATGACCGTGGCAGGACTCGGTTCAGTACCGTCGTCTCGAGGGTGCGGGCAGTCAGACGGCTTCACACGTTGAACAGGAAGTGCACGACGTCACCGTCCTGGACGACGTAGTCCTTGCCTTCACTGCGCAGCTTGCCCGCTTCGCGAATTGACTTCTCGTTGGTGTATTCCTCGAGTTCCTCGATCGAGTAGCACTCCGCCCGGATGAATCCGCGCTCGAAGTCGCCGTGGATGACGCCTGCGGCCTTGGGAGCGGTGTCCCCCCGACGGATCGTCCAGGCCCTGATCTCCTTGGGCCCCGCCGTGAAGTAGCTCTGAAGACCCAGCAGTTCGTAGGCTCCACGCGCCACCACCGCCAGGGCGGGTTCGCTCATCCCGAGTGACTCGAGCATCTCCATCCGATCAGCCTCGTCCAGCTCCGAGAGTTCGGACTCGATCTTCGCGCAGACCACGACCACCTCACCACCGTTCCTGGCGGCGTACTCGCGCACCGCGGCGACCTGTTCACCGGAGCCGTCCACGTGGCCTTCATCCACGTTGCACACGTAGAGAATGGGTTTGGCGGTGATGAAGCCGAACGACCGAACCAGTTTCCGCTCCTCGGGGGTCAGCTCCAGTGAGCGAATCGGCTGTTCCTCGGCCAGGCAGGCGCTGCATTTCTCGAGCACCGCCGCCCGGGCCTTGGCGTCCTTGTCCCCCGAACGCGCCTGGCGTGATGCCTTGTCGAGGGATCCCTCGACCTGTTCGATGTCGGCCAGCATGAGTTCGAGACCGATCACCTCGATGTCACGAACCGGATCGATGGTGCCCGAGACGTGCAGGATGTCGTCGTCCTCGAAGCAGCGGGTCACTTGAAGCAGGGCATCCACCTCCCTGATGTTGGCGAGGAACTTGTTGCCCAGTCCCTCTCCCTTGCTGGCACCTTCCACCAACCCTGCGATGTCCACCAGACGGATGGTCGCGGGAATGATCTTTTCGGTGGGGACATGCGCGTTGATCCGGCCCAGGCGAGGGTCCGGGACGCTGACCACGCCGATGTTCGGCTCGATCGTGCAGAACGGATAGTTCTGGGCCTCGATGCCCGCCGCGGTGAGTGCGTTGAAGAGGGTGCTCTTGCCTACGTTCGGCAGGCCTACGATGCCGCATTCCATGTGAAGACTCCTTCAAGGTCGGTGATTCTAGCCGATGCGGGCATCGGGTCGCATTCCCGGCTCCTTGCCCCGATCGGTTGCCGGTCCGCAGGCGGGGCGCATCGGAGCGTCCCGCCTTGAATCTTTTGCCCGAACAACCCGGCCGGGGAGCAGACAACCCGGATCGACCGGGTGATAATGGGGCATCGTGCGAATCGTCCGCTCCAGAGTGCCCCTCTTCTTCTACCGACGTCTGATGCTCATCGCGTTGGTGGGAGTGGTGGCCTCCCTGCTGCTCGGGGCTCGACTCGTCGAACTCACGGTGCTGGAGGGTGGAGCACTTCGGGCACGGGCGGAGGACATGATTCGCCGGGAGGCGCTGCTGCCGACGTGGCGTGGATCGATCGTGGATCGTTCGGGCGCGGTACTCGCCGAGGATCGGGCCAGTTGGAACCTGGCGATTCCCTTCCCCGTACTTTCCGGCGCGTGGGCCAGGGAGCAGGCGACTCGCCAGTGCATCCTCGAACTCGGGAAGGAGCGCTGGCAGTCGAGCACCCCCGAGGAACAGGCCGAGTACCTCCTCGCGAAACTTCCCGAGTGGAATGCCCTGGTGGAGGAGCTGCTGGAAGGCCTGGCGGCACAGATCCCACTCGACCGATCGGTCCTCGAGAGTCGGGTCGAATCGATCAGGCAGTCGATCTCCCGGATGGTCGCGCATGTTCACGAGCAGCAGGAATCCGCGTTTGAAGCCGATCGGCTCCGGCGCGGTCTCGACCAGACCGAGGAGTTCAGACGCCGCCCGATCGCGGAACAGCTTCAGGCCCATGTGGTGGCCACGGGGATCGATGATGCGACCGCCTTCATCCTGCGTCGGTATGCCCAGGCCCTCGCTGCGAAGGCGGCACGGCGCATCGGGTCCCCCGACCGGGACCCGCCGGTGCTCATCGAACTGGTCGATGGACAGCGTCGCAATCGACCGGGGGCTTCTGCCGTGGTGTCGATCGATCGATCAGGGTTTCCCCGCCCGCTTCGTTCGGACGCCGCCGCAGAACTGCTCCTCGCAGGGGTTGCCGACCACATCACCGGCCGGACCCGGGATCAGGTCCTCGACCAGGATCTCAGGCGACGTCCCTTCAATGATCCGGACACCCATGCCGTCGTCGATCTCGGGGGGTATCGTCCCGGCGCGGACATGATCGGCGCCCGCGGACTCGAGGCCTCCTTCGAGGACACGCTTCGTGGCAACCGGGGAATCCAACGCCGAAACCTCGAGACCGGTGAAGTGCGGATTCAGGAGCAGGTCCCCGGTCGCACTCTGGAACTTACCCTGGACATCGGACTCCAGGCGGAGATCCAGGCCCTGCTCGATCCGCGGCTCGGACTCGCTCAGGTTCAGCAGTACCACGTCGGCTGGGAGGATGGTGATCCGAAGCCGACCCGACTGCCCCTGGGAACGCCCCTTGACGGTGCGGCGGTGGTGATCGACATCGAGACCGGTGAACTGCTGGCGATGGTCTCGAGTCCCACCTTCACCGAGGGCAGTGCCATGGACCTCGGTGCCCGCACCACCCACGCGCCGTTCGTGCATCGCGCGGTCGAAGCTGCCTATCCTCCCGGGTCGATCGTGAAGCCCCTCGTCTATGCCTCGGCGGTGAGCGAGGGTGTCATCGCTCCGGATGAGCGGATCGCGTGCACCGGGCATCTGCTTCCCGAGAACCCCGACGCACTCCGTTGCTGGATCTACAAGATGTACGGGGCGACCCACGAGAGCGATCGCGGTGGTCTGGATGCCTCCGAGGCGATCTGCAACTCATGCAACATCTTCTTCTACGAGGTCGGTCGGCGGATGGGGCTCGAGCGGATGGCGGGGTGGTATCGAAACTGGGGCCTTGACGAACCGTTGGACGTCGGACTGCTTCACGAGCGGGAGGTGCGTGCGGATTCCGCGGGACCGCCTCGCTGGATCATGCGCAGCTTCGGCGAGGGTGGAGGCATGGTGCCCGACGCTCGTTCGGTACCCGCCGGTGGCCGCACCGGGGAAGCGATCATGTTGGGGATCGGCCAGGGACGGCTGACCTGGACTCCGGTTCAGGCGGCCAACGCCTATGCAACCCTCGCACGAGGCGGTCGGTTGCAGGATGCCACCCTGATCCGCGATCCGGCCCTTCGCGGCAGCCGCCGAACGGGTTCGCTCGGCCTCGATCCCCAGGCATGTGCCCTCGCATTGGCGGGTCTGCGAGCGGCGGTCGAGGACAGTGAGGGGACCGCCAACTCGATTCGCTATCCCGACGCTCGGGAACCGATCTTCGACATTCCCGGCGTCGTGGTTTGGGGAAAGACCGGAACCGCGACCGCGCCGGCTCGACGCGTCGATGTCGACGGTGACGGTGTTCTGAGTTCCCAGCCTCCGGACGAACGGATCGGGGGGCTCGACCATGCCTGGTTCGTGGGACTGGCCGGGGATGAACGCGATGGTACCCCTCGATACGCGATCGCGGTGCTCGTGGAATACGGCGGCTCTGGTGGACGGGTGGCCGGCCCGATCGCCGCGGAAGTGGTGCGTGCCCTGGTTCGTCATGGCTACCTGCAGGGGGCATCCGATGGCGAAGGCTGACCTGCTTGATCGCCGAGAACCGTTCCGTGGCTCGATCGCCGACTGGCGCGAGTCCGCGCGTCCGATCCACCCCCGTGGCCCCGCCTGGTTGAATGCAGGCTGGGTGGTGCTCATGGCGGCGATGATCCTCAGCCTGATCGGTGTGGCGACGATCGACACCACCCAGCCCGGTCAGGCGATGCGGCAGGCGGTCCATCTGGTGGTCGGGGTCGTTCTGGCGATCGGAATCGCCGTCCCCGACTATCGGCGGCTTCGGCGGTTCATCTGGCCCGTCGCGATCCTGACCGTGATCCTGCTGGTGTTCGTCCTGCTGCCCTTCGTTCCGGAAGTCCTGGTCCGGCCCCGCAACGGCGCTCGCCGCTGGATCAGTCTGGGCCTCACCGACGTGCAACCATCCGAGCTGGCGAAGATCGCCTGGATCGGACTGATGGCGGAATGGCTGGTCCGGCGCAAGTCCTACCGACGCTTTGGTGGCTTCATACTCTGCTTCCTCGTCACCCTGGTTCCCTTCGCCTTGATCCTCAAGGAGCCGGATCTCGGGACCGCACTGCTCTTTCTCCCGACCTTGCTGGTGATGCTGGTGGTTGCGGGTGCGAAGCTGCGTCATGTCCTGCTGGTCCTGGTGCTCGGACTCTCGGTCGGTCCACTCGCCTATTTCACTCCGGGCGTACTCAAGCCACACCAGATCGCTCGCGTCGATGCGATCGTCGCGCAGTTCCAGGGTGACGACAGTCTCGATCGTGACGAGGGGTTCCAGGCGGCACGTGCGCGCATCGTGGTGGGAGCGGGGGGGATCGCCGGGGTCGGCCGCGACCATGCCGCGGCGATCGTCGAGTTCAATCGACTGCCCGAGGAGCACAACGACATGATCTTCGCGGTCCTGGTGTGTCGGTGGGGCCTGCTTGGCGGGGTGTTCCTCTGGGGGCTCTTCATCCTGCTGGGAGTGGCGGGATTCTCCGTTGCCGCGACCAGTCGAGATGCGTTCGGAAGACTGCTGGTGGTCGGTATCATCGCGATGATCTTCTTCCAGATGCTGGTCAACACCGGGATGACGATCGGCATGCTCCCGATCACCGGAATGACCCTGCCGTTCGTCTCGTACGGTGGCACCAGCCTGGTCGCCACCTGGATCATGGCCGGTCTGGTGCTCAACGTGGCTTTGCGACGCCCCCGGCGGATGCAGCGCGAAGCGTTCGATTTTGTCGGAGAGGATTCCTGAACGATGATCGATCCCACCGGCATCCGGACTCCTCCACCGAGCTTCTTCGAAGCCTCGGCCGAACGTGGTCTGGCGTTCGAGCCTGCGGAGCTCGAGCGGCTCGGTGCCTGGCTGGGATTGCTCGAGCAGGCCAATCAGCGCATGAATCTGACGCGGATCACCGATCCCGAAACCGCCTGGCACCGACACGTCCTGGACAGCCTCTCCCTGCTGCCGCTGCTGCAATCGGTGGAAGCCGAGTCACTGCTCGATGTGGGAAGCGGAGGTGGTGCTCCCGGACTGCCCCTGGCGATCACCATGCCCCGGCTTTCGGTCGGACTGATCGACTCCGTCGGCAAGAAGGCTCGATTCCTTCAGGAGACGATCGCCGCGCTGGAGCTTCCCTCGGTCCGGGTCATGAACGATCGCGCGGAGTCCCTGGCATCGGTGGGTTCTCCCGAGCGCGAGGCATGGGATGTCGTCTGCGCCCGCGCGGTCGGACGATTGCCGGTCCTGCTCGAACTCACGATTCCAGTCCTCAAGGAGGGCGGGTTGCTCCTTGCCATCAAGGGCCAGCAGGCAGCCGTCGAGATCGAGGAATCCCGAGGCGCCCTTCACGCTCTGCATGCCCGGGTGATCGACACCATCGCAACTCCGACGGGCACGGTGGTCGTGGTCGAGAAGGCGCGGAAGACTCCGAAACGGTATCCGCGCAAGTCCGGGGAGCCCGGGAGAAACCCTCTGCCCGGTTGATCTGTCGTCACGGCAAGCGTAGGTTAGAACCATGGACACGCATCCCACGGGCTTCCTTTCAACCGAAGCCACGGCAACGATGGAGCGATCACGAAGTGTGGTCTGATTTCGCTCGAACCGGGTGGCATCGGTGACGCTTGATGCGATCGAGTACCTGTCTCCCGATGGGGGCATCGCACGTCGGCTCGAGCACTACGAGTCACGTCCGCAGCAGGTCGAGATGGCCAGCCAGGTTCAGGCGGCCCTGCAGGGGCGCTCCCATCTGCTGGTCGAAGCCGGAACCGGGGTCGGAAAGAGTTTCGCCTATCTGATCCCGGCGATCGCCCGGGCAGTCGATCACGGTGAACGGGTGGTCATTTGCACCAACACCATCAGCCTCCAGGAACAACTGATCGAGAAGGACATCCCTCTGCTGAATGCAGTCATACCCGAGGAGTTCTCCTCGGTTCTGGTCAAGGGGCGGGGGAACTACGTCTCGCTTCGGCGGCTGAAACTCGCAAGCGAGCGGCAGGATCGTCTACTGGTCGATGACACTGAACGGCACTCGCTCGAGATGATCGAGGAATGGGCCTACACCACCCGCGATGGGTCGCGTGCCACCCTGCCTCAGTTGCCTCGGCAGGCGGTCTGGGACCTCGCTCAGTCGGACTCGGGCAACTGCATGGGACGAAAGTGTCCCACCTACGAAAAGTGCTTCTTTCAGACCGCGCGACGGCGCATGGAGCATGGGCAGCTTCTCATCTGCAACCATGCGCTCTTCTTCAGTGATCTCTCCCTGCGCATTCGTGGCGGAGGGATTCTTCCCGCCTACGACCACGTCATCCTCGACGAGGCCCACAACGTGGAGACCATCGCGGCCGAGCACTTCGGGGTTCGTGCCGGCGAATCCGGGGTCCGGCACCTGCTCAAGCGACTCTACCACCGGACTTCGGGCCGGGGATTCCTCGCCTCCCTCGACGTTCGGGACGGAACCGTCAACCGGCTCGATCAGGTGATCGAATCGGTGCTGCAGGCGGGCAGTTGCAGCGATGATCTCTTCGATGCACTTTTTCGCTGGAATGCATCGCAGGGAGGATCGAATGGCCGGGTCCGTACCCCGCAGATCGTCGAGGATCGCCTGTCCCTCGCCCTGAGGGAACTCGCTCGTGGGCTTCGGCTGCTCAAGGAATGCTCGGAACGTGAAGCGGATCAGTTCGAGCTCATCGCCTACGCTCAGCGAGCGGACGCGATCGCGGACGATCTGGAAATGCTTCTCACCCAGTCGCTCGAGGGGTGTGTCTACTGGGTGGATGTCGCCCGGGCCCGACGGGGCAGTCCCGGTCGTGGCAACGTCTCACTCTGCTGCGCCGCAGTCGACGTCGCCCCGATCCTGCGGGAGCACCTCTTCGGCCGCGACGTCTCGGTGGTCATGACATCCGCCACCCTGGCCGATGGCGAAGGGGACTTCAGCCACGCCAAGACCCGCTTGGGCTGTGATGATGCGAAGACCCTGCAGCTGGGGAGTCCCTTCGATCTCGCGCAGCAGATGCGAGTGATCGTCGAGAACACCATGCCGGAACCGCGCGATCACGCCTACCTCGATCGGTTGTCCGATCGCATCCTCGACCACGTTCTCGAGACCGACGGGGGAGCGTTCGTGCTCTTCACGAGTTTCGCGCACCTGGATCAGGTGGTGGAGCGGATCGGTCCGCGTCTGGTGGACCTCGACTTCCCTCTGCATGTCCATGGTCGTTCAGGTCCTCGCGGCCTGCTGGTGCGTCGTTTTCGGGAGGATTCCCGAAGCATTCTCTTCGGTACCTCGAGTTTCTGGCAGGGGGTTGATGTGCGGGGTCGGGCACTGCGCAACGTGATCGTCACCCGTCTTCCATTCGAGGTTCCCGATCGTCCTCTGGTACAGGCTCGTCATGAGCAGATCGAGGCTCGGGGGGGTAGGCCGTTCACGGAGGACCAGCTCCCGAGAGCGGTGATCCGCTTCAAGCAGGGGATCGGTCGCTTGATTCGCTCTCGAGAGGATTCCGGACGCGTGGTGATTCTGGATCCTCGACTCCTGACCAAGGGATACGGGCGTCGTTTTCTCGATGCCCTTCCCTCCGGAGTCCGGGTGGAACTCGGGTCCGATCCCACTGATGCTTCGGAAGCCTACCTGGAGGATCCCGACGACTGGATCGCCTGAGAGACCGAGCCAAAAAAAGGCCATGACCTGCCGGCGGACAGGTCATGGCCCATGATTGGGGGAGGGGGAAGGAAAATCGTCAAGCGCGACGACGTCGCGCAATGAAGCCGGCGAGGGCGAGCAGGGAGAGTGCTCCAGGTGCCGGAATCACGGTGTAGTTCAGCATTTCGTTGAAGGATGAACCGCCGCCCCAGTTACCGGAGTTGCCGTTCATCAGGTCGGTGGCAGGATCGCCTTGGGTGGTACCGCTGGTTGCGATCTCGAAGCCGATCGTATCGCCTACGGACACGCCCAGAGTGGCGAGTTCGAAGGACATGGTCACGATCCTCGCACCGAAGTCGATCGAGAGATCAGCACCGGCCGCACCCTGCCAGTTGTTGCCGTTGAAGCTCTGGAAGTCGATGCCGCCGCCGCCGTCAATCCAGCTTCCGGCGAAGAAATCGACGCCCGCAGTGCCCATTTCAACGTTTCGGACCCAGGGGTTGTTGTTGCCGTCAGCGCCACCGGCTCCGGTATCGATGAATGCCAGGTACTTCGTCCAATCGGCGATCTCCCGTGTTTCAATCGCGAAGATCAGATTGGTGTCGTCGTTGGTGACCGTGACCGAGACCAGATCTAGGTTGCCATAGCCCGAGCTTGGCCCATGATCGTACTCCGAGTCGTAGTAGACTTCGGCCAGAGCTGCGGAACCTGAAACTACCGCCAACGGCAGCATGCATGCATATTTCATCATTTTGGGAGTCTCTCTTCTCTACTTTCAACCTGAGGGAAGGTTGATCACACATCAAATCGCCCGAGGGAGGGCTGCAGTCACTATGGCACAGCTCCGTGATGAGATCAAGCCCCTTGTTGAGATTTTATTTCGAAAACAGTGTGAACTGGTGTTTGATGACTTCACGCATGGCTGATCACTCGTCTGGAAAGACTGTGGGGCAGGCAATGGAGAAGGCTCACAAGCAGGATCGTCGAGCTCAGGAGGCAAGCCAGGGAACCCAGCGCAATCACCCAGCCAAGGCTCTGCAAGCCCTTGTGCTGGGCCAGAATGAGGGCACCGAAGCCGATGCCCGTCGTGCAGGCAGTCAGCGTGACCGCGCTGAGCGTGGCACCGAATCGTCGTGCACCTTCGCGTTGCATCTGCTTCCAACGATGCAGCATGTGAATCGAGCTGTCCGCGCCCAATCCGATCAGGATGGGGATTCCGAAGAAGTTCGCGAGGTTGATCGAGATGCCCAGAAGTGCGAGAGCACCGAGCGTGAGACAGATTCCACCGGTGAGCGCGACCAGGCAGCAGCCCATGGCCACCAGGGAGCGAAAATCGAGCCAGAGCACCACTGCGACCACCACCACGGCACCGAGTCCCATGGTGAGGAAGGCCCGGAGCATGTCATCGATCGATTCGTACTGGGTGATCGGAACTCCGGTCGAATCCGGGTCGACCCTCCGTATCGCTTCCACGAACGCCTGCATGGGCTCATAGGACCATACATTCTGCTCTGGCTGCATCAAGATCGCGTATCGCCCACCGGCTGAGGTGAATCGATCACGCAGGGCAATCGGGATCGCCTCCCGCAAGGTGCCCCGGGCTCCGATTCCGATCTGAGTGAGTGCATTGGCGGTATTCACGACCGCCGAGTCGATCCGAGTCTGCAGGTTGACGGCGCTCACGGCATCGGGGGCGTTGAAGACCGAATACTGGGCCCCGAGCCGTTGGCGAAGTTGTCCAAGTCGATCACGATCTGCCGGGGAAAGCCGTGATCCTCCAAGGGTGCGAATCAGGTCCAGTCGATTCAGAACGGACTGCAGCACACCCGCGGACAGGAGTGCCGAGTCGTCCTTCGGACCGGCTGAAGCGGTCGGGCGAGTCGCTTCACCGAACCGATGGCGCAACCCCGCGCGTTCCCCCGTAGGCATGGCCACCAGGTCCAGTACGCTCCGAATCGAACCTATCACCGACTGAGCACGAGCGGCAGAGACCACCGGGGGGATCGCCTCGATGGAATCAACCACCGAGACCGCGAACCAACTGGCCGAGGTGTCGTCCTCGAAGAGGCGGTGTTCCCAGGCCACGGAATCGAGCCCCTCCGCCTGGAGTTTCAGCAGATTGCTTTCGAAGTGGAGCCGATCCACCGCGATCGCGGTGGCGATGAGGCAGAGGGCGCTTCCGGCTATCAGGCCCAGCCAGGACCATCCACGACCGCGTCCCGCTGCGGACTGTCGACCAGCCGTGGTTGGCTCGGCGTCGGTGGACGACGGTCCGGTTGGTGGTTGGTTCCGCTCCGCCCGATAGAGCAGTGCCGGCAGTACCAGGGTCATCGTCAGGGCACAGAAGAGCAGTCCGATCCCCGCGATCGTCCCCAGCTCTCGAAGGCCCTGGAAGCTCGTGAGCAACGCCAGAAGAAAGACTCCTGCACTGGTGACCGCGCCAGTGGTGTTTCCCACGACCGCGGTTCGCATCACGTGCCGGACCGCATCACCTGCTTGCTGCGTCCGGCGGGATTCGATCCACCGTGCGACGACATGGACCCCGTAGTCGAGGCCGGCGCCCACCAGCACCAGCATGAACACCATCGAAAGGAGGTTCAGTCGACCGACCGCAAGGGTGGCGATACCGTAGGTCCATCCGAATGCCGCAACGAACGCGAGCACCGCGAACAGTGGTCGCTTGAAGCCGCGGAACACCAGCATGAACAGGCTCGATATCACCAGCAGTGCGGCGATCGATGCCACGGTCATGTCCCGCTCGGTGGTTGCCAGCTCATCCGCCTGGAGGACTGGTTTTCCGGTCAGTCCGATCTCGATCCCCGGATGATCGGCCTGTACGGTGGTGATCGCCTTCCTGATCTTCCGCAATGGCTCGGCGATGACCGCCATCGAGCCGAAGTCCTTCTTCGGCATGATCTCGATGAAGTGCATCCGGCCGGTGTCCGAAACGAGGTACCGGGGTTCCCTCGGGTAGGCGAGCTCGAAGGAGCTTCTCGCATCCGTCGCCCCTGCGGGAGCGGCCGCGATGCTCTCCAAGAGAAACAGTGCCTCGGCTCCCAATCGTGCGGACTCCGTCTCGGCCAGGGTCAGTCCCTCTCGCGTCAGGCGAGCCAGCCGTGCATCGGCCTCCTGAAGGAGCGCCTCCGGGGATCGGCCTTCGAGCAGTGGGGCAAAGGCTCCCTCCGCCATGAGGAGACCCTGCATCCGATCCAGCGGCATCGACCAGGAGGCCAGTCGCCACTGCTCGTCCCCCGAGATCCTGGCGTGGACGAACGGGAGCGTTCCATCCTCCGCAAGGAGGTCGGCCAGTTGGTCGATGGCCGCACGGGCGGCACCGCTTCGGGGTGGAACGCCCGCATCAACCACGACGTACAGGGCCTCTTGGTCCCCGAATTCCTCCATGTACTCGCGATACGCCTTCATGAAGGGTCGGGACTCGCCGATCAGCGAATTGGTATCGGCATCCAGACGCAGGTGACTGACGGCGAGGAGGGCCCCGCCGATGGCCGCGACTCCGGCAAGAACGAGGATCAATCCCGGAGCCTTGACCACCCAGTCCGCCAATCGCTCGAGCATGCGCTGGCGCCCCGAAGGCGGGGGATTGGTGGGAGTCTGGATTGACCGGGTCCGCTCGTCCATGGACCGGGCAGCTTACCGCACCGCGGCCTCGGGCAACGAGGTTATCAGCCGATGTGGTGGCGCCGGAGTTTGTCTGGATCGACTCGGGTAAACACGTCTGATTCCCGGTTTCTGGCTAGCCTGGGGGGGATTTCACCCTACAGTTGACATGTTCCAAGATGACGCAAGTCTGCCGTTGTCCTGTCTACCGTTTGAGAGATCCGGCCATCACCGTTCGACCATCCCGGCTCGAAGCCCGCTGTTGCACGCCGGATTGACTGGGAGTCCTGAGGGATCATGAATGCACCGAGGCTGAGCACATCCATTCTGCTGTTCGGGCTGGCTGCTGCCGGTCTCTTCGGTGGGGTCCGGTCCGCCTGCGCCCAGGAGACGGTTGCTCGCAAGTGGTGTGACGTGATGCTGGAAGCGGTTCGTGGGGATTTCGCCCGTCCGCCGGTACACGCCAGGAACCTCTACCACGTCTGCGCCGCGATGCATGATGCCTGGGGGCTCTACGACGTCAATACGATCGGCCACCTGGTCGATGGGGACCTCGTCGCTTCCGACATCCAGTCTGCTCGTGAGGAAGCGATCTCCTACGCAGCCTACCGGATCCTCCAGGCACGATTCTCGACCTCACCGAGCGCCGTGGAGACGCTGGCCGGATTCGATGCCTTGATGGCCGAACTCGGGTACGACACCGAGTTCTACGGGACCGTCGGGGATTCCCCGGCTGCCTGGGGAAATCGCATCGCTTTCAGCTACCTCATCTTCGGGCTGAGTGATGGTGCCAACGAAGTGGGGGACTACGAGAACCAGTACTACACCCCAGTCAATGCTCCACTGATCGTCCAGCAGCCCGGGAATCCAACCCTGACGAATCCCGATCGCTGGCAGCCGCTCACACTCGATTTCTTCGTGGACCAATCAGGCAACGTCATTCCCGGGGCGACTCCGCCCTTTCTCGGGCCGGAGTGGGGGATCGTCTCCGGATTCGCGCTGACCCAGGATGATCTGACGATCTACCAGCGCGACGGCGAACTCTGGCCGGTCGCCCACGATCCCGGCGACCCTCCGGTCTTCGCGGACGCTGAATACAAGTTCGGATTCGAGATGGTTGCCAACTGGTCAAGCCACTGTGATCCCACCGACGGTGTGGTCTGGGACGTCTCCCCCAACTCGATCGGAAACGCCACGCTCCCCGCATCTCCGGCGGACTGGGATGCGTTCTACGACGTGGCCGGCGGTGGTGATTCCGGAATCGGTTACTCCCAGAATCCGGTGACCGGTCAGCCCTACGCAGCCCAGCTGGTGCCACGCGGCGAGTTCGTGCGTGTTCTCGCGGAATTCTGGGCCGATGGCCCCGACTCGGAGACACCTCCCGGTCACTGGATGGTGATTCTCAATTCGGTGAGCGACTCCCTGGCCCCCGACAAGTTTCGCATCGGCGGTGAGGGCCCGATCGTCGACCGCCTCCAGTGGGACATCAAGTCCTACTTCGCCCTGGCGGGTTGCATGCATGACGCTGCAATCAGTGCCTGGGGAGCGAAGGGGTGGTATGACTTCATCCGTCCGGTCTCCGCGATCCGATGGATGGCCTCCAACGGTCAGCGCACCGACCCGGCGGGGATCTCCTACGACCCCGATGGAATCAACCTCGTCCCGGACCTGATCGAGGTCATCACTTCCAGCACCACGCTGCCCGGAGAGCGTCACGCACATCTGGTCGGTTTCGAGGGGCAGATCGCGGTCAAGTCCTGGCGTGGGCCTGATTACATCAGCGACCCGGAAGTCGACCAGGCCGGCGTCGACTGGATACTCGGTAGCCAGTGGTGGCCGTACCAGCGCCCGACCTTCGTGACGCCCAACTTCGCGGGGTATGTATCCGGTCACTCCACGTTCTCTCGAGCCGCGGCCGAACTGCTCACCCGATTCACCGGTTCTGAATACTTCCCCGGTGGTCTGGGTGAATTCGTCTGCCTGGCCGACGAGTTTCTCGTGTTCGAGCAGGGCCCGAGCGTCGGTGTCACCCTCCAATGGGCCACCTATCGGGATGCCGCGGATCAGTGCTCGCTCTCCCGGATCTGGGGCGGAATCCACCCTCGGTGCGACGACATCCCCGGTCGGAAAATGGGACTGGTGATCGGGCCCGCAGCCTGGGAGAAGGCCAGCAGTTACTGGCTTACTCCGGATCTGTGTCCCGAGGACTTCAACGAAGACTCCGTGGTCGATGGCCAGGATCTGGGGCTCATCATCGGATCCTGGGGCCTGTGTCTGAACTGTCCCCAGGACCTCACGGGTGACGGTGTGGTCAACGCCCTCGACCTGGCGGAGGTCCTCGCCGCCTGGGGCGATGTCAGCAACTGCAATCAGTGAGCCTCCCCAACGACGGACCCGATCAGGTGTCGGTCGGTACGGGGCGCGTGGTCTGGGCGATCGTTCCCTCCACGATCGTGGTGATCGCACGGCCCTTGACCTTCCACCCATCGAATGGACAGTTGCGACCCTGGCCGACGAACTGATCGGTCGAGATCTCCCATTCGAGGTTCGGATCGATCAGCGTGATGTCCGCGGGTCCACCGACCGCCAGTCTCCCGATGCCCACCGTATCGAGTCCGACCAGTCGAGCGGGTTCGATGGTGAGCAGCGCGACCAGTCTCGGCCAGTCGATGAGTCCGCTGTCGATCAGTGCCTTGGCGTACAGCGCGAGTGCGCACTCGAGCCCGACGATTCCGAACGGGGCTGATTCGAAGTCCTTTGCCTTCTCCTCGAGGGTATGGGGGGCATGGTCGGTCGCGAGGACCGTGATGGTTCCGTCCATCACCCCTTGTCGCAGCGCGTGGACGTCCGCTTCGGTACGCAGCGGCGGATTCATCTTGGCCATCGTGTCGTAGCCGTCACAGGCTCGATCGTCGAGCAGAAGGTGGTGGGGGGAGGCTTCTCCGCTGACCTGAAGCCCGGTGGCTCGAGCCTTGCGGATCAGATCCACGGTCGTTCCCGAGGAGACGTGCTGGACGTGGTAACGACCTCCCGTCTCGGCCAGGATCCGGATGTCACGCTCCACGATGAGTTCCTCGGCGATCGCCGGCCAGCCTCGGAGACCGAGTTTGCTCGCGGTCGGACCGCTGTTCATCGAGGCCCCTTCGGTCAGGGTCGGTTCCTGCGCATGCTGCATGAAGATCGTGTCGTGTCGGGCACAGCAGGCGAGAACCTGCTGCATCATTCGCGGACTGGCCACGACGTCTCCATCATCGGAGATGCCGACCGCCCCGGCGCGGATCAGCGAATCAATCGGTGCGATCTGTTCACCCAGGCGCCCGATGGTCGCGGCGGCCACCACGAAGACCCGGCAGGCCGCGGATTCGGCGGCCTTCAGATGAACGAAGTCGAGCGCTCGGGGTGAATCGAGTGCCGGTGTGGTGTTGGGCATGCAGCAGACGGTGGTGAATCCACCGGCGAGTGCGGCCTTCGTTCCGGATGCGATCGTTTCCTTCGCTTCACCTCCGGGTTCGCGCAGGTGCACGTGGGGATCGACGAGCCCCGGAACCACCAGGCAGTCCGTGGCATCGAGTTCCTGCATCCCCTCGACATCACACCGAGATTCGATCGATTCGATCCGTCCGTCTCGGACCAGGACGTCCGCACGTTCATCCCGGCCGGTGGCGGGATCGAGCACGCGACCGTTTCGAATCAGGAGGTCTGGGGTGTCCGGGTGCATGTCCATCAGTCGGGGAGGTCCACGATGCCTGCTGGCGTCGATTCGGTGGTGATGCTCTCGTCGGCTGCCGGATCCTCATTGAACTGTGGATCCTCGGGCAGGTCGATCGGTTCGGCAGTGTGCTCGGGTGCGTAGTCGGTCATCCGGGGGCGGGGTGCCGGCTCCAGCCCATAGAACCCCTGGATCAGAACCGCTTCAGCGGCGAAGTCGAGCGAGACGTTCCGGCGAGGCGTTTCGTCTCCGGTGCGCACTGATCCCTCCGCGACCAGCGGGCTGCCCCAGGCGAGAATCCGCCTTCCTCGTGCATTGCGGGGAATGGTGAATCCCCCATCCATCAGCACCAGGACCGGAACACTGGTTCCGTCGCTGATCATCGCCCATTCCCCGTGCTCCTGGTCGACCGAATCGATCCACGCCTCGACGTAGACCCTGGATGCCCAGGTCGATGCCTCCGGGAGGAGGTTCAGCGGTACTGGCCTTGCCTTGCGAGGGACTTCCACGTTGCGTCCGTAGAGCACCCAGCCTGAACGCTCCGCCTCCCACCATTGGTTGTGCGCGCACGCGGTCAGCAGCAGGGTGAACCCGGCCAGAAGGGTCAGGGTCAGTGGTCTCATTGGCTTGATCACTCCGGGGAACGTGGGGCCCGCACCTGCAGTGCCCTTTAGTGTGTCCGATCATAGCGACGACCGCCCATGCGCAGGTCGGCATGGGCGGTCGGGTTGAGCCATCTTTTGCGAGGGAGGCCTCGCTGGGCGCTCGAATCGGAGCAGGATGCTCCGAACCGGGCTGATTACTTGCTCATCGGGCAGCAGCTGGACTTCTTGCTGGAGCAGCCGGAGTCGCTGACCGCACCGGGGGCAGCCGTCTTGGAGGAGCTCATCGGGCAGGAAGTGCTGGCCTTGCTGGAGCAGCTGGAGGCGCAGCCGCTGGACTCGCCGACTGCGCCGGGAGCTGCGGTCTTGGAGGAGCTCATCGGGCAGGAGCTGGCCTTGCTGGAGCAGCTGGAGGCGCAATCGCTTGATTCGCTCACCGCGCCGGGCGAGGTCATTTCCTTGCAGCTGCTGTCAGTGGAACAGCATGAGGTCGATGTCGAGCAGCAGGAGCTTGAGGTCGAAACCGCGCCCAGGGCGGCCTTGTCATCAGTCTGCTTGTTGTTGTCGCAGGCGGCAAGAACGCTCAGAAGTGCGGCTGCGGCCAGGGTGGTCAGGGTTCGGGTCATGGCAGGAAGCCTCCAATTGGCTGGTATCTCGTTTGTGACGTACGTACGGTCCGATCCTGAACGGGTGAGGTCCGAGGACCGATGATCCGGCAGTATACCTTTCAAGGAGAATCCCGACGCTCCCTTTTTGGGATTCACCCCAGAATCATCCCCTACAGTTTGGTCAGATGGGCTCAAATTCCCTCATGAACCGCACAGACCCACCTTGGAGCCAGTCGTGAGCACGTCCGATCCCGATCCAGCCCCGCCTGGTTCCTCGGAGGAACGTCGGCAAGGGCTTGCCAACAAGGCCCGATCACTGCCCAGGGTGCCGGGGGTCTATCTCATGAAGGATGCACAGGGCAAGGTGCTCTACGTGGGCAAGGCCAGTTCCCTGCGTGCGCGGGTCGGCAGCTACTTCCAGGCCTCGAGGCCTCCGGAGCCCAAGACTCGACGGATGCTTGAATCGGTTCACTCCTTCGAGACGATCGAATGCGAAGGTGAGTGGGAAGCGCTCCTCATGGAGAGCCGGTTGATCAAGGACATCCGGCCCCAGTTCAACATCCGCCTCGTCGATGACAAGACCTTTCCCTATCTGGTCGTCACCATGCGCGATGACTTTCCCGCGGTCCACGTCACGCGCACTCCCAACGACCTCGCCTTCAAGGGGGCACGGGTGCTGGGGCCGTTCACCTCGGTCGCGGACCTTCGCAGTGCGGTCACCATTCTGCAGAGGGTCTTCAAGTTCCGCACCTGTGATCTCGAGATCACCGAAGGCGATCCCCGAAACCGACACTTTCGTCCCTGTCTGCTTCATGCGATCGGGCAGTGCACCGCGCCCTGCGCGGATCGGATCTCACGTGACGAGTATCGCACGGACATCGAACGGTTCCTGCGGTTCCTCACCAGCAAGCGGACCACCGTCATCCGGGAGATCGAGGCGGAGATGAAGGCGGCCAGTCAAGGTCGTCGGTACGAGCAGGCCGCGGTCCTTCGAGACCAGATCAAGGCGATCCAGCGGCTGGACGACCGGGAGAAGCGCACCGGTGCGGACTCCCTGGACTGGCAGCCCGAGGTGACCGTCTTCTCGGGCGATCCCAGTGGCGGTCTTGCGTCACTGCAGAAGACTCTGGAGCTCGAGGAACCGATCCGCTGCCTGGAGGCGATCGACATCGCCCACCTCGCCGGCAACGAGACCGTCGGATCCAAGGTGTGTTTCATCGACGGTCGTCCGTTCAAGGACGGCTATCGTCGCTATCGAATCCGCTCCGCGGACAACGACGACTATCAGGCGATTCGCGAGGTGGTCTCTCGTCGCTATCGCGAAGCCGGTGCGGGGAACGAGCTCTATCCGGACGTGATTCTCATCGATGGCGGGCTCGGCCAGCTTCATGCGGCCTGCGAGTCGTTCGACCAGATGGGCCTCAAGCCTCCGATGGTGATCTCGCTGGCCAAGAAGGAGGAACTCATCTTCGTGCAGCAGCGTGCCGAACCGATCAAGCTCGGCCGCTCCAATCTCGGATTGAAGCTCTGCCAGTCGATTCGGGACGAGGCACATCGGTTCGCCCAGCACTACCACCACATCCTCAGGCGGAAGTCGATGCTCGACGAGCCGTGAATGCGGCCCGCGATGAGTCATCGGGTCCGCAGCTGAGGTCGCTTACGCGGGGTGAGGCATCATGCCGCCGAGCCCGGGGTCGGTCTCCTCGTCGGGAGGGCTGGGCCGTTCGGCGGGGGCGTGCTTCCGGGCCTCCTGGTCCAGGAGATCCGCGACGGTCGGCTTGTCCAGTCGTTCGCCCTTCATCAGTCGGTCGATGTCGTCCTTCTGCAGGGTCTCGTGACGCAGCAGCGCTTCGGCGATCGCGACCACCGTGTCCCAGTTGCCTTCGATGAGACGTTCCGCATCCGTGTAGGCCTCGTCGATGTAGCGCTTGATCTCCTCGTCGATCACTCGCGCGGTCTCGTCGGAGTAGTCCTTGTCGGCCATGAAGGATTCGCGGCTCTCGTCGCCGGAGTAGTTGACGAAACCGAGCCGGGGCGACATTCCCCAGTCGAGGATCATCTTGCGGGCGTAGGTGGTCAGCATGCGGATGTCCATTGCGGCTCCGCTGGAGACGTCGGTCGTCTTCTTCTGCTCGGCGATTCGTCCACCGCAGAGGACCCGCATCGTCGCCTCCACGTAGTTCTTTCCGTAGCCGTATCGATCCTTCTCCGGGAGGCTGAAGGTCGCGCCCATCGCCTGTCCTCGGGGAATGATCGTCACCTTGTGGAGGGGGTCGGCATGCTCGAGCAGTGCCTGGACCACGGTGTGTCCCGCTTCGTGGTACGCCGTTGCGACGCGCTCCTGCTCCTCGATCTTGCGACTCTTCTGGGCCCGTCCGAATCGGATCTTGTCCCGTGCCTCCTCGAGATCGTGGAGGTCGATGGCGTCCTTGTCGAGCATCGTCGCGATGATCGCGGCCTCGTTGATGATCGCAGCCAGGTCCGCACCGGAGAACATCGGGGTACCGCGAGCGACCCGTTCGAGGTCGACGCCGGGAGCCAGCTTCACCTTGCGCGCATGGACCTCGAGGATCTTCTTGCGACCCAGGACATCGGGTGGCGAGACCTGGACTTCGCGGTCGAACCGTCCCGGTCGGGTCAGTGCGGGATCCAGCACGTCGGCGCGGTTGGTCGCCGCGACCACGATCACCTGATCGTTGGCCTCGAAGCCATCCATCTCGACCAGGATCGCATTGAGGGTCTGTTCACGTTCATCATGCCCGCCGGTGGAGAATCCGCTGCCTCGCTTGCGGCCCACGGCATCGATCTCGTCGAGGAAGATGATGCACGGCGAGTTCTCCTTCGCCTGCTTGAAGAGGTCTCGCACCCTGCTGGCACCGACTCCCACGAACATCTCCACGAAGTCCGAGCCGGAAATCGAGAAGAACGGAACGTCGGCTTCGCCCGCGATCGCCTTTGCCAGGAGGGTCTTGCCACATCCGGGGGGACCTTCGAGAAGAACGCCTCGGGGAATGCGGCCGCCGAGCTTGGTGAACCGAGCGGGGTTCTTGAGGAACTCCACGATCTCGGTGACCTCGTCCTTGGCTTCGTCGATTCCGGCCACATCGTCGAAGGTGACCGTGATCGAATCACGGGAACTCAGCTTGTGTCGACTCTTGCCGAAGCTGCCGATCATGCCGCCGGGACCGCCGCCGGCGGAGCGCATCGAGCGACTGATGAAGAACCAGATGACCAGCAGCAGGAGAAGAACCGGAGCCAGCCCGATCAGCAGCTGGGTCCAGATGTTCCTGACGAATCCCTTGACCGAGTACGGAACGCCCATCTCATCGAGCGAACTCTGGTAGTACTCGGCGTCGTTCGTGGTATCGACGAAGATCCGTGGGTGCTTGAAGCCCATCATGGCGGTCGGCTTGACCGTGGCGTAGACCCGTCCCTGCTTGATCAGGATCGAGTCATCCTCGACCTTCTCGTTCTTGACGATCGTCTTGAACTGCTGCCAGGTGGAGATCTCCTGTTCCTGGGGACCGATCACGCTGAAGATGATCAGCATCCCCATGACGATGATGACGAACCAGAGCCACGGTCCCACCTTCTGCTTGGGGCGGACCGGTGGCTGGGGGGCTCCGTTGGGAGACTGGTTCTTCTGCGGGCCCTCGCCGGGATCGCCTCCGTTGGGGCGATCGCCGTTTGAGTCGTAACGGATGGGATCTGTGGGAAGTGGGGTGGGCATGGTGGTTGAATCGGCAAATGTCAGGGGTGTCACCAGTCGGCTTGCAGGGTATCCACGATTTCTCGTGCCATGGTTTGCGCCACCTGGAAACGGCCCAGGTCGATTGGCTGTTGAAGGGGCCGGGAGGGCGTGAATAATGCCGATGCGGAGAAGCCTGAAAAGCTCACGATCGATTCACCGGTCCTCAGGTCGACCCAGTCGAAGCTCACGGTGGCCTCGACCATCATCTCGTTGGCAAGACCCGTGGTCGGATCCTTCGAGAGCAGCACAAGCCGATAATCGGTGACTGTCCCTCGAAGTATGGTATCCGCCTGACCCTGTCCGGTCACTTTCCAGGGAGTGAATGTTTGAATCTCCTTGATCAGCGCCTCGGTGATGTTGGGCGCGATCTTGCGATCCGGGGTGGAATTCGCGAAGACCGGTACGGCGATGGTCCTCAGATCGACGTTGAAGACCGATTTCTGCCCGCTCTCGCTTCGGCTGGGGGCATCGCATCCGGCGGTGAGAAGCACTCCCCAGATCAGGAGTCCGTGGTGAAGCAGCAGAAGCAAGCGGGTGCGTGTGGTCATGAATCAGGATTCCGGGTCGGAGACTCCTGGGGCCGTGCGGAGGTGGGCTCGACGGCTGGCGGTGATGTGGGAACCTGGTTGCTGGTCGCGGGGATCTCCGGCTCGACGGGGACCGGAGGATCGGTCACCCCGGACAGGTCGATGTCCTGATCCCAGGGGATGCCGAGCTTCTCCTCTCGAAGTGCACGGTAGTCAGGCCCCTGCCTGACCACGGCTTCGGGTACCCGCCTGAGGATCGCCGGGATCCGCCTCAACGCCTCGAGTGACGCGATCGAATCCGGGTATCGCTTGAGCAGGCGCCGAATGGTGAATTCCGCGGAAACCGGATCCGATACCGAGAGGTAGTACTCGGCGGTCACCAGCATCTTCCGTGCATCGGATTCGTAGATGCGGACGAGCAGGGCCTCGACTCCGATGCGCTGGGCGAGACCGGGTTCCTGCACTCGAAGATCCTCGAGTCGCAGCCTGGCCTCCTCGAGACCGCTGGCGTCGTACCGTGGGCCTCGGTAGTCGGCGAGGTAGGAGTAGATCAGTCTGAGCCGTGCCTTGTTGATGTCCTTGGAGCGGGGGTAGTTCTCGACGAAGAGGTCGTAGGCATCCGCCGCCATGCGCAGGTCCCGTTTGCGGAAGTAGAAGTCGGCGAGTTCCATTCCGGCATCCTCCGCCAGACGACTGCCGGGAAGCCGCTCCTGGATCCGGATCAGGATCTCCTGGGCGTCGTCCTCCGCGGGGAGGATCCTGAGAATGCCGAGAAATTTCCGAAGCCTCCCGTTCGCGTACTGCTTGGCGATCTCGAACTCCCGTTCGAGCGCGGTCACGAAGACCGCGCTGTTCGGGTGGCTTCTGGCGATCTCCTCGTAGTCGAACAACGCCTCGTACTCATCTCCGGCAGCGAGCAGCGCATCGCCCCGGATGAGGTATGCCTCCGGAAGCAGCGGTGAGTTCGGATACTGGTCGATGAAGGCGGTGGCGATGTCCTCACCACGCTGCGGATCACCCTCGAGAATCGCCCGGCGAGCTCGGAGCAGCCGGGCCTGGGGGCCGTCTGGCGCCAGTTCGCTCCGGGGTGTCCAGGTGTCTTCCGGGGAAAGCTCGAAGGTCTCTTCCTGTGCCAGGATCGGCTGCACGACGCACAGCATCGCACCGAGTGCGGTCATCGCAGCGTGCCTGAGGGTTCGTGGTCTCGGGAGACGGTCATCACTCATCGCTCGCATGGTACCCTCTCGCCAACTGGTGCGAGTACTGATCCTCTACAACC
The DNA here is from genome assembly GCA_036336805.1 of Planctomycetota bacterium. Lineage (GTDB taxonomy): Bacteria > Planctomycetota > Phycisphaerae > Phycisphaerales > SM1A02 > UBA8087. Next base: position 50,836 of record JAYZFJ010000024.1, read on the forward strand.
CCGTTGCCGGTTCCGGGCGAGCCTCACTGCTCGCTCGGGAGCTGATGAGTCGACTCGACGGGGTACGACTGGCCACTGGTGGGATCCTGGAAGTTCATCTCGAGCCGACTCAGGCGGATCGAGCCAGCGTCTGGCTCGATCCGGTGCTCCAGAAGGGATTCGACGTGCTGGTGGTGGTCGGGGGGGATGGGGCGTGCCGATTGGCCGCCCCGAGTGCGATCCGAACCGGCGTCTCGCTCTACCACTATCCCTCGGGTACGGAGAACCTGTTCGCCCGCGACCACGGCATGCGTCCTGATCCCCGGGTGCTGCTCGAGGCGCTGGAGCACGGAACCCGTCGTTCGGTGGATGCGTTTCGAGTTCAGGGCGAGTGGGGATTGATCTGTGCCTCCATCGGGTTCGATGCCTGGGTGGTGCGTGATCTGGCCGCGAATCGTTCTGGTGCGATCACGCATCGCTCCTACCTCGGTCCGATCCTCGGTCAGCTGTGCTCCTGGAGGGGTCGGCGTCCCACGGTCCGGGTCGTGGTCGATGGGGATGAGCTCTTCTCCGGTCCGATTGCCCTGGCGCTGGCTGCGAACTCCTCCCAATACGGAATGCGCCTGGATCCGGCACCCGATGCACTGCTCGATGACGGCATGCTCGACGTCGTGGTCCTTCCGGCACGCACCCTGTGGGGGGTGCTGGTCTGGTCGGTGCGTTGCCGTCTTCGGAATCACCTGTCCAGTCCCAGGATCCGACGGGCACGCGGAGCGTGCGTGGTGTTCGAGCTCGATGAACCAGCTCCCCTCCAGATCGACGGCGATCCGCCCCGATCCCCGGAGCCGATCGATCACTACCGGATCGAGATCCACCCCGGAGCAGTGAAGGTCCTGGTCCCTCCGTCCGAGAACCGCTCCTCCTGAAAAAAGATCCTCGCAGATCGGGGAAAGACTCAACGAGGCGGGTTGAAGTGCCGATTCGCGAACTCGGAGTCACCGTCACCAGGAGGAAGACCATGCCCACTACCCACGATCCCCAGGCCCCCGACACCACGCAAGCGCCAGGTGCCCCACGCGGCGGACGTTTCAAGACCTTCCTGCTCGCTGGTTGCCTGTTGGTCGGAGAAGCGGTGCTGTTGCTGGGGGGGTACCACTACGTGGCCGGTCCCCGCTCCGTCTCGGCGGAAACCGACGAGCAGATCGTCGAAGCCACCGAACGGCGGATCACCGAGTTGCAGCTGATCAACGAACGGCTGACCAACAATCGAATGGGTGCGGTCTACGTCTACCCGGTCGAGATCTACGTTCAAGTGAACGAGCCCGACAGCGCATGGTGGACCGAGCTCACCGCCCAGTACCAGAACGAGATTCGAGCTGAAATCGCCGCGCTCTGGCGTTCGGCCGACCAGCTGGTGCTCGACGACCCCAAGCTCGAGGTGATGACCCGACGGGTGCAGACCCTGCTGAGGACCCGATTCGAGGGAGAGGCCAATCCCGAAGTTCCTCGCATCTGCAAGGTCGTCATCGTGCCCTCGACGGGGTTCCGCGTACGCAGTTGAGTGGTCGGCAGCCGGCGATATTCCTGAAATGATGCGTCTGCTGGAGGATTCTCTGCAGCGCGTACCCCTTCTATTCCGATGCAGTCCAAGCGCAAGGATGCGCACCCGGCAGGATGCCGGGAGTACATGGCGGAGCCACCGATGCATGATGCGAATACCCCCTCAGGGGGCTCGGAGCAGCCACCGGAGTCCATGCAGACTCCCTTAGGCGCTGAAAAACAAGACGTTACAAACCAGACGAACGCACCCGGCAATCCCCCGGGCGAGTCGACACCTCCGGGAATGCATGCTGCCGAGCAGGCGATCGCGGATGCCCAGGTCGCTGCGGACCGGGCGTCCCAGGTCGTTGCCGAGGCCCAGGCTCCCGAGATTCCCGACCTCTCAAGCCTCACGGGCGCTCAGGGAGGCGATGCGATCGACATGCTCGATGACGTCGAGCTGGAGGTCCGGATCGAACTCGGCCGCACGCGAATGCTGGTCGAGGACGTGCTTCGACTCTCCTCCGATGCGGTGGTCGAGCTGGACAAGGCAGCCGGTGATCCGGTGGACATCTACGTGAACGGCCGGCGCATCGCGCGGGGCGAGGTGCTCGTACTCAACGAGAACTTCTGCATACGAGTCAGCGAGATCGTCGAACCCCAGACCCGCACCGCCTGATGCCATCAACTCCACCGCCCGGATGGACCCCATGACCATGAATCACCTGCCGAAGCTTCTCGGAGTCCTGCTCTGCACCGGGACCGTACCGATCCTGGCCGCACAGTCCACGGAGCTCGTGCCCGGGGCACCGGATTCCCTGCTCTCGATGCCTCTGGAACTCACCGACGTCGAGACCCCGCCCTCGGTTTCGGAGCCCGGGCCATCATCGATGACGGTCTCCACGACCGGCTCCGAGTCGATGGAGCTGGTCGGTCCGCCGTACCTCCTCCTGGATCCGCAACCGGCCACGCAACCCGTGTCCGAGCCGGTCTCGCGCTGGGCGGCGCGTCCACTGCCGGGCAGTGCCCGGGCCCAGACCGGCGACAACGAGCTACCGATCAGTGGTGATGGGATCAAGGATGCCCTGCAGGTGGGGGGCGGTCTCGCGGTGGTGCTGGCCATCCTCTGGGTCCTGCGTGCGCTGGTGCGTCGAAGTGGTGGCAAATCAGGAGCACTCGCCGTTTCCGGCGGGCGCTCGCCTGCCGGGATCGCGAGCATCCTCGCCCGCTACCCGGTCGCCCGAGGCCAGGAGGTGCTTCTGCTGGGAATCGGTCAGCGGATCATCGTCGTCAATCAGTCGGCGGGCAGCATGCAGACACTTTCGGAGATCACCGATCCCGATGAGGTTCTGGCCCTGCGCGCCCAGATCAATGGAACGGATCGTGCGCACACCGAACGCGGATTCGCCGCCAAGCTCACGCAGTCCCTCGAGACCAAGCCGGAAGGTCCTCCTCTCGAACCGGTGGCCGGCATGCCCGGTCTGGTTTCGGAGACGGTGGACCTCACCCGCAAGCGGCGTGGGCGTCTGTCGGGAGGTGGTCGTTGAGGCGAGGTCTCTCGATGATCGGCCTGCTGGCCGTTCTGTTGCTCACTCCCCGCGCACTTTTCGCGCAAGCGTCGCCACAGTCGCCGACTGAGCCCGCGATCCTGGTGGAGAACCCCATCGGGGCGGTGGAGCAGGCGGCGCGCGAGCTGGGCGTCGAGGGAGGGCTTTCGACCAGTCTCAACATCATCGTGCTGCTCACCGTGCTTGCGATCGTGCCGTCGGTGTTCATCCTCTGCACCTGCTTCACTCGGATCGTGATCGTGATGAGTCTGCTGCGTCAGGCCCTGGGCACGCAGGGGCTCCCCCCGAGTCAGATCATCGTCGGACTGAGCCTGTTCCTCACTCTGGTGGTGATGTCGCCGACCTTCGCTCGCATGTACGACGCCGGGATCCGGCCCTACCTCACCGAGACGTCCGAACAGCAGTCGCTCCCGGCGAACCAGATCGAGGCGTGGGATCGTGCCAAGGTGCCGCTGCGTGAATTCATGTTCGATCAGATCGATCACACCGGCAACTGGGAGACGGTCTGGATGATCGAGGGCTTCCGGCGTGACGCTCGCTCTCAGGAACTCGATCCCGAAGCGATGACCACCGACGAGATCGACCTGCTCACGCTGGTGCCCGCCTACATCCTGAGCGAACTGAAGACGGCGTTTCTGCTCGGCTTCAAGATCTACCTTCCCTTCCTGGTGATCGACATGGTGATCGCGAGCCTCCTGATCTCCATGGGGATGATGATGCTGCCTCCCGTGCTCATCTCCCTTCCATTCAAGCTGCTGTTGTTCGTCCTCGTCGATGGATGGGACCTCGTGACCTTCCAGCTGATGTCCGGTGTGGCTCCCGGTGCGGTCGGCTGACGGCCCGCACCCCTGACCGAAAGGCTCTGTCATGGACGCCGACAATTTCGCCCTGGTCCGAGAGGCCCTGATGCTCACGCTCCTGATCTCCGCGCCGATCCTCGGGATCGGTCTTCTGGTGGGGCTGGTGATCAGCCTGCTTCAGGCGGTGACTCAGGTGCAGGAGCAGACCCTCGCCTTCGTTCCCAAGATCATCGCCATGGTGCTGGTCGCAGTGTTGCTGATCAGTTGGATGGGTTCCCAGATGTCGGCCTTCGCCGAGCGGATGTTCGGAGGCTGACCGAAGCGTGAACGAGACCGTGACCATGGGTACAGGGATCAGCTGGCTCGCCGCCGCAGTACTTCCACTTCTGCTGGTGGCGGCTCGTCTGGGTGGACTCGCCCTCTTCGCACCGGTCCTGGGTTCGCCGGTCATCACCGCCAGGGTCAAGGTCCTGCTCTTCCTGGGGCTGGCGATGGCTTCGATGCCGGTGCTCAGCTCCGCCGGCGTGCTCGAGGGTCTGGCGGCGCTTTCGCTCTGGGAGCTTCTGGCGGTACTGGCGATGGAGATCGTGGTGGGGGGGGTGATCGGGTTCATCGCGCTCATGCCGATGTTCGCCCTCCAGACCGGCGGCCTGATCATGGCGCAGCAGATGGGACTCGGCTTCGCGCGTTTCTACAACCCCGCGATGGGTGATGAGGCTGACGTTCTGGAGAACATGCTCTTTCTCCTCGCCCTGGTGACCTTCATCAGCCTGGGGGGCATCGATTGGACGGTCCTTGCGGTCTTGAACAGTTACTTCTACGTCTCGGCCGGGGCGCTGCAGCTTGACGCCACGGTGGCTCAGGTCCTCAGTGGACTGATCATGGCCTCGATCGAGGTCGGGATGCGCGTCGCCGCACCACTGCTCGCACTGGTCTTCCTGGAGACGATCGCGATGGGGTTCATCGCGAAGACCGTCCCTCAGTTGAACATCCTGAGCCTGGGTTTCCCCCTGCGCATCATGGTCGGGCTCGGCACCATCATCGCCGGGGTCACCGTGCTCGGAGGGGTTCTGGTCGAGTACATCGATCAGGTACTCGGGATCATGATGGACTGGTACGTCGGAGGGGGGGTGTCCGATGGCCGAGGACCTGGGTGAAAAGACCGAGGAAGCCACTCCGAAGCGTTTGCGCGATGCGCGTGAGGAAGGCAAGGTCGCGAGAAGCATCGATCTCACCTCCGCTCTGGTCCTCGCCGGGGGGTCGCTGGTGATCTGGTTCGCATTCGGCCCCATGCTCGACTACCTGGGACTTTCCCTGCGGGCGGTCCTCGATGAACCGGGACTGCGCAGCGTGGGTGCAGGCACCTGGAGCGATTCGATCGAAATCACCTCACTGGCGGCACTGCTGGGTCTGCTCCCGATCGTCCTGCTGATCTGGCTGATTGCCCTGGTCGCCAATCTGGTCCAGGTCGGGTTCCTCCTGGCTCCCAAGTCGATCGCACCCAAGTTCTCCAAGCTCAATCCATTGGAGGGCGTCAAGCGGGTGTTCGGCATGCAGGCACTGGTCAAGGCGGGGCTCGACTCGCTCAAAGTCGGGCTGGTGCTCCTGGTGGTGATCGTCACCGTCAACAGCATGCACGATCAGGTGATGATCCTCCCGACGCTGACCATGGCCGCCGGCGTGGTCGCCATCGGCGAACTCCTGATCCGTTTGGCCCTTCTGGTGGTGGTGGTCCTGCTGATCCTCGGCATCATCGACTACATCTGGCAGAAGCACCGACACCAGCAGGGACTCAAGATGACCAAGCAGCAGGTGAAGGACGAATTCAAGCAGATGGATGGCGATCCGCAGTTCAAGCATCGTCGCCTGCAGTTCGCCCGGCAGCTGGCGCAGCAGCGCATCGCCACCGCGGTGCCCAAGGCGGACGTGATCGTGACCAACCCCGAGCACATCTCGGTCGCACTGCAGTGGGACCAGGAGACCATGAACGCTCCGGTGGTGGTTGCGATGGGTGCGGACCAGCTGGCCATGCGGATCCGGCAGATCGCCATGCAGCACTCGATCCCGATTCTTGAACGGAAGCCGCTCGCTCGTGCGTTGTATGCACGGGTGCAGGTCGGCGACGAGATTCCCTACGACCTCTACCAGGCCGTGTCCGAGGTCCTCAGCTACGTGTATCGATTGAATGGACGCATGCCGGCTCGATCCGGATGAAGGGCGGGCGCCTGAATGGCGACCGCCACTGGTTCCTCAAACCTGCCCAACATCCTCCACGTTCTCGCTTCGAAGCGTGAGCTGCTGGTGCCTCTGGGCTTTCTGGCCCTGATCGGGGTGCTGGTGATCCCGCTGCCCTCGATGCTCCTGGATCTGCTCATCTGCGCCAACATCTCGCTGGCGGCGGTGGTCCTGCTCACCACCATCCAGATGCGTCGTCCCCTCGAGTTCTCGGTCTTCCCCGCGCTGCTTCTGGCCACCACCCTCTTTCGACTGGTCCTCAACGTCGCCTCGACCCGACTGATCCTCTCCGCGGAGGGGGCCTCCTCGGAGGAACTCAAGGGAGTGGCGGGTCACGTGATCGACGCCTTCGCCAGCTTCGTCGCGGGCAATGACGCGATCGTCGGCGGAATCATCTTCCTCATTCTCATCGTGGTTCAGTTCGTGGTCATCACCAAGGGTGCGACGCGTATGTCCGAGGTTGCCGCACGCTTCACGCTCGATGCCATGCCCGGCAAGCAGATGGCGATCGACGCGGACCTCTCCGCCGGCCTGATCAACGAGACCGAGGCGAAGGACCGTCGCGAGGAAGTGACTCGCGAGGCTGATTTCTACGGTGCCATGGATGGTGCCAGCAAGTTCGTGCGCGGCGACGCGATCGCGGGCATCGTGATCACTCTGGTGAACATCATCGGGGGGGTCGCGATCGGGGTCCTCGACAACGGACTCGATGCCGGGACCGCACTGCGCACCTTCGGACTTCTGGCCATCGGGGACGGTCTGGTCTCCCAGATCCCGGCGTTCGTGGTTGCGATCGCGGCGGGTCTGATCGTCGCCCGCGCCGGTGGTGGCAAGGCGATCGGTGACGCGATCCCCTCCCAGCTGGTCTCGCAGCCGACGGCACTGTTTCTGATCGCGATCTTTCTGGGTGTGCTGGCCTTCACCGGTCTGCCGGCGTTTCCGCTGATCTCGGCGGCGGTGCTCCTGGCCGGACTGGGATTCCTGTCGATGCGAGGGGCCAGGGTGCAGGCGGCCCAGGCCGCCGCCCTTGCCACCCAGCAGGCGAGTTCCGACCGCGAGGAGCCGACGGTGGACGACCTGCTTGGAGTGCACACGCTGCAGATCGAACTCGGCTACGGACTCGTGCAGCTGGTCGATCCGGCGAGGGGCGGGGATCTGGTCTCCCGGATCGAGACCCTGCGCGAACAACTCGCTGTTGAACTGGGGATCGTGCTTCCCCCGGTCCAGATACGTGACAACATCCAGCTCTCTTCCGAGCAGTATCGACTTCGAATCCGCGGCGCCCAGGTCGCCGAGGGGGTGGTGCATCCGGGGATGGTGATGGCGATGGATTCCGGGGTGGTCACCGCCGAGATCGACGGCATCCGTGAGCTCGAACCGGTCTTCGGACTGGAGGCGGTCTGGATCGATCCCGCACAGCGCACTCGTGCGGAGAACGCCAACTACATCGTCAGCGATGCTGCGGGGGTTCTGCTGACCCACCTGAACAACATCGCCAAGACCCACGCGGACGAGCTGCTCACGCGAGAGGAAGTCTGCAACCTGATCGAGAAGCTCAAGGAGAAGGCCCCCAAGCTGGTCGAGGAGGCGGTTCCCGCCCAGGTCAAGCCGGGCGAGATCCAGAAGGTCCTTCAGGCCCTGCTCCGGGAAGGAGTGCCGATCAGGGATCTCGAGACGATCGTGGAGACTCTTTCCGACTGGTCCCAGCACACCAAGGACCCGGAAGTGCTCGTGGAGTACGTTCGCAACGCCCTTCGCCGTACGATCTGCGCCCAGTCCGTCGAGCTCGACGAACAGGGTGGGCAACGCCTGCGGTGCGTGATGGTCGACCCGGCGGTCGAGGATCAGCTCAACGCCTGCATCGAGCGTTCCGTCACCGGCACCACCCTGTCCATTCCCCCGCAGCTGCACGGTGCGATCGGTCAGTCGGCACTCGAGGCGGTTCGCCCCCTCGTCGAGGCGGGCGCTCGACCGATTGTCGTGGCCGGTCCCAGTGTTCGATCACAGGTCCGTCAGGTGCTCGAGCCCTACATCGGCGACGTGGTGGTGATCGGTTCCAACGAGATCATCCCGGGCGTCTCCGTCGACAGTGCCGGTCTGATCCAGCCGGTCGCAACCGATCAATCGGCCACCGCTCCGGAGCCGGCAGCCGAGCTGGCGACAAACTCGATCTAATCGTTCTTGAATTGGATCGCGAGGGTTGCCGAAACCTCCGCCAGCAGGGATGATTGTCCTCAATGCAGGACGGCAGGAAGCCGTCCCATCGGCCCCCGCGGGCATCAACCGGCGATCTCAGCCAGGAAGGCGACAACCGGTGCGATTGAGAACCTACAAGGCATTCACGCATGACGAGGCATTCGCGGCGGCACAGGCCGACCTCGGTACGGACCTCGTCGTGGTGCAGTCACGACGCATGCGACGACCCGGACTGCTTGGGATCTGGCAGCGTCCGATCGTCGAGCTCACGGTGCACCTTCCCGAGACCGCGTCGGCCACCGCCAAACCGAATTCGAATCAGGCGGCCATCCATCGTGCGTCCGCCGCCTACGCCTCCACCAGCGGCGGAGTCCCTTCCGAGGAGTCTCCGCCACTGGACATGGACCTCGAACGTGCGAAGACCCGTCGATTGGCCCAGGCACTCATGGTGAAGCTCGAGCGCGAGCAGCAGACGCGTACCAACACCGAACGAAACACCAGGGCGGTCGAGGGGTCTGCCAAGCTTCAGGAATCGATCGATGCCCGTGTTCAGCGAGTCCCGGAGAAGACGCCCACCGTCGCCGCTCCCCCGGAGAACGTGGCGAGGCGATTCGTCCTCAGTGACCAGGGAGGGGCTCGACGCCTCGAGGAGCGTCAGGCGCTGCTCGACGACGAATCGGCGAGTTCCGTGACTCCGCCACCCGTCATCCCCGAGCCTCTGGCAGTGCAGGCGGCGGTCGAAGAGGCGGTCATGCAGCAGCGGGAGGGATACGGTGAGTTCAGCACCGTCGGCGCCGCGAGGCCCGAATCACTGCGTGCGCTCTACCGGGAGCTTCTGGAGCAGGAGGTGACCGAGGAACTGGTCGAACAGCTGATCTGCGAGATCTCCGACGAGCTCGGTCCCCAGGGACTCCGTGACCCGCGCCGGGTGCTCGCCGTCGCGAGGCGGCGAATCGCCGCGCTGCTGCCGATCGATGACCGCCCTCTGGACATCGCCGAGGCCCGACGAGTGGGCCGCCCGCACGTCGTCGCCCTCATCGGCCCCACCGGTGTGGGGAAGACCACCACGATCGCCAAGCTCGCGGCCGCCTGTCGCTTTCGCGACAACCTCAGCGTGGGCCTGATCACCACCGACTCGTTCCGCATGGCGGCGGTCGATCAGCTCCGCAGCTACGCGGAGATCCTCTCGATCTCGCTGGAGGTGGTGATCGATTCCGAGGACATGTCCGAGGCACTCGCCCGATTGAAGCACTGTGACGTGATTCTCCTCGACACGGCCGGGCGCAGCCGGCGTGACACCGATCGGCTGGGCGATCTCGGTGCATTCCTCCAGGCGGCGAAGCCCGACGAAACGCACCTGGTTCTCTCCACCACCACCGGAGAGCGCACGATGCTGCGGGATGCCGATGCATTCTCCGCGCTCGGAGCGGACCGGGTGGTGCTCACCAAGCTGGACGAGGCGGGTGGCTTCGGAATCGTCCTCAACGTGATTCAGAAGCTCGGGACACGGATCAGTTTCGTGACCACCGGGCAGGAGGTTCCTGACGACATCGAGCACGGGGGCGCGGATCGCATCGCTCGGTTGCTTCTTTCCGGACTTCCCTCGTTCGACCATGAGGCGGGTGATGAAGACTCCGAGTGCCTGCAGAGAGGTGAATTCGTCCAATGACGACTGATCAGGCGACCCGGCTTCGGGAACTTGCGGCGGAGAAGCGCGATGATCCCGGCGGTCCTCCGCGGAACACCGACCCGGTCGCTTCGCTCATCTCCGCGGGGGAGTCTTCCATTGCGGAGTCCGCTCCCAGTCTCGCTCATGCGACCGCATTCGTGAGCGGCAAGGGGGGGGTGGGCAAGTCCAACCTCGCCTTGAATCTCTCGATCGCCCTCGCCTGTCGAGGCAAGAAGGTGGTCCTGTTCGATGCGGACATGGGCATGGCCAACCTGGACGTGCTCTGCGGCCTGACCCCCCAGGCAACGCTCGAGGATGTCGTGAAAGGGCGCGCACGACTGCGGGACGTCCTGGTCACCGGTCCCGGCGGGTTCCAGCTGGTGCCGGGGGCATCCGGGGTGGCTGCAATGGCGAATCTCGATGGACTGAGTCGTCGACGGATCATCTCGCAACTCTCCCTGCTCGATGACGTGGCCGATCATCTGCTCATCGACATGGGGGCTGGAATCAGTTCTTCGGTGATCCCCTTCGCCGCGGTCGCCGACCGGGTGGTGGTGGTGACCACGCCCGAGCCGACTGCGATGACCGATGCCTACGGTGTGATCAAGGCCCTGGTCAATCGTGGGTTCGGTTCACGACTCGAACTGGTCGTGAACATGGCCCACACCCACGAGGAGGGTCTGGGTGTCTTCCGGCGAATCGAGCGGGTGGTCGACCGCTTCCTGGGAGTCCAGCTTCGCCTGGCTGCCGTACTGCCACACGACCCGTTGCTTTCCAGTGCCGTACGGGTCAGGAAGCCCGTCCTTCTGGCCTCGCCGCATGCTCCCATCACGCGAGCGATCGACGGCCTGGCTCGCTCGATTCTCGGAATTCAGTCGTTGAGCGAGTGCGCAGTTTCTGCCGATCGGGCGCAAGTCACTGATCCTGCAAGGGTTTCCAGCCAGCCGGGCTTCTTCAATCGGCTTGCGAGCATGCTCAAGCCACGGGCCTGAGCCCGCACAATCCGAACTGATCTCCCAATCAGTCCGAAAACATGGAAAGAAAGCAGCTGGTTGGCCGATTTCTGTAGTGATGAACACTCCAAGGTGTTGCCTCCTGATCGCTTCCATCTCCGGCCTGGCTGGATTCATGGTCGCCTTGTTCGCGGGCATGCTCGCCGGCAACATCCTCGAGTCGGTGCTTGAGCATTCCATACTCGCCCTCTTGGGATGCTTCATCGGTGGCTTGGTCGTTGGCCGCCTGCTGGACGGAGTACTCGATCGCCATGCGCAGGAATTGCGCATCGCCGAGGAATCCGAGGCAACCGCCGCTGAATCCTCTCCGGATTCCGACGGGGTTGAGGCCGACGATGAACCGTCGGAGCTCAGCTCCGCTGCATGACTGGATGTCATGGTTTTCGTGCGTGCTTGTGGAACAAGCCCTTTTTGACGTATACTGAATCCGCCTCTGGTCAAGGAACGACCCTAGGCAGGTACTGGCATCCATGCCGGTCCACTACTTGCATCCGGACGTGTTCCGGAATCGGATGGACTCGAATTCATGCAGACACCAGCGCACCTGTTTTTATCGAGGAACACGACCCGGACGTCGTGATCTGGCTGCGCACGTTTCTGATCGACGAATTGAAGTTCACTCCCTGGCAAGTGGTCGGATCATCCGGCTCGCATGCTGGTTGAGTTTCGAACGCGCGGACAGCTTTGTCCGTTTCAAGTCAGGTCAAGGAGCGGACCTCATGGCGAATGCAACAGGGACGGCACGGAAAAAAGGTGCCAAGGTCGAGGCGAAGGCCTCCACCCCAAAGAAGAAATCCAGAAAGAAGAAGGCGGTCGAGGTCGCGGATGACGCAACCGCGTCCGTCGAGGCGTTTCTCGGTGAACCCGAGGAACAGGCGGTGGAGACCCTTGTGGAACCGGGGGGCGAGGAAGTCAAGCCCAAGCGTCGCTCTCGGCGTGCCTGCAAGCGGGAGGTCACCAGTTCGTACACCTCCGAGCAACTGGTCGAGATGGAGATGGAGGATGTATGGCTCCTCTATCGTGAATACAACTGCGGTACGATCCGGAACTTCCTGGTCGAGAAGTACTACGACATCGTCCACTTCACCGCGGAGCGCATGCACATGCGGCTCCCCAACGAGGTTGAGGTGGAGGATCTCAAGTCCGCCGGGCTCTTCGGACTGATGGACGCGATCGAGGCGTTCGATACCGAGCGTGGAGTCAAGTTCGAGACCTACTGCGGTACGCGCATCAAGGGTGCCATCTTCGACGAGCTGCGGGCGATGGACTGGGTGCCGCGACTGGTTCGGGCGCGCAGTTCCAAGGTCGATCAGGCGCGAAGAAACATCGAGATGCGCACCGGTCGGAAGGCCACCGATGCCGAGATCTCGGCCCACATGCAGCTTGACAGCTCCGAATACAAGAAAGTCATCCGGGATTCGCAGCCGGTGGGACTCGTGAGCCTCAACCGCAAGTGGTACGAGACCGACTCCAGCAAGGATGTTCGCGAGATCGACGTGATCAAGGACACCAAGCAGCAGGATCCGTTGCGATCCGTTCAGCAGCAGGACCTGCAGGGCCTGATCACCAAGGGACTCACCCGGGCCGAGCGACTCATCGTCATCCTCTACTACTACGAGGAGATGACGATGAAGGAGATCGGACAGACCCTGGATCTGTCCGAGAGTCGGGTGAGTCAGATGCACTCCTCGATCCTCGCCCGGCTGAAGGCCCAGATGCAGCATCGTGAAAAGGAATTCTGACCGTCAATCGCACCCGTAATCGCTCCAGCAGGAAGCTCCGCGAGGCGGGGCTTCCTGTTTTTTTGAATCATCCCGCCTCTGATGCTCTGGTAGACTGCAGCCATGGCAACCACCAACCACTTTCCGAGTTACGCGGATCTGTGCGAACAGGCACGGAGTCGGATTCGGATCATCGAGCCCGAGTCCTTCGCCCTCGCACCCTCCACGTTGCTGATCGATGTTCGTGATCACGACGAGGCGTCGGCGGGAGTCATCGAAGGTGCGGTGGTGGTGCCTCGTGGCCAGTTGGAAAAACTGATCGGCCAGATGAACATCCCTCTGGAGAAGGACATCGTCGTCTACTGCGAGACCGGGAATCGTTCCGCGCTCGCCTGCGAGACGCTCGGCCTGATGGGCTATGAGAACGTCTCGTCGCTCGATGGTGGCGTCGATGGCTGGCAGCGCCTCGGTCGCCGCCTGGTGCCCGGACAGGTCATCGGCCCCCCAGGTCCGGACGCGGCGCCCGGTATCCGATCGGATGATGCGGTGGATTTCGCCGACTGGGCATCGATCCGTGCGGACTTTCCCATCACCACCACCCGCATCGACTGCACCGATGGTGTCCAGCGGGGTCTGGTCTACCTGGATCATGCCGCCACGACCCATCCACCCACGACGGCACTGAACAGCTATTCCCAGTTCCTCGGTCGCGAGTATTCGAACGTCCACCGGGCCACGCACTCCCTCGCTCGTTCGGCGACCGGTCGCTTCGAGGCCGCCTACGGCACCTGCGCGCGGTTCGTCGGAGGAAACCTCGACGACGGATGCGTGGTCTTCACTTCCAACACCACACACGCCTGCGACCTCGTATCGCACGTCCTCGCCCAGCACCCCGGCAAGGTCCTGGTCACCGATCTCGAACATCATTCCAACGACCTTCCGCATCGCAATCGCGGGGAAGTCGTCCGCATCGGCCTGACTCCCGATCTTCGTCTGGATCTGGGGGCGATGGAAGCGGTGTTGAAGCGTGAACGGATCAAGCTCGTCGCGGTCTCCGGTGCGGCCAACGTCACCGGGTGGATGCCTCCCATTCACGAGATCGCTCGACTTGCACACGAGCATGGAGCGCTGATCTGCGTCGATGGAGCGCAGCTGATGGCCCACCACGCGATCGACGTCCGTCCGCACGGTCACCCCGAGCACATCGATTTCCTGACCGCCGCTGGTCACAAGATGTACGCCCCGTTCGGGATCGGGTTCCTCTACGGACCGCGCGATCTGCTCGATGCAGCGCCTCCCTACCTGCCCGGAGGGGGGACGACTTCGGTGGTGGGTACCGACTCGGTGCAGTGGCTGCCTTCGCCTGACCGGCACCAGGGTGGGACCCCGAACATCGCCGGCGTCATCGGCATGGCCACCGTGCTGGAGTACCTCGACGCAATCGGCATGGATCGGGTCCGTGCGCACGAGTTCGCCCTGATGCAGCGTGCCTGGGAAGGACTTCGGAAGATCGACGGCATCACCCTCTACGGTCCACCTTCACTGGACGAACGGGTCGGCATCCTGACTTTCAACGTCGAAGGGGTGAGTGACCTTCTCTGTGCCGCGGTGCTTGGCGCGGAAGCGGGAATCGCGGTGCGCAACGGTCGATTCTGTGCTCACGTGCACGCAGATCTGCTGCTCGATCAGCAGGGTGGCGTCACCCAGGAACCCGAAATCAGACCCGGCGCGGTCCGGGTGTCCTTCGGGCTCTACAACAACGAATCCGAGGTTGACCGGTTCATCGAGGCGATCCGGATGGTTCGCAATCACGAATGGAGCGGTCGATACGAGGTTCGTGGGAACCAGGTGGACAGCACCAGTGCCGGGCGATGCTCGGATGCATGGATGGAGACTGCGGCCGACTGACCGGTACGCTCACTCCGAATCAAGCTCGAGGATGAACAGGTTGGTGAATTCGATCCCCGAGTGATGACTCTGCAGCGCGATCGGGCCGGATTCGGGAATCCCCGGCAGCAGCGCCCGTTCGATCACCGTCACTCCGTTGAGGTTCACGGTGAGTGATTCGCCGCGCATGGTGATCACGAATCGGTTCCAGCTGCCGACGGGTGCATCCGCACGACTGGTCGGGGTCACCGCTGCCCGAACCTCCGCCGGCATCGTGGAATCGGTGCGGTAGCCGTAGACCTCGCCGGACCCCACCGGCCACTCCCAGATGTTGACCTGGCTCTTGTCGTTGCCGCGAAGGTAGATCCCGCTGTCACGTTCCTCCACCTCGACGGTCTCCCCGGTTTCCGCGCCGTCCGGACCGAGCATCGGTCGCTCCCGAATGCCCTGGGAGTCTCCCACCCATCGCCAGTCGGCCATGAGCACGAAGTCTCCGTAGGATTCGGTGGTCCAGAGGTGTCCGGCACTTCCGTCGTGGACGATCCGGCCGTTCCGGGCCTTCCACGCTTCCGGCGTGCCGCCCTCCATCCGCCATCCCTTGAGGCTCAGGCCGTTGAACAGGGTGGTGAACCCGAGCGCGTCGTTGGCCACTTCGGCGAGAGGGGAGTTGCTCGAGGGCAGCTCCCGGATCCGGAGGTCTCGGAAGTCGATCTCGGAGCCTTCCGCCTCGAGGCAGATGAAGCCCTTTCGAGGGTTCACGTCGTAGCCACCGGAAACGACCTTCCCGTTGACCGCCAGGGTGATCCGCCCGTCGATGCATTCGATTCGATAGTGGTTCCACTCTCCGGCACCACGGGTTCGGGCTTCGCTGGGAAGGCATCGCTGGTACCCGTTGGGGTGGGGCCTATCCGGGGTCAGAGTCGCCCCCCAGATCGAGAAGATGTCCCCTTCGCTGGTGTAGTTCTCGGTTTCGGCCCCGAGCATCACCTGGACCTCGACTGCGCGGGTGAAGGGCACTCCCTTGGCGGGCAGCGGATCGCTCCAGACGAAGACTCCGGCGTTCCCGGTGGGACTCTGGTGGCGCCACTCGAGTTCAAGCACGAAGTTCTCGTACATGCGTTCGGTGCGCAGCACGCAGATCGGCAGGCCGGTGCATCGAAGCATGCCGTCCTCGGCTCTCCAGGTCGACTCGTCGCCGTTGACGTGCACCCATCCATCGAGATCGGTTCCATTGAAGAGTGGGGTGAATTCCTCGCCCCCGGTCAGGCAGGAGCAGGCGATCACGAGACTGCTGATCAGCGACACGGCGATTCTCCGGTGGTGGGTGTTCAGACTTTCTGCATCGGCAGGAGTTCGTCGGCGAAGAGCACTTCGGCGGTCGTCTTGCTCTCGATCTCTTCCCGGGTGACTCCGGGCGCCAGTTCGGTCACGACGAAACGCCTGCGTTCTGGATTCATCTCCATGACGCAGAGATCGGTGATGATCATGTCGATGCACGCCAGTCCCGTGAGTGGGAGTGTGCAGTGGGGGATGATCTTGGGCTCGCCCTTGCGGTTGCAGTGCTCCATGGTGACGATGACCCGCTTCACCCCTGCGACCAGGTCCATCGCCCCGCCCATGCCCTTCACCAGCTTGCCGGGGATCATCCAGTTGGCGATGTCGCCTTCCTGGCTGACCTCCATGGCGCCGAGGATCGCCAGGTCGATGTGTCCGCCCCGGATCATTCCGAAGCTGTCGGCCGAGGAGAAGAAGGAGTGACCGGTCACTCCGGTCACCGTCTGCTTTCCGGCGTTGATGAGGTCCGCATCGACCTCCTCATCGGTGGGGAAGGCTCCCATCCCCAGCAGGCCGTTCTCCGACTGCAGCCAGACGGTCATGCCTTCCGGTACGTGGTTGGCGACGAGGGTGGGCATGCCGATGCCGAGATTGACGTAGTAGCCGTCCTTGAGTTCTCGGGCCGCCCGTTCCGTGATGCCGTTTCGATCAAGTGCCATGTGGAACCTCCGAAGGCTAGAGGGTAGCGACCTCCGGGCCGTGATGGGGTACCCTGACCGCATGAATACCACAGCTCGAATAAATGATCTCCTCACCGCCAGCGGGATCGGTGACCACCCCCGGGTCGTCGCTCCCTCCACCTCCAACGCGATCGACTCGATCGATCCCGGCACCGGCCACGCCACAGCCGCCGTCACGCTCGACGAAGCCTCCGCCTACGAGCACGCAGTCGAGGCGGCGGCCCGGGTCCAGGGAGACTGGGCGATGCTGCCCGCCCCCAAGCGCGGAGAGCTCGTTCGCCGTATCGGAAACGCATTCCGGGACCGCCTCGAGCCCCTCGGTGAACTGGTCTCCCTCGAGAGCGGGAAGATCCGTCCCGAAGGGATCGGGGAGTTGCAGGAGTGCGTCGACATCGCTGATTTCGCCGTTGGACTCTCCCGCCAGCTCCATGGGATCACGATGCACTCCGAACGAGCCCAGCACCGGATGTACGAGCAATGGCATCCCCTGGGGACGATCGGGATCATCACCGCCTTCAACTTTCCGGCCGCGGTCTGGGCCTGGAACTCGATGCTGGCCGCGGTCTGCGGTGACACGATGATCTGGAAGCCTTCGCTGATGGCTCCGCTGACCGCGATCGCCATGAACGAGGTCGCCCGCGAGGTCATGGGATCCCAGGATCTCTTCACGCCTTCCGAGGGCGATCCTCGCGACGTCTTCGGGCTGGTCATCGGCACCGACGAGGAGATTGGTGAACGGATGATCGCCGATCGGCGACTGCCGCTGATCTCCGCGACTGGTTCCTGCCGCATGGGGCGGCGCGTCGGCGAGGTCGTCGGGGGGCGTCTCGGGAAGACGCTGCTCGAACTCGGCGGGAACAACGCCATGATCATCATGCCCGACGCGGACCTGGAGCTGGTGCCGAGAGCGGTGCTCTTCGGGGCGGTGGGCACCGCCGGTCAGCGATGCACGTCCACCCGCCGTCTGATCTGCCACGAGGACTGCGTGGACTCGGTCGTCTCCTCCCTGCTGCCCGCCTATGCGTCAGTGCCTCTGGGCCACCAGCTGGACGAGTCGACTCTGATGGGTCCGCTGGTTCGTCAGGCTTCGGTGGATGCGATGCGTTCGGCGATCGAACAGGCGGTGGATCAGGGGTGCGAGGTGCTCTGTGGAGGCACCGAGGGCATCGATCGGCAGTCCGCTCGCGAGGGGTTCTACGTCGAGCCGACGATCATCCGCGTTCCGCCCGGTATCCAGCCCCCGATCACTCGGGAGGAGACGTTCGCTCCCATCCTGTACGTCTTCACCGTGGGATCGCTCGAGGAGGCGGTGGCCTTGCAGAACGACTCGAGTCACGGCCTCTCCAGCGCGATCTTCACGGACTCCATGCGGAGTGCCGAGCGATTCCTCTCCCACCTCGGCAGTGACTGCGGCATCGCCAATGTGAACATCGGTACCAGTGGGGCCGAGATCGGGGGAGCCTTCGGCGGTGAGAAGGACACCGGCGGCGGTCGTGAATCCGGCTCCGATGCCTGGAAGCAGTACATGCGCCGACAGACCTGCACCCTGAACTGGGGGGTGGACCTGCCGCTGGCGCAGGGGATCGAGTTCGGTTGAGGCAGGTCTCAGCGCCCCGAGCGGGCGTGCGGTCCGGTCGGGCTATCGCGGGCAGGTGCCCCAGTACGCGAGGATGATGCTGAGATCGGCTCCGTCGACGATGCCGTTTCCGTCGAAGTCCTCGGGGCATCCCTTCGCGCAGATCCCCCATGCCGCGAGGAGCCGTGCAAGGTCCTTGCCATCGACCCCGGCATCGTCATCAAGGTCCCCCGGACACTCGGGAACCGAGCAGCCGGTGATGCGGACGTTGTCGAAGCGGACGTCGAAGTTGGTGAACCCGAAAACCCACCCCGGCTGGTAGGTGGTGAACGCGATCTCGTCCGCCCCCGCAAGCACGCTTGCGAAGGTGCGGTCCGCGGGAAGCGTGGGCTCGTAGCTCGGGGGGGGTTCCGCGCCGGTCCCTCCCCAGCCGGGTGGGAGTTCACTCGCGGTGGTATCGGAGATCGTCACCTCGAAGGTGCGCCAGTCCCCTTCGGCTCCGACCCATTCGAAGAGGTACCACACCGAGACCCAGAGGAAGCCCGGGGGTGCGTTGTCGTAGTCCCGGATCTCGAGGACCCAGGGTCGGGTGGCGGGGGTGCCGAAGAAATCGATCGCCTCGACCTTGAGGTCGACCTGGATGGTGACCTCCTCGTTACCCAGCAGGTTCTGGAACTCATCCGGACGTGTGTCGTTTGTGAACTCGATTCCGAAGTCGTTGAAGACGGTGTGCAGGTGGTGACCGGGATTGCCACCGGTCGCCTCGAGCTGGGTGCCACCGGTGGATCCGTTCGTACCGATCCAGCCCTGGCTTCCACCTTCGAAGCCGACCAGATCCTCGTCACAGTTCTGGGCGCCCTGCGCGCCGGAGGCGAGGAAGGCACCGAGGGCGAATCCAAGGACGTACGTGTTTGAGGTCATGAATCGATTGTTCACCACCCCCGGTGAAAGTCAACGGAAATGATCCGGCAACGGTCCTCGGGACGCCGGGGTACCGGCGGTCTTCGCTCAGGAGCTTCCCTGTCGCATCCGGTCCACGCTCTCCGGGAACGGATAAGACGCGAAGACCCCGGTGGGGGCGCAGTTCCAGAGTTCGACCGGAGGATAGACGTCACCCTCGAACCCGGCCTGATGCATCGCTTCCAGCGTGGCTTCAAGACTCGGCTCCCGACCATCGTGATCGACCAGTCGATTGCTCTTGGCGCCCAGGAAGGAGACCGATGCCGCGGGCTGTCGATCCTGCCGCCCCTCCAGCATCTTGGTGATCGTCTTGAAACCCCGGTAGAGGTCCTCGAGGGTGAAGTGGTCCCGCTCCGCGGGGCGAAGCAGGGCAAGGATGAGCAGCCGGTCCAGGTCGAACTTCAGGACGTAGGGTTCCCGATCTTCGCGAGCATGGATCGACACCGCCTCGCGGAACATCTTCGCGTAGCTGGTGGCTCCCTCCAGGGTCCATTGACTCGTTGGAATCAACTTGAACAGTTCGCCGAGGATCCCGCTGAAGTTGTCGACCGAGTTCACTCCGCAGACCACCGTGCGGTATCGCCCTCCGACCAGGTCGTCGAGCAGGTGCTGTCCCCACTGGATGCGGATCTTGCCCCGGGCCGCTGCGGCCCGGGGGTCACCCTGGGGCAGGAGCATCACGCAGGGAGCGTCCGTGTTGGCTTCGACCAGGAGATCCGCATCTCCCTTGTAGACCGAGACCGAGTCGTCCGTATGAGAAGTCATCGATCACTCCTTGTCCGGGGCGGCGGGTGCCGGAGGTGAGATCGGAGCAGTGGGGGCGGCGGGGCGCTTCTCTGCCGCATCAGCCATCATCTTCTCCGCCTTCTTAGGGGGGATTTCGATCGCCTTCTTGATGACGATGGGGTCGATGGGGACGTTCTGATAGCCACCCACGTTCCCGGTCTGCACCGACTTGATGCGGTTGACCACATCCATGCCCATCACGACCTTGCCGAACACGGCGTACCCGGCTCCGCCGGAGATCGGGCGATCGAGATTGGTGTTGTTGTTGACGTTGATGAAGAACTGGTTCGTGGCCGAGTTGGGGTTCTGGGTCCGGGCCATGGCGATGGTGCCGTTCTCGTTCTTCAGGCCGTTCATCCACTCATTCTTGATCGGCGATTCGGTGGGCTTCTTGGTCATCTCGGGGGTGAACCCACCACCCTGAATCATGAATCCGTTGATCACCCGGTGAAAGATCGTGTCGTTGTACCCACCGTCGTTGACGTACTTGAGGAAGTTGCGGACCGAGATCGGGGCGCGGGCCCGGTCGAGCTGAATGAGGATGTCACCCTTGCTGGTCTCGAGCATTGCATACTCGTAGCGGAGCTCCTGCTGGGCCGGGGGTGCGGAGGGCGCGCTGGGCTTGCTCTCCTGGGCGGTCACGGCGGGGGTGGTGAGTGCGGCCATGAGGGTCAGAGCGACTGTCTGAGCACGTCTTAGATACTGGCAGGTCATGAGGGGGGATTCTCCAGGGTGAACCGGGGTCTGATTTCTTGGATCATACGCAATCCGCGGTGATCCGGACCGGTTGACCCCGCTATCATCCCTGAAAGCCGACGATCCACACATGAGTGAAACCTCCCCACCACCAGACAGTCGATCCCGGAGTGCCCCACGGGCTTCAGGAGGGGCGCTTGCCCTGATCTCGCGTCCGATACTGGACCTCTTCAGCAGTGTCCGTTTCGGAATCGTTCTCCTGATCCTGCTCTTCATCTACATGGCGGTCGGCTCGGCCGGCCTGGTCTATCCCATCGCCCCGAACATCTTCTCGTCGAGTTCCTGGGTCCACGAGCAGGTCCGGCAGCGTCCCCTGCTGGAGATGACCGAGTTCGAATGGTTCCATTGGTGGCCCTTCGACGTCCTGGTCACCCTGATCGCCCTGACCCTGGTGGTCACCACCCTGCGCCGGATCCGTCTCTCGGTCGTGAACCTCGGGGTCTGGATGATTCACAGCGGAATCGTGGTACTCATCATCGGCAGCCTGATCTACTTCGCCACGAAGGTCGAGGGCGACACCCCGGTGTCGCGGCGGGTCCTTTCGATCTCGGTCCTCGGCGAGGATGGCACTCCGATCGCGGACCCGCTGCTTCTGAGCCCGTTTTCGGGCAACAGCGGAATGATCCTGGATGCGGCCGGGGAACCGGTCCAGCTCTCGGTGCTCGGAACCGATCCGGACTGGGAACTGCTTTCCGGCGATGATGCCGGAACCCGCGCATTCAGCGTCAACCTGATGGTCGAGGGATTCGGAGATCGGTTCATTCGACAGGTCATCGCGGGCTATCCGGAGTTCACCGAGGACCTCATCCGCACCGACGATCCCGACCAACCCATGCAGCGAGCGGTCAAGGTCGGCGGCGAGCGACTGATCGAGCCCCAGTTGCTGGTCGAACTCCAGTACGCCCCGCAGGATGAATTCTTCCTCAGCGAGGCCCTGTCCAAGAACTGGGCACTCTACCTGCGGGAAAAGGGAACGAC
>JAYZFJ010000025.1:0-15118 GCA_036336805.1 Planctomycetota bacterium
GCTGATCCCCTGCTCGCGCTCGTTGAGACGGGCGGAGACGGAGTCCTTCTGCATCATGACGTTGACGGAGAAGTGCTTGCCGATGTCCCGGAGAAGCTCGATGTAGCCGATCCGGCCGAGCCAGTCGATGTTGTCGACGAGTTCCGCCGCGTTGGTCGTCCCGGAGGAGAAGTCGAGCACCCGCTCGAAGATCGGCCGGATCGCGCCCACGTTCTCCTCCACCTGCTCGGGCGTGAGCAACGGACGCGCGGCGGACTTGCCGCTGGGGTCCCCGCTCATGCCCGTCCCCCCCCCCATCCGGGCGATCGGCCGGTGGCCGGCCCGCTGGAACCGGGCGAGGAGCACGATGCTGACCAGGTTGCCGATGGTGAGGCTGTCGGCCGTGGGGTCGTAGCCGACGTAGGCCGACCGGCATCCACCGTCGAGGTGTGCCGCGAGATCCTCGGAGGTGGACTGGTGGAGGAGCCCGCGCCAGCGGAGGTCTTCAAGGAACGCGTTCATCGATCAGGGACTCCGGAGCGGTTTCTTCGACCGTCGGATCCCGACATCGGCCGTTCCCGCGACAGGCTTGAAACCGGCCTCACGCTCCCGCGAGCGAGCGAGCCTTCTCGGCGATGTCGGCGATCATCGAGTTCCAGGAGTCGTTGAAGGAGTCCCGGCCGTCGACCTGCAGCTTGGCCGCGAGGGCGTCGAGGTCGACCCCGGCGTCACCGAAGGCCGCGAGGACCGCCTCCGCGTCCCCGCCGTCCCGGGGGAGCGCCCCCTGCTCCACCGAGCCGTGCTCGTGGAAGCCGAGGAGCGTCTTCTCGGGCATGGTGTTGACGGTGTCGGGGGCCGCGAGGCCGGAGATGTACCAGGTGTCGGGAAGGGACGGATCCTTGGTGCCGGTCGAGGCGAAGAGCAGTCGCTGCGGGGTCGCCCCGCGTTCACGAAGCGACGACCATCGATCGGTCTCGCAGAGGTCGACGTACGCCTTGTAGGACCGCTTGCCGATCGCGAGTCCGAGCTTGTCCTTGAGCGCCTCGCCGGCCGAGTCGCCCACCGCCCGATCCCAGCGGCTGATGAACAGGCTCGCCACCGAACACACCTTCGGATCGAGCCCCGCCTCGAGACGACGTTCGATGCCGCGGGTGTAGGCCTCCGCGGCGGCGAGGTAGTGCTCACGGCTGAAGAGCAGGGTCACGTTGATGGGGACGCCGGCGAAGATCAGTTCCTCGATGGCCGGAACGCCCTCCGGCGTTCCCGGCACCTTGATGTAGAGGTTCTCGCGAGCGGCCCTCGCGTGGAGGTCCTTCGCCTGGGCGATCGTGGAGTCGGTGTCGTTGGCCAGCAACGGCGAGACCTCGAGGCTCACCCAGCCGTCGATGCCCGCGGTCGCGGCGTGCACGGGCTTGAAGAGATCGGCCGCCCGGCGGAGATCGGCCATGGCCAGCTCGAAGAAGAGCTGCTCGGTGTCGAGTCCGGCGGTCTCCAGCTCGCGGATCTGGGATTCGTAGCTCTTCGACCCGGCGATCGCCTTCTGGAAGATCGACGGATTCGAGGTCAGGCCGGTGACCGAGAGGTCTCGGATGTATCGCTCGAGCGTCCCGTCGTCGAGGAGGTCGCGAGTGATGTTGTCGAGCCAGAGACTCTGTCCGAGGGCGTGGAGGTCGGCGGTGGCAGGCATGTTCGGTCCCGATTCGTTCGAAAGTCGCGGTGAGACGAGCCGGCGCGTTGCGACCTCGTCCCCGGAAGGGTATCACGCACGTCCCGTTCCACGCACCATCCGTCGTCCCCGCGAGCCGAAGCATGCCCCGCAAGATTCCCAGCGTTCCGGACCTCCGCAAGCGAACCGCCCCCGATCGCCTGCCCGCCTGGAAGGCGCTGGCCCGGAAGCACCGCTCGATGTCCGGGGCCACCCTCCGCGAGCTGTTCGCCGGCGACGCGCGGCGTGCCGGCCGGTTCACCACCGAGGCCCTCGGCATCACCTTCGACCATTCCAAGCAGCTGGTCGACGCCGAGACGATGGACCTGCTGTTCGACCTCGCGGACCAGGCCGGGGTGAAGGGCCACCGCGACGCGATGTTCGCGGGCGAGCGGATCAACGTCACCGAGGATCGCGCGGTGCTTCACGTCGCGCTGCGGGCCCCCGCGGACGCCGTGATCGAGGTCGACGGCGAGAACGTGGTCCCCCACGTCCACGAGGTGCTGGGACGGATGGCGAGGTTCGCCAACAAGGTCCGCGGCGGTCGCTGGCTCGGCCATTCCGGGCGGCCGGTCAGGAACGTCGTGAACATCGGCATCGGCGGTTCCGATCTCGGGCCGGCCATGGCGTACGACGCGCTTCGGAAGTGGGCGAGCGACGACCTCACGGTGCGCTTCGTCTCGAACGTGGATGCGAACGACTTCGTCGAGAAGACCCGGGATCTCGATCCCGAGGAGACGCTCTTCATCGTCTCCAGCAAGACCTTCACCACCCTCGAGACGATGACCAACGCCCACACCGCACGATCATGGTCCCTGGAGGGACTCGGTGGCGACGAATCGGCGGTGGCGAAGCACTTCGTCGCGGTCTCGACCAACCGGGAGCAGGTGGAGTCCTTCGGCATCGACTCCGACAACATGTTCGGCTTCTGGGACTGGGTCGGCGGCCGATACTCGATGGATTCGGCGATCGGTCTCTCGACGATGCTCTCGATCGGGCCCGATGGTTTCGCCGACCTGCTCGCCGGATTCCACGAGATGGACGTCCACTTCCGCACCGCCCCCCTCGAGGAGAACGTCCCGGTTCTCCTCGGCCTGATCGGATTGTGGAACCGCAACTTCCTCGGGTGCGACACCGTCGCGGTGCTTCCCTACGACAACGAGCTGCTGCGTTTCAGCGCCTACCTCCAGCAGCTGGAGATGGAATCGAACGGCAAGCACGTGACCCTCGGCGGTGACCGCGTCGGCTGGGACACCTGCCCGGTGATCTGGGGTGAGCCGGGAACCAACGGACAACACGCCTTCTACCAGATGATCCACCAGGGAACCAAGCCCGTACCGTGCGACTTCATCTGCTTCTGCGAAGCCGCCAACCCGATCGGCGACCACCATGACAAGCTCGTCTCGAACGTCTTCGCCCAGGCGGAGGCACTGGCGTTCGGCAAGACCGAAGCCCAGGTGAAGGCGGAGGGCGTACCGGATGAACTTCTGCCGCACAAGGAGTTCGACGGCAATCGCATGAGCAACGTGATCATGACCCAGAGGCTCGACCCGCGCACCCTGGGGCGACTGGTCGCCCTCTACGAGCACAAGGTCTTCACCCAGGGCACGATCTGGAACATCAACTCCTTCGACCAGTGGGGCGTCGAGCTCGGCAAGGTGCTGGCCAAGAAGATCATTCCCGAACTCACGCAGTCGGAACCGGTGACCGATCACGATTCCTCGACCAACCAGCTGATCAACCGCTACCGCGAACACCGTCACGGCTGATCGCCACCAGCAAGCCTCGCCCGCACGGCCCTTCGGGATCGATCCGGACCTCGAACCGTTCACCCAGAGCGGAGGTCGCCGCCTGCAGGTAGGC
The DNA here is from genome assembly GCA_036336805.1 of Planctomycetota bacterium. GTDB lineage: Bacteria > Planctomycetota > Phycisphaerae > Phycisphaerales > SM1A02 > UBA8087. The sequence continues at coordinate 3,548 of JAYZFJ010000025.1, forward strand.
ATCCGAATCCAGAAGGAGTATCCGGTGCTGCTCCCGGATGATCCGGTCGGTTCGCGAGCGTGCAGGCAGTCCCTCGAGTGCGTGCGCTCGCCACTCGAAGTTCAGCTCAAGATGGGATCCGATCCGCTGGGCGGTGGTGGTACGGCTGAGCAGCAGGTCACCCCGTCGGGTCTCGACGTGGACGTCGACCGGATCCTCGTATCGCTCCTCGAGCAGGGGCGGCTCGAGAAGAAGGACCCCTCCCGACTCGAGATGGCGCCCCAGAAGCCCGAGCACCGTGGTCAGCTCGGACCGATCGGCGAGGTAGCCACACACCCCGAACAGGCAGACCACCACCTCGAAGTTCGAACCAAGGTCGAGGGTGCGAAGATCGGCCTGCACCAGGCGAGCGTGCGGTTTGCGACCCGCCACCTCGAGCATCTCCGAGGATCGATCGACCCCGGTGACCCGCCCATGCCTCGAGAGGGCATCGAAATGCGCCCCTGAACCGCATCCGGCATCGAGGATCCTTCGGCTCTCCGCGGTTCGGCCATCCTCCATCCAGTAGCGACTGAGGTAGTCGATCTCCCGAGTGCAATCACGGCCTCGGGCCGCATAGATCGCGTCATACCACTCGGCGGTTGCCTGGTACGGGGAGTGGTCGGCTGGTAACGACGAGGAGGACATGCTCCGAGAATACCGCCGATGAGTCGGGCAGAGCGTCTCATTGTGGAGGAAGGACGCACAGACCGACCCTGATTCCCGGATGCTTCCCCGGTTTTCCCGGTGTCGCTCAGGTGTCCGTGCGGCCGTGCCGATCTTCCTCGCAGGGAGGGCATGATGAGTACCGCACACCGAATGATCCGCCGATTTCTGGTCGATGAACGAGGGAGCGTCGCTCTCGAGTACGCACTGACGGGCGTGGTCTCCAGTGGGGCCACGGCCATCAGCATGTCGATGATCGGCGCTGCACTGGAGGACCTGCGGGTCCGAAGTGAAGCCGTCCTGAACGCTCTGATGCTCCATTCCTGATCGCCGATGGATTCGCGGGTATGGTCCCTTCAGGGATCTCATGCCGTGAACCAGCCTCTGGAACATTCAAGAACGATCGCGATCGTCTCATCGAGCCGAGCGGACCTGGCACACCTGATCCATCCGCTGCGAGCGCTGAAGCAGTCCGAACGTCTGCGCCCGGTGGTGCTGGCCACGGGTGCGCTGCTGCAGGACGCGTTCGGATCATCGGTGCGCAGACTCCTCGAGGAGACGGTCCCGGTGGAGGAGGTCCCCTGTGCGCTGGAGATCGAACAAGGCGTGGATGCGGCCCGGGCGATCGGCCGAGCGACGATCGCCTTCGCGGATGCACTCGAGCGCATGCGACCGGACCTCGTGATGGTCGTGGCCGATCGGTTCGAGATGCTCGCCCCGGCGAATGCGGCCCTCGCGATGAAGATCCCGATCGTCCATGTCGAGGGAGGTGAACGCAGCGAGGGTGCGATCGACGATGCGGTGCGAAACGCTCTCACCAAGATGGCCCACGTGCATCTGGTCACCACCGAAGCCGCACGCCTGCGGGTACTGGCGATGGGCGAAGAGGCCTGGCGCGTCCATCGGGTGGGTGCCGGAAGTCTCGACCACTTCCAGCGAAGCACCCTGCCGGATCGCTCCAGTCTCGAGACCGAGCTGGGCTTCCAACTCACCGACCCGCTCGTCGTGGCGGCGATTCATCCCGTGACCCTGGAGGATGATCCGACTCGCGACGCATTCGCACTGCTGTCCGCACTGGAACGGAGAAACCCGGCGAAGGGGACGATCCTCTTCGCCTTTCCGAACGCCGACGAGGGTTCGCGGGTCGTCCGGGAGGCGGTGGAAGCGTTCGTCGCGCGAACCCCCGGTGCCTTCCTGCGCACCAACCTCCCGCCGGAATCCTGGATCGCCCTCCTCCACTGTGCTCGGCTCACGGTGGGAAACTCATCCAGCATCCTCATGGAGACCCCGTCGGTACCGGTTCCTGCCATCTGCATCGGACGTCGCCAGGAGGGCCGGGAGCGGGCCCGAAACGTGCTCGACTGCGAAGCGGACCCCGACTCGATCCTGCGGGCGATGGAACGGGGGTTCGAGATGTCCCTGGATGTGGTGGAGAATCCGTACGGCGACGGACGTGCCTCCGAACGAATACGCGGCGTCCTCGAGGCACTGCCGGATCGAAACCGGCTGCTGCACAAGACGACCACTCTGGGCACCTGAGCCGGCTTCAGGGTCCGATCAACGGCACGATGCGAGTACCGATTCGAAGATCGCGATGGACTGTTCGAGCTCAGCCTCCGAGGTGTAGCGGGAGAAGCTGAGGCGCAGACTTCCGGCGGCTCGGGTTGAATCGAGTCCCATCGCCCCGAGTACGCCGGAGACCTCGATCGAACCACTCGCGCATGCCGCCCCCCCCGAGACCGCGAGGCCACGTTCGCTGAGTATGACCACCAGCATCTGGGCCTGGAGACCGGGAAACGCGATGTTCGTGGTGTTCCAGAGACGCTCGACCCCGGCACCGTTGATCACGGCCGAGTCATCGAGCGCGAGCAGACCGGCCTCGAAGTGATTCCTGCGTTTCAGGAGTCCGGGGTGGTCGCGCTGCTCGAGCCAGTCGGCGGCGAGATCACAGGCGACACCGAAGCCGGCGATCGCCGCCACGTTCTCGGTCCCGCCACGGCGTTCGCGCTCCTGAGGTCCACCGAACTGGAAGGGCTCGATCGCTATTCCCCGGCGAACGACCAGTGCGCCCGCTCCCTTGGGGCCGTGGAACTTGTGCGCGGAGCAGGAAAGCAGATCGATGGGAAGGTCACGGAAGCTGGTCGATTCACGACCGACCCACTGCACGGCATCCGTATGGAACAGCACGTCATGTTCCCGACACCTGGATCCGATCTCGGAGATCGGCTGGACCACGCCGGTCTCGTTGTTGGCCCACATCACCGAGCAGAGGGCGAGCCGATCGCCATCTGCAGCAAGCAGGCGGTCGAGGAAGCCCAGGTCGATCAGTCCGTCCGGGTCGACCGGAAGGATGACGACCTCCCCCCCGGCGCCCACCAGACGGCGGATCGAATCCAGCACCGCGGGATGTTCGGTCTCGGCACAGGCCAGAAGGGTTCGTCGCGGCGAGCGTTCCCGGATCCGTTGGAACGCACCTCGAATCCCCAGATTGGCCGCTTCGGTGCCACCCGACGTGAAGATGATCTCGCGTGTCTCGCACCCCAGGAGCGAGGCGACCGAATTCCGGGCGAGATCCACGCGCCGCCGTGCGGCGATTCCAGTGCGATGAGCACTGGATGGATTGCCCCAGTCGTCCTCGAGACAGCGGCGCATGCACTCGATCACCTCGGGGGCGGGTGGAGTGGTGGCGTTGTTGTCGAGGTAGATGCTCATGCAGACACGTTAGCGCAGTACCCGGGGCCACGGGGATCAGCCGGGCGTGGTGCACCTGGATCGATGTTCCGTGATGGCCGGTACGACTTCGACGCCGGACCCGAAGGAAAGAACCAGAAAACGAAGCTGGACCCTCTGTGCGACACGGCGGCTCAAGCAGTCGGGACGACAGAAACGGCAGGTACTGGAGGGTGGACCCGGCTAGGGTGCCATGAAGGCCGCCATTCAGCGATCCTTCATGGGAACGTAGGGCGATCCATGGGGCCCGATGTACAAGGAGCCGGGGCGGATGAGCTTGTTGTCGGAGAGCTGCTCCATGCAGTGCCCGGTCCACCCCGTCATTCTGGCGATCGCGAACATCGGCGTGAACAGGTCCAGCTTCAGCCCCAGTGACCAGTAGGTCGTCGCGGAGTAGAAGTCGACGTTGGGGAAGATTCCCTTGGCGGCCACCTTCTCGTTCATGATCGCCTCGATGCGATTGGACATCTCGTAGAGTTCGAGGTTGCCGGTGTCTTCCGCAAGCCCCTTGGCGAACGTCTTGAGGTAGGTGGCGCGCGGATCGTACGCCTTGTAGACCCGATGCCCGAAGCCCATGATCTTGTCCTTGTTGACGAGCTTGTGCTCGATCGCGGCATCGACCTTGGAGATGTCGCCGATCTCCTCGAGCATCCTCATCACGCCCTCGTTCGCTCCGCCGTGAAGCGGTCCACGAAGGGCACCGATGGCACCCGCCATCGACGAGTACATGTCGGAAAGGGTGGAGATGATCACCAGGGAGGTGAACGTCGAGGCGTTGGTTCCGTGATCCGCATGCAGAATCAGGCAGACGTCGAGGGCACGGGCCATGGTCTCCGTGGGCTTCTCGCCGTTGAGCATCCAGAGGAAGTTCGTCGCGATGTCGAGCGAGGGATCGGGATCGATGATCGGTTTCCCGGCACGGTGGCGGTCGAACGCCGCAACCACTGCGGGCGTCTTGGCGACCAGTCGGACGGCCTTTCGTCGGTTTGCCGCCGGCTCATTGACGTCGGCTTCGGGATCGTGGAGTGCGAGCGCCGCCACCGCGGTCTGCAGTGCATGCATCGGGGCGGAGTCCGCCGGGAAGGTCTTGATCAGATCGATGATCCCCGGAGGAAGTGCGTACTCGGCTCGGAGGTCCCTGGTCAGCTCCCCGAGTTCGGTCTCGTTGGGGAGGCGCCCCTCCCAGAGCAGGAAGGTGGTCTCCTCGAAGGTCGAATTCCGAGCGAGCTGATCGATGTCGATGCCCACGTATTCCAGGACACCGTTGACCCCATCGATGAAAGACATGCTGCTTTCGGCAGCGATGGTGTTGGCGAGGCCCTTGTCAACGTTCTTCTCGATCACTTCTGGACTCATTCTCGGTTTCCGATGCGGGACCGGCGGGAAACGACCCCGAAATCGCGTTCCTGCCGTGGGAGGATGGTGTCTGGACGTCATCTTGGGGACGTCGGCGTGCGGCACAGCATCGTAGGCAGAAGCGCCCAACGCATCAACAGGCAGAAGAAAGCTGCAGCGATTCCAGCCAGTCGGCCTCCCCCCCTCTACACTCTCAGAATGCTGATCCCACTGGGAACCGATCGCGCGACTCGCCGAAAGGCGCTCATCACCCCCGTTCTGGTGGCGATAAATGTCGCGGTATTCGCACTAATTCTCGTGATCGCGAGGTTCGGGGGAGTCGATCTGGAGTCGATGATTGATTTCGGGGCATTCGATACCCGAAGGCCGGGTCGGATCTGGACTCTGATCACCAGCATGTTCCTGCACGACCCGACGGGCATCAGCCACCTGCTGTTCAACATGGTCTTCCTCTGGGCGTTCGGATGCGCGGTCGAGGACCGTCTGGGACGAATCGGCTTCCTCTGCTTCTACCTGGCCGGCGGGGTGGCAGCCGCTCTCGGACAGTGGTTGCTGGCCGCGATCCAGGGCGATCCCTCGTCGATGATTGGTGCCAGTGGAGCGGTCTGTGCGGTGACCGGTGGATTTGCCGCCCTCTTCCCCCGTGCACGCATCAAGATCTTCTCGCTGTTCATCATTCTCGGAGTGTTCTGGATCCCCGCCCTCTTCCTGGTCGGCCTGTTCTTCGCGCTGGACTTCATCGGACAGCTCACGAACTTCCTCAACTTCCGGACCTCGAACACCGCCTTTGCCGCACACCTCGGAGGGAGCGTCTTCGGCTTCAGCACCGCGGTCGTCCTGCTCGCAACGGGCCTGCTCAAGCGCGATGACTTCGACATCTTCTTCCTGTTCAGGCAGTCTCGAAGGAGGGCCGCCATGCGTGCGGCCATGAAGGGAAGCACCACCGGGCCCTGGGAAAGCGCCTCCGCCGATACCGGCAGGCGTCTGGAAAAGGCCCGGCAGCGTCCTCCGGAACCACCCCCGGAGCCGGAGCTGATCCGGACCGCGCGGGCGGACATTCTGCGCCTGACACGAGAGCATCAGCCCTCCGAGGCCGCGAAGCGATACGCAAGCGTTCTCGAGGAGCATCCGGACTTCTGCATGCCGGCCGACCAGCAGCTCGATGTCGCCAGCGCACTCTTCGCGGAGGAGCGGTTTCCCCAGGCGGCACAGGCGTATGAAAACTACCTCGCGCGACATCGACACGATCGCCGAGTGACGGAGACCGCCCTGCTTCTGCTGGTGCTCTACGTGCGCAGAATGCCCACACCGGAGAAGGCCCGGGATCTGCTCGAACGCTACGGCGACCGGTTCGAGAACGACAATCACCACGACCTCGTGGAGGCGCTTCGCCGCGAGGTGGCGGAGTGAACAGCACGACGCGCATCAAGATCTGCGGAATCAGCACCCTGGATGCGATGCACTCCGCGGCCGACGCCGGAGCCGACTACGTGGGATTCGTCCACTGGGCCAAGAGCCCGAGATTCATCGAAATCGAATCGGCAGGAGCACTGGCCGAAGGGCTCCCCGCAACCACGACCCCGGTATCGCTCTTCGTGGATGCGCCCATCGAGCAGATGCTGACCAGCCCATTCGAGTGGATCCAGCTTCACGGCCGGGAGGATGAAACGACGTGCCGACGACTGCGCGAGGCAGGGCACCGGATCATCCGTGGATTTCACTTCTCCCCGGAGGCGGTCGAACGGTGGAACGCCTGTCCTGACGTGGACCGGCTCCTGGTCGACGGCTCGCGGATCGGAGGCACCGGTGAAACCTTCGATCACGACGCGCTGCGACGGGTGATGCCTTCAACCAGCACCCCCCTGCTCGTTGCGGGCGGACTTCATGATGGAAACGTGGCCAACGCGATCAGAGCGACCGGCTGCTGGGGGGTCGATGTCTCGAGTGGGGTCGAGGCGAGCCGGGGTACGAAGGATGCGGCGCGCATCCGGTCGTTCTGCGCGGCGGTGCGGGAGGCCGATGCCGGGATGATATGATCCCGGCGCGCAAGCGCCGCCGGTGATGTCCCCGAACCGGCAGGAGCCCCGCCCCCGGCGGGGATTCAACCGAAAGAAAGTCGCTCAGGGAGCGGATACACACATGAAGAAACGACTTGCAATAGCGTTCATTGTCTCATTCGGAGTGCTTCTGGCGATCGTTCTGCTCGTACCGCTGATCGCATCCGGAGCCGACCGCAATCCAACGCAGGCCCTGATGAAATCATTGGCTGAAGGGACGGCATCGCCCCAATCGGTGAAGGCCCAGCTGGCGGCGGGCGCCGATCCCAAGTGGACCCAGGCATTCAGCAGGCAGACCCTGTTGATGCTGGCGGCGGACGGCTGGAAGTTCAATCCCGACACGCTGGATGACAGTTCGAAGGAAGCCGATGCGGCGCGGGATCGATGGAATGCCGTGTCTCCCGAGATCTGCACGCTGCTGATCGAGGCTGGATGCGACGTGAATGCACGCGGGCGTGACGGCATCACGCCTCTGGCCATGAGCACGACGCTGGATTGCCAGCCGGAAGTCACCAAGGTCCTGCTCGCCAACGGGGCGGACCCGAATCCCGAAGGGGTCAAGGCGGACAAGATGCCACTTTTCCTGTCGGTCCTCTCCGGCTGCCCGAAGACTGCCGAACTGCTGATCAAGGCCGGCGCGCGCATTCCGGATCAGACTCCGGATGGAACGAAGAGCTTTCTGAAGTTCGCCGAGGACAACACGAAATTCGCAGGGACTCCAGCACTTGACGCGATCAAGGCTGCGAAGGCGCCCGCTGCAAGTTCCGCGAAGTAGGTACCACGCCGGGATGACTGAACACGCTCCACAACGTCCCGGGTCGGGAAAACTCACCTCCTCGACCCCCGAGCCCTGGATCCGGTCGCCGGGGACTCGACGTCGATCAGGGCCTCGCAGGGACCGATTCGAGTTCGGTGCGGGCGGGCACCGGCGCCGCCGACCGTCCGGTCGATGATCGCCTGATCCAGTCGGCGAGCTGGCCGCGCATCGCTGACCAACCGGAACCGAAACGAGAGTCCAGGAAGCATCCATAGAGTCCGACCAGGATCTCGTCGAAGGCGGTGATCGATTCGATGCGCTCGAATGAAGCCACCTGAGCTGTCTCCGCAGGCTCCTCGGATCGGGGCAGACTCAGGCCGCTTACGGTGAATCGATCACCGTGCACCGAACAGCTCCATTCCCGGATGCCATCGGAGATGATCAATCCGGTTCGCCGTGGCAGCTTGCCGGCAAGAGTGGCAACCGATGCCTCCGGCCAGCGGGTCGGACCGTCACCGGTGAGGACCTGCTTGCCGGTCAGTCCCCAGCCACATTCGCTTTCGAGAGTTCGATCCAGCGCCACGCTGACGCCGGTTCCACCGGGGAGGTCGATCAGGCCCTCGCCGGTTTCCCCCCGCCACCAGAGCCAGAGGAGAAAGAGGTTCCCGAGAAAATCCTTTGAATCGCCGCCTCCGCTTGCCCAGGGGATCTCCGGCATCCCCCCATCACCCACCGGGGGCATCTGGCCGAGGGCGTCCGGGCGGGCATCCTCGAACGAAGACATCAAACCACGAGGCGCCAGCAGATCGAGCGCCTGAGTACCGGCGGAACGCACTTCGAGTCGTGCACCGAAGGTGGCCGTGAACAGGTCACGCAGAGGCGCGGCCACGGAGTCGGTGGTGGCGGGCGAAAGCAGAATCCGCTTGGCCGGATTCCAGAGGATCGGGACCAGCTTGGAACTTCGATACCGACCATCGGCGACCTCTCGCTCCCATTGTTCACGAGCCTCCTCGCGTGCTTCCTTGCGTGCGGAACGGCTCAACCATCCGGGTTGCCCGGCTTCAAGGGCGGACGACCGGGCAGCTTCCGCCACCGCGATGTACGCCCGGCGGACTTCCGGAGGCACTCGCACCACGTCCAGGCGCATGCCCGCATGCACCCAGCCATCGAAGCACATGGTGTTGAACTCGAACCCCTGGTCGAGAATATGGCGTCCAGCGGTCCAGCCAGCTTCCGGACCGGTGGGGACGCCGATCGGCGTGGGTCGCGCCGCATTGGCGGACATCGCGTCGATGATCGACTGGTCGAGCAGCTCGGGTGCATTCCCGGTGACTGCGAAGCGGGCGTAGGTGACGGTTCCGTTCAAGAAGGGCATTCATGCATGCTGGTCGACCCACCCCTCACCCTGACCACCTGAACAGGATGTCCACATGGAATCTTGAAAAAGTCCGGTTGACACAGGTCACATCCACCAGGGGACCGACTATGGAAGACGGGCGGATTGGAGGACTTGCCGGGAACGAACCCGGCTGAATCGGGAACCTGCCTGTGGATGCGTGACCTGGAAGGGGAAACCGGGTGACACTCCGAGACCACAGGCAACCACGATTGGTGCTTCTCGTGAGCAACCACCCCCGGATACGGGATCCGGGGGTGGTTGTCGTTCGGGCGACGCCGACTCGACCGGGGAAAGACAAGAAAATACCGTCATCACCGTCACATCCACATGCCTGCTCGATAGGGACCAGAGACCACCGGTTTGCACATTCATCGACCCCTTTCAAGAGAAACACCATGATCAACCACCTCACCACCACCGCAGTGTTCACCGCATCCATCCTGGCCGCGGCCCCCGCGATCGCGGATATCCAGTTTCACAACGTCCTGACCGGGGCGGGTGCGCATGGATGGGCTCAATCAGGTGGCATGCAGGACAACGACCCCCAGCAAAGCCTCGGCAACGACTTTGCCAACGGCATGCATCATGCGCTCAGCCATGCCCAGGCCGGCGCCGAGGCGATGGCCTCGTGCCACTCGGCCTCCGAACTCACTCGAGAGGGAAGCACCATCCTCCTCTGGGGATATGCCTCCGCCAATACCTACGCCGAGGGCCAGGGGATCGCCAAGGTGCAGGATGCGCATGCCGGCAGTCAGCTTCAGTTCACCATCGACCGGGAGACGAGGATCGACCTCAGAAGCTGCCGGATCTGGGAGAGTGCGAGCCCGTTGGGCCAGTCGATCTGCGTGCTCAAAGAACGTCACGGCGACATTCTCTTCCGACACGATCTGCTTGATCCTCAGGACTGTCGTGAATTCAGCGTGGTCCTGGAGCCTGGCACCTACGAGGTGAACGCCCACGCCCAGCTCTGGTCGACCAATGAGGGTGCAGGTTCGATCGATGAGTGGGCGGAGATCGACGTGAAGTTCGCGCTCGAGGAACTCACGATCATGGGTGACGTCGACAACGACGGGGATGTTGACGGTGCGGATCTCGCGAAGTTCCTGGGCAGCTGGGGATACGACAACCCCGACACCGATTTCAACGGTGACGGCACCGTCGACGGACAGGACCTTGCGATCCTGCTGGGGAACTGGAGCTGAATCCCCGGTGGAACTCCACGCTCGCCCCGTGATTGCCGGGGGGCCACCAACAATCGCGGGGCTGGGGGGGAGCACGCCGATTCGGTGATTCGCTGGTTCGTTCCGGCGGCCGATTCCTGGATTCAGGCGGCGGTCTCGTTCTTGCGGACGACCTCACGGGAGCCATCGGGCTTGACGTCGATCCCGAATCCCAGCTGCACCAGGTGCTGCATCGGGCCGTGCGGCTTGGACTTCTCCTCCTCGAGCCGCTTGGCTGCCCGGGGGTTCGAATAGGTGTTGAAGATCATCGCCTTGATGTTCGCCCAGATACCCCGGAAACCACTGAAGGTGTAGTCGACGGCCGTCGGCTCGTATCCGCAATGCACCATGCAGTTGGCACACTTGGGATTGCCGCTGGCCACTCCGTAGTTGTCCCACTCGGTGTCTTCGATCAGTTCCTGGAAGGTGTCCACGTACCCTTCCTGAAGGAGGTAGCAGGGCTTCTGCCATCCGAAGATGTTGTAGGTGGGATTACCCCAGGGAGTGCATTCGAAGTCCCGCTGTCCCATGAGGTACTCGAGGAACAGCGGCGACTGGTTGAATCGCCAGCCCTTCTTCCGGTTGGAGAGGATCATCTCGAAGAGGTCGTTCGTGGATCGTCTCTGCAGGAATCCGCTCTGGTCTGGCGCCTTGTCGTATGCGTACCCGGGCGAGACCATCATGCCCTCGACGCCGACTTCCATCATCTCGTCGAAGAACTCACGGCAGGCGTTCGGATCCGCACCCTCGAAGAGTGTCGTGTTCGTGGTGACCCGAAAGCCCATGTCCACTGCCTTGCGGATTCCCTTGAGCGCCTTCTCGTACGTGCCATCGCGGCAGACGGCGAAGTCATGGTGCTCCTTGAGCCCGTCCATGTGAACGCTGAACGTGAGGTACTTCGAAGGCTTGAACCAGCCCGCCTCGAGCTTCTGCTCGAGCAGCAACGCGTTCGTGCAGAGATAGATGTACTTCCGCCGGTCGATGAGGCCCTGGACGATCTCCCTGATCTGGGGATGCAGCAACGGTTCGCCCCCGGGGATGGAGACCATGGGGGCACCACACTCATCGACCGCCTTCATGCAGTCCTCGAAGGAGAGATCCCGCTTGAGGATGTGCGGCGGATACTGGATCTTCCCGCACCCTGCACACGCCAGATTGCACCTGAAGAGGGGCTCCAGCATCAGGACCAGGGGATACCGCTTCCGGCCCGCGAGGCGGTTCCGGATCACGTACGAGGCCACGGTCCACATCTGTGAGACTGGTACACCCAACTCGAGACACTCCTTGGACAGCTGGAGGCAGGAAGCCCCGCCAGTGTACCGGGGAGGGGCCTTCCGATGTCTCCTTGCCGGGCTTTCCCGGACTCCT
>JAYZFJ010000026.1:0-9597 GCA_036336805.1 Planctomycetota bacterium
GGCTGCGTGAAGGCGATCCGGGTCCCGGGCGCGGCGGAGCAGTTCTCCCGCAAGGTGACCGACGGCTACACGGAGTTCGTACGCGACTTCGGAGCCGGTGGCGCCCCCACCACCAAGCTGACCGCCAACGGGTTCGAGACCGGGGTGGCGAAGTTCCTGGAACCGATCGCGGATGAACTCATCGCGGAACTCGGCCTCGAGGTGGGTGACGCGGTGGTCTTCGCCTCCGACACGCGGACGATCGCCACGCGCGCCCTCGGCGAGCTGCGCCAGAAGATCGCCCAGGACCTCGACCTGATTCCCGAGGGCTGCTGGAACTTCGTCTGGGTGATCGACTTCCCGATGTTCGAGCGCGACGAGGAGAAGGACCGCTGGGTCGCCCTGCACCACCCGTTCACCAGCCCGAACCCCGACCAGTTCGACATCCTCGAGAGCGACCCCGGAGGCTGCCTCTCCGCAGGCTACGACCTGGTCCTCAACGGCTCGGAGATCGGCGGCGGTTCGATCCGTATCCACGATCAGTCGGTCCAGGAGACGGTCTTCAAGCTGCTCGGACTCACCCAGGCCGATGCGGAGATGAAGTTCGGATTCCTGCTCTCCGCCCTCCGGCACGGCGCACCCCCCCACGGCGGCATCGCCTTTGGACTGGACCGCCTGGTGATGCACCTGGTGGGCACCGACAACATTCGTGACGTGATCGCGTTTCCGAAGACCCAGTCCGGCGGCGACCTTATGACCGACGCCCCCGGGCCGGTCGACGCGGAGCAGCTGGTCGAGACCCACGTGCGCTCGACCGCGGAGCCCCAGGGCTGAGCCTGAGCCGAGGGATCCCCGGCCGGGGTTCCGGCCCCCGGGTTTGCCCCCGGACCGGTCCGCCCGTAGCCTCTTGTCCATGAAGAAGGACACCCTGATCACCGTTCTGATTCTCCTCGGGCTGGTTCTCGGCGCGATCCTCGGCCAGATCCTCCACATGAACCTCGGGGAGGGTGAGGCACTCAATCCGATCTGGATGGACCTGGGCGACATCGTCCTGATCCGGCCGCTCAAGCTGATGGTGATTCCGCTGGTGTTCCTCAGCGTGGTGGTCGGCGTGACCTCGATCGGTGACCCCTCGAAGCTCGGGCTCGTCGGCGGTTCGACCCTGGTGTACTACCTCTCGACGATGCTGCTGGCGGTGATCCTCGGTACCGCGCTGGTCTCGACGATCACCCCGGGCGACTCGCTCACCCCGGAGCAGCAGCTGGAGCTTCGCGAATCGGGGGAAAGCGAATACCAGGAACAGGGCAAGATCCAGACCGCCTCGAGTGATGCGGAGGAGCGAGGCCTCGGGGGCGCGTGGTTCAACATCCTGGAACAGGTGATCCCGACGAACTTCTTCAGCGAACTGGTCAACGGACGAACCCTCGGGGTGATCGTCTTCGCCCTGCTGCTGGGGCTCGCGCTCGCGGCGTGCGGTCCGACGGGGGAACCGGCGATCCGGGTCTTCGAATCGCTCTTCCAGGGCATGATGCGTCTGGTGCTCTGGATCCTCTGGCTCACGCCGGCCGGGGTCTTCTTCCTGGTCACCGGCACCGTCGGGCGAATCGGATTCGAATCCCTGATCGGACCGCTCGGAGGGTACATGAGCACGGTCCTGATCGGACTCGGCATCCACGGCCTGATCGTGCTGCCGCTGATCCTCTGGATCCTCGGGCGCACCAACCCCTACCGCTTCATGTTCAAGATGCGCAAGGCGCTGCTGACCGCCTTCGGCACCGACTCGAGCTCCGCGACGCTCCCGGTCACGATCGAGACCGCGATCGACGAGGGCGGTTGCTCGAAGCGATCCTCGAACTTCGTGCTCCCGCTGGGGGCGACGGTGAACATGGACGGAACCGCGCTGTACGAGGCGGTTGCGGTCGTCTTCCTCTTCCAGCTCTACGGCATTCAGCTGGAGTTCGCGGAACTGATCATCGTGGTGATCACCGCGACCCTGGCCGCGGTGGGCGCCGCGGGGATTCCCTCCGCGGGACTCATCACCATGGTGATCGTGATCGGCGCGGTGAACACCAGTCTTGCGGGACGAGGCATCGAGGCACTGCCGCTCAGTGCGGTCGGGGTGATCTACGGGGTCGACCGTCTGCTCGACATGTGTCGCACGGTGGTCAACGTCTGGGGCGACGCCACCGGCGCCAAGATCATCACCCGGCTCGCGCCGGATCCCGAACCGGACGCCCCCCCTTCCGGGGGCTGACCGAATGCCGCTTCAGTGAACGCCCTGCTCGGCTAGCCAGCGCTCACAGTCGATCGCGGCCGCGCATCCCATGCCCGCGGCGGTCACCGCCTGGCGATAGTCCGCGTCCGCGACGTCTCCGGCGGCGAAGATGCCTTCGATGTTGGTCTGGGATCCACGCGTCTCGAGGGCGACGTACCCGGCATCGTCGAGGGTGACGCCGGAGCCCTCCAGGAAGCCCGTCGCCGGGCTGTGCCCGATCGCGATGAAGAGCCCGGTGACCGGAAGGGTCGAACGCTCGCCGGTGACGGTGTCCTCGAGTTCGACCGCCTCGATCGTGGTCTCCCCGAGCACGTCGGCGACCTGCTTGTTCCAGTGCACCTCGACGTTGGGGGCATCGAGCACCCGCTGGGCCATCGTCTTGGACGCCCGGAACTCGTCCCGTCGGTGGATGACGTGGACGGTGGAGGCGAACTTGGTGAGGTAGCTGGCCTCTTCCATCGCGGTGTCGCCACCGCCGACCACCGCAAGCGGTTGATCTCGGAACATGGGCAGCGCTCCGTCGCAGACCGCGCAGGCGCTCACGCCCCCCCCGGAGGTGGCCAGGCGAAGCTCGTTGTCGAGCCCGAGCCAGTTGGCGGTCGCCCCGGTGGCGATGATCACCGACTCGGTGCGCACCGTCGATCCGTCGGAGAGTTCGAGGGTGAAGGGGCGCGCGGAGAAGTCGCACTTGACGACGTCCTTGCCCTGGACCCGCGCACCGAAGCGTTCCGCCTGCTTCTGGAAGAGGTCCATCATGTCCGGCCCGGTCACGCCTTCGGGAAACCCCGGGTAGTTCTCGACGTCGGTGGTGAGCATCAGCTGTCCCCCGGGCAGGACCGGAGCGGGGTTCTGTTTCGGGACCCCGATGATGCACAGGGGCGTGAGATCGGCGCGGGCGGTGTAGATCGCGGCGGTCCATCCGGCGGGGCCGGAACCGATGATGACGACCTTCTCGATTGAATCAGATGACATCTGCAAAGTACCTCGAAGACGGGAACGTGGTTGACTACTCGATCTTGCCCTGCTCACGGGCGAGTTGACGGGTGGGCGGCCAGATCAGCAGGTCACCGATCTCCCCGTTGCTTGAAACCTCCTGGGCACCGTCGTCGATGTTGTTCCGTCCGAGGGTGTAGAGCAGGCAGCCATCGACCCACAGCTGGCCGAACCGCAGGGTCTCGACCGCCTTTCGTGAACGCAGCAGCGTGTAGACCAGGCCGCCGTAGTTCATGTTGTACGGATCGAAGTTGAATCGCTTCATCGCATAGGTCGGGGCGACCGGGGAGAGGTCCGCGGGCCACTTGCCGTACTGGCGGTAGTAGGCGCAGAGCCCCGCACTGTAGATCGTGCCGTTGATGTCGGAGACCAGTCGCTCTCGGGCGAAGAAGACCTCCTCGAGGTCCTGCACCGCCAGCCGGATCGCGGCGAAACGCACCTCGTTGAGCCCGGAGAACTCGTTGGGGAGATCCATGATCGCCTCGAACTGGCGCATCCGCCAGCGGCGCCACCAGTCGTCGTAGACGTCCTCGAGCTTCTCCTTGGAGAGGTCGAGCGTGCTGTGGTACTGGGCGAGCCGTGCCCACTGCTTCTTCGAACCGAAACGGGTGAGCGGCGACTGACGGGCCTGCAGGCTGCCGAAGATCTCCGCGAACCTGCGCTCGTCCGCCTGACCGCGCGAGTCGAAGACCGATTCCAGGAGCACCTCGATGTGGACCCGATCGCCCTCGGGCAGTTCGAGCCGCCGCAGGCGCTGGTCGTCGGTCGCCTTGAGGAACGGATACTCCTTGGTCCCGAGCTTCTGGTAGACCGCGGTGGGGATCCGATCGAGGTAGGCGTACATCGCATCCCGGTGGGTCGAGAACGCCGCGGAGAGGTTGTCCATGAACCACAGCTTCTCCTCCAGCATCTCCTGCTCGCAGCCCTGCCGGATGATTCTTAGATAGGCGAGGCCGAAGGTGAAGGCCGATTCGTACTCCCCGGCCTCGAGACGCCGATAGAACTCCGCGGTGGCGTAGGCGATGATCTGGTCGAACGCATCGATGTAGGGGTAGTCGATGACGGTGAGGTCCCCACCCGGCGCGACATCGATCACCACGTCGGCCTGGGACCAGGTCGACGAAACCGCGGAACGACCGTAACGCATGCCGAGCATCGGACGGTTCTGGACCTCGACGATCGCCTGCCCCATCGCCTCATTGGCCGCGGCCCACTGGGAGACCGCATCCCAACCGGCCATGCCGGGCCAGATGGTGGTGAGGTTGAAGTCCGCACCCACCGGGACCGGAGGAGACGACATCTTCAGGTAGGCCTCGAAGAGCGGCGTGGCACTCAGGCCGGATTCGGTGACGCGATCCCGGGTCCCGCCCTCCGATGAATTCTTGAGCAGTCGATCGTTGAGTCGCTTCTCGAGCTCGGGGGCGTCGGCGTGGACGAGCTGCGTGCAAACGAGGATGGCACCGAGCCCCAGAAGAACCGTGAGGGTCCTGGCGTGGAAGGCTGCGATCTGAAACATGCATGGTCTCCGATGACGTCGCGAGGGACAGTTTCTGAAACCACAAATGTAACAGGATCGAGGCCCTCCCGGAGGGCCTCGGCTCACGTAGAATGCGACGAGGAAGGTGCCCGATGACACAGAACCACACCATGCCTGAAACCGTGAATGTCCTGCTGATCGGCACCGGAGGCCGGGAACACGCTCTGGGACGGCGCTTGGCGGATTCCCCGCGCCTGGGCACGCTCTGGGTCCAGCAGGGTGCCAATGCGGGCCTCGCGTCACTGGGGCGGACCTGCCCGGAAGCGATCCCCGACACCCTGAACGCGAACGACCGCTTTCGCCTTCGGAAGTTCCGGGACGAGGCGTCGATCCACCTGGTCGTGGTGGGCCCGGAAGTGCCCCTGGCCAACGGCATCGCCGACCTGCTCGCGGGCGAGCACACCCTGGTGTTCGGCCCCGGTGCCGACGGTGCCCGACTGGAAGCGGACAAGGGCTACGCGAAAGACCTGATGCGTTCCGCCGCGATTCCCACCGCCGAAGGCCGGACCTTCACCGACCTGGAGGCGGCCCGCACCTACATCCAGCAGCGCGGCGACCGCTGCGTGGTCAAGGCAGCGGGCCTCGCCGCCGGCAAGGGCGTGGTCGTCTGTGATTCCGCCGAGGAGGGCGTGGCGGCGGTCGACCTGATCATGGCCGACCGCACCTTCGGAACCGCCGGAGACTGCGTGGTGGTGGAAGAACGACTCGAAGGTCAGGAGATGAGTGTCCTGGCCCTGGTGGACGGTCGCACGATCTCGGTGCTGGATCCCTGCCAGGACCACAAGCAGGTCGGCGAGGGAGACATCGGTCCCAACACCGGGGGCATGGGTGCGTACTGCCCCACCCCGCTGGCCAACGCCGAACTGATGCAGCGAGTCCACAGCGACATCCTGGTACCGACGGTGGACGCCCTGCGCCGGGATGGAATCAACTTCCGCGGGGTTCTCTACGCGGGCCTGATGCTCACGCCTTCCGGACCCAAGGTCCTGGAGTTCAATGTGCGATTCGGAGACCCCGAATGCCAGCCCCTGATGACTCGACTCCAGGGCGACCTGATCGAACTGCTCTGGAACACCGCCGCAGGCACGCTGGACACGGTGGAGTTCGACTTCGATCCCCGCACCGCCTGCACGGTGGTGCTCTGCGCGGAAGGGTACCCCGGCTCCTACGCGAAGGGCCATGAGATCACCGGGATCGAGGCGGCGGAAGCCCTCGAGGGCGTGACCGTCTTCCATTCGGGAACCACGCGTTCGGATACCGGTGCGATCGTGACCAACGGAGGACGCGTCCTCGGCGTCACCGCCCTCGCGGACGACCTGCGGACTGCGCGGGACCTGGCCAACCAGGCCTGTGACCTGATCAGCTTCGAGGGCGCATTCCATCGTCGCGACATCGGTTCACGAGTCCTGGCTCCGGTGCACTAGGGTTCCAACCAGGTCGAGGAACACCCCCCACGGTCGGTGAATCGAAAGCGCGCGCGCCGATGTCCACCGGACGCCAGGTGCAACCAGTCGATCGACTCGACCCGGCTGCGAATCACCGCGAAGTTCGCTCGCCCCGCCTCACTCGTCTCGGGATCCGGTGCCCGGCGGAGGTGCGCTTCGGGCAGGTTCGCGCTCGCCACCGGGGATTCCTCGCCGGGTACCTGCGGCGCGAGGTAGCAGCGGCGGGAATCGAGTGAACTCGATGACCAGGCCGCCTCGAACGCCGCGCCTTCGGTGCAGACTTCGGCGATGGCCCCAACGCGGAGCTGAAGCCGACGTTCGTAATCGTAGAAGAGCCAGTGCACGCGGGGATCACGGCGCACCGCGGCCACCTTGGGCGCACGCCGGTCGGTGTGGCACTGAAGAATGCGATCCTCGACGTCGACCAGACGCAGCACCACCACCCGGGCCAGCGGGCCCCCGGCTTCATCGGTGTTGGAGAGCACCGGAAGGTGGAATCCGTGGTGGCGGTTGACCACACCATCACGCAGTTCCGTCCAGATCGACTCGAGAATCGGGTGGAGTTCGTTCATCGATCTTCTTGTACCAGAGCACACCGAACAGCGCTGGAACCCAGATACGAGTCAGTGCGAAGGCATCCGGAGGGAATTTGCCGAGAACCCGAACAATTGCGTGGACGTTTTGAACGAATTGCCTAGAGTTCCTCTCCAATCGAGCGATTGGTACCCACTGTCTCCGTCCTCGCCGGACGAACAACTCACCCAGCCATTCTCATCCTCGAGATGACGATTCGAAAAGGAGCCTGCAATGCTCAGTGCTGTACTCGTGTCCCTGTCAACCAGCTTCGTCGCATGCGCCGGAGCGAATCCCACCCCCGATGCACCCCGCATGATGTCGGAAGCGACCATCGTCGAGACCGCCGCTTCGGTCAAGGACTTCTCAACCCTGGTCGCCGCCGTCAAGGCTGCGGGACTGGTGGAGGCACTGAACTCCGCCGGACCGTTCACCGTCTTCGCACCGACCAACGACGCGTTTGCGAAGCTGCCCGAAGGCACCGTCGAATTTCTTCTGAAGCCCGAAAACAAGCCGATGCTCGTGCAGGTTCTCAGCTACCACGTGGTGCCCGGGCGCATCACCGCCGAGCAGGTCGTCTCCATGAAGTCCGCACCGACTCTGGAAGGTCAGCGATTGAACATCGTGGTGAAGGACGGCACGGTCAAGGTCGACGGAGCCACCGTCACCAAGACCGACATCAACTGCTCCAACGGCATCGTCCACCAGATCGACTCGGTCATGCTTCCCGTCGGTGACTCGATCACCCAGGTCGCCGCCAAGAACGGCAAGTTCAAGACCCTGGTGGCCGCGGTGGGCGCGGCAGGTCTCGCCGAGACGCTTTCCGGAAAGGGACCGTTCACGGTGCTCGCTCCGACGGACGAGGCCTTCGCGAAGCTTCCCAAGGGAACCGTCGAAACGCTCCTGCTCCCCGAGAACAAGGACAAGCTGGTCGCGATCCTGAGTTACCACGTGGTCCCCGGTGTGGCCGCCTATTCCGACAGCGTCGTCGGCATGAAGGAACTTCCCACCGTCCAGGGTTCCACCATTCCGGTCACCGTCGATGGTTCGACCGTGAAGGTCGGAGACGCCACCGTCGTGGCGGTCGATGTCGAAGCCTCAAACGGCGTGATCCACGTCATCGACACCGTTCTGATTCCCGGCGAATAACCCCCTTCCAGCGTGATTTCCGTCCAGGTACGGGGCCGGTTCCCTTGAGGAGCCGGCCCTGTTTGCTCCCCCCCCTCGGCGGATGGGCGATCCCCTGCTACAATGGCGAACTCAGCTACCGGACAGGTGACCGAGCGGCTGAAGGTACCGGTTTGCTAAACCGGCGTACCGGTTATACCGGTACCGCGGGTTCGAATCCCGCCCTGTCCGCTTCCCGAGAAGAACCCGTTCCCGACCGGAACGGGTTTTTCCATGGGCATGCGACCTCCGAGGCAGGAGGCATCCACAGGCATGCAGAACAGGTCGGTTCGAAGAGCGCCTCAGGAGGAGGTGTCGCTCGCAGCCTCGAGCAAGGACCGATCGAGGGTTTGAATCGCCTTCTGACAGGCACTGATCGCCTCGTCCAGGGCACTGTGTCCCTTCACCTCGGCGATCGGATCGGTTCGACCGTGTTCCGCCAGGCGAGCCTCGATCCGGGACTTGTCGATCTTGAGGGCCCCCAGGAGCGCACGAGCCTCATCGAGCAGACGCTCGAGCTGCGCGGGATCGCATGGCTCCTCGGCGGCGGTCGAGACCGCACCCGCCAATCGCAGGGCGGGACCTTCGAGCATCGAGGAACGGGGTGTGGCTTGGGACAGGTCCATTGGATTCAATCCTCCCAAAGGGATCCGGGAAGAGCAAGGTGACGGCGATTCCGACCGACAATCCACACTGAGGACGCACGAGGCTCCGATGGGGTTCATCGGGCCTGAGCGCCCCTCAGGGCGGATCTGGCCCCGAGGGCTGCGGGGCAGGAGTTCTCGGACCAGACTTCACTGTGATCGGCTCGAGCCGACGGTCAGCTTGAGGATCCCCCGGCCGAGGGCGATGCTTCCGATGTCCTGGAGCCCCCCAGCAGCCCGATCGATCCCGAGAGAAGCGCCCCGAGGAGGATCAGTCCCATGGCTTGGGCAACCTGCCCGCTGGACGGCGTGAACGCACTGGTCGGCCAGTGCGTGGTCTTGGTCGCTTCGGCCTGTTCCACAGAGGTGATCTCGACGCCACGAACCACCGAACCGACCGGAGGAGGCACCGGGGCGCGAAACGGCCACAAGCCGAACAAGGCTCCGATCAGGAGGCCCAGCAGGACCCCCATCGTGAGGGTGTGGATGTGGACCAGCATCCAGCGCACGAGGAGGCCGATCAGTCCGATGCCGAGAACCACGCCCACCACGACGGGAAGGATCGTCATCCCTGCACTGGCCAATGCATCAAGGTCGGGGCCGGAAAGCGCCCTGCGCGCCTCGTCGATGGTGCTGAGGATCAGCACGTACTGGCCGAGTACCAGCAGAACGTAGCTCCCGGAAAGTCCTGGAAGAATCATGGCCGCGCCGGCTGCGAGCCCGGCGATGAAGAGCATGCCCCACCCACCCGCAGTTCCCGAAACGCCTCCGGAAGCGGTTCCGAACGCCAGCCATGCCATGGCGGTGAGGCCGAGGAAAACGCCCAGAACGGTGCTCGGACGAATGCCCCGGATCGCACGAACCAGCACCGGTACACCGCCCAGCGTGAGGCCGATGAAGAGGCTGTAGGCGATCCAGCGATACTCGAGCACGAACCGTCCAGCCACTCCGGAGAGCAGAATGATGGTCAGGACCGCGGGAGCC
>JAYZFJ010000027.1:0-26159 GCA_036336805.1 Planctomycetota bacterium
CGGAATCATCACCCTTGAAGACACCACCATCTGCAACAACCGCGACTCCGGCGTCGCCGGCGACGACGCTCAGATCAGCCTCTGGACCTCCGGGGTCCTTGATGATCAGGGCGGCAACTGCCTCGCCGGGGATTGCGGGACCTGTGCGACGACCGACCAGGGATCGGGAGGGTGTCCGCCGGATGCCGGTTGCCCCTCCGACCTCAACGGTGATGCGATCGTCGACGGGGTGGACCTCGGCATGGTCCTTGGCGCCTGGGGCAGTCACCCCGGATCCGCGGACATCACGGGTGACGGGACCGTGGATGCACACGACCTCGCCTACCTCCTGGCCGCGTGGGGTGACTCCTGCAACGAAGTTCCCTGTCCCCCCGAGCCCCTGCCTTCCCTGCCGGCGGTGATCGCGAACTCCACGACCGGCCAGATCACCGACCATTTCGTGAGCTGCACCACCGGAGTGACCTACCTCGGCTCGGGGTTGCGAACCGCCTTCATGACCGGCGGTCCCGACTACCTCCGCATCCATTCGGAACCCGCCCTGGGCGCGATCGTCAACCAGGATGCCATGGCGACGGCGGTCTGCGAGACCTTGCAGCCCCCCCCTCAGACCTGTTCGGGATCGTCCTTCGACATCCCGGTCTATCCGGGGTGCCAGCTCGCGGGCAATGCCATCACACTCTGGACCCAGGACCAGCCGACGATGCAGGTGACCTATCCGACCGACGATGATCCCGACGGCTCCTACGGTTACCCGTACTACAAGCTCGTCCAGTGGGCGCTTGCAGTCGATTTCCAGTTCACCGGCGGCTGGAGTGACGCGCTCATCTCGGCCACCGCGGTCCTGGAAGCCCAGCTTGCCACACCGATCAATGGGTGCGAGGCGGTGAGGGAAGCTCCGGCGCAGACGCTCTACCGGGGAGCCACGGTGCTTCCCGATGAATTCGCCCGACTGGTCGTCGGTGAATCACTGTACGTACGAGGCTTCTGGGCGACCACTCCCGACGAACAGGTGGCCCAGGGTTACGTCGACGGCGCCGACTCCCAGCTCCCGGTCCAGCACGTCCTTTTCGAGATCGACTACCAGAACGGCACGTACCCGGGGTACGACATCGCCCCGATGAGCGTGGTTTCTTCCGAGGCGGAGATTCTCTTCCCGCCGTACGTGAACTTCACGGTGTTGGAGATCTCGGAAGAGATTCCCGTTCCGGGTCGGCCGAGCTACCGAAAGGTGACGGTCCGGATCGACTGAGTGGTGTCCGGGGCGACCGAGGCGGGGGCCCGCGGTCCGCTTTCCTCCGATTTCGGTGTGCGGCCGTTGATCGATCCTCGACCCCGACTATTCTGAGGGTTCACCCCCTCAAGGAAACCCGCCATGCCCCGACCCCATTCCCTCCCGGCCGCGCTGCTTCTCGGCACCCCGATCCTGCTGACCACCCCGGCCGTGGCGCAGCCGGTCCCACCGGATGTGGAATGGTTCACCGCCCACAACGGATCCCGCGAGGAATCGCACGGGCACTTCATCCTCGAATGCGACGATGGCGGGTTCCTCCAGGTCGGGGAGACCGGGTTCGTCGGATCGAATGCCCGGATTCTGGTGGTCAAGACCGACGCCACGGGCAGCCTGATCTGGAAGAAGGAAATCGGCACGGGAAACCGGAACATGGGCAACTCCGCGCTCGAGGTCGAGGATGGCTATCTGGTCTGCGGCATGCTTGCTCGCAACAGTGCGATCATCAAGCTCGACAAGGCCACCGGCAACACGATCTTTCAGAGAACCCGGGACAACGGCGGAGCGGATGCCTTCGAGCACCTGGCAGAGACCCCGAACGGGCTTCTCGCGGTCGGCTACCGTCAGGCGGAGGATCCGAACAACACCTTCTTCGTCTACGGACAGGGTTACATCTCGTTCCTCGACGTCCAGGGGAACTTCACGAACGGACAGAGCGTCAATGCCTACCTTTCACAGGCGTACCGGGTGAAGCCCGCGGGCAGTGACTTCATCATCTCCGGCGGCACCGAGGATGCCCTTCAGTACGGAGTGATCAAGATCGACTCGGACGGCACCGTGCTCTGGAACCGGAACTTCGGCGGATCCAACGAGGACCACTGCTTCGGCATGGACCTCGGCGCGGATGGATCGATCTTCCTGGCGGGGCACACCCTTTCCGGCACCGCGAACTGGGACACCTACACCATCAAGCTCGACGCCGGCGGCAACCTGCTCTGGGAGCGCACCCAGGGAAACCCCCGCGGGTTCAATCCGAGCTGGATCCACGATGAGACGTGGGGGATCAAGGCGACTCCGGATGGCGGATGCATCATCTCCGCGGGGACCGGCGACGAGTACGCCTACTCCGAGTGCAGCGGGGGCGTGTGTTCCGATCAGTGGGAGGCCTACATCGTCAAGTTCGGTGTCGAAGGCACCGTCGACTGGCAGGAGACCTACCGTGGCGGCCCCGGTGCGGACTGGGCCGCGGAGGACATCGACCTCACCAGCGACGGTGGAGCGATCGTGGCGGTGGACAACGGGCAGTTCGGATTCCTGAAGCTCGAGCCCTTCCTCGATTCGGAGACCCTGGTCGGTGACCTCAACGGTGACGGGTGCGTCACGGGCCAGGACCTCGCGATCCTGCTGGCCGACTGGAACCGGGCCGACAGCGTTGCGGACCTCGATCAGGACGGCACGGTCGGCGGCCAGGACCTCGCGATCCTGCTCTCCCTCTGGAATCGCTGCCTCTGATCGCCTGAGGGGCCCCGTACCGCCGCCCCCTCCCCGCAATCTCGATTCCTGACGGGAGGTCGTGATGCCGAGGGTGCTACCATCACGGGTCGATCGGTGATCGATGCGTCTCCTCCTCCACCCACCACCCACCACCGCCGGCTCGATCGTGGTCCACATCCGTCGACAAACCCGGACGTTCACCTGGCCAGCGCTGGTCGTCGGCGGCATCGTGGCCTGTGCCAGCGCGCAACTCGACCAGAGCGAGCGGGAATCGGTGGAGACCGCACCGCAGGCCGAACCCAACCGGATCTACACGGTGGAGACCGCACCTCGCATCGACGGGGTGCTGGAGGAGATCTGGCAGTCGGGGACGCCGCTGACCGAGGGATTCAGGCAGGTGAATCCCGATCAGGGTGTCGCCCCGACCGAGCGCACCGTGGTGTACCTCATGCGCGACTCGAAGAATCTCTACGTCGCCTTCCGCTGCTACGACCAGGATGCCGCCGGTATCAGCGCCCGGCAGATGAAGTACGACGGGGACTTCGCTCCCGACGACAACGTGACCATCGTCGTCGACCCGTTCCGCGATCGCCGAACCGGCTACGTCTTTCGAATGGCCGCGGGCGGCGCCCGCAAGGACGGCCGGATCACCAACGGCGATCGCGTGGACTTCAACTGGGACGGCATCTGGTACGGACGCACCACCGTCGACGACCAGGGCTGGACCGCGGAGATGGTGATTCCCTTCCAGACGATGCTCGCCGATCCCGACGTGGGGGAGTGGGGCTTCAATGCGGAGCGGTTCATCCGCCGCAAGAACGAGACGATCCGCTGGGCGACCCACCGTCGCGACATCCGCATCTCGTCGGTGGCCAATGCGGACCTCGTCGCCGGATTCGGAAACCTCGACATCGGTTCGGGCATCGATCTCAAGCCGTTCGTCCGGGCCGACATCCGAAACAACGGGCAGGGTCAGACGGATTTCGCCTCGACCGCCGGGCTGGACCTCTTCTGGAAGCTCGATCCCTCCCTCACCCTCGCACTCACCGTCAACAACGACTTCGCGGAGACCGAGGTCGATCAGCGGCAGATCAACTTCGGACGCTTCCCCCTGTTCTTCCCCGAGAAGCGCGACTTCTTCCTCGAGGACGCCGGTTTCTTCAACTTCGGGGGGATCCGGCGCAACCCGCTTCCCTTCTACTCGCGGCGAATCGGCATCGGTCCGCAAGGCGCCGAACAGGGCATCCTCGCGGGAGCCCGACTGACCGGAAAGATCGAGGATCTCAACGTGGGCCTCATGAACGTCCAGATGAAGTCCAACGGGTTCTGGAAGAACTACAGCGTGGCTCGCGTGTTCGCCGACGTGCTGGAGGAATCGACGGTGGGTGCGATCATGACCGCGGGGGACCCCGCGGACGGCGAGAGCAACATCGTGGGGGGAGTCGACTTCAACTACAAGAACACCAACTTCGAGGGCGGTCGTTCGCTGACCGGAAACGCCTTCGCCCTGATCAGTGACAGCAGCGACCAGAGTGGTGACAGCACCGCGTTCGGATTCAAGCTGGGCTACCCCAACGACGAGATCAGCTGGTCGGCGGGTTTCTCGCGCATCGGTGACGCGTACAACGCCGCCCTGGGCTTCAACCCCAGGGTGGGGATCTACGAGTACTACGGAGGCTGGCGGTACCGCTGGCGACCGGAGGATCGGAACATCCGCTACATCGAGGCCGGATTCAACGCGTTCCTGGTCACCAACCTGAAGAGCGATCTGGAGTCCCTCGACTTCGAGATCCAGGCGCTCGAGATCCAGACCGAGGACGGAACCGAGATCAACCTGAACTACCTCCGGCGTCGGGAGGTTCCCTTCCGGCCCTTCACCGTCGCGAACGCGGTGACCATCGCTGCGGGGGACTACACCTGGAACGGCTACGAGGCCTCGTTCGAGAGTTCGGATGCGAATCCCTTCACCCTCAACGGCAACCTCGGCTGGAGCGGGTACTACGGAGGAACCCGGCTGGAATGGACCCTGGGATCGGAATGGCGCATCACCCCGCAGCTGGTGATCGGGGGGACCTTCCAGTACAACGACATCGACGTGCAGGACCAGCGGGTGATCACCCGTCAGTTGACCGCGATCGCCGACGTCTACTTCACTCCGGACGTGTCGCTCCAGAACTACGTGCAGTGGGACGATGTCTCGAACACCGTCGGCATCAACGCCCGCTTCCGGTGGAGTCCCGAGCCCGGAACCGACCTCTACGTCGTCTTCAACCAGAACGTCGAGTCGGAGGACCTCGAGTTCACGCTCACCCAGAGCGAACTGATCACGAAGTTCGGCTGGACGATCCGGTTCTGATCGAGTTCACCGGGACCCGACTTCCTGCGCGAGCGACTCGCCGCGCCGTGGAAACCCCCGCTTCTTTGGGCTAGGATTCCGTTCCGGGTCGATGGCGCATCTCGAGCGGGCCTTCGTGCGCTTCCAAGGAGCCGGATACCGACGATGTCAGAACTTGCCAGCATCTTCCAGGACATCGTGGGCCACCAGAATGTCCTCACCCGGGAGCTCGACACCGCCTACTACCGTTCGGGGTATCGCTATGGATTCGGGGGCGCCGAGGCCGTCGTCTTCCCGACCAGCCTGCTCCAGCAATGGCAGGTGCTCGAGGCCGCGGTGGAGGCCGGATGTGCGATCATCATGCAGGCGACCAAGACCGGTCTCACCGGTGGATCGTCCCCCAGCGGATTCGACTACGACCGTCCCGTCGTGATCATCAACATCAGCCGGGTTCGCGGGCTTCGCCTGCTGAAGGACGGCACTCAGGCGCTGGCCTTCCCCGGTACGACCCTCTTCGAGCTGGGGGAGGAGCTCAAGAAGATCGACCGTGTCCCGCACTCCGTGCTGGGTTCGACCTCGATCGGTGCCACCGTCATCGGGGGCGTGGCCAACAACGCGGGCGGTGCGCTCTGCAAGCGTGGCTCCTCCTACACCGAGTACGCCCTCTACGCCCGGGTCACCGCCGAGGGCCGGCTCGAACTGGTGGACCATCTGGGGATCAGGAATCTCGGGTCCACGCCCGAGGAGATCCTCAAGCGCCTCGATGCGGGTGAGTTCACGGACGATGATCTGATCGATGATGGCCGTTCGGCTTCCGACACCGATTACGTCAATCGGATCCGGGATCTCGAGGCGACGGTGCCCAACCGGTACAACGCGGACCCGAAGCGACTGTATGAAGCAAGCGGGAGTGCCGGAAAGGTCGCGTGCTTCGCGGTACGGGTCGATACCTTCCCGGTTCCGGCCGAGAAGCAGGTCTTCATCCTCGGAACCAACGACCCTCGGCACTTCGAGGAGATGCGGCGGCACATCCTCACGCATTTCGAGCACCTCCCCGAGATGTGCGAATACATGAACAAGTCGACCTTCACCATCGCCGAGAAGTACGCCAAGGACGTCGCCCTCTCGATCAAGTACCTGGGGACCGAGCGACTTCCCCGGGCCTACGCCCTGAAGGCCAAGGTCGAGTACCTCCTGAACAAGATCCCCTTGCTTCCCAACTACCTTCCGGACATCTTCCTCTACTGGGTCAGCAAGCTCTTTCCGCAGCATCTGCCCAAGCGTCTGCGTGCCTATCGGGATGCCTACGAACACCTCCTGATCCTGGTGACCGCGGACGAGGCGATCGACGAGGCGCACCGATACCTCGAGGAGGAATGGGGGAAGACCGATGGGGTCGGCTTCTTCAAGTGCACCGACGCGGAGCAGGAGGCGGCGTTGTTGCACCGCTTCAGTGCAGCAGGTGCAGGCATTCGCTATCAGAACCTCCACCAACGCACGACCGAAGAGGTCCTGGCGCTCGACATCGCCCTCCTCAGCAGCGATCCCGAGTGGGTCGAGCAGCTCCCCGAGGAACTCACCCGGGACCTTCTGCTGGACCTCTCCTACGGCCACTACCTGTGCCACGTGTTCCACAACGTCTACGTCTACCGAAAGGGAACCGACCTCGAACGGATCAAGCACATGATGCTCGACCGACTCGAGGCACGCGGCGCGAAGTTCCCCGCCGAGCACAACTTCGGGCACCTGTACGAGGCGGAGCAGATCGTCAAGGACTTCCACCGGGAACTCGACCCCACGAACACCTTCAATCCGGGAATCGGCCGGACCAGCAAGCTCGCACGTTCTTCCGAGTAGGTCGGTCCGGTCGCCAGCCGGCGCTCACTCCACGTCGATGTAGTTGAGGTTGAAGTCGCCGTCGTCGATCTCGAGTCTGAGTTGATGGACTCCCTGCTCGAGGAAGACCCCGGGAACCGTGAGGGTCGTCCAGGACTGCCAGGTCCCGGTCGGGTCGATCGCGATCGGGTCGGTCAGGTCGATACCGTCGATCGTGAGGCGCATGATCGAACCGTTGCCCGCGCTCGCGACCCGCAGGTCCAGGGTGTAGCTGCGCGATTCCGCCACCTCGACGGTGTAGTTGATCCACTCACCGTCCCGCAGCCATCCGATGTTGTAGCCCTGGACGTCGTCGTAGGCGATCTCGACGTCGACGCCGTCGTTGCGGAACTGGCCGCCCTCGTTGATGTTGTCGAGGTCCGAGTACGCGTAGCCGTTGCACCCGACGTCGTAGTGTTCCGCCTCGAGGCGTCCCGGCAGCCGGATCGGTCGATCGCCGTAGGGTTCGGAGCCCTGCTCGGCACAGGCGTTCGTCCCGTCACCGAAAGGCACGCTGAAGGTGAACGCCGAACTGGCGTCGGCCTCGTAGAAGTCAGACCACGTCGCGTACGTCGTCGCGGTGACCGCGTTCGATCCGGGCTCGAACGTGTAGTAGCGAAGCATCCCGTGGTTCGGGTTGTCCCACTGGTAGTCGGTCAGGATCGACGGAACCCGGTTGCCGAAGTCGTTGGTCAGTTCGAGGTAGCGCTCGCGCGCAACCTCGTGTCCCGAGACGATCAGGAAGACGTTGTCGTGCCGGGTGAGCACCTCGTTCCAGAGCACGTAGTTTCCCGGTGATTCGTGGGTGGAGATGATCACTCGTCGTTCGGGGTTCGCCGCAAGGACACCGTCCGCCCACGCACGAACGTCCGCGGGGGGGTCCCACTGCAGGTGCATCACCAGGTACTGCTCGCATCCGGCCTCGAAGTACTGGTAGCTGTTGGTGTTTCGTCCCGCCGGGTATCCATCTCCGTACCAGGTGTTCCCCGCATACCGCTCGCGCGGGAAGTACCGGTTGTAGACGATGTCGCTTCGGCCCCAGACCGCGTCGTCGGCGTCGTGGTTCCCGAAGGTGAGCCCGTAGGGCACGACTCCGTCCAGGGTGCTCATCGCCTGGTCGGCGATGTTCCACTGGGCGTCGATCCAGCCCAGGTCGACGATGTCCCCGAGGTGGGAGACGAAGCGGATGTTGAGTTCCTCGACGTTCTCCGCGATCCACTCGGTCTGCCGGTAGAACATCTCCGGAATCTGCCCGGTGGAGTAGGAGGTCATGTACTGGGTGTCGGGGATCACCACGTAGGTGAACGGGGCGGTGTCGGGGCAGGGGGTGGTGCACGTGCCCCAGTTCGCAAGCAGGCGGGTGATGTCCGCGCCGTCGACGACCCCGCTTCCGTCGAGGTCGGCGTCACACGCCCCCTTGCACGCCCCCCAGTTCGAGAGCAGTTGCGTGAGGTCCGCTCCCCCGATCGCTCCATCCCCGTCGAAGTCCGCCGAACAGTCGTCCGCAGCGTACGACGTGCTTGCGGCACAGAGCGCAAGCACGGCACAGCTGCCTTGGTACAGGCAAGTCATGTCAGATACTCCAGGAAGTCTCCGTCGGCATGACCATGAACGCCACCCCCGCATGCCCACGGCATATCAGATCCCTATTCGCAACGACGTCTGGTCGGTTCTGATGAATCGACGACCAAACCACCGGAACGGGGCCACACCCCTCACCACCGAGCGGACGTGGAGTCCCGGTGGGTCGAGAATCCGGCACCCGGCACAATCACCGGGTGGGGCGGGGTCTTTCAGGATCCTGGTGCACGGTGCGGGATCTCGGCCTTTCGTGCGCGCGTCGATTCACTCCCAGGAGCCGTAGGGCAGGGAGGAGTGCTGGAGCATGATCTCCAGGTCACCGTCCTGTCCCCGTACGTAGCCGAAGGAGTACTCGACCATCGTCTCCTCGCCGTCGGGGTCGGTGAAGAAGTAGTTCCCCATCGCCATGGCGAGTTCGCTGCCGATGTGGATTCCCTCGTTCTCGAACCGGACGTTGGTCCAACCCTTGATCGCGAAGCCCGTGTCCTCGGTGCCTTCACGGCCGATGAAGTAGGACAGGGCGCCGTCGAAGGAGCCGCGAAACTGGTCTTCCGAAGCGAGGGTGGGGGCGAAGAGGACGATGGTGTTCCCGTAGGCGTAGAGCGATTCGATGTGTTCGGTTGCGCGCGCCTTGGCGTCGCCACCTTCGGCGTACACCCGCGAGATGTCGACGATGCCATCCCCCCAGGCTCGCTGGGCGGCCATGACCTCCTCCTGGGTGATCGGACGATCCGTGGTGGATGAGCTGCCTGCGGTGTGCTGGTTGTTTGCACATCCGGCGGTTGCCAGAACGGCCGCTGAGCAGGCGAGAAGAACGGTGGGGAGGTGTGCGAGCGGGGACATCGGGGTTTCCTTCCGGCAAGTGAATGCGGTGCGTTGCAGTGCTACCTGAACCGGTGGTGCAGGGCATCGATCGTACGAAAGACAGCGTGGACCTGCTTCCGGATTCGGAAGCGGCGGAGTCTTCTCACCAAGGCAGTTTCGGACGGGGAGCCGGGGGTATCAGGCGCAGGCGATTCGAGCGGCTCGGTGGCGACGGATCAGCTTGAAGGCGATCCCGACACCGACGGCCAGGGCCGCGCATGACAGCATGACGGGGATGCTCAGTGAAGTGCCGGCGAGGGAGACGCTGGCGCATTCAGTGCAGATCGACGCGACGTCGGTTCCCATGGCGGCAGGTGAAGAACAGTTCGGGCAGCAGGTGGTCATGTGGAGCTCCATGTTGGCAATACAATGCCATATACTAATGATCGATCGGTCCCTGTCAATCCACCGCCACCACCGAAACATGCCGTTCATCGCATCCCAATCCCGAAAATCGATCCTTTAGACTGGATTCCCATGCTCCTCCTGACCACCACCCCCGAGCCCGCTTCGGTCAGTCTTCTGATGGTCATTCTCTGGGCGGTCGTGATTGCCATGGTCGGGGGCATCGGGGTGTTCGCTCCCTGGCTCGCGGCCCGCGGTGGCAACAGTTCCGCGATCGCCTACGGCAACAGTTTCGCGGGGGGTGTGCTCCTCGCCGCCGGTCTGATCCACCTCCTGGCCGATGCCCATGAAGGATTCACCGATGCCTACCCTGCGCTCGACTACCCCGCGGCGTTCGCGGTCGCGACGGTGGCGTTCCTCCTGGTGCTCGGGATCGAGCGGGTCGTGCCCCGTGCGAACGAAGCCGACGGTGGAGGGGCGGACCTCGAGTCCGCGGCCATCCTCGGGGCCGATGCCACCCAGCATGGTCTGGCACCCTATCTGCTGCTGATCACCCTTTCGATTCACAGCCTCATCGCAGGGGTCACCCTGGGGATCTCCGCTCCGGCGGGTGCCTGGGTGCTCGGCGTCGCGATCATCGCCCACAAGGGTGCGGCGGGGTTCGCTCTGGGATCGACGTTCCGTGAAGCGGCGATCCCCCTGGGGACCCGCATTCCCGCACTGCTGATCTTCGTTGGCAGCACGCCGCTGGGCATCCTCCTGGGCGGCGCGGCGGTCGACCTCTTCGGTTCCGGCAGTGGAGCGGCGGAAGCCTGGTTCAAGGCGGTCGCGGCGGGAACCTTCCTCTACATCGCGACGCTCGACATCGTTCGCGAGGAATTCTTCCCCGGCGGTACCAACCGCGGACGCCGGCTGGCCTGGGCATTCATCGGCGTGGCCCTGATGGCCCTGGTCGCGATCTGGATGTGACCCCCTCCTCGGGTCGGGGGGCCGTACACTAGGGCATGCGAAGAACAGCCATCATCGATGCGGTACGCACTCCGATCGGTCGCTTCGGCGGCGCCCTGGCCACGGTCCGGCCCGACGACCTCGCGGCGCACGTCCTGCGAGCGGTGATCGATCGCACCGGCATCGATCCCACCCTCGTCGAAGACATCTACTTCGGAGCCGCGAACCAGTCCGGGGAGGACAACCGCAACGTCGCCCGCATGGCCGCGCTGCTCGCGGGACTTCCCGAGACGATTCCCGGTGCGACGGTCAATCGGCTCTGTGCCTCGGGACTCGAGGCGGTCAACATCGCCGCGCGCATGATCGAGTCCGGTCACGGGGACGTGTTCCTCGCCGGGGGTGTGGAGTCGATGAGCCGGGCACCCTACGTGCTCGGAAAGTCGGAATCAGCCTACGGCCGC
This sequence comes from Planctomycetota bacterium, assembly GCA_036336805.1. Taxonomy (GTDB): domain Bacteria; phylum Planctomycetota; class Phycisphaerae; order Phycisphaerales; family SM1A02; genus UBA8087. The sequence goes on from JAYZFJ010000027.1 coordinate 11,132, forward strand.
ACCCAGGAACTCCACGACACCGCGATCGGCTGGCGTTTCGTCCACCCCCGCATGGAGGAGCTGGGACACACCGATGCCCTGGGGATCACCGCGGAAAACGTCGCCCGTCGGTACCGGGTGAGTCGTGAGGACCAGGACGCCTTCGCACTTCGAAGCCAGCAGCGCTGGGCCGAGGCCCAGGAGTCCGGTCGATTCGCCGATGAACTGGTCCCGGTCGAGGTCCCCCAGCGTCGGGGCGATCCGATCGTGGTGGACACCGACGAGCACCCGCGACCCGGCACCACCCTCGAAACACTCGCGAAGCTTCGCCCGGCGTTCTCCCGGGAACCGGACGCCACGGTCACCGCCGGAAACGCATCCGGAGTCAACGACGGTGCCTCCGCCCTGTTGCTGATGGAGGAGGGTCGTGCCCGGGAACTCGGGCTCGAACCGCTCGCCTTCGTCGGTCCCAGTGCCTCCGCGGGGGTCGAGCCCGCCTGCATGGGGATCGGCCCGGTTCCGGCGGTGCGGGCGGTTCTGGAACGATCGGGACTGTCCCTCGACCAGATCGATCTCGTGGAACTCAACGAGGCGTTCGCCGCGCAGTCGGTCGCCTGCTGTCGTGAACTCGGACTCGATCCCGATCGCGTGAACGTCAATGGTGGGGCGATCGCGCTCGGCCATCCGCTCGGCTGCAGTGGTGCGCGACTGGTGACGACCCTGGTGCACGAGATGAAGCGACGTGGTGCCCGCCGCGGGCTCGCGTCGTTGTGTGTCGGCGTCGGGCAGGGGTTGGCGACCGTCTTCGAGCGCGAATAGCCCGAGAAGCCTCACGGCATCCGGGCGATCTTCTCGAATCCCTCGCCGCAGGCATCGACCAGCGCATCGATCTCGACCTCGGTCATCGGGGTCGACATCATCGCGGTGCAGGTGTTGATCATGATGAATCCCGCGTCGAAGAGGTGATCGAGAAGGGCGAGCAGCCGCTGGTTCTCCTCGGCGGAGAGGAACGCCTCGCGGAAGTTGCGCGGTGGCGCCTCCTTCATGTGCACGCGAAGGATCGATCCCGCACCGGTCACACAGGCCCGGGCACCGGTCGTGTTCGCCGCTTCCGTGATTCCGCGACGTGCGCGTTCGGTGAGCGCGTTCAATCGTTCGACCGCCGGCTCGTCGAAGTCCCGCATCGCCGCCATGCCGGCGACCATGCTGATCGGGTTGGCGGAGAAGGTTCCGGAGTGCGGGAAGAGGTAGGAGCTGCCGTTGGGGTCCATGACGTCCATCACGTCCGCCCGCCCCGCGACCGCGCCCACCGGGAATCCCCCGCCGATCATCTTGCCCATCGCGGTGAGGTCCGCCTCGACCCCGCAGTGCATCTGCAGGCCACCGTAACTGGAGCGGAAGGTGATCACCTCGTCGAGGACCAGGAGGGAGCCGTTCTTCCGGGTCCAATCGCGGATCGCCCGCAGGAATTCGGGTTCGATCGGATTGAGCCCGACGCGATGCGGCATCAGGTCCATCACCACGCCGGCGAGGTCCTCCGCGTTCTCGTCGAGGATCGCGATCGCGCGTTCGACGTCGTTGAAGGGGAGGATCACCACGCTCTCGAGCGAGGAGTCCGGGGTGCCGTGCACCAGAGGTACGTTGTTGGGCCGATCGATGCTGCCCCAGTTCTCGGGCTTCGGGGTCTGGCTGACTTCCGCGTAGTCGTAGCCGCCGTGGTACGCACCCTCGATCTTCGCGATCCGCGTGCGTCCGGTGAACGCTCGGGCGGCCTTGATCGCGACCATCACCGCCTCGGTTCCGGAGTTCACGAACCGGATCTTCTCGAAGCCCGGGTTCCGGGCGCAGAGCAGTTCCGCGTAGGTCACCTCCGCCTCGGTCGCCATCATGTAGGCGGTGCCCCGGGTGAGCTGTTCGGTGACCGCCTCGACGATCGGAGCGTAGGCGTGGCCGTGGATGAGGGAGGCCATGTTGTTGGAGAAGTCGATGCGGGTGACGCCGTCGAGATCGGTCAGGCGGCAGCCCTCACCGTACGCGGCGTAGGCGGGGTGGGGCTTGCGAAGCACCGTGTTCCGACTGACTCCTCCGGGGAGGACGTGCTGGGCGCGGTCGAAGAGCTCGGCGCTTCGGGACTGTTCGGTGGTGGAGGTGGATTCGATGCTCATGGGGTGCGAACCTTCCTACGCGTTGGCCGGCAGCAGGGGTGCGCCGGTTCGTTCCTCGACACTCGTGAAGTCGATTCCGGGGGCGAGTTCGGCGACGCGGAAGCCCTCCGGCGTGACGTCGATCACGGCCAGGTCGGTGTAGATCCGGTCGACGACCCGTCGCCCGGTCAGTGGATAGGTACAGGACTCGACCAGCTTGGGTTCACCGTTCTTGGTGCAGTGCTGGGTCAGGACGAACACCTGCTTGACGCCGGCCACGAGGTCCATCGCACCCCCGACCGCGGGGATCGCGTCCGGCTTCCCGGTCGACCAGTTGGCAAGGTCTCCGTGCCGGGAGACCTGCATCGCGCCGAGGACGCTCAGGTCAAGGTGTCCGCCTCGGATCATCGCGAAGCTGTCGGCGTGGTGGAAGAACGCGGCACCGGGGTTCGCGGTGACGTGTCGCTTGCCGGCGTTGATGAGTTCCGGATCGCCCTCGCCTTCGGCGGGGGAGGGGCCCATGCCCAGCAGTCCGTTCTCGGTGTGGTAGATGAAGGTGCGTCCCTCGGGGACGAACCTGGCGACCAGTTCGGGGATCCCGATTCCCAGGTTCACGTAGGATCCGTTGTCGATGTCTCGCGCCAGGCGCTGCGCCATCTCCTCGCGGGTCCAACCCTTGATGTCGACCGACTGGCTCATGGGTAGCTCACTCCTGCCGCGATCAGTTCCGACTCGTGGGCGGGCTCCGGAACCTCGACGATCCGGTCCACGAAGATGCCGGGGCTCACGATGACTTCCGGGTCGAGTTCACCGGGTTCGAGCACCGTCGCCGCCTGGGCGATCGTGACCTCCGCCGCGGTTGCCATGATCGGAGCGAAGTTGCGGGCGGTCTTGTTGTAGAGAACGTTCCCGTGGAGGTCCGCCACCGCGCCCTTGATGAGGGCGAAGTCCGCGGTCAGTCCGTGTTCGAGAAGATACTCCTGGCCGTTGAATTCCCGGGACTCCTTGCCGTCGGAGAGAGGAGTGCCCACCGCGGTGCGGGTGTAGAAGGCGGGGATCCCTGCGCCTCCGGCTCGGATCCGTTCCGCAAGGGTTCCCTGGGGGACCAGCTCGAGCTCGGTGAACCCCTCGCGATACAGCTCGGGGAAGACCGTCGAGTTCTGAGTCTTCGGAAACGAGCAGATCACCTTTCGCACCCGACGTTCCTTGAGCAGCGCGGCCAGGCCGACCTCGCCGCTTCCGGTGTTGTTGCTGATGATGACGAGGTCCCGGGCACCCTGGTCGATGAGGGCGTGGATCAGTTCGATCGGACTGCCGGCTTCGCCGAAGCCGCCGACCATGATGCTGGAGCCGTCGCGGATGTCCGCGACCGCCTCCTTCGAACTTGGGAACCGTTTGTCGATCATCGGCAGCCGGTGGACTGCGGCATGGAGCTCGCCAGGGTCGCTGGCGCCTTGCCGGTCTCCGTGAATCGGGTGTATTCGAAGAGCCCGGCTTCGTCGAAGAGGACCCGGTCCTCGTAGTCGTCGAACCAGACCGCATCGGGGTTGCGACCGACGATGCAGACCTTGCCTCGATCCGGAGCGTCGAGCGCGTTGCGCAGGAGCTTGAAGATCACCACCCCGTTCTCGCTTCCCTTGAGGCCGGGAATCGGTTCGTTGGTGACCGCGTTGACCTCGGTCTTGCCCTTGTAGTGGGTGATCGAGAGCCGGGCGTGGTTCTCGATGCCCGAGAGGCCCTTCTGGGATTCGTTGAGGGTCTGCCAGGCGGTCTCGATCGGCACGTTGAACGCCTTGTAGGCGACGATGTCACGACCGCAGAAGAAGTAGTGGTTCTCGCCACCGACCCGCTTGAACTCCCGCTGGAGGGTGCGCAGGGCGATGGGGTCGTCGTTGACCCCCTTGATGATCGGCGACTGGTTCTCGACCGTGAGCCAACCGCGCGAGATGAGGTTTCGCATCGCCTTGCCGGTGTCCGGGACCCACTGGAAGAAGCCCTTCTCGTCCCGGATGTAGTTGCCGTCGTCGTCCTTCGCGAGGATCTCGTCCGGATGCTCGAAGTGGAGCATGAAGTGCAGGCCGACCTCGGGGTAGGTCTCGTGGAAGCGGTCGAGCATGGCGGTGAAGTTGTCGTCGAAGCGCTTGGGGAAGAACGCCATCTCCTTGGTTCCGATTCGGATCGACTCGATGCCGGTCTCGGCGAGGGCGGAGAGCCAGGAGCCGATCTTCATGTTGTTGAGCACCATCGGGTCTCCGCCGGAGAGCAGGATCTCGCGGAGCTTCTCCCGACCGGTGTCGGGGTGGCGTCCACCGTTGTCGGCGACGAGCTTGTTGTGCTCTCGGATGTAGTGGGTGACGTCGGGTATCTTCGCGAGGCCCTTCTTGGCGACGCTGCCGTCGTGTCGTTCGACCTCCTTGCGCGCGATCAGTTCCTCTCGGTAGCAGAAGCGGCAGTGCGCCGAGCAGGTCGAGACGACGTACATCAGTCCCATCTCGTACTTGTGGAGCAGGCCCTCGACGGGGCTGAAGTCCATCTGGTTGCCGGGGTCCTCGGAACCGGCGAGGTCCATGGTCTCGTCCGCGCTGGGCTTGACGATCCGCTTGATCGGTTCGCTCTTCTGCGCGAGATCGAAGTAGTGACGGGTGATCTTCACCGGCATCCGCTTCTCGACGTCGCGATCGGTGCCCTTGAGCACCTTGAGGCTGACCACCTCGTCCTGGGTGTAGAAGGACATCATGTCCTCGGGAACGCGTTCGTTGAAGAACGGATTGAGTCCCGTGACGATCTCTCGTTCGTGGCGAGTCTCCTCGATGGTGTCGAGGAATGCCTTCTCGCGTTCGGTCTGGGTGTATTCCGGCTTGGTGCTCATGGGGTGCTCCACGTACAAGAGAAAGGAACGAATTCAGTTGGCAGTACCTGTAACGAATCGTACACTGAGCTGGTTCGTTTGGAACAGATTATTCAGGCTGGAGCCCGGAAATGTCGATCGAGGAACGCATTGCAGCCGTCGGAGTCCGGCTCACTCCGACCGAGCGGCGGATCGCCGAGACGGTCCTCGACGACCCCACGCTGCTGGCGTTTGGAACCGTATCGGACCTGGCGATCCGGGTGGAGGCCAGCCCGCCCTCGGTCGTCCGCTTCGCGACCAAGCTTGGATTCGGCGGTTACGCGGACCTCCAGAAATGGGTTCGAGCGCAGGTCGCGGACCAGCTGGCGACGCCGTCCCAGCGCATTCGACGGCCATCGGGGCTGGGAACCAACGTCGCGCGCGAAATCGAGTCAGCGGTGCACGCGACCCTCACCACCCTCGACCACCCGACCCTGGTCAGGCTGACCGGCCCGATCGTGGATGCCGAACGCGTCTGGATCCTCACCGGCGAGACCTCCCGTGCGGGTGCGCACGTATTGCTGAGCGGGCTTTCGATGATCCGGGACGGAGTGCGCCTCATCGAGCAGCACAACTTCGGCCGCGACCTCAACGGGGCGACCCCGCGTGACGTCGCGATCATCTTCGACTTCGCTCGCTACCGACGGAGTTCGGTCTCCGCCGCCCGTGCCCTTCATCAACTCGACGTCCCGCTGGTCGCGGTCACCGACAGTCCGCTTTCGCCACTGGCCTCGTTGACCGAGCACTGGTGCGAACTCGACGTCCCCGCGGTCGGGCCGTTCGACAGTTCACTACCGGCGGTACTCGCCGCGGAGCTTCTGGTGCTCGAGGTCGCCGATGCGCTCGGACCCACGGTGCGGGATCGCATCGATCGCCTGGAACGACTCTGGGAACAGACCGAGACCTTTCATGAAGCCTGACCTGATCCGCTCCGGAACCCGTAGCTCATGAGCACCTTCGCATTCCGACTTCTGCTCCCCATCGCCTGTGCCACCTTCTCCACGATCGCTCAGGAAGCAACCGAACCGCCGACGTTGAAGCAGGCGCCCCTCCGCCAGCCCGAGGTCTCCTCGATGACGTGGGATGTGGACGGAGTGGAGCGAACCGCACTGGTGCAGATTCCGGTGCCCGAAGCGGGCGAGCGAGCGCCGCTGCTCTTCATCTGGCACGGTCATGGCGGAAATTCCCGAGCCGCTGCGCGCCAGTTCCGGTTCAACGAGCGCTGGCCGGAAGCGATCCTCGTCCATCCGCAGGGACTGAACACCCCAGGATTCACGGATCCGGAAGGACTTCGTTCCGGTTGGTCATCGAAACGCGAGATCGAGGGCAACCGGGACCTCGCCTTCTACGACGTCATGCTCGCGGACTTCATCGAGCGTGGCATCGCCGATCCGGATCTCGTCTATTCGACCGGTCAGTCCAATGGGGGTGGCTTCACCTACACGCTGCTCTTCGAGCGCGGTGACACCCTCGCCGCGATCGCCCCTGCATCCTGCGCCGCCTCGCGAGAGATTCGCCGGGGCCTTCCGACCCCGAAGATCCCGATCTTCCACCTGGGGGCTCCCAACGACGACTTGGTGAAGATCGCCTGGCAGCAGCGGACGATCGACCATTTCCTGGCACTGCACGACTGCGAGGAACCCGAGCCGTGGGGTGATCATCCCGCGTGCCTCATCCATCCCTCGCCCCACGGGGCCCCGGTCCTCACCTACCTCCACACCCGAGGACACGCGCTCCCGAAGGATGCGGGGCGGGTGTTCACGAAGTTCTTCCGCGAGCATGCGCGATCGGTGAAGGTGGAGCGCGATGCCTCCGTGGGTGATTCCCCCGCCGCCGTCCCTGCGCAATCGCCGGTCGAGGAAACCTCGAAAACCACCTCGGTCGATCGTCCGTGAACGGACCTTTTCCGGTCGATCGCCCGCGAGGTGCCTCCGCGCACCGTCAGGTCCGCCGACAGGAACGGCGCAGTGCCACCCCGAAGCCGGGCCAGAAGCATCGTTGCGCCGCGGTCCAGACCCCCGCGATCCAGCGGCGAGCGAAGGACTCGATCCTGACCGTCACCCGGCACCGATCGGTTCCGTCCGCTTCGACCCGGATCCTGAGCAGCGTGGGTCGGATGAGACGAAACGCCACGGCGTAGGAGCCGTAGCTGTAGTCCAGATCACGCACCGCTTGATCCGATCCGACCTCGACCCGGGAGATCACTCCGCAGAAGTTCATGAACGGTCCATGATGTGCGTTCAAGGTGCCCACGTCGAAGCCGCGGGCGATCCGTCCATCCGGTTGCCGGGTTTCGAGGAACTCGACTCGGAACGGCCAGATCTGACCACGGGTGAACGTCTCGGGTCGCATGAGCCAGTCCCATGCGGTCTGCCAGGTGCAGTCGACCGCGAAGGTTCGCTCAAAGACGTGATCGACGAATCCCGGGGGGCGGGTCTGAAGCGGAATTCCGGTGGCCTCGTTCGTCATGATCCTCTCCAGCACCCGACGGCGGTCGATCGAACGAACATCCTACCGGGCCAGTCGGACGACGACCGAACCGTGAAGGTCGCGGGGATCGATCTCGCGACCGGACTGGATCATCTGGATGCGTCCCGCGATCGCCAGTCGTCGAGCTGCCTGGCGGAGTGGTTCCGAGGCGTCCCCCTTCGCGAGCAGGCTCTCGAGGGGCAGGTCGCCGTTCTTCGAATCCTCGAGGGTCCGGAGGATCCGCTTCTCGAGTGCATGATCGTCGTCGTGGATCTTCCGGCGTCGGCAGGCGTTTGAACAGTAGCGTACCTGCTCCCAGTCGCGCTCCCACTTCTTGCGCCACGCGAACCGTCGGCCGCAGCGTGCGCAGGTCTTTTCGGGAAGTGGGGAGGGCATCGGTCCGAATTCCTCACGATCACCCGGTGGGGGCCAGCACCAGCCACCAGGCCGTGTCGAACACCAGCAGGAAGCCGCCCTGAACGAGGATCGCCGCCCCGAATCCACGAGGCAGCGGGTCCCGCCTGGTCACCAGCACGAGACCCGTTCCCAGGTAGAGCAGGTCGAGTCCACCGTTGATCGCCAGCAGGTTGCGGAACTCGCCGACGTCGCTGACGGGAGCCAGCATCGCCCAGACCACGATCACCAGGTCCACCGCGACCCAGAACAACGTCATGCTCCAGAGTCCCGTCCACCACCGCCGACTGGCTTCACCTTCGGTGCACCGGAGTCCGTAGAGAAACCCGATGCCCGCGAGCACCAGCCAGAGTGCGCACCAGCCGACCAGGATGGGGAGAAAGAGTGATGGCATGCATGGAGGTCCTATCCGAGCAGTTCTTGACGGAGACGACTTGATCGTATTCCGCTCACCGAGCGTTTTCCCGTTCAGAACCAAAAGAGTCGGTGCGGTCCACGCCCCTGGGGACCTCGGCCGCTGCTTCCCTGGGCCTGAAAGAGCGCATCTCCCACGGCGCCACCTGCGAGTACGACCACGTATCCGGCCTCGGCAGTCTGCTCATCACTCCCCGCTTGATCCATCGCGATCCGTGAGGATCACCCATCCTTGCGGATCTCGACGTTGATCAACATCAGAGTCTTGTACAGCAGCCCAGGTATGCCCTTGGCCTCGAGATCGATCCGCCGCAACGAGTACCCGTCAGGAAGCGATTGTCGGATGTCCCTTATGGATGGCCAGTGCACGGCGTCGGCATCGATGTAATACGAGGGTTGTGTCAGGATCGCGGGATCGAGGTGGATGACGAAAGCAGGTTTACCCGTGATCCAGGCCCGCAGGCGCTTGGCCAGGAAGGAGGTCATCACCCGTATCTGCTTCAGGCGTCCGTAGTGCCTGGCGGAGGGTGGCATGTACAGGGGAAACCCGTAGCGCGGGCAGGCGATGAAGATCGAGCCTCCAGGGTTGAGCATGCTCAGCATGTGCTGCAGAGAGGCGTTTGGTGAGGTGATGTGTTCGAAGACGAAGGTCGAGAAGATGATGTCGAATTGATCGGTGATTTCGGAAAGATCGCCGATGTACACCCCACCGGCCACCGAGCGCAGATGGTCTTCGTTCTGCGATGTCACGTCCTGGGCGAAGAACGTGATTCCGCCGGTATCCGCGCCCAAGGCGTGGGGAAACCCGGTCATGCCGGCGCCTACCTCCAGGATTTTGCAGCTGCCCTTCTTCGCTGCGATGGATCGGGATCGTTCGATCACCGGTTTCCAGTAATCATGCTTCTCGTTGACCACATGAAACGCAGAGTAGTCGGATGCCGATTGGTAGTAGGCGTCCAGCCGAGCCCGAAGCTCGACGACCTTGGGGTCCAATTCATCGGTCAGAACATTCATGGTGGTCGCTCCGCTGGGTGATCAGGCCCTCGTGTCCTGGCCTGATGATACCGATCGTGGCTCTCGATGCAGGGTATCCTTTGATCATGACTTCCCAACCTCTTGCGCGCGATGTCTCCTGGCTGCATTCAAGGCTCGCGGAATCGCTGGCGGACGTCGCTTCGGAGGACATCGATCGAATCCGTCTCGCGGCTCGGACCATGCTTGACACCGGGACCCCGGATCCGGAACTCGGCGAACTCCCCCACGAGCGAATCGATTCGCTACTCAAGCTGCTCACGATTCGGTTTCATCTTCGAAACAAGGCGGAACAGCTGCACATCACCCGGGTGAACCGTGCTCGGGCCCTGGAGGTCGCCACCGGAGGACCGCGGCCGGAGTCCCTCGCGGATGCGGTCCGGACCCTGGCCGACGCCGGTCGCTCGTACGACGAACTGATGAGCACCCTGGCGGCCCTGGACGTCCAGCCCACCCTGACCGCACACCCCACCGAATCCCGCCGGCGCAGCGTGATCGCCAAGCAGGACCGGATCGCCGAACTGCTGGTGACGAGAAACCAGACCGCCCTGACTCCGAGCGAGGAGCGTGCGCTCGAGAGCGACGTGCGCCAGACCCTCGCTCAGTTGCTGGCCACCGACGAGATACGCTCGCGCCGCCTCGATGTGATCGACGAGGTGCGCAACGGTATCCACTATCTGGGAGGTACGATCTGGAACGCCGTTCCCGCGCTCTACCGCGACCTCGCCGATGCGATCGAGACGACGTACGGTCGCCGACCCGTTCTGCCGGTTCTGCTGCACTACCGATCCTGGATCGGCGGGGATCGGGACGGGAATCCCTTCGTGACCGCGGAGCGATCCCGGAGTGCGTTCGCCGAGATGCGAGCGGTCGCGATCGACCGGCACCATGCGATCCTGGACGAGCTGCACCGAGAACTGAGTCTCTCCGAACGGCGAGTTCCGATCGATCCCGAGCTTTCCGCCTCGATCGCCCGCGACGAGGCCGAGTCGCCTCTGGATCCGGAGGCGATCCGGCACCTGGACCGCGAACCCTTCCGGGTGAAGCTCACCCACATGCAGGCCCGCCTCGGGAAGCCTGACTACGACTGCGTCCGTTACCTCGGGGACCTCGGCCTCATTCAATCCGCTCTCCGGTACGCCGGGCTCGAGGAGACCGCCGATCGAGGTGGTGTCGCCGATGCGCTGGTCGCCGCGCACACGTTCGGTTTTCACCTCGCGGCGCTCGACATCCGGCAGCACAGCCGCGTGCATGAATCGGCGGTCGCCGAACTCTTCCAGCTCGCCGGGGTCAGCGAGAACTACCTCTCGCTGACCGAAGTCGAGCGGCGGGAACTCCTGGAAGCGGAACTGGCCACCGCCCGCCCGCTGCTGGCGCGCGGGCAGGAACCCGGCGAAGCGACGCATGAACTGCTCGACGGGCTCGCGGTCTTCTCCGAAGCGATCCGCCGGGACCCACGGTCCGTCGGCACCTACGTCATCTCGATGGCCCACGACGTGAGCGATCTCCTGGAAGTGATGGTCCTCCTTCGCGAGGCCGGTCTCTGGACGATCGTCGACGGGAACGTCTACTGCGCGGTCGATGTTGCACCGCTTTTCGAGACCGTCGACGACCTCGATCGCGCCGGGGGGATCCTCACCGAACTGTTCGAGAACCCCGCCTATCGATCCTGCCTCGAGTCACGGGGCCGTTTCCAGGAGGTCATGCTCGGGTACTCCGACTCCAACAAGGATGGTGGCTACTGGGCTGCGAACTGGCGCCTGCAGGCCGCCCAGCAGGACCTGGCTCGGATCGCCCGGAAAGCGGGGGTGTCCTTCCGGTTCTTCCACGGTCGAGGTGGGACGGTCGCACGTGGCGGAGGCCGTGCCAATCGTGCGATCCTCGCGAGCCCCCCGGAAACCCGCAACGGGCGGATCCGCTTCACCGAGCAGGGCGAGGTGATCTCATTCCGCTACGCGATGCCGGAGGTCGCTCATCGGCACCTGGAGCAGATCATCAACGCGATGATGATCGCCACCGCCACCCCGGACGACGCGGTCCCGGTCGATGCGTCGTTCCGTGAACTCATGGACCGCCTCTCCGAATCTTCACGACTCGCCTACCGAAACCTGATCGACGCGGAACCGTTCTGGTCGATGTTCGTCGATCGTTCGCCGGTCCTGTTCATCGGTGACCTGCCGATCGCCTCCCGTCCGGTCTCCCGGTCGGGGCAGGCGGTGACCTTCGAGAACCTGCGCGCGATTCCCTGGGTCTTCGCCTGGACGCAGATGCGCTACAACGCCCCCGGCTGGTACGGAGTCGGGACCGCGTTCGAGCAGCTGGTCCTCGAGGACGCGGTGCTCCTGGAGCGGTGTCGCAGCGCCTATGCGGAAGGGGGGTTCTTCCGTGCTTTCATCGACAACGCCCAGCAGGAGATGGCACGTGCACGATTGGATGTCGCGGCCTGGTACACGAGCGGCAGTGGGGGTGGCATGCACCAGTTGCTGGTCGAGGAGTTTCGTCGCACGAAGGATGCCGTGCTCACGATCACCGGACAAGCAGGGCTTCTCGACAACAATCCGGTCATCCAGCAGTCGATCCTCGAGCGCAACGGCGACACCGATCTCATCAACGTGCTCCAGGTCGAACTGCTCCGGCGATGGCGCGAAGGCGACCGAGGTGAGGAGCTCAAGACCCTGATCCTGCTCAGTGTCAACGCCCTGGCGGCCGCGATGCAGAGCACGGGGTAAGACCGATTTGCTCTCTTTGAACGTTATGAAGCGACCTGAAGTCGAGTTTATTTTGTTTTGAAACGCCCGCTCAGTCGCTCCAGATGGCGCTTTGTGGCCAAACAAACGCTTGAAATCACAAAAAGGGTGGCTGGACGATATGGACGATATGAACGTTCTCACTAGACTACGCTCGTATCAATCACCCTTCAGGCCTTCTTAGGCTCAACGTAAATGGAGAACACCTAATGTATCCCCCTCCCGTTCTGGCGGAGATGTCCAACACGATGAAGGCACTGGGTGCCGGGCTGAGTGTTGAAGGCATCACCATGTATCTCTTCTGGCTCGGCATCGTCGGCATGGGAGCCGGCGCGCTGTACCTCTTCATGATGCAGGGTTCCCTGTCCAAGACCTACAAGAAGGTCGCCATTGTCGCCGGCATCATCTGCGCCGTGGCGTGCTTCCACTACTACCGCATGGCGAACATCTACGTCGAGAGTCTTGCGATGGCGATTTCCACCAATGCGGACGGCAAGATCGTCATTGGGGAACTCGAGGCGTTCCCGACGGCCTACCGATACATCGACTGGCTGATCACCGTCCCTCTGATGGTGCTCGAATTCCCGCTGTTGCTGAACCTCGGCAAGAAGGGCCGTCCGCTCTTCTGGAGCCTCGGCATCGTCTCCCTGGCCATGCTCGTCTTCGCCTGGGTTGCTGAAACCAGCGCGCTTGGCAGCGGCACCTGGTGGATCTGCTACATCATCGCATGCTTCTGCTGGATCATCATGGTCGGAATCCTGTACACACAGGTCACCCGCGCCGCCAGTTTCCTGCCCAAGGATTTCCAGGGCACGCTTGGCGTGATGAAGGGATTCATCCTCATCGGTTGGATCATCTCCCCGATCGGGTTCCTGCTGGCCCTCGGCGGCAACGAGGGTGAGAGCGCCCGAGAGATCGCCTACAACATCGCGGATGTGATCAACAAGGTCGGCTTCGGCATCGCCTGTGTGGTCGCCGCCTCGATCCTGAGCAAGCACGAAGCGGCGGGGACCCTTCCCGCAGCTGAGTGATTCCCGTTTCTGCCGGAGACCCACCATGAGCCGTTTGAATTCATCCCCCGTGGTCTCCGGCATGCCCACCGGATCATCACCCGCGCATGCGTCGCATGCGCGGGTGATGTCATCCGACACCAGTCTGATCGTGCTTCGGTTCATCCCCTGGATCGGTCTCGGGATCGGCGCGCTTCTGGCCCTCCTGGCCCCCGGAGTGACCCGTGAGCTCGACTGGCTTCCGTTTCTCGGCTCCCTGTTCATCCTGGGGATGCCTCATGGGGCCATGGACTGGTTCGTCCAGAATCGCCTCGGCGATCACCATGGTCTCTCCGCCCAATTCCGGGCGTTCCTGCCCTACCTTGCGTGGATGGGCGTTTCCATCACCGCCCTGGTCCTGCTCCCGGTGTTGACCGTCGCCGCATTCATGCTGCTGACCGTCATCCACTTCGGCACGGCGGATCTTCTGGCCTGCCGCCACGGTGGGGACTCGACGCTTCGACGCACGCTCTTCATCGTTGGCCGAGGATGCATCATTCTCGGGCCCCTCTTCGCATTTCACCCCGAGGCCGCCTGGAAGCCGTTCGGACTTCTGATCGGTTCATTCCCCGTCTCCGCATTGTTTCTCGAGCAGGTGTCGATGGTCGGAACCATCTGCCTGGTCATCGGAGTGGCGGCCACGACCCTCAGCCTGATCACCACTGCCCTGCGCGAACCCCGACTTGCAGCCCTCGATCTCATCGAGTCCGGACTGATCCTGGCCCTGGCCTCACTGGCCGCACCGCTCTTCGCCATCGGCCTCTTCTTCCTCACGACGCACGCCTATCGGCATTCCGTGAGGCTCGTCTCCAAGCCCTTCGAGTCGGGAACCGGCGCGCAGAGCACCCCGCTCTGGTCACGGCTGGTGCAGATGCACGCCCGATGTCTTCCCCTTCTGGTTCCCACCTTCGCGATTCTGGTCCTCTGGTCGCTCATCCAGTTCGGGACCATCACGCCCTACCTCTTCGTGGTCGTCTCGATCGGGTTCTTCATCATCAGCACCCTGCCACACCACCTGCTGGGCCTTCGACTCCCACGCTACCGACCCTGACCCCCTCGCCGCCTCCCGAATGCATGGTTCCGTCCAGCCGGGATTCATCGCACCGGTCGCTCCGATCGTTCGCCCATCCGCCTCATGTCGTGTCCGCCAGGGAGTCAAGCAGCCGCTGCCGGTCGTTGCGGTCACGGATGCGATGCAATCGCAGATGCGTGCGTAAAGGATCTTCGGCCAGAGATTGGAAGCGCGCCGGATAGACCTGATGGGTCCTCATCGCCCACACCAGCACCGATCGTCCGGGCTCCAATGAGAGGTGGTCCCGCAGCCGTTCCCGGTTGCCATTCCACAACTCCGTTCGTCGGATCAGTCGGGAGAGGCTTCGACCGCCCAGCTGCCACAGCACCCTGGGCAACGGGACATCCAGCCAGACCAGGTCCGAACATCGCGGGTGGATCAGGTCGGAGACGACCGGGTAGTTGCCGTCGATCACCCAGTCCCGGTGTCGGTCCATGAAGGCGGTCACCGCTCCTCGGAACCGTTCTGGGTCCAGGGGAGTCCAGTCCGGCTGGTGTTGCAGGGAGTCCAGCTCCAGCCAGGGGATTCCGAGACGCTGATGCACGGTTCTGGCCAGCGTGCTCTTTCCGGATCCGCTGCAGCCGATGATCGTGATTCGGGGCATGGGTACTCCCGGAGGGCTGGGGTTCGTTCTCCTCATGATCAGGGGGGCTCCGGGCGCCTGTCAATCATGACGAAAACGGGGCGTCCACTCCGCGTCATCTCCAGACGCACCGGTCCCGATCACCCGTTGTTGGCCTATACTTTTCATCACCTATCCGACTCGTACGAGGTGCCTCAGGATGCCCGAGCGAAGAACCACCAAACAACTGCAGGCGATC
>JAYZFJ010000028.1:0-19432 GCA_036336805.1 Planctomycetota bacterium
TCGGCCTATGTTAGGGTAGTTCCCCCATGTCCACCCCCTATTCCACCTCCCCACGGGCGACCCGGGTCGCCCGCCCCCAGCTCGCCTCCCGCGTCGAAGCCGGCTTCCCTTCCCCCGCCGACGACCACGTCGAGCGCAGCCTCGACCTCAACGAGGAACTGATCCCCCACCCCGCGGCGACGTTCTTCCTGCGGGCCGGAGGCTCGTCGATGCTCGGCGCGGGCATCCACGACGGCGACCTGCTGGTGGTCGACCGCTCCCTGACCGCGGAGCCCGGTCGGGTCGTCGTGGCAGTGGTCGACGGAGAATTCACCGTCAAGCGACTCACCCGGACGACCCGAGGACTCGCGCTCACCGCCGAACACCCCGGTTACCCTCCCATCGCGGTCGGGCCCGACACCGAGGTCTCGATCTGGGGCGTGGTGCGTTCGGTGATCCACGAACCATGAAGCGCGTACCGAAGACGATGTACGCCCTCGTCGATTGCAACAACTTCTACGCCTCCTGCGAACGCGTCTTCGACCCGGGTCTCGAACATCGGCCGGTGGTGGTGCTCTCCAACAACGATGGATGCGTCATCGCCCGCTCCCAGGAGGCCAAGGACCTCGGGATCAGGATGGGCGAACCGATCTTCAAGTGCCGGGACCGGATCCGCGCACACGACATCGTGGTGCGATCCTCGAACTACACGCTCTACCATGACCTCTCGTGCCGAGTGGTCGAGACGATCCGCAACTTCGTTCCCGACATCGAGGTCTACTCGATCGACGAGGTGTTCCTCGACCTGATCCCGATGGCTCAGCGCGACCTCGAGACACTCTGCCGGAAGATCCGCACGACGGTCCGCCAGTGGACGGGCATCCCGGTCTCGATCGGCCTGGGATCCACGAAAACACTGGCAAAAGCGGCCAATCGGATCGCCAAGCGGGTGCCTGAGCATGCGGGCGTCCACCGATTCCCCGAGACCGACCCGTCATGCGAACGCACCCTCGAATCGATCGCCATCGAGGATGTCTGGGGCATCGGTCGCCGCTGGGCCCGGCGCTTCGCCGCCCTCGGCATCCGCACCGCACTCGACCTCTCCCGCGTGCCCCCCGCTGAAGTGCGCCGTAACTTCAACGTGGTCGCGATGCGAACCGCCCTCGAACTGCGAGGCGTACCCTGCCAGGAGATCGAGACCGTCCCGGAACCGCGCCAGACGCTGGTGCGCTCCCGATCCTTCGGGGAAATGGTCACTCGGTGGAATGATCTGTCCGAGGCGCTCGCGACCCACGCGACCCGGGCGGCGGAGAAGCTCCGGGCCGAAGGCGGGCGAGCCGGTCGCATCTCCGTCTTCCTCAACACCAACCGGTTCCGGGAGGATCTGCCGCAGTACCACCGCTCCGGAACCTGCGCCCTGCTCCCCCACACCGCGACCACGCCGGTGATCCTGGGACACGCACTCGCCCTGGGCCGAAGCCTCTGGCGACCCGGCTTCCACTACAAGAAGGCGGGGGTCATGCTCTCGGAACTCGCCTTCGAGAACGCGCAGTCGGGACTCTTCGATGACCGGGATCATGCCCGTGACGAACGCCTGATGACCACCCTGGATCGGATCAACCAGACGATGGGGGCGCATACCCTGCAGCCGGCGTCGGTCGGCCATGCGAAGAAGCAGCCCTGGCGGATGAAACAGCAGTTTCGCTCACCGAACTACACCACTCGGTGGTCCGATCTGCCTCGCGCGCGCTGAGCCTCACGCATCCGGCCCGCACCGGCCGGAAATCCTGCCCGAAAGGCCGAAAAATGGATGATACGCCACCGATCGGGGGAGTTCTGGGTGGAAGATGCCGGAGGGGTGCTACCTTGGGAGGACACCCGAAACTCTGGAGAACACGATGGTTCTGAGCTACGCCGGCATTGCACTGATTCTGTCCTGCACTCCGCTCTCCACGCAAGGTGGAGGCTGTCCGGACGGGCAGGTCGAGGATTGCGCGGACGCCGACTGCATCGATGAGTTCTACATCGGAGATGGATTCTGCGACGGAGAGGATCAGGCGGATGGTGCGAACCTGTGCTGCTACGAAAACGATGGTGGCGACTGCACCGACGAACAGTGTCCGGACGACTCCGGAGGTGGTGGCGGCGATGGGGCCGACTGCTCCAGTGCGGTGGACCTCGTCGATGGTGCGGCCGCATTCGACAACACCGCCTCGACGTTGCAACTGGACCTGACCGGCATCTGCGATCTCGGGCAGTTCGGCAACGACATCCTCTACAAGTCGATCTGGTTCCGGTGGACCTGCCCGGAGAGTGGAAGCTACGTCGCTTCGACGTGCGACCAGGCCACCTACGACACCCGGCTGGCGATCTTCGAGAACAACTGTCAGTTCTCCAGTCTGGTCGGCTGCGCCGATGACACCCCGGGGTGCAGCGTGTTCACCCAGCAGATCGGATTCACCGCTGAAGCCGGGAACGACTACTACCTCTGCGTGGGAGCCTACGCGAGCTTCTACATCGGTACCGGGACCCTCACGGTGGAACCCGCGGTACGCACACTCAAGCGGGTGGTCCCCTGGCCGAGCGATCTCGGCGCCCCCGAGGACACGATCTACGAACTCTGGGAGACCGCCGGTGGCGCCTCGACCTGGGAGGGCTGCCGTGACGAAGCGGAGGCTGCGGGTGATCAACTCGCCTCGGTCGGTAGTGCCGAGGAGAATGCGGTGGTGAGTTTCACCGCCAGCGGCCTCGAAAACGGTATCTGCGCCTTCGGGCTCTACCAGGATCGCACGGACCCCGACTACAGCGAACCGAGCGGTGGCTGGAAGTTCACAGACGGCACGGCCCTGACGTACACCAACTGGAACGTGGGTGAACCGAACAATTCCGGAGGCAGCGAGGACTACGGCCAGCTCACCGGTGGCGGAGGCTGGAACGACAACCTGAATGAGAGCACCGAGAACTGGGCCGGCTACGTCGTGAAACGCCCCGGCTCACCGTTCCGTTACACGTGGAAAACCAGTGAAGGTGGCAACGGCAACGAATACGAGGGGTTCGCACTCCCGATAGCCATGACTCACCCGGAGGCGATCGCCTACGCCGAAGAGCGTGGTGGACATCTGGTCACGATCAATTCGGAAGCGGAGAACCAGATGCTGACAGCGCAAATCATCCCGAACCTCTACGTCAGCGACGGCATCGCGATCGGACTGGTCCAGCAGCCCGGCCTGGGTGAACCCTTCGCCGGGTGGGAATGGATCACGGGCGAACCCCTGGACTACGTCAACTGGCGGGCAGGCGAACCCAACGACGCCGGGGGCGAGGACTACGGGCAGCTCTACGAAGACGGCACCTGGAACGATGCGATGGGCTCGAACAGCCTCAATGCGCTGATCATCGAATACGAGTCGACGTCCCCCTGCCCTCCCGACTTCAATGGCGATGGCACGGTCAACGGTTCGGACCTGACCGAACTGCTCGCCGCCTGGGGCAGCACCGGTTCCGATCGTGACCTCGATGGAGACGGCCTCGTGAGCGGACCGGACCTGACCCTCATCCTGGCCAACTGGGGCGCCTGCTTCTGAGCCACGGGGTCATTCGAATTCCCGCGTAGCCTCTTCGGAATCCAGCAGGGTCATCACCCGGGCGATCTCCTGCTCGAGATCGTTCAAGGTATAGGGCTTCTGGAGGGCACCGCGAAATCCGTGAGCCGCCGCGTCCTCGATGACCGGATCCTTGCTGTAGCCGGTTGAGACCAGGACGGGCACATCCGGATCGATTTCACACAGCTTGTCGAGGGTCCACAACCCTCCACGACCGCCGGCGACCACCAGGTCCACGATCACCAGGTCGACGGCCGGGACATCGGTCGCCGGATCAAGTGACTGCACGTAGCGATCCAGGCACTCCTCGCCATGTCGAACGGACAGACACTGATGACCCAGGAGCTCGAGCATCGAGACCATGACCTCGCGAACCGAATCATCGTCGTCCATGACCAGAATGGTGAGCGGTGCCACCGATGTTCGGGCGGGTTCGGGATCGGTGGCGACGTTCGTCTGATCGCGGGAGACCGGCAGGGTCACCCGGACCACCGTTCCGTTGCCCCGGGCGCTGTCGATCTCGAACAGACCGCCGTGGTGCTTGATGATCCAGTACGCGGTGGTGAGACCCAGTCCGTTTCCCATCTCCTTGGTGGTGAAGTAGGGCTCGAGGACCTGTTCGAGATCTTCCTTGGGAATGCCCACTCCCTGGTCTCTGATCTCGATCACCACTCCCTCCTGCTGGTCGGCATTGGGAACCGGTGCATAGAAGCGCTCACGGACCCGGATCCTGATGACTCCGCCGTCCGGCATCGCCTGCTCGGCATTGATGAGCAGATTGTTGAGCACCTGGTGGATCTGCGAACTGTCCATGTCGACCAGGGGCACGTCAGGGTCGATCTTGACGATCGGTTGAATCTGGGAACCGCGGAATGCGATCTCGACCGCCTCGTGAACGAGATCCGAGATGGAGTTCGGCTGGACCACGGGAAGCTGTTCCTGCCCGATGCTGCTGTAGTTCATCAGCTGCTTCGTGATCTGAGACGCATGGTCACACGCCTTCAAGGACAGAGCCAGCTCCTTGAGATCGAGATCACGACTCGCCAGCTTCCGCTGCGCGATGTCGAGATTGGCGGTGATGGCCATCAGCAGATTGTTGAAGTCGTGGGCGAAGCCGGCGGCGAACCGACCGATGGATCGGATCTTCTGGGTCTGAAGCCGCTCGTTCTCCAATTCCCGGTGGACCGAGACATCCTGCAGGTTGCCGCTGATCGTACCGGTCCGGTTGATCCGGAGCTTCGCACTCATCCAGTGAGGTGCACCCGCTCCATCAATGAAGCAGATGACGGTCTCGCTGGAATCACCGGACCCTCCGATCTTGTCGAGGATCGCCTGGGTGAGCGACTCCACATCGGATGGTGACACGAATTCCGTCAACGGCCGACCGATGACCTCGTGGACGGGATGCCTGAGTTCACGAGTCCAGGTCGGATTCACGTAGGTCAGCCTGAGTTCCGCGTCGAGCTCGAAGTGGATCGCCGGGGTCTCGGCGAGCATCTCCTCCAGCTTGAGCCTGGTCCGCCGATCATGCTCTGCATGCAGCTTCTCCAGGAAGAACGAGTTCTCCGAGATGAGCTTGTCGTACCGCTCGGGACTCTGATCCGTCCCGCCACCACGATCTTCGGGATTCTGGTTCTCTTCCGTGTTCATGGACAGGTGGCGGAGCTGAGTTCCTTGGAGTTGCTGACTTCGGCGAAGAGCGGGAAGACGTTCTCGCAGAAGAAGTCCTGCTCGATCGGGGTTCGGGATGAGGTGCAGTCCGAGAGCAGAACGACGTTGTACCCCGAATCGAACGCGTGCAGAGCCGTGGCGTGCACGCAGATCGAGGTGACGCATCCGGCGAAGACCAGGGTCTCTATCCCACGTTCACGCAGGGTCTCACCAAGCTGGGTGTTCGAGAACGCATTGAAGCTCTTCTTGCCGGGAAGCGTGAGGATCCGATCCCCGAACTGAGTGATCTCGTCGATCACCTCGGCTCCGGGTGCACCCTGTTTGAACGCCTCCACGTCCCGTATCGTCTTGAGGATGCCGATCGGATTCTCGAGCTCCTCGTAGAGTTCGCTGAAGACGATCGGGGTGTTGACCATCAGCATGTCGGTGTCCTTGAACGCCTCGATGAAGGCCAGGGTGTTCGCGAGGGTGCCGCTCACCCGGTGGGATTCCTCGACGACTCCGTGAAGGATTCCATCAGCGTTGAAGTAATCCCGCTGGAATCCGATGAGGACCAGCGCCGTGCGACTTGGATCGAGTGTCATCTTTCTGCATTCCTTTCCTGCGTGAGCGGAGTTGACCGGGGATCTGGCGGGCCGGTTTCGGGGGTTCGGGCTCGCACACCACCATGACTATGCCATGTTTGAGAGGAAAATCCATGGGGTCATCACCCCATTCGGCGAGGTCTGAAATTCTCGCACATGGCACCACCCACCCTGATGACCGAAAAATCCGGGTTCCGGGGCGGAAATCGTGGAGCCCAGGGTCTCATTCGTTTGAGGAATCAGGGCGCTCGACCTCGTCTGGCAGGCTGGGGGCCTGCCAGACGACCACCAGGTCCGGATGACGCGCCTTGGCGGAGGCGACGCCGGGTCCGGTCACCCTGGTCTGCCCGGCGTAGATTCGTTTGAGGGTCGATGCCCCGGCCAGCTCGAGCAGCCCCCGATCTCCCAGGTCGGTACCGAAGAAGTTGACGCTCTCGATCTCCGGCAGGCCGGAAAGCACTCGGGCCGCACCGTCGCCGGTACGAGTCTCCTTGAGCGAGACCTGCTTCAGGCGGTCGAAGCCCGAGAGGGAGTCCACACCTGCATCGGTCACGTTGGTGTTCGAAAGGTTGAGCTCGACCAGGACCGGCTTCAACGACGCGACCATCGCCATGTCGTCGTCCCCGAAGGGAGGATCGATTCGATGACTGAGACCGCTGGCGTTGACCACCTGCCAGGAGCTGCCGACGGCGATCGGTCGGACGGACACCCCTCGCCGGTCGAGGGCTTGGGTCGCCGTCCGCACGGCGGGAGTCGCGGCCGGGTCAACGACAGGCTCGGCCGCCACCACGGGTTCCGGATCCCCGGCTCGGGACGGTACGGCGGAAGGCGGACTCGGTGCGGCATCGGTCGATTCGACCGGCGCACCCTGAGTGATCCACTCGGACAACGTTGTGATCTCCGCCGCAGAGAGTCCCGGACCGTTGGGTGGCATCGCGAGGTCGTCATCTCGGGGCACCGTGACGACCGTGTAGAGCAGGCTTTGGTCGGGAGCGCCCGGCGTCACCATCGGATGACCGCCGATCACTCGTTGGAAATCAGCCTCGGATGCCAGTCGGATACCGGCCTTGGCACGCCCCGTGGCGGCGTGGCAGTCCCAGCAATGGGCATCCAGAATGGGAACCACGTCGCGAGTGAAGGAGACCTTCGCGAGGTCCGGTGTCTGTACGCCGGCGGGAAGTTTCGGTTCGACCGGCGGAACTGGCCGATCCTCGACCTTCTCGGCCTTCTCGGCCTTCTCGGTCTTCTCGGTCTTCTCGGCGGGTTGGTCGGGTGGGCTCGGATCCTCGGTCGTTTCCGTGACCCCTGCCGGCTCCTGCGGGAACAGTGATTCGATCAGCAACGAATCCCCCCAGACCATGGAACCACCGAAATGGGCGGTGATCCCGATGAGGATCGCAGCCACGAGAAGCAGGCCGCGGGTCGTGGCGGTGGCCCATGCCTTGCTGCCGAACCAGCTTATGAGCGTGAGTATGAAGATTCCCGCAAGCAGTACCGCGGAGGCGACACCGAACCACCGGTGCAATGAAAGCTCCCAGCCGCTGCCGTATCCGATGTCGGCCATCGCCCAACCGCTCCAGGCCGCGACGATCGTGAGGGGAGCGCCGATGACGATCGCGATGATGCTGAAGGAGGTCAGTCGTTCACGACGTCCCAGCAGTGCGATGAACTCGATGAGCGCGGCCACGATGACCAGGGCGATCGGAAAGTGCAGGACCAGGGGGTGAAGACCGGCCAGTGCGCTCCACCAGTCGATCCCGGACACCGCCGGGGAAGGCGCTGGAGTCGCATCGGCTTGCACCGACAGGGTTGTGATCAGAACGCCAGGGTTCACGGGTTCATCCTCTCGAATGATGGCAACTATACCAGCGGATCACCACGATTCCTTCGGGAATTCGTACCATGATGCAATGAGTTCACCACACGCCGACATCGACTGGCAGGAAACGATCCCCGGAGCGAATTCTCCGGGCTCCCTGTTGAGGATGAGCTGGCGAAACCTGCTGTTCATGCATTGGCGAGTCGACGCCCGAATCATGGACTCGCTCCTCCCGGAGGGGCTGCAGCTGGACACCTTCGATGGCTCTGCATGGGTCGGTCTCATCCCCTTCACCATGGACGGTACCCGACCCCGAGGGATCCCCCCGTTCCCGGGAGTCTCCAGGTTCCACGAATGCAACGTCCGCACCTACGTCCTGCACGACGGCGTGCCCGGGGTGTGGTTCTTCAGCCTCGATGCCGCAAGTCGTCTCGCCGTTCTCGGTGGACGCGGACTGTGGAAACTGAACTACGTCCATGCGTCATTCGACGTGAAGCGTGAGGGATCCAGCACCGACTACGCACTCCGGCGTTCCGATGGAACGTCGAGCAGGATCGTCTGGACCACCGGTGATCCCATGCCGCGCAGTGAATCCGGTTCGCTGCGGCACTTCCTCACCGAGCGATATTGTCTGTACTCCGCCAGGGGAGGCAGGGTCTGGCGCGGCGTGATCAATCACCGCCCGTGGAAGCTGCGTGAAGCGAGGATTGATGCGCTCGAAGACCAGTTGGTGGCCGAGGCGGGGATCGAGGTCGAGGGGATGCCGGTCTGCATGGCCGCGGAGGATGTCGATGTGAAGGCCTGGGCGCTTCGGCGGGTGCACTGAAGCGGGTCAGAATTCGAAGTCGTCCCCCGGGAATTCCTCGGAGTCGGGAGCGGTAAACGGCATCTCGTCCTCGCTGACGATGGGATCGATCCGTTCCTGTTCCAGGAGATCGATGGAGTCGATCCGCCATCCCTCCGAGGAACCCACGACCCCGAGCTGCGCGAGGTACTCGTTGGTGCGCTCATGCATGTGACCCCAGTGGGCCACCCGGCCGTCCACCTGCCAGCGATAGAGCGCTGTGAATAGAACGAGTGAACGCGCCGCATCGACCTCGATCGAACCGATCTCGAGTTCCACCGGCCGCACCGCCAGCACCCGACTGGTCGCTCCCTGCGCCTCCTCCATGACCAGACTCGCGTAGATCATCCGGTAGAGCTCGTCGAGCAGATCTCCGGTGACGCTTCGTTCCAGGGCGTCGTAGACGTCACTTTCCTCGACGTAGTCGAAGGCCCGGTAGATGTTGCCGTGAAGAGGGACGAAGAGGTCCTCCGCCTGCTGGGTGGAAGGCGGCTCGATCCGAGCCACCCCCGGGGGAGTGAACTCGAGGACCAGCACGCGGGAGAGCAGGAGTGAACCGGCCGCTCCGAGCAGAAGCACCAGCAGTCCGATCAGCGAGGTGGAGAGGCCGGAGGAGACCAGCAGAACCAGACCGATGATCAGGGCGACTCCACCGAGGGCCACCGAAACGACCGGGATCGACCAGGGGGTGCGTGGCTCCGGCGCGGGAATCGCGATCAGGCGCTCCTCGATCGCGGTCGACCCACTGCGCCACAACCAGACGGGTGAATCAACGGTGAAGAACACCGCTTCGCGGATGCCTTCGATGGCGGCCTCCCCTGCGATCTGCATCGGCGGAGGATCGTCGGGATCAATGGTGGTATCGGGTGGATAGGACGGCCAGGAGAGTTCGATCTCCTGGGGTGCCGACTTGACCGGCCACTGCAGATTGAAACGCACCTTGCGCAGTCCACGCATGCCGGTCTGTCGCATCAACGGCATCATCGAGGTGTCCGGATCGTTGATCATCAGACCCTCCACCAGTGGCGTCACCTCGACACCATCAATCCGTGCGACCAGAGCGTCCGCCGCCCAGTCGTCGAGGACCTCGAGCAGTGCGGGCCCTTCGCTGGGATCGATCAGATCGTACCGCTCGCGTTCGAAGGTCATCGCCTGATCGAGAAAGACGATGTTCATCGTGACCTGCATCACCAGATACTCGGGGGTGAGCTTCACCTTGATCTCGACGTGCGGCCCGTCGACCGGATCGATCCGCTCCGTCGACCAGGCAGGACGCGCGGCAACGAGCACCAGAACGCCGATCAGTGCGCACCACCATCCGCGAACGACAGACCGGCAAACAGGAGCGGCGGTGTGCAGGGGGGAGATCATGGAGACAATCCTAGGAAGTGAGCCCCGGATGTGAACCGGGCAAGGGCATTTGTCATCGACTCGGGGGAGATTCGCTAGAATAAATGGAATCCCCTCGCAGACCGAGGGGTACCGAACAGAACAAGGAGTTGACCGTGCATCGAAACGAGAACCGTGCTTTCCGCCTGCTGGCCGTTGCCGCCATGGCACTGGCCACCCCGGCTGTCGCCCAGGACACCGAGGCCCCGCGCGACTGGGCTCCCCTCTCGAACGCCATGCGCGATGCTCCGGAAGATGTCCGGGAGTTCCACGAGCACATGATCATTCTCGCCAGTCCCTGGATGGAAGGCCGGCTTCCCGGCACCCGGGGGGCCGAACTGGCCCGGGAGTACGTCGAGACCCAGTTCAAGGTCCGCGGACTCACGCCTCCGGTTCCCGGAGAGGAGGACGGAACCTTCACCTACCGACAGCGCTTCCCGCTGGGCAGCGACAGCGTGATGCGTGATCGCAGGCTGGCCGTCGGCGATCTGGAGTTCGAGGTAGGCAGTGACTACGAGATGACGCGTCTTGGTTCGGATGCCGACGTCTCGGCCCCGCTTTCATTCGTCGGCTACGGTATCGATGAGGGCCCGGAGGGATATTCGAACTTCAGCGAGGACGACGATCTCAGCGGACGAATCGCCGTCGTGTTCCGTTTCGAACCGATGGATGAGAACGGCCAGAGCCAGTGGAAGGAAACGGGTTGGTCATCGAAGATCAACCTCGAACCCAAGTTCCGCAAGATCAGTCAGCTCAACCCGGCGGGCGTGATTCTGGTCAATCCTCCGGGAGCCGATGATCCACGGGCCAAGAAGCTCTTCACCGCGGGCAAGCAGTACCTGGAGGAGGTCCCGCTGTTCATGATGACCCCGGATGCCGCCGGGAGACTGATGCAGGCGACCGGTGATCCTCGAACGATCGAGGAATGGCGGGCGCTGGCGGACAGCGATCAGATCGGCATCACCCATCTCAGTGACACTCCGGTCACGATGACCGGTACCAGCGAGGTCGAGGTCAGCCTCTGGGGCGAGAACATCATGGCCCGGGTGGAGGGTCGAGGTGACATCGGAGACGAATACGTGGTGATCGGTGCCCACATGGACCACCTGGGAATGGGTGATTTCGGGAGCAACGAGGGACCCGGGAAGCTCCATCCCGGGGCGGATGACAATGCCTCGGGCGTGGCGGCGCTGATCATGCTGGCGGAGTCGTTGCAGACCGCATACGACGAGGCCCCCGAGGACATGCCGCTGCGCGACGTGATCCTGATCGCCTTCGACGGCGAGGAGAGCGGGCTCAATGGATCGCGGTACTACGTCGACAACCCGGTTCAGCCGCTGGAGGACCTCGCACTGATGATCAACTTCGACATGATCGGCCGGATCGAGGGTGACCGACGGCTCAGCATCTCGGGAATCGGGACCGGCGACGGAATGGCGGATTGGGCGCGCGGGGTGTTCGAGACCTCCGACCTGGAGATCGTCGAGTCGGAACGGTCCTCGGGTGGCAGCGATCACACCAACTTCTACCGAAGGCAGATCCCCATCCTCTTCGCGATCACGCCCTTCCCCCTGCACAACGACTACCACACTTCGCGCGACACGGTCGACCTGATCAACTTCGAGGGCGGAGCGGATACCGTGGAACTCTTCCACGACCTGACGTTCGGTGCGGCCTCGATGCCGGAGAAGTTCGAGTTCCAGAGTGGGCGCAGGAGAGAAGCCGCTCCGACACAGACCAGAAGGCGCGGCAGCATGCCGAGGGTGAAGTTCGGCTTCCGGACCGCGACGGACGACGGCGAGCCGGGACTGAGGATCGTCTTCGTGCGCGACGAAAGTGCCGCCGAGGATGCTGACATCCAGGTCAATGACCGGTTGCTCAAGTGGAACGACGTCGAACTCGACAGCCGGCCGAAGCTGATCGAGCAACTGCGCAGCCACGATCCCGGCGACGTGGTCCAGATCGTACTGCTCCGCGATGGCGAGGAACGGACGGTCGAGATGGAGCTTCAGCCCCGGGACTGAGCCCGGGGCTCACCGGCGATCACCTCGGCGCACCGACTGAGCCCGGGAGATCGAGTGCGCGCCGAACCGCTTGAGGATCCGGTCGGTGGCGGCATCGACTCGCATTGCCTTCTCTTCCGTGGGATCACGGAAGAGAGCATCCTCAACGGGACCATCGAATCCGGACAATGAACAACCCAGCAGCCGGACCGCCTGGCCGTTGGTCGCCGACCAGTCCTGAAAGAGAGCCTCCGCGATCTTCCAGAGGGATCGGGTGACCGAAGTGCCTTCGGAGATCGTTCGACTCCGAGTCACGGTTTCGAAGTCTCCGAACCGGATCTTGAGCGTGACTCTCGTGGCGGTCACTCCCTTTCGACGCAGGCGCTCGGCGACCTGCTCGACTTCCCCCAGCAGGATGCCCTTGAGAATCTCACGATCCGCGATGTCCTCGTCGAAGGTACGCTCCTGCCCGACGCTCTTCGCGGTGCGCTCGGAGGTCAGCGGACACTCGTCGATTCCCAGACTCAGAGCATGGAACCGTTTCGAGGATTCTCCGAACCGTGCGGCCAGTTGGTCGGGGGTCGCACGCTGGAGATCACCGAAGGTGCGGAACCCCTCCATGCGAAATCTGTCCACCGACCGGGGACCGAGTCCCCGCATGCGTTCGATGGGAAGGGAAGCCAGACGCTCGGCGATTCCTTCCTGCTCGATCACACAGAGGGCATCGGGCTTCTCGAGATCCGAGGCGATCTTGGCCACGAAACGATTCGGAGCCACGCCGACCGAGACCACCAGACCCAGTTCTTCACGAGTACGCGTGCGAATACGCCCGGCGATGGTGGCCCCGTCCCCGAGCAGCCGCCGGGAACCGGTGACATCCAGATACGCTTCATCGAGACCAACAACTTCGACCAGGGGACTGAAGTCTTCGAGGATGCCCATGAAGCGGTGACTCAGTTCGGCGTATCGGGCACTCCGCCCCGGGATGAGCACCGCGTCTGGGCACCGCTGCAACGCCACGCTGGTGGGCATTGCGCTTCGACAGCCGAACCGACGAGCTTCGTAACTGGCGGCCGCGACCACCCCTCGACGGCCGCTTCCCCCCACCAGCACGGGGCGGCCCCTGAGGGTGGGGTCGTCCATCTGTTCGACCGACGCGAAGAAGGCATCAAGGTCGCAGTGCAGGATGGTTCGTGGTTGGAATCCACTCATGTCGGTACCCGGTGCTTGCGGTCGGTGGTCGACCGCTCAGATGCTTGCGAGTGCGAACAACACGGCGAGAATCGCCGCCAGAAGAGGTGGACCACCGACGATTCGACGATCCGATGCCGCCGTCCGGTCGAGGCAGAGCGACAGCCCCCAGACCAGAAGAAGGAGACAGGGAAAATCATAGAAACGCTGGTAGGACTGTACGTTCAAAAACGTCGTAGAAGTGGTGGCCAGCCAGCCGCAGAGGAGTACGAGTCCGCCGCGTTTCTGCCCGGCCTCGATCTGAGCGAACCAGAGCAGGATGATCGATCCACCCCCGATTGCAGCGAAGAAAGCGAGTACGAGGGAACGTCCCTCCAGGACCGGCCCGGAAGCGACCAGCTTCCACATGAGCCCACCTGCCCGCCCGAGCTCTCCGTTGGAGTCACTTGGTGGAATGAGGGCGCAGCAGGCACCCACCATGCCGGCGAGGAGCACCCAATGTCCTTTGCTTCGGAGGAGTTCCATGCATCGGGGAACTGCCAGAAGGAAGAAGGGGGCGTAGAACCCCACGATCGCCAAGGCGAATCCAAGTGCGACCCAGGTGACGTGGGAGGAATGAAAGTACTGAAAGTTCGGCGGGACGAGCCCACCCCACAGGGAGATGAGGGTGTAGAGAAGAAGAACCGCCGGCAGCAGCATCAGCAGGCTCAGACCAAAGAGCCCCCATCTGGATTCAGGCGAGGACACGACCGCATGATCGACATCGAGGCGCCTTCGTGCGAGGGGAGTCGACAGGAATCCCGCCAGTACGATCGGGCCAGCCAGCCAGATGAAGTTCTGCCGCACGGACACCGCAAGAAGGAGCAGGCAACCGGACGTGATCAGAGACCAGGGAGTCACGCCCCTGAAGACCAGTGGGCCCATGATCATGACGGACAGGAGCCAGGCGAGGTTGTCGGTCTGCAGCTGCACCGCGCTTCCGAGCAGGTAGTAGGAGACGGCCAGCGGTGCGGTCACGAGCGCGGCCGTTCGTGGTGAACAGCGGATCGTGCAGAATCCAGTGACCGCGACGATCAGAAGCACCGCGATTACCAGGGAGAACCAGCGCAGGGTGTCGATGTCGGAGCCGATGAGGGTTCCCACCGCGGCGTAGAGCAGGTGGTACCCGGGCCCGGTAGCAGCACCGTAGTTGGAGACATCTGGAGTCGGTAGTTGAGCCTCGAACTGGCGGATGACCTGAATGTGGTAGAGATTCTGATCGTACTTCTGGGAATCGATTTCATGGCCACCGACCAGGAACGTAGCGCTGAGCACCAGCATCAAGAGCACCGGAAACCACGAAGCACGGAAAACGGTACGTGCATCGACCTTCTCTGGGCCGGTGGAAGTCATGAAGGCGTGTTGCCTCCAGACCGCTCGATAAGGCGCTCCCAGCTTTCCAGATGCCGTGCGGCGATGATGTCGACCGCGAAATCCTGGGCCTGACTGAGGGCATTGGATCTCAGACGAGTGCGAAACGACTCGTCCCGAACCAGAGTCACCAGCGCATCAGCCAACCGGCCGGGTGCCTCGGGACCCTCACGCTCGAAGACCAGCGCGGTGTCCATGTGCCGTGCGTACCCCTCGAACTGCGGAAGATCACTCACCACGGGTACCGCACCGCAGGCCATCGCCTCGACGGGAGCGACCGGGGAAGCTTCACCATGAAAGGCGAGCGAAGGATAGCAGTGGATGTCGCACGCTCTCAGTCGATCGGCGAGTTTATGCTGATCGAAGATCGGGGCCTCGAATCGAATGGGCAGTCCCTCACTGAGGCTCTTGAGTTCACGAAGATACTCATCACCCCCCCCACCCTTGGCACGTTCATGGGGACCGGTGATCGCAACATTGAACTCCACACCGCGTTGGTGCGCGATCCGAGTGGCCTCGACCAGGATGCCGAGACCCTTCTCGGGATGAATGCGCCCGTGAAAAAAGACCTCGAGGCGAGAGCGATGTGATGGTTCGGCGGGCGGGTAGTAGACGCCCAGATCGACGGGATTGGGAATCACCTCCAGCAGGTGACCAACTCCCGGAGTCTGCGTACGGACCGCGTCGGCGATCGCATTGGATACCGTGCTGATGCGATCGATCTTCTTGTACAGGAACATCTGCCGTTTCGGAAACCTCTGCAGGTGAAGGTCGATCACGCCGAAGCGGGACTTTCGGTTCTTCAGCAGAACCGGCATCCAGAAGGCATTGCAGACTGTCACGTCCGACGGGGGAAGCAACTTGCGCATGACACGCGAATATCGAAAGTCCATGGTCAGTTCACGCCAGATGGAACCCATGCGCTGGAACCCGGAGCTTCGGATGTAGCTGACTCCGGCGACTTGCTCGCGGGCAGGCAGACCTTCCCAGGCGGGACAGAGCGCCGTGACTTCGTGACCGCTGGCCGCAAAGGAGGCAGCCAGCTGCGCCCAGACCTTCTCGATAGCACCAGCTGGAGCGGGTGGTAGCGACGCGAACGCTCCGATGACCACGTTGATTCGCATATCAGCTGTCTCCTTGGAGGCCGGTCCGAGTATATCTGAAACGGACCAAGGAGATTCTGGTTGCTGTTAGTCAGTGTCTTCAGATGAAGGCTGCGCACCGAACGGCCACCGGTACAGGGCCTCGACATCGGGCACCCGATCGAGCAGCCTGAGAGCAACCAACCTCTCGGCAATCGACGTCCAGCGATCGGAAGTCATGCACCCGATGCCCAAGGCATCGGTTTGAGCATCGAGAATCAGGGGAAGCTGGCGCTTGGCGGTGAGGTTCATAGCCTCCAGGCTCATGGCGGGATTCAGTTCGGAGAGGAGCTGATTGGTTTTCTCAGGGGTCCTGGTGTAGGACGTCCAGCCACGAGTGAATGCATCGACCATCTCTCGACAGACTTCAGGGTTGGAGTCGAGGTACGAACGACGCGTTACCAGCACGGTGTTGTACGGATCGAATCCCGAAGCCTTGGCAGCGGAGAACACCCGGGTCCGGAAGCCTTCGAGCTCCAGAGTGACCGGTTCGGCGGTCATGAAGCACTGGGAGGCCGACTGACGTCCAGCACGAAAGGCCGGGAGGTTGTAGGCCACGAAACGAGCCTGCTCGGATGCAGAAAACTGCTCATTGAGTGCGCGGATGAAGGCCAGAGACGACTCGGCACCGATGGTCGCCTGCGGCGACTGCCAGAGTTGCTCGATGGTCTGGAACGGCGAGCCCTCCGGCACCATGATCGCATGCGGGTCGTGCTGATAGACGGCAAAGAGCGCCACCAGCTCGCCACCTTCCTGGTTGATCTGGAGGATCTGTGAGCCCCCGACGATGCCGAACTCGACCTCACCGGTAGCGACCAGTTGCGGGGCCGAGATCCCACCCGAACCTGGCCGGACGTCCACTGCAAGCGAATCGGTCTCGAGGAGTCCGAGCCTGCGGGCTTCATAGATCCCTCCGAACTGAGGTTCAGGAACCCAGTTCAGCTGAAGTCGAACCCTGGCCGGACCCTCACTGCCGGGGGGTGGGGTGGATGGTTTGCAGGCCGTTGAGAAAAGCAACAGGACCGGAAAAGCAACCAGGAGGAGTGATCGAAGAGAGCGGTGCAGCCGCCTCGATCGTTCGAGCGAGCAGGACATCAGGAATGTTCTCCATGCCAGTGGTGAAGGACGAGCCAGCCTAGCACGTTCACCAGTCCGAAGAGGAGGAAACCGACGAGTGAGGAGATCAGCACCGCCGCGAACATCAGCGCCGTCTGGAAGTTCTGGACGGAGGCGATGATGATCGAGCCGAGGGGAGCGGACTCCCCGGTGTAGCCGCTGACGAATTCGGCGGTGATCGCACCGATGACCGAGAGCCCCGCAGCCACCCGCAGACCGGTGATGATCGAGGGGGATGCGGAGGGCAACTGCAGCTTCCACCAGGTCTGAAGCCGGGAGGCATGGTGGAAGCGGAACAGCTCCAGCAGCTGGGGGTCCGTGGATCGAATTCCTCCCAGAGTGCTGGCGATGACCGGGAAGATCGCCACCACCACCGTCGCGGCGATCGTCGACCTCGCCCCGAAACCGAACCAGATCACGAAGAGTGGGGCGATTGCGATCAAGGGAACCATCTGCAACAGCAGGGTCGGCGGATAGAAGCCACGTTCCAGCCAACGGGACAGTCCGAGCAGACTGCCGAGCGCCACCCCCACCGTTCCGGCGAGGACGAAGCCCAGAAGGGCCGCACCCCCGGTGCGAAGCGCCGCCTGGAGAAGTTGATCCCAGTGCTCTCGACCCGATTCCCAGACCGCGACCGGCGAGGGAAGAAGAAACGGCTTGATCTCGAACACGACGACGATCCCTTCCCAGAGAAGCAGAAAGAGCACCGCCACGATGAACGGGGGTATGAAGCGCATGAAGAGTGATTTCATCCACCACCTCCCGACCGGAGCAGACGCTGGACCCTCTGGACCTCGTCGTTGAAGGCATGGTCGGTGCGCGTGGATTCGGTACGACCTCCGAACTCGACCGGGGTATCGGCGACAAGGGGTCCCGCCGAACCCGCCATGACCACGACGCGCTGCGCGAGATAGACCGCTTCCCGGAGGGAGTGGGTGACGATCACCACCGTCATCCGGTCCTCGTCCCAGAGTCTGAGCAGCTCGTCGTCGAGTTGCTCGCGGGTCACCTCGTCCAGGGCACCGAACGGTTCGTCGAGCAGGAGAAGGCGGGGGCGAACGACCAGAGCTCGTGCGATCGAGACCCGCATCCGCATGCCGCCGGACAGCTGGTGCGGTAGACGATCCGCCACCTGCTCGAGCCCGACTCTGGCCAGGGCTTCGGTCGCCCGATCCGTCCGGTCGGAACCCGGTACGCCGGCCAGTTCCAGAGGAAGGGCCACGTTCGCTCCGACCGAGCGCCAGGGAAGCAGCCTCGGGTCCTGGAAGCAGCAGGCGATACCGTCGACCCGGGAAGGGTCCTGACCTTCGACCCGAACCGATCCCGCGGTGGGGCGAAGCAGGCCGGCCAGCATTTGCAGGACACTGGTCTTCCCGCAGCCACTGGGACCGGTCAGCGCGAGGAATCCACCGGGCTCCAATTCGAAGGAGACCTCGTCCAGAGCTTGGTGACCGTTGGGGTAGACCAATCGAGCATCCTGAACCGACAGAACCGGCGAGTGGGCGGAGGATTGAGCGTCGGTACTGACCATGCGTCTCCATCGTATCGACTCGGCGTCCAGTTCAAGCCACAGGCCGTTTCTGGTACAACGTGTCAGACCCTCAAACGATCAGGAGTATCGACCAATGACCCACTTCAGAACGATCTTGTCTACCACCGGAATCGGTTCCGCTCTCTTTGCACTGGCCTGCGCGCAGCAGGACACCGGGACCTGGCCCGTTCACGACATGGACCGCCCACAACCGAACGTGGTGACACCCGGTACCCCGAGCTGTGGCACCCAAGCCGGCACGGCCCCCAGCGATGCGATCGTGCTCTTCGACGGCAGCAATCTCGACGCATTTCGAACAGGTGGAAGTGCGGCAAGCTGGAGGGTGGCCGATGGGGTCGCCAAGGTGACCAAGGGTGATCTTCATACTCGCCAGGACTTCGGGGACTGCCAGCTCCATCTGGAGTGGCGGGTGCCCGCTGATTTCGAGGGAAGCGGGCAGAATGCCGGCAACAGCGGGATCTTCTTCAACGACAAGTATGAGATTCAGATCCTAAACGGATTCGAGAACACCACTTACGCAGACGGCTCGGGCGGCAGCTTCTACGGACAGCACCCCCCTCTGGTCAATCCCTGTCGACCCAAGGGCGAATGGAACACGTACGACATCATCTACACCCAGCCTCGCTGGGATGAGAACGGAGCGCTCATCGCACCAGCTCGCTCGACGGTCCTCTACAACGGGGTCGTGGTTCAGAACAACCAGGCATTCACTGGAACCACCGTGCACGGAAACACCACGACCTACGGGAACCCCCATGGACCGGGTCCCATCCGAATCCAGGAGCACAATGATCCCCTGGAGTTCAGGAATATCTGGGTTCGGCCGATGCCCTGACGATCCAGCCCCAGACCGAGTGGCACGAAATACCTGAGATTGCCTGAACTTACCCGCACCAGCACCGTATTGGGACTGTGAGGAGATGGCTCAGGCCACCCGTTGGATGAACACCACAGGGCGAGCCGGGGAAGAAGTGGGAACGATCGCGACAATTCGAACCAAGATCGACGCATTTGTTGGATCGCACCGGCTCCCCGACCGAGAAAGTGAAGCGTTCCAGACCCAGTCGATCTCGAAAGCCTCATGAAAAGTGCCATAAAAACGTCCGTGATGCGTTTCAACACGGGCAATG
>JAYZFJ010000029.1:0-13210 GCA_036336805.1 Planctomycetota bacterium
GGAGATTGACCGGGGAACGAGGGCAGTTGGCCGAGGGCTCGATTCCCGGTACGGCACTCTGTCGGGATCTGGTGGTGCTCATCCAGCGGGCAAGCTTCCATGCCCCGCTACCACTGGATGGTCTCGGTGGGGGGGCCTGGGATCTGCATGAAGCTGCAGCGGCGATCGGTGTCTCGGTCCGTACCCTCCAGCGTTGGCGAGATCTCGGACTCGTCCTTCAGCACGTGACCTTTGCTGATGGCCAGTCCCGTCTGGCCGTGACTCATGCATCGCTCACCCGCTTTCGCGATCAGCAGCCCGAGCGCTTTCTCAAGGCGACCCAGTTCAGCCGAATGGATTCCGACGAGCAGGATCAGTTCGCATCCGCCACTCGGGAACTCATCGAGCGCGGAGCCTCTCCAAATCAGGCAGCCCTGCAGGTGGCGGCCGCAAGCTCACGGTCTCATGAAACGATCCGGCAGCTGATGCGTCGCCGGAAGGGTGAGCGCGGTCCGGTCCAGGGAGCCGGTGGCCGAATCACCTCAATGGAGCGACGCATGGTCCTTGGCGCATGGGATCGGGGGCTTGATCCTCAACTCGTTGCCGATCGGCTTGGTCGGAGTCGTACCGCCGTTCGGCGGATCGCCGGTGAAGCCCGGGCCGAACGGCTCCGACGGCACCGTCCGGTGTGGCTGCACCTGTCCGCCTTCGACAAGCCCGAGGCGGAGCGCGTGATTCTCGAGGCGGATCAGGTGGTCATCGGTCCGGAGCCTCTGTCCGAGGAAGTGGACCCGATGTCGGCGATCCTCGAGCTTGGTGCCGAGGATTCCGATCTGCTCGAGCCGTTGCTGCTCCCCGCCATGCATCTGCAGCGATGCGTTTCCGCGCGCATGATCGACACCCTGCCTCGAACGCCGTCGGTCGCACGCCTTGATCTGATCGAGACCGGCCTGAGAAGAGCAGACGCCCTCAGGGTGAGGATCGGGCGTGCCGTCCTCGGGGCAGCGCTTGGACGTCTGGAACAGGTTGAGGGCGTCGCCCTCGACCGGCGTTCCACTGACGACCAGGCCGCTCGAATCGCCTTCTGCATTGAAGTCGTCGATCACATGCTGGATGCGTTCGATCCCCGAGCCCGTGGAGAGCTCGAGCCACGGCTCGATCGTCGCATCGCCCTGGAAACCGACAAGCGGATCGCCTTGCGTCAACGGCGTGGTGAATCCAACTTCGCTGCAGGAACCGGACGAATGGTCCGTGGATGCGACATGCTCGCCGCCCTGGAGCCGATGCGTTCGGTCCTCGGGCTTGCACCGCATTTGTGCCGGCGTCTGGATCGTCTCTCGCCCCAGGATCAGCAACTTCTGAGGTCGAGGTACGGTCTCGGCGGCCATCGCCCGCAAACCGTCGAGGAGCTGGCTCGGGAGGCGGGGGAGTCCACCCGACGCATCTCCGCACGACTTCAGTACAGCATCCATGCACTGCATGGCATTGCTGAGACATGAAATCCGATTGAACCGATCAGCGCTTGGAGAACTGGAAGCGGCGACGAGCACCGGGCTGGCCGTACTTCTTTCGCTCGACTTCACGGGCGTCCCGCGTCAGGAACCCGTTGTCTCTCAGGATCGGCTCCAGTGACGGGTCGTACTTGAACAGCGCACGGCCGAGGCCCAGGATGATCGCACCGGCCTGCCCCATGAAACCGCCGCCATTGGCGTTGACGAAGATGTCAACCGAGCCCTTGGTGCCGGTCTTCTCGAGGACCGTGTTGATGTTCTTGAGATCGCGTTCTTCGCTGAAGTAGGTATCGAGGTCTCGATCATTGACCTTGAAGGTGCCGGAGCCCGACTTGATTCGAACTCTCGCGACGGCGGTCTTGCGGCGACCGGTCCCTCGCCACCAACCATGGGCATCAGGACCCGTGGGAACCGGAGTCGGCGCGGCAGCAACCTCCTCGACGGCAGTGACCGGGGCGTCAGTGGACAGGTTCAATTCCGGGGTCTCGTTGATGGGATCTTCGGTCATTGGTCGCTCGAAGGGGGTCAGTTGATTTCAAGAGGCACCGGCTTCTGAGCCTGGTGCGGATGGTTGTCGCCGGCGTACACATGGAGCTTCTTTGACATCTGGCGGCCGAGGCGTCCCTTGGGGAGCATCCGGATGATCGCCTTTTCAAGAATTCGCTCCGGGTGCTTCTCCATGATGGTGGCATAGGTCTCGACCTTCTGTCCACCGGGGTATCCGCTGAAGTTCTGAATGGTCTTCTGTTCCGCCTTGCGGCCGGTCATCACGATCTGATCGGCGTTGGTGATGACCACACAGTCACCGGAATCCACATGCGGGGTGTATTCGGGACGGTGCTTGCCCATCAGAATGGTCGCCACCTCGGTTGCAATGCGGCCAAGGATCTTGCCTTGTGCGTCCAGGTGGTGCCAGGTCTTGTCGAGTTCACCGGTCTTGGCGAAATAGGTCTGTCTGGGCATCGAAAGCTTCCATTTGCTGCTTCGTCACCAGGTGACGAACGGTCCCGGGTCATCCGGTTCAGAGCGAATCGCCAAGGATAGTCTCCCGTCTGGCAGTGTCAAGGGGGTCGGGCCCTTGCGGCGTGATCCGACCGGAGCGAGTAGGCTGAACTGATGAGTCTTTCGCCACCGCCACCGCCCGTGCCCCCTGTGACGCCCTCAGCGCCCCCCACGCGGGAGCAAATCACCTATTCGAGTTCGTTGACCCACTTTTTCGGGTGGTTTCTGACTGTGCTGGTCGTCTCCACGGTGTGCCTGCTGACGCTGGTCGGGTCCCACGTGGCAGCCAAGGGTGGTGGCGGTCAGTCGTTGAATGCTGAATACATGCTGACTGGAGAGCTGATTATCGGCTTGAAGCACTTAGGGGTCGAGGAAGCGCTGCTTCAACCCCAGATGGCCGGCCTGGTCACCCAGACACCCGCCCAATCGATGGCGAAAGCGATTCTTCTCGAGCAGATCAGGGGTCCGGAGGCTGGCATTCAGGCCCTCGAGTCGATCACGTTGGACCCCGCATCCTCGAGTGTCGATTCGGATTCCGCCCAGGACCAGCAGCGGCTCCTGGAGCTCGTGAACAGCCTGATGTTCGCCCAGGCCTCGGGTGCGCCCTGCAAGCCGCTCGAGCCGGAGGCTTCGGAATTCCTTGCCGCCCAGCTTCCATTCTACGGACCGTTTCTGGAGGCCCAGGCGACCGGCGATACGGAGTCGGTCGAGTCGATGACCGCCGCCTCGGTACGACTGCTGTTCACGCTTTTCGCCTTCGTGCTCTGGTACGTCTTCGCCTTTCTGGCAGGACTGATCGGCCTGATCCTCATCGTGATCCTCGCCCTGAAGCGCGCTGGTCATGGGGCGGTCCCGACCGGGATCGATCTGCGGGCGAGGACCGGAAGTGTCTACATCGAGACCTTCGGCTTCTGGTTGCTTGCGTTCTTCGGACTGTCGTTTCTCGCCGAGTACGTGTTTTCATTGACGGACTGGAATCAGTCAGTTCCCGAACTCAATCTGGTCGGTTCCATGATCGCGATGTTCGCGAGTCTGTGCACGCTCTACTGGCCTCGTCTGCGAGGGATCGACTCGCCCGGACTCTTCACACAGCTCGGGTTGGCTCGGGTGAACCTCATCAAGGAGATGCTTTGCGGTGTGCTGATCTATGCCACCGCGATTCCCCTCCTGGTGATCGGACTCGGACTTTCCGCACTGCTGGGCTGGATCATCGATTCGATCTTCGGCGCCCAGCCGGCACCATCGCATCCGGTGACCGACATGCTGGCCGGTTCCACGGTCAACCTCGTCCTGATCTACCTGCTGGCGTGTGTCGCCGCTCCCATCGTCGAGGAGATCATGTTCCGCGGAGTGCTCTATCGGTACTTGAGAGAGGTCTCCCGCTTCACGGGCTTCATCGTGAGCTTTTCGTTCGCGGCCCTGGTCTCGAGTCTCATCTTCGCCGCGATCCATCCGCAGGGGATCAGTTTCATTCCGGTGCTGGGAGCGCTGGCCGTGGCATTCTGCATCGGCCGGGAGTGGCGGGGCTCGCTCATCGCCCCGATCGTCGCCCATGGGATCAACAACCTCGTCACCGTCACGCTGGGCATGCTGCTGCTGGGTTGAGCGGGTCTAGGCGAGCTCGATGGTCCAGTAGGCCTCGTCGATGAACGCCTTCCAGGACTGGTATCGGCGTGAACCCACCCGAAGGCGGATCGCCGGGTTGAGCCTCGGTTTCACCGGCTTCCTGACCAGTTTCATCCCGGCCTGTCGCGGGGTGCGCCCACCCTTGCGTGCATTGCAACGCACGCAGGCGCAGACCAGATTCGTCCAGCTGTCATCACCACCCTGGACCCGGGGGACGACGTGATCCAGTGAGAGCTCCCGCGTGGAGTACTTCCGGCCACAGTACTGGCAGCAGTTCCCATCGCGTGCGTAGATGTTTCGTCGATTGAGCCGGATGTCCTGGCTGGGCCTTCGATCGTAGGAGAACAGTCTGATGATCTTGGGGACCGCCAGGGTCATGCTTGGTGTTCGCACCCACTCGTGATGCTCTGACTCGAATTCTCTCTGAAGTTCGGCGATATCGGTCCATGAACCAAAGTCGTAGTTCCTGAAGTTCCCCTCTTCGAGCGAGATGACCTCGGCGACGCTTTTCGCGAGAAGGGTGAAGGCCCTTCGTGCATCGACGATTCGAATCGCCGAATAGACTCGATTCAGCACCAGGACGTGTGCATCCAGTGCACTGCCCGATACCGATTGACCTTCGATCGAACTCATCCGGAGCCTCCGTGAGTGCACGACGATTGATTCTAGGATTCCCCGCGGTCGAGAGCAATCGATCGGTCTGAACTGGATCGTGAATATCCGGTCAGGCCATTCGACTCACTGGTGGCTTCACTCGCCCTTCAACCAGTCGAGTTGTTCTGGAAGATTGCCCGGTCGAAGCACGATCGGCTTGTCGATGGGCCAGTGGCGCGCGATGGCGTTTCTCAGGAGCGCGAGGTCCAGAACCCCTTCCCCGAATGCCGCAGGAACCAGTCGGTCTCCCTCCTCGTCGAGCATCAGGTCCTCGATGAGCAGGAAGCTGGCGGTTTCCGAGAGGGTGGAGAAACTTCGTTCGAGGTGATCCTCGAGGGTTTCCAGCATCGACGGGACGAGCAGGCTTGCCGGGGCCAGGGCGATCTCCAGAGCACTTCCGGCGTGCGCTCGAGCCAGATTGATCGTCCCCTGGACATCACTGACCAGATGTCGGGCATGAGGTATCAGGCAGATGGTGCGCCCAGCCTGTTCGAATTGAGGAAGCAGCTGTTCGAGGAGGCCCCGCAGTGCATCGCCGCCGGGACTCATCCAGTTGTGGGGGTGTGCGGCGAAGAGGTCGTCTCCATCGGCAAGGGTGCCGCTCCAGCAGGCGATCCGAGTCGCCGGAAGGTCCAGGTCGATCAGCCAGCCCGGGTCGAGCGGGTTGCCGCCCACGAACGAGAAGAGCACCTGCGAGGGGTCCTCCATCGAGAGGGCGATCGATTCACATGCTGGCGCATCGACGCCCGCGATACCGGCCACCGCCCTGGCGTCGTGAAGGACGTGAATGTCCATCTTCAGTCTTCCCCGCGGTAGATGCAGGCACTGGTGCAGGTCTCCCGGACGTTGATCTCCTTCAACATCGGGAGTTTCGGAGCAAGCTTGTCCCAGATCCATCTCGAAAGGCATTCAGCGGTCGGGTTCTCGAGCCCTTCGATGTCATTGAGGCATCGGTGGTCGAGAGCCTCCTCGATCGGGTTGATCGCCTTGCGCATTTCGCCGAAATCCATGAGGTACCCGGTTTCCTCGGAAACCTCACCTTCCACGAGCACGTCCACCTTGAAGGAATGACCGTGCATGCGGCGACATTTGTGCCCCTCCGGAAAGGTGGGGAGCCAGTGTGCGGCTTCGAAGGTGAACGTCTTGCTCAGGCTGACACGCATCGATGCAGGGCACCCTTCATGAGAAGGTGGGAAGAATTCACTCTTCCCCGGAGGAAGCGCCCTCGTCCGCAGCCTTCTGGGCCTGCTTGGCGGCGCTGACGCGTTCTGCGTGCCCCGCTTCCCAGGATTCGACGTGCTGCAGCCCTCGGCGCTGGTCGCGCAGTCGGCGGGACTTGCCGATGCGATCACGGAGGTAGTAGAGCTTCGCTCGGCGGGCGTCGCCGCGTCGGATCACCTCGATCTTGGCCAGTC
The DNA here is from genome assembly GCA_036336805.1 of Planctomycetota bacterium. GTDB lineage: Bacteria > Planctomycetota > Phycisphaerae > Phycisphaerales > SM1A02 > UBA8087. The sequence continues at coordinate 6,188 of JAYZFJ010000029.1, forward strand.
TCGGGGAGTGCAGCGGGAAGATTCGCTCGACGCCCTCGTTGGCGACGATGCGTCGGACGGTGATCGTCTCGTTGATCCCGCTGTGGTTGCGGGAGATGAAGACCCCCTGGAACACCTGGATGCGTTCCTTGGTGCCTTCGATGATCCGGTAGTGCACGTCGATGGTGTCACCGACGCTCATCAGTGGGAGATCGTCTCCCTGCTTGAGCTGATCGGCGACGACGGAATCGAGAATTGCCTGGCGGTCTTTGAGCTGGCTCATGGTTCTGCATGTCCCGGCCCGGTGGGGCCTGTTGTGTCCGGGACCTCCGGTGGAGCGTCTCGGGTCTGGTGACTTGAGTCCTCGACGACGTGTCGGGCTCAGGGGTCACGGTGCCGGAGGTCGGGACGCATCTGCTGCGTCCGTTGCCGGCGTTGCTGGAGGCGCCACTGTTCGATGGCGGCGTGGTCGCCGCCCAGAAGCACCTCGGGAACCTCCCGTCCTCGCCACGAGCGAGGTCGGGTGTAGTGCGGGCAGTCCAGAAGCGGGCTGCCCGACTCGTCGGTGACGGAGAATGAATCCTCCGTCGCCGAAAGCTCGTGGCCCAGGACCGACGGCTGGAGCCGTGCGATCGCGTCCACGAGGAGCATCGCCGGGAGTTCGCCGCCAGAGACGACGAAATCCCCGATGCTCAGTCGGAGGGGCGAGAGTGCGTCGATCACGCGCTCGTCGATCCCCTCGTAATGCCCGGCGATCAGAAGCAGTCGCTCCGTGGTCGCCAGCTGTTCGACTCGGTCCTGCTTCAGGGGTTCGCCCTGGGGGGTCAGCAGGATCCTCGTCGGAGTCCTCTCGTCCATCGCCTCGACTGCTTCGACGCAGTCCATCAGCGGCTGGCACATGAGAACCATTCCGGGTCCTCCACCGAACGGTCGATCGTCGACCTTCCGGTGCTTGTTGTCGGCCCACGCGCGAATGTCGTGGACCTGGTAGTCGGTGGCCCCGAAGTCACGGGCCCGCCCGGGGATGCTCGTCGACAGGATCTGCTCGAACACCTCGGGGAATATCGTCAGGATGTCGATCCGCATCGGACGCTCGGGTGGGGTGCGTTCGCGGGATCTGTCCTTGTCGGAACCGAGTCGTGGTCGGGGCTCGTTCATCACCGGGCCTCGCTTCCAGGAACCCTCGGATTCCTCGAACGGATCTACTCCGCGGCGTCCATCGGTGCCGGGGTGTAGGGGGTTCCCGCCTTGGCATCGATGTTGGCCTTGCGCATCAGGTCACGCACGGTGTCGCTGGGCTGTGCGCCGACGCTCAACCAGTAGCGGATGCGATCTTCCTTGAGCTCGAACTCGGGCTTGTCGGCACCCATCGTGCCCACGGGGTCGTACCAGCCGAGGTTCTCGATGACCCGACCGTTGCGGGGGGAGCGCTTGTCCATCGCGCCGATTCGATAGAACGGACGGTGGGCTCGGCCCATTCGCTGCATACGCAAGACAACCATTGATCAACTCCTTGCAGGCACCAGCCTCGACTGGTCCACCCGTGACGTTCACGGGAGGCGACCGGCCGTCCGACCGTGGGAGCGGGGTGCTCGTGCGGCCGACTTCGGCAGGTGGGTGCGAATCGAGGATTCTAGCGAATTCCGCCCGGCAATCAAACCGGGCCCATGCCCAGGCCAAAAAGCCCCAGGAACCCGTTGCAGGTCATGTGAGCGGCCCGAAACGCCCAGCTGCCCAGTGGGGAGATGAAAAACAGGGCCAGCACGACGAAAAACGAGTATTGACGGACCGCAGGGTTCTGGAACCAGACGTAGCACCGGTACGAGAGCCCCATCAGGATCTGAGAGCCGTCAAGCGGGGGGACTGGCAGCAGGTTCAGGCCGAAGAGAACCAGGTTCAGCATGCCGCCGAGGTAGAAGAACGTCACGATACGTCCCCCAAGCGTCGTGTCGGTTGAGGCGACGTTGGCGAAGATCACCAGCGCAACCAGAGACGCTGCGGCCAGCAGCAGGTTCATGATCGGGCCCGCGGCCGCCACCACGACGCGGCCTCGTCGTCCCGAGCGATAGCGGGAGGGATCGGTCGGCATGAGGCCCCAGGCGATGCCGATGAGGGCGAACATGATCAGTGAGGCCCCACCCATGTGCACGATCGGGTTCGCGGTCATGTGTCCGGTCTCCCGGGGGGTATCGTCCCCCTGGCGGATCGCGGCCCAGCCGTGCGCGAGTTCATGCAGGCTGATCGAGAAGAGGACCCAGAACGCCCAGCTGATCACCAGGGTCGGTCCGCCGATGTTGTATTGCTCGTGTACCCACCACTGCATTGCGTTTGGTCGCTCCTTCCGTGGTCTGCACCATCATCGCAGGTCGTGGACGATCCTGCCGCCCACGATCGTGCTCAGCACGGTCGGGGCCTCGTCGCGGGACCAGTCCAGCGCCCTCGGATCGCGATCGAGGAGCACCAGATCCGCCGGAGCTCCGGGGCTGATGGTTCCGCCGTCGAGTCCCAGGCAGGCTCGGGCCTCGGTGGTGTATCCGGTCAGTGCGGTGTCGATACCGAGGACTTCCGAGGTTCCCACGCCGCATCCGGTCACCGCAGCCCTGATCCCCTCGAACGGATCGCAGTCGACGATCGGCCAGTCGGAACCGAACGCGAGTCGCGCACCCACCTGTTCGAGTGACTTCAACGGGTAGAAGTGTCCAAGCCGCTCCGGACCGAGTCGAGCCTCGGCGACCGGGGCGTCGAGGGTCCGGTGCAACGGCTGCATGCTCGCGAATCGCCCTTCCATGCGGGAGAGGTCCTCGGGGTGAACCGTCTGGGCGTGTTCGAACCGGACGCGATCCCGCGCCTCGGTCGGAAGCGTGTCGGCGACGTCGAGCGCCAGGCGGAGCGCCCGATCACCGATCGCGTGCATCGATGGGGAGTACCCACTGGCGTGGACGAACCGGATCCACTCTCCCAGGAGGCCTTGTTCCGCGAGTTCGATGAGCATGCCGTCCCCACCCTCGGGATCATCCGGGTAGGGGCTCAGCATCGCGGCGGACCTCGATCCCAGAGTTCCGTCGATGAACGCCTTGAACCCGATCACCGAGAGCATTTCATCGTTCTCGAAGGCGTCGGCGATCGAGCAGTCCAGCGGCCAGTCCCGATCGAGCAGGGTCACGAGCACCCGGACCCCGAGTTCATGCCGGATCGGGGCCAGGGCCTCGGTGAGTTCACGCGCGTATTCCATCGATCCCACGGCGACGAGCCCCCTGGAAGCGAAGTATCGATCCGCCGCTCGCATGGCGTCCCGCCGCTGTTCGACGGTCGCTTCCGGCACCACCGGATTGACCAGGTGCCAGGCAGCGCCTTCGACCATCAGGCCGGTGGGGGCGCCCGCGGCATCCCGATCGACGCGCCCGCCGGCCGGACAGTCATCGAGGTTCACCTGATCGAGCACCGCTTCATTCACCACGCAGGCGTGGTAGTCGACGCGGTAGGCGACCACCGGGCGGTCCCCGGCGCCCCGAAGCCAGGCGTTCGTCGGCAGGCCGTCTCCGGGAAACCGTTCCTCGTTCCAGCCGTGTGCTCGCAGCCACTGGCCAGCCGGCAATCGGCTCGCCTCCCGGGTGATCAGCTGTTCGAACTCCTCACGAGAGCGGACCTCTGAGAGATCCAGCTGCGTCATGCCATCCCCGCCGAGTCCCATGTGCAGGTGCGCGTCGACGAACCCCGGGTACACCCAGGCCCCGCCTCCATCGAGAATGGCGTCCCCCTCGATCGGTTCGCTGGGAGCGAGCCGTCCGTCGCGGATGGCAAGCTCCACAGTGCCTCGTCCTGCACCGAGGCGGACATTTCGCACCCCACAGATCCGTTCCTTTGATGATTCAGGTCTCATGAAGCGCTATCGTACGCTTCCCACCTACCACGAGGACACCTGCATGCACCGACTTCTTCCACTTGCCCTGCTCACCTCCACCTGTCTCCTGCTCTCTGCCTGTGGCAAGCGGGAGGATCCTGCGGCCGGGCTGAACACTCCGGCGGCACCCACCGCCAGCGGGACCGTCACCGAGACCCCTCCCGCGACCGTGGCCCCCGCGACGACGGCGGCCGGTGCGGCCACGGATGCCACCAACGTGGATCCAACCCGATGGGTCACCTCGACCCGGGAGGATCCCTCCAATCAGGCCCAATGTGCTGGACTGGTCTTCGACAAGCCCGCCCTCTGGCCGTGGATGACACCTTCGATGCGATTCCGGACCCTGCAGTATTCGGTACCGGGAAGTGGCGGCAGCGCTCCGGCCGAACTCATCTTCAGCGTCTTCATCGGTTCGGACGGTGGCAGCATCCAGATGAACCTTCAGCGTTGGATACAGCAGTTCCGACCGACCGATGGCGTACCCGCACGCGTCGAGGAATCAACCCGCACGATCAACGGCATGACTGTCTCCCTGGTCGAGCTCGAGGGTAGTTACGCGGGCATGGGGGCAGCGGCTCCCAAATCCAACTGGGCACAACTCGGCGCGATCATTCAGGCGCCGGGGCGAAACGTCTACGTCCGGTTGCTTGGTCCGGACAAGACGGTCCTCGAGAACGTCAGTGCCTTCGAGGATCTCATCGACTCGGTTCGCGAGGATTCCTCGCTTTCGGACTGATTCCCCGCACCCTCGCACTCCGCATCGTGATTCATTGACAGCGCCCCACTCCAGGTGGGGCGCTGTTCTGCGATTTCGATCGTGCGCGGAGGGGTTCAGGTCGCTTCGGCGAATCGGGCGCTGACCGCCGCCCAGTCGACCACATCCCAGAAGGCGGTGATGTAGTCAGGGCGTCGGTTCTGGTAGTTGAGGTAGTAGGCGTGTTCCCAGACATCGAGTCCCAGGATCGGCGTTCCGGGGCATTCCGCGATCCCGACCATCAACGGGTTGTCCTGGTTCGGGGTCGAACAGACGCAGAGTTCGCCGTCCCCCTTGACGGAAAGCCATGCCCATCCGCTGCCGAAGCGGGTGGCGGCAGCGGCGGCGAATGCCTCCTTGAAGCCGTCCATCGAACCGAACGTGCCATCGATCGCGGCGGCGAGCTCGGCGCTCGGTGCGCCACCGCTGCCCGGAGCCGCGAGACTGGTCCAGAACATCGAGTGGTTGAAGTGGCCGCCTCCGTTGTTGCGAACCGCACCGCGAATGTTCTCGGGAAGGTTCTTGATCCCGGTACAGAGTTCCTCGATCGACTTGTCCTCGAAATCGGTCCCACTGACCGCGTCGTTGAGCTTCGCCACGTAGGCGGCGTGGTGCTTCGAGTGATGGATGTTCATCGTCCGGGCATCAATGGCGGGTTCGAGGGCGTCTTCCGAATAGGGGAGATCAGGTAGTGAGAAGGTCATCGTTTCGGGCTCCTTGTGTCCGTGTGGGATACCAAGTCTAGCCGGATCAGCGCGAGTGGGGGGGCGTCGTTGGGTCGGTTAGACTGAGCTCCATGATCGATCGTCCCCACCATCCAGCCAGAATCCTCGATGCGAGTGCGAACCGTGCGCGCGAGGGTCTTCGGGTTCTCGAGGACGCCGCCCGCTTTCTCCTCGATGACCGTGCCCTCACCGCAGAGCTGAAGGGACTTCGCCATCAACTCCTCCGATTGATCCAGGAAGTGCCCCAAGCCCTTCTGGACGGCAGCCGGGCGGTCGAATCGGACGAGGGGCGCACGGTGACCGCCCCGGGAGAGTTCATCCGGGCCGATTCGGTTTCGGTCATCCGCGCGGCCTCCTCGCGGGTTTCCGAGTCGCTGAGGTCGCTGGAGGAATGGAGCAAGACCGTTCGACCCGATCTTGCGAGTGGTTTCGAGCAGCTCAGATATCGGGTCTACCAGAACTCCCAGGACCTCATCACCCGCCTGGCTCGGCCATCCCCACAGTGGCGGGTCTGCCTGCTGCTGACCGAGCGGACCTGTCGAACGGGGTGGCGCCAGGTTCTGGAGGGTGCGATCGAGGGTGGTGTGGACTGCATCCAGATCCGAGAGAAGGAACTGAGTGATCAAGCCCTGTTCGATCGAATACGTCGAACGATCGAGGTTGCACACCCCCGCGGGGTGTCGGTGGTGGTCAACGACCGTCTCGATCTCGCTCTTGCCGCCGGGGCCGATGGGGTTCATCTGGGGCAGGGTGACCTGCCCCTCTCCCAGGCTCGCGATCTTGCGGCCGAGCGACTTCTCATCGGTATCAGCACCCACGACCCCGGCGAGGCGGCCGACGCCATACGGGGGGGCTGTGACCTCGTGGGAGTCGGCGCGATCTTTCCCACCCGCACCAAGCAGGATCTGGACGCCGCGGGGCTGACGTACTTCGAGCGGTTCCTCGCCAGCCATCCTGGATTTCCGCATCTGGCAATCGGGGGGATCGATGTTGAAGGTGCCACCCGACTTGCAAAGATCGGCTGCCGGGGCGTCGCCGTCAGTGCGGCGATCTGTGGTGCTGACGATCCTCTGGCCGCGGCTCGGGGAATCGTCGAAGCCATGAACGCGGGGACGATTCCGAACGGGATCGATCGATGAACGAGGTCTCTGAATTCCGCATCGAATTCCTCGGTACCGGAACCTCGGCCGGGATCCCGTGCATCGGCTGTGACTGCGACACCTGTCGTTCGACGGATCCCCGGGATGCACGACTCCGCTGTGGTGCCGCACTCCGATTCGTCGATCCCCTCGGTCAGCCTCGCACGATTCTGATCGACATTCCCCCGGATCATCGCCAGCAGGCCCTTCGGCACGGACTCGACCGGTGTGACGGCATCCTGGTGACCCATGCGCACGTCGACCACATCTTCGGTCTGGATGAGGTCCGCCGCTACAACACGCTGATGCGGGCGCCGATCGGGATTCATGCCGAGCCCGGAGTGCTCGAGGCCCTTCATCGGATCTACCCTCACATCTACGCCCAGCACCACAACGTGAATCCCTCCTACGTCGCGGATCTCTACGACGTCGTCCTGACGCCCGGGACCGCCATGACCCTCCACGGTCTGCGGATCGAGCCGATCAGACTGCTTCACGGGAAACTGCCGATCCTGGGCTTCCGGA
>JAYZFJ010000030.1:0-38460 GCA_036336805.1 Planctomycetota bacterium
CATGATGCCGACCGCACGATCCTGGTTGAAGAATTCGTTGATCACCGAACGCTCGACGGCGAGCTGCTGGGAGCTGTCGACGAGTTCTTCGCGCATCCAGGGGGTCTTGAACTGACCGAAGGTCAGGGTGATGCCGTTATCGAGTTCCTTGGCGATGTAGGCTTCCTGGAACTGGAAGGTACCACCGTTGGAAGGAGTGCCCACGCCCCAAGCAAAGATGCCGTTGTTGAACTGGCCAGCGTTGTCGGGACCCTCGAATGAACCGTTGACTGCATAGGTCCAGCTGGGATCGATCACGTTACCCTGGAAGCGGACCTTGGCACGACGAACCTGGAAGCCCCAGGAGGTTTCTTCCTGGTCGCGGTTGTCGAAACCGGAGAAGCCGGTGTTGTTCTCGTTGAAGGTCGGGTTGTTCCCGGGGTTGTTGTTGAGCACCCAGCGAGTCTGAATCTGACCGCTGATACCGAGGCTGAACGAGCCATCGGAGTTGCTCAGGAAGAAGCCCTTGCCAGCCTTGTAACCGGCCATCATGCCGCTGTCCTGAAGACTGGTACGGCTCTGGCTGTCGGCCAGGACGTCCTGGACGATTCCACGAATCTCGCTTGCGCGCTCTTCGTTCAGCCACTCGGTGTCCTGCGCGTCAACGCGGGCAGCGAGGCTGTTGTTCTGTGCACGAAGCTCGTTGAGCTCGGCACGCAGGGCGTCAATAGACGCGTTGTCGTTGTCTGCCGCACCAGCAATGCCGGTAAGCGCCAGGGTCATGGCTCCAGTAATGAGCCCGGTAGTTCTGATCATCGTCATCAGATCGACTCTCCAGAATAGGTTCGGGGTCGGCTCAGGCGAACCCGAGACCTAATCCATCCACCCGTCCGCTCGCCGCCCGTACCACTGTGGTACGAGCCGGACGGTCTCTATGTGCATGGGTGCCTATGTCGGCAGTCCCATGGGCGGGAACAGTAAAATTGGACCGTTAAGAAACAGTTAAGGAAGTGTTAAGGAATTGTTTGCATGGATGAGGGTGTGGCTGGTTGGCCGTAAGTCGCTGCAAAGGGGCGTTTTATGCCCGGCACCAAACCGTCGCCGAGGACCCATTCCGAGATTCTTACCCACCAAACTCGCGTATGGGCAGAAAGTGCACCACCCGTGCGAGTCGAACTCCACCCGAATGCAACGCCTGTGAAACACGGAACGAGACACCACATCGCACGCATCTTACGCAGAGTCTACCGAAAGTACCGGGCGCTGCTCGGCGCTCGCGCTCGTGATAGGCGTGAGGAACTCAAGCGCATCAACCAATCGTTGAACGCCGTGCGCCATCACCGCCTGGTCGGCAGGAAGGTCCTCGACCTGCGATGCCGGCATCAGAATCCGTCGTGCACCGCGTCGAATCGCCTCTGAAACCCGCTGTTCCGAACCCGTGGCCGAACGAACCTTCCCCGAAAGAGTGAGTTCTCCGAAGACCGCAGTCCCGACCGGAAGTGCGCGACCCGCGTGCACCCCGGCAATCGCAAGGGCGGTCGCAAGATCCGCTGCCGGCTCCTGAATGCGCAGACCGCCTGCCACCGAGACGAAGACATCCTGATCCGCGAGTCGAAGGCCACCGTGTTTTTCCAGCACGGCGATCAACATCGCCAGTCGGGAGGCATCCAATCCGGAGGCCCGGCGCTTGGCCGACCCCAGGAACCCCGTCGCGCTCAGCGCCTGGATCTCGGCCAGCAAACACCGGGAGCCCGCCAGGGTCGGAACGATCGCCGCTCCAGAAGAGGGTGCTTCCTCCTCGTCAAACCGAACCGAGTGCTCACTGACGGGCTCGAGACCGTCCCCGGTCATCTGGAACAGGCCGATCTCATGCGTCGAGCCGAAGCGGTTCTTGACCCCTCGGAGGATGCGATGACGATGGTGGCGATCCCCTTCAAACGCCAGAACCACGTCGACGAGGTGCTCCAGGAGCTTGGGACCAGCCAGTTGCCCGTCCTTGGTGACGTGCCCGACGATCAGGACCGTCGTACCGGTCTGCTTGGCCAGGAGGGCCAGTTCGGTGGCGCATCGCCGCAATTGGCTGGCCGCCCCAGCCCCGCTGCGGGCGGTGTCCCCGCCCCCGGATCCCCCCGCGGCACTGCCCAGCCAGGTCATCTGGATCGAATCAAGCAGAAGGAGCCGTGGCTGCAGCCGGCGGGTTTCCTCGAGGATTCGACCCAGATCGGTTTCGGCCAGAACCATCAGCTGCTCCGCCTTGGATTCGGAGGGTGTCGCACCGAGCCGATCCGCACGCAGCCGCACCTGAGCGGCACTTTCCTCGCTGCTCGCATAGAGAACCGTCTCGTCCGCGTTCGACAGCGCACCCGCGACCTGCATGAGCAGCGTGCTTTTACCGACTCCGGGATCCCCCCCCAGCAGAATCGAGGCACCAGGCACGAATCCACCCCCCAGCACCCGATCAACTTCATCGATTCCCGTCGCGAACCGGGGGACCGATCCAAGTTCGATCGAACCGATCGGCTGGGCGCCCGGACTGTCCACCGCAGCTTCCCCCCCCCATGAGGGGCGTTCCTTGAGGGTGCCAGCGGGTGTCTTGGGCTCGGTGAAGGCGGTCAGGGTGTCCCAGGCACCACATTCGGGACACCGCCCAGCCCACTGAGCCTGAACCGCGCCGCAGTCGTCGCAGAGGAAACTGGTTCGATCCTTGGCCATGTGTCCAGTCTACAGACTGGCCGGGGGAATCTGACTCCATGCACACAAGCGCAGGGGTTCGGACAAAGCACCCACTCGATTCAGTTCAGCGCAGTCGCCTCATCCGCGAGGTCCAGGCCGCGTAGTCGAGGACCAGACGCATCCTCTTATATAAAGATGGGCGGTGTGCCGGATCGGTTCCGAAGGCAGTCTCCACGCGCCACGTCCAGTACGGGGCCCCCAGGCGGAACCGGGTGGCGATACCCAGGCGGAGCAGGCCGAAGAAGGCATCAAGAAGGTATCGGAGTCCCATACGGTCATTCTAGCTGCCCGCAGCGATCAGGATCGCCTCGCTCCTATTCGCGAGTGGCCATCAGTCCGAAAGGGGCGCCGCGGAGATCCCGGATGCATCGCTTCCCATCGAGCCGGTCGAGTCCGGGGGGGAGAAGCGGCTGCCGATGATCTTGATCCGGCGATTGGGCTGGGGCTGGCGGGGCATGAAGGGGTGCACCACGAAGACGATCACGATCGTGGCGATCGACGCCAGGAACATCCAGGACTGCCAGCCGAGGAACACCCAGACCGAGCAGATCAGCACCATCAGCAGGGCGGTCGGGATCATGCCTTCCCAGGCCAGCTTCATCAGCTGATCGAACCGGAATCGAGGGAGGGTCCAGCGCACCGCCATCGCAAAGGCGATGAGGAACGCCATCTTCGCAAGCACGATGCCCGCCTGCAGGAGCCCGAGCAGCCAGAAGTGGCTGGGGTTGGTCAGGTCCCAGGGGATGATGCCGGCGATCGGGTTCACCGACCAGCCACCGAGGAAGAGCATGGTGAAGAACGCCGCACCGGCGATCATGTGGTAGTACTCGGCGAGGAAGAACAGGGCGAACTTCATCGAGGAATACTCGGTGTGGTAGCCGCCGATCAGTTCACTCTCCGCCTCGGCGAGGTCGAAGGGTGCGCGATTGCTCTCCGCGAGCATGCAGACGTAGAAGAGGACCGCGGCCACCGGCATCTGGAGGAGGTTCCAGGCGGTTTCCTGCTGATGCGCGATGATCTCGAAGGGGTTGATCGTGCCGGAGACCAGAACGATCGTGAGCAGTGCGAGCCCCATCGGGATCTCGTAGCTGATCATCTGGGCGCTGGCGCGAAGGCCGCCCAGGAAGGAGAACTTGTTGTTGCTGGCCCACCCACCGAGGACCACTCCGTAGACCCCGATCGAGCCGACCGCGATGAAGTAGATCAGTCCCACGTTGATGTCCGCACCGACCAGCCGCACCAGGTAGTCGGTGCCGGGCTGGGCCACGCCCAGAAGGTTCACCAGGGCGGTGACGTCGATCTGCTGGGCGAAGGGAACGATGACGAATCCGATCATCGCCGGAATCATGATGAATCCGGGAGCGAGCAGGAAGAGCCACTTGTCGACCCCGCGAGGGTTGTAGTCCTCCTTGAGGAGGAACTTCAGTCCATCGGCCAGCGGCTGGAACACCCCGTGGGGGCCGACCCGGTTGGGACCGACACGATCCTGCATCCAGGCACTCAGCTTGCGTTCGAGCAGGATCGAGTAGGCGCAGGCACCGAGGAAGAGGTGCAGCAGGACCACGACGACGACGATCGAAGCGATGACCTGGACTTCATTCGGGGAAAGGACCACGCGGAGACTCCATCAAGGTGAGGTGGGCACATGGTAGACGAATCGACCGCTGAAATGGCCGTTCAACCCCTGACAAGCTGGACAACCTCGGACCCGTGCGCAGACTCACTGCCCGCTCAGCTGGAGGTCCCCGGCGTGGGTGCCGGAGCCCCACCCGCCTGGTTCGGCGGGGGGAAAGTAGTCCTGCAGCGCAGTCACCCCCCAGTTCCCGCTTCGCAGGGCGGAGATTCCCTGGACCGCAGCCCGGGCACCCGCCAGGGTAGTGATCAGGGTGACGCCATGGCGGACCGCGGCGGCCCGGATCCGACCCTCATCGGTCTCGGCACCCTTCCGGGTGGGGGTGTTGACGAGAAGATCGATCTCGCCGTTGGCGATCTTGTCGAGAATGTTCGGCCGAGCGCCTTCGGAGATCTTGGGCATCAACGTGGTCTCGACCGAATGGTCCTGAAGCAACGAGTGGGTGCCACCGGTGGTGAAGACGGTGAAGCCCATCGAGACCAGACCACGAGCCACCTCGACCACCGCCTGCTTGTCGGAATCGCGAACCGAGAGAAAGACGCTGCCCTCGACCGGCAGGTCGTAGTTGCTGGACATCTGAGCCTTGGCCAGGGCCATCGCGAGGGAACGATCCGCCCCCATGACCTCCCCGGTCGAACGCATCTCGGGACCGAGGATCACGTCCACCCCGGGGAACTTGGTGAAGGGGAAGACCGAGCGCTTGACCGAGCAGAACCCCGGCTCGGGCACCTCCTGAACCTTCAGCGACTCCAGGGAGGCGCCCATCATGACCTTCGCGGCGACCCGGGCCCAGGAGACTCCGGTGGCCTTGGAGATGAATGGCGCGGTTCGTGAAGCCCGCGGGTTCACCTCGATGATGTAGATCTCGTCATCCTTGACCGCCATCTGGACGTTCATCAGTCCCCGCACCAGGAGGCGTTCGGCGAGCCGCCTCGCCTGATCGCGAATCCGCTCGATCGTCGGACGCGAAAGGGAATACGGGGGGACGATGCAGGTGGAGTCGCCGGAGTGGATCCCGGCTTCCTCGATGTGCTCCATCACTCCGCAGACCATCGCACGTGGGGTGTTCTCGACTCCGAAGTCGGCCACGACGTCGACATCGATCTCGATCGCTTCGGACAGGAACCGATCGATCAGGACCGGAGCGTCGGCGAGCTCGGAGGCATCGACCGCTTCGGACATGTAGCGCCGGAGGGACTCCTCGTCGAAGCAGGTCTCCATGCCTCGCCCGCCGAGCACGTAGCTCGGTCGGACCAGGACGGGGTATCCGATCCGATCGGCGATCGAGACCGCGTCGTCCAGTGAATAGGCGATGCCGTTGTCGGGTTGCTTGAGTCCGAGCTCGTCCAGCATCGCCTTGAATCGATCACGGTCCTCGGCGAGATCGATCGCATCCAGGCCGGTGCCGATCAGGGGGACCCCCGCCTCGACCAACCCGTGGGCGAGGTTGAGCGGGGTCTGCCCGCCGAACTGGACGATGCACCCCACCACTCCACCGGTTCGACCGGGGTTCTCGATGCCGCCGCCGTTGAGTCGTTCGACGATGTCGAGCACGTCCTCCAGAGTGAGGGGCTCGAAGAAGAGCAGATCGCTGGTATCGAAGTCGGTGGAGACCGTCTCCGGATTCGAGTTGATCATGACCGACTCGAACCCCATCTCCTCGCAGGCGAAGGAGGCCTGACAGCAGCAGTAGTCGAATTCGATCCCCTGCCCGATCCGGTTGGGTCCACCACCGAGAATGACGATCTTCGGTCGGTCGGTGACCCGGATCTCATCGTCGTAGAAGGTGGTGAGGGCGCCATCATCCTCGACCTGCGTGATCGAGGACTCGTACGTCGAGTAGAAGTACGGCGTCGCCGCCTCGAATTCCGCCGCACAGGTGTCCACCAGCTTGAAGACCGGCTCGACCCCGAGCGCCTTTCGATGGGCCCGGACCGCGAGGATCGAACGGGCGGAGATCTCCCCCAGATAGAGATTCGCCAGCTGCGGATCCGAGTAACCGAGTTCCTTCGCCTTGCGCAGCAGCGGTTCGGACAGATCCTCGAGTCGAGGATGTGCGCAGAGCTCGTCCTCGAAATCGACCAGTTCCCGGAACTGCGAGAGGAACCAGGGATCAATCCGGGTGAGTTCGTGAATTCGTTCGTTGGAATAGCCCATCTTCATCGCGTAGCGGACGTAGTAAAGGCGCCCCTGGCTCGGGACCGAGAGCTTGCGATGCAGATGATCTTCGGGGATCGGCCAGGCGATCTCGGAGGGATCGCCGCCGTCCTGCTCGATGCGTCGTGCCTCGAGCCATCGGTCGTTGCGGTCGAGGCCGAAACCGAAGCGCTTGACTTCCATCGAACGGATCGCCTTCTGGAGCGATTCCTTGAAGGTGCGACCGATCGACATGCCTTCGCCCACCGACTTCATCTGGGTGGTGAGGGTCTCATCGGCTTCCGGGAACTTTTCGAACGTCCACCGCGGCATCTTGGTGACCACGTAGTCGATCGACGGCTCGAAACAGGCGGACGTGGTTCCGGTCACCTGGTTGCCGAGCTCGTCGAGGGTGTACCCCACCGCGAGCTTGGCGGCGATCCGGGCGATCGGGAACCCGGTGGCCTTGGAGGCCAGCGCGCTGGAGCGGGAGACGCGAGGGTTCATCTCGACCACCACCATCTCGCCGTTGGCCGGGTTGATGCCGAACTGGACGTTGGAACCACCCGTGTCGACGCCGACCTCCCGCATGATGAGGAACGCCGCGTCGCGCATCCGCTGGTATTCCTTGTCACTCAGGGTCATGATCGGGGCGATGGTGATCGAATCACCGGTGTGAACCCCCATCGCATCGATGTTCTCGATGCCGCAGACCACCACGCAGTTGTCGTTGGCGTCTCGAACGACCTCCAGCTCGTATTCCTTCCAGCCGAGGACCGACTGGTCGATCAGGACCTGGTTGATCATCGAGGCGTTGATCCCCCGACGGACGATGTCGTCGAACTCCTCCCGGTTGTAGGCGATGCCCCCTCCGTGACCGCCGAGGGTGTACGCCGGTCGGATGATCGCGGGCAATCCGATCTCCTCGAGGAACTCGTGCGCCTCCTCGAGGGTCTCGACGGTTCGCGAGAGCGGCTGGGTGAGCCCGACCTTCTCCACGATCTCGTGGAAGACCTCCCGATCCTCGGCGCGGCGGATGACTTCTCGATCGGCCCCGATCATCTGGACCGAGTGCTTCTCGAGGATGCCGGCATCATGAAGTTCGCAGGCGCAGTTGAGTGCGGTCTGCCCACCGAGGGTCGGAAGCAGCGCATCGATCGGGGTGCCGTTGGCGGCTTCCTTGATGATGATCCGCTCGACCGACTCCGGGGTGATCGGCTCGATGTAGGTTCGATCACTGAAGGCGGGATCGGTCATGATCGTGGCCGGGTTCGAGTTGACCAGGACGATTCGATACCCGTCCTCGCGAAGTGCCTTGCAGGCCTGAGTACCCGAATAGTCGAACTCACAGCCCTGGCCGATCACGATGGGACCGGAGCCGATGATCAGAATGGTGTTGAGGTCATCTCTTCGCGGCATGTGCCAGAGTCAGCCCACTTGATACCTGGAATTCTGCCCAAACTTGTCCCAGTGTATCCGATGAACGAGGTTGGGAGGGCGTTGCGCGCAGGCAATCCCCAAGAGTTCTGAGAGAACACGGGCTTCAACCGAACGGCACCAGATGAACCCAACGCAGATTTCAGTTCTGGCGATCCTCGGAGGACTCGGGCTCCTTGCGTCAGGATGGTGGCTGCTGCATCTGGCCGCGGCTCGAGCCGATGGCGATCGATTTCTGGGACTGATGAAGCTGCTGGTCACCCCGCTGGTGAAGGGGTACTGGGGTGCTCGATTCACGGGATTCGAGCGGATCCCCACCCCCCCTTCGGAACGCGGACTGATCATCGTCTGCAACCACACCAGCGGGCTGGATCCAGTCCTGATCACCTGGAAAACCCCCCTTCGAATCCGATGGCTGATGTCGAGGGCGATGATGGTCCGGGCGCTGGGGTTCCTGTGGAGGCGACTCGGCATCCTCCCGATCGATTTCGGCTCCAGGGATCGTGCGGCCTTCACCGACTCCGTCGAGATCCTCAAGCGAGGGGGGGTCCTCGGGATCTTCCCCGAAGGGCGGATCGCGCGGCCTCCCGAGGTCATTCAGCCGTTCCTGCCCGGGGTGGGCCTGATGGTGGCCAAGACCCGGGCCACGGTGGTACTGATGCACAGCCACGGGATTCGACCCGGCCGAACCACCTTCGGAGTGCTGAGCAAGCCCTGGCGAGCCCGGGTGGACGTGGTGGACGTGGTGGAGTACGCGGACACCTCGCTCAAGGCGAAGGCGATCACCGCCGACCTCCGCCAGCGCCTGCATGAAGCCAGCGGCTGGCCGTTGGAATCGATTTCGGTCGAAGAGGCCCGACACCGGGATTGAACGGGCGCAGCCGAGTCTTCGGCTGGTACCATCGTCACCCAGATGATTAGTCGAATCGAAGGTGTCCTGATCGAACTGGAAGATGGACGAGCCCACCTCCGCTGCGGGGGACTCGTCTACGAGGTCCTGGTGCCCGCCGCAGATCAGGGCGCACTGACCCTGGAGATGGGCAACTCGATCGAACTGCACACCCTGCACGTGCTGGAGGGTTCCTCCCAGGGCTCGAGCTTCCGGCCCCGCCTGATCGGTTTCGCCACCGCCGGGGACCGGGCGTTCTTCGAACTGTTCACCACCGTCAAGGGGATCGGACCGCGCAAGGCGCTGCGGGTGATGGAGGTCCCCCCCGCCCGAATCGCCCGTGCGATCTCCGAGCAGGACCTCGTGCTGCTGAAATCACTCCCTGAAGTGGGCAAGCGAACCGCCGAGGCGATCGTGGTGGAGCTGAAGGACAAGGTGGAAGGCTTCCTCGACCAGGCGACCGGTTCGGATCGGCCGACTCCGGAGACGGAAGCGATCGCGGAGTTCGTCGAGGAAGCGATCGCGGTCCTCCTCCAGCTGGGAGAACCGAGGACCCGGGCGGAAGAACTCGTCGATCGGGTCACGCGAGCGGATCCGACGATCGATACCGCGGACCTGCTGGTCACCGGTGCCCTGAGACTGAAGCAGATGAACTGAAGGAACCTTCGAGGATGCGATACGCGATGATCATGGCAGGCGGGGTGGGCACACGGTTGTGGCCGTTCAGCCGAAGCCGACGACCCAAACAGCTGCTGCCCCTCTTCGAGGGCCGGTCGCTGCTGGAGATCGCGACCGATCGGCTGGAAGGGATCGTCGAGCCGGAGCGACGGCTGATCTGCACCGCCGAAGACTTCCGAGAAGTGATCGGGGAGAGCCTCGGTGCGATCGAGGTGCTGGGAGAACCCTGCGGTCGAGACACCCTCAATGCAGTCGGGCTCACGGCCGCGGTGCTCGAGCTGAGGGATCCCGAGGCGGTCTTCGCGGTCCTGACCGCGGACCACATCATCACTCCCCAGGCGGAATTCGCTCGCGCGGCCGAGCTGGGATTCGCCCTGGTCGAGGAGGATCCCACTCGATTCGTGACCTTCGGCATCACCCCCACCCACCCGGCCACCGGCTACGGATACGTCGACCGCGGGGCTCCGATCAGCGGCTTCGAGGGCGCCTTCGAGGCGAATGGATTCAAGGAGAAGCCCGATCTGGAGACCGCACGCGGCTATCTCGAGACCGGCAGTTACAGCTGGAACAGTGGAATGTTCGTCTTCAGCGCCCGCGCAGTGCTTGAGGCGCTGGAACGGTTCCAACCGGAGAACGCCGCCGGGTTGCGCCGCATCGCCGCGGACTGGAACGCCGGACCGGACCAGCGGAATGCCACGCTCGAAACCATCTACCCCACCCTTCCCAGGATCAGCGTCGACTACGGGTTGATGGAACCCGCTTCGACCTCCGATCGGAACCGGATCTGCGTGGTCCCGATGGCGGTCGACTGGAAGGACGTCGGCAGCTGGCCGAGCTACGCCGAGACCCTTGCGGCCGACTCCGAAGGCAACCGCAGCTCCGGTGCATCCACGCTGCTCGACTGTCGCAACGTCCTGGCGGTGTCCGACGATCCACAGCAGGTGATCACTGCGATCGGATGCGAGGACCTCATCATCGTTTCCACCGGCGACGCGATCCTGGTCTGCCCCGCGGATCGCGCGGAGGAAGTCAAGCAGCTGGCCGCTGAAGTCCCCGAATCCCATCGCTGAACCCGGGAGTCACCTCGACGTGCGCATGCTTGCCATC
Source organism: Planctomycetota bacterium (assembly GCA_036336805.1). GTDB lineage: Bacteria > Planctomycetota > Phycisphaerae > Phycisphaerales > SM1A02 > UBA8087. The sequence continues at coordinate 10,593 of JAYZFJ010000030.1, forward strand.
GACATCGGCGGAAGGCGAACCGGTTTCGCCAGCGGCGACTCGGACCTCGCGATGGCCCAGCCGATCGGGGTCGTCGAACATGCCAACGACCAGGAGCTGATGGAGGCGATCAGCCGGATGGTCGGTGAACACGAACCCGACTCGCTGGTGATCGGACTGCCCCTGAACATGGACGATACGGAAGGCCCGGCGGCGGCGAGGATGCGCGAGACCGCCGACCGGATCGCCGAACTGACCGGCCTGCCGGTTCATCTGCACGATGAGCGCCTGACCAGTTTCGAGGCGGATTCCAGGATGGCGCGCAGCGGGCGTACCCACGCCGGCAAGAAGCGGATCCGGGATGCGATTGCCGCCGCCGCCCTGCTCGAGGACTACTTCTCCTCGGCGCCCTGACTGACTCCGCACGCCGCACCGTCCAGGTACCAGCGCAACACGCCACCGACCGGATTGATGCCCTTGATCGGAATGTCGTGCGAGGGATCGTCACCGGTGGCGATCGTGTGGATCATGGGCGCTTTCTCGCTGCCGATCACCAGGGGACAGATCAGCCGCGAGGCATTGAGAAGCTTGTAGGTCATGCTGACCCGGTCTGGGGGCACGACCGTGGGACCGGAATTCATGGTCATCAGTCGATCATCGACATCCAGCGCCCACGAGTTGGGGAAGAGACTCGCGGTGTGACCGTCCGGTCCCATGCCCAGCATCACGTAGTCGAGTCGGTCGTGTCCCTTCTCGCGCCAGCCGAGCGCTTCCTGAAGTTCCTTCTCGTAGAGCACGTCCGCATCGTCGAGTGTGGCCTGGATCGGATGCAGCTGGCTGGTGGGGATGCCGGAGTGGTCCTCGAAGATCTCCCGGATGTGCTTCCAGTTGCTCAGATCGTCATCGAAGGAGACACGACGTTCATCGACGATCCAAAGATGCGTCTTCGCCCAGGGGAACCCGCGGTACAGGGGGTCGGTCATGAGCCGCTCGTAGAGGGGGAACGGGGTGTGCCCGCCGGAAAGGGCCATGTGGAAGTCCCCGAACTGGCGAGTGCACTGCAGTGCGTGGTCCAGCAGGTCACGGGCGACGTGGGTCAGCACGTCATCGGGATCCTGTCGGGCCACCACGTGACCGGGCAGCTTCGGTGGATTCTCGACGTAGCCGTCGTTGCCGAGGTTGATCGGGGCGAGCGGCTCGCCATCGGAATCGGAGTGTGCATCACTCATTGCGGGACTTCCTTCCTGGAGTCGGGTCGGAGGGGATTCGACCCGATCATACGCGAGGATAGTTCCACCCGATCGAAGGGCGCAAGGCGACGTTCCGGCACCGTACGCTCGACTCCAGCCTCAGGTCGTCTGCTCGACTGCTTCGTTGTTCCATTCCGCGCCGTATCGGGCCAGCAGTTCCTCCGAGGAGTCCGGCCCCCAGCTTCCGGGTGCATAGTTGTCCCGAATACGGGCCCGCAAACCCGCCGAACGATCATCGAGGAACGGCATCACCGCTCGCCAGGCACCCTCGACCTCCATTCGGTGCTTGAAGAGGGTCTGGTCCCCCCGCATCGCCTCGATGATCAGCGGACCGTAGGCCTCGACCGGTTCACTCTTGAACTCACGCTGGAAGTCACTGTCCATGTCGATCGTGTCCAGCTGGAACTCGAGCCCGGGTTCCTTGCACTCGAAGCGGACCCGGATCGACTCCCGCGGCGCGATCTCCATCACGATCCGGTTGGGGACCAGGTTGCGGCCCTGCTTGAATTCCGGGAGTTCGCGGAAGAGGTTCGCAGCCGGCGGCTTGAACTGGATGACGACCTCCGTCAGCTTCCTGGCCAGGCGCTTGCCGCTGCGCAGGAAGAACGGGGTTCCGGTCCAGCGCCAGTTGTCGATGAAGAACGCAAGCGCGGCGAAGGTCTCGGTGGTCGAGCCCTCGGCGACCCCCTCGAGGCCGGCGTATCCGGTGTCATCCGAATCGCCGGGTCCGTACTGACCCAGGGCGCAGTACTGCGCCAACTGCTCCGCTTCGGGGATTCGGAGGGCTTCGATGACCTTGATCTTCTCCGCCCGGACATGCTGAGCGGAATACAGGGTCGGCGCCTCCATGGCGACGAAGGCGAGGATCTGGAAGAGATGGGACTGGATCATGTCCCGGATCGCACCCGCGTCGTCGTAGAAGTTCACGCGATCCTCGACCCCGACGGTCTCGGCCGCGGTGATCTGCACGTGATCGACGTAGGTGTGGTTCCAGATCGGTTCGAAGATCGTGTTCGCGAACCGGAACGCGAGGATGCCCTGGACCACTTCCTTGCCGAGGTAGTGATCGATCCGGTAGATCGACTCCTCCTCGAACGCCCGACCCAGCACTCGGTTGAGCGAGGCGGCAGTCTGGTCGTCGGTGCCGAACGGCTTCTCGACGATGATTCGCTGCCAGGAGCGCGTATCACGATCGAGACTGCACCAGCGCTTGCCCTCGGTCACCAGACCGGAGGTGCCGATGCACTCGACGATCGGTCGGTAGAGCGAGGGGGCGACGGACAGGAAGAACAGGGTGTTGCCGGCGCACTGGTACTCCCCATCGAGCGTCCGGATGCGATCGGCGAGTCCCGCGAAGGCACCGGGGTCGGTGGCATCCCCCGAGTGGTAGTGGATCCGTTCGCTGAAACTCGACCAACTGGCCTCGTCGAATCCGACGGCATGATCCCGCACCCACGGAAGCAGCTCCTCCCGCCACTCCGCATCGCTCTTGGATCGACGAGCGGTGCCGAGGATGCACGTCGACTCGGGCAGGAGCCCCCGGCAGGACATCTCGTAGAGCGCGGGAATCAGCTTCCGACGGGTGAGGTCTCCGGAGGCTCCGAAGATGACGACAACGCTTGGGTCGGCATTCATGGGCTCATTAGAGCATCAGCCGCGTGGCAGGCAAGTCTTGAGGACGTCCCGGAGATGGGAACGATCCACGTGGGTGTAGACCTGGGTGGTCCCGATGTCGGAATGCCCCAGCAGGTCCTGGACGACCCTGAGGTCCGCGCCCCCCTGCACGAGATGGGTGGCGAAGCTGTGCCGAAGCATGTGGGGATGCACCCCTTGCAGTCCCGAGATCCCGGCGTACTTGCGGACGATCTGCCAGATCGCCACCCGTTCGAGGGGCCGGCCACCTCCCGAGAGCAGCAGGCGATGGTCGTCACGACCATCGGTGAACCGGGCGAGCCCGGGACGGGTCTCCTCGAGGTAGGCGTTGGTCCAGTCGCGAGCCGGCTCACCGATCGGCACCACCCGGGTGCGCTCACCCTTCCCGTGGACGGTGAGCAGCATCGTCTCGACGTGGTATTCGTTGAGGCGGATCCTCCCGACTTCCGACGCGCGGAGGCCGGCGGCATACATCAATTCGAGAATCGCACGATCCCGCTGCCAGAGGCGACCGTGTTCGGGAGCCGGTGATTCGACGAGCTTGCGCATCTTGTGCGGACTGATGACTCCGGGAAGACGTCGCCAACGGGTGGGCCGCTCGAGCACCCGGGCCGGATCGCGTTCGATGACGCCGTTGGCATGCATCCAGCGGAAGAAGACTCGGATCGTGGCAAGGTGTCGCGCCACGGAGGTCGCCTGCATTTCCCGTTCCCGGGACAGCCAGCGCATGTGGTCGGCGAGGTCGTCCGCCGTGACCGACCCCGGATCACGAAGATCCCGGTCGGCGAGATGCTCCCGAAGATCGGCCAGATCCCGGCGGTACGCCTGGATCGTCGCATCCGCCAGCCCGACTTCCACCCGAGCGAAGGTCAGAAAATCACGAACCGGTTGGTCGAACATGTTCAGTGGCACCATTGATCGTGAGCTGCAGGGGCGTCGGCGGAGTGAAACGGGGTGGAGCCGTCGGATCCTCGGCGACCACCGCCTCCCGGTTCAGGTGGTGGTAGACCGTGCAGCTGAGGAACCGGTCGCAGCAGACCTCGAAGAACTCATCCAGCTGGGGCAGCCGAAATCGATGCGCACAGCGTGAATCGTTCCGTGAAAGATGCGGGCAACCACCGTCAAGATCGGACATTCCATGCACTCCAGATGTCATCCATCGGCGATCGTGGGCTTGAGGGTGCAGGATCCGGGACTTCGGTGGCCGATGCGCAGTTTCTGCGCATGCGCAATCGGCGCATCGCGGCAAGCGCCCCCCTTCCCGGCATCGAAACGGGGGTCCGGGACGGGCACGGGAGTTGCATGAGTCAGGCAGCACCTCGGCGAGAGGCGCCGCGAATGGCAAGGAGTGCCCTCATGCGGACCAATTCGTTACGCCGGAAGCTTCGCGATGCCTGGAGGCAGGAACGAAGCTCTGACCGGACCCAGCAGACGACCGTCGACCTCGTGGGCAGCAGGAGAATCGCCCTCGAACTCGACCGCATGGCCGCCCAGGCCGCTGCCCTCCACCTTGCCCGGAACCGCTCGTTGGAAGCAACCGGTGACCACTCATGAACTACGGCCTCTACCTCAGCGCAAACGGCATCAGCAGCACCCAGCACCGGATGAACGTGCTGGCGAACAACCTGGCGAACGCCAACACCACCGCATTCAAGCCATCGGCGGTGGTTCTGGGAGAACGCGCCAGGGAACCGCAGCAGCTCGACACCCTCACCAACAGCAGCCAGCTGCTCGAACAGCTCGGCGGAGGCACGGAGATCGCCTACACGGGTCTCGATCTCACCCAGGGATCGGTGGAGACCACCGGGATCCGTACGAACCTCGCAATCAAGGGCGAGGGATTCCTCCACCTGGACGGTGGCCGGAATGATGCCCGAAACCTCACTCGAGACGGAAACCTGGTGTTCGATGCCGGGGGCATCCTGCGCCATCAGGCCAGTGGTCACGCCGTGCTCGATGAGCGTGGAAACCGAATCCAGCTCGATGCGTCCGAACAGCGACGTTTCGACGGCTTCGGACCCCGGGGTGAGCTTCTCGACAGGGAGAACCCCTTCGGGGACCTGGGTCGAGTCGCGTTGGTCGATGCCCCAGCCCTCTCGTTGACGCCCCGTGGCCAGAACCTCATCGAGACCCGCGAGGAGCTCGCGGTCGCCGGGGATGCCCAGGTCGTCGGCTCGGCACTCGAGCAGAGTGCCGCCAACCCGATTTCCGGCATGGTCGAGTTGATCAAGCTCACCCGCCAGATCGAGATGAACTCACGAATGATGCAGTATCAGGACGCCATGATCGGCCAGGCCGTGACGGCACTCGCACGAGTGGTCTGAGACCACCATCCGTAACCCGAACCCACAGGAGCCGTGGAACATGTCCACAATCTCCCTCAACACCGCCTCCACCGGCCTCAACGCACTCAGCACGAACCTCGACGTGATCGCGAACAACCTCGCGAACGTGAACACCACCGGTTTCCGCGGAAGCCGTGCGAACTTCGAGGATCTCTTCTACCTCGACCAGGCGCAGCCGGGAATCCAGGAGGACTACGGCACGCCGAATCCCACCGGACTTCAGGTCGGACTCGGTGTCCAGCTCAGTGGCACCAGCCTGAACGTCAGCCAGGGTTCCCTGGAACCGACCGCCGACGCATTCGACCTGGCGATCATGGGCGACGGCTGGTTCCAGGTCGAGCTTCCCCCGGGGACCTCGATGGATGGCTACGGATACACCCGTGCCGGTGACTTCACCCGCAACCAGGAAGGTCAGATCGTGATGGCCACCAGCAATGGATATCTGCTCGAGCCCTCGATCACGATTCCCGCCGAAGCCACCACCTTCACCGTCGATGAGTTCGGCAATGTCACCTACGACGAGGGAGCCGCCCAGGTGAGCGCCGGGCAGATCACCCTCGCCCGGTTCGTGAATCCGGGGGGGCTGCAGGCGATCGGCGGGAACATCTATGTACCGACCTATGCATCCGGCGATGCGGAGATCAGTGAGGCCAACGTCGATGGCTACGGTGCGATCAAGCAGTACTTCCTCGAATCCTCGAACGCGGAGCCGGTGACCGAGCTCGTCTCGCTGATCAAGACCCAGCGTGCATTCGAGATGAACTCCCAGGTCATCCAGGCCGCCAACGAGACCCTGCAGGAAATCGTGAACCTCCGCCGCTTCTGATGAGTGAACAACGATGACGCTGAATGAACACGGAACCATGAACATGAAGACCACCCTGCCAGTCCTGACTCTTGCCGCACTCACCTGCGCATCGGCCGCGATCGCCGACTCGATCGAGACCAGGCGGTCCACCCGCATGCGACACGCCGACACCCGGATCACCCTGGCGGACATCGCCGAGTTGAAGGGCAGTCATGCAACGAAGCATGCATCACTGGTGATCGACCGCTTCCGGGACACCAGTCGCCCGATGACCATCACCGTGGATGCGGTCTCGGAGGCACTGGACCGGGCCGGCGTGAACTGGGCCCGAGTGGAACTCAGTGGTGGCTCCACGGTGGTCCGCCCCTACGCGGGTCATCGGAGCCGTGCGGTCGATCCTGCGGTCTGCAAGCCGCTGGTTCTCGACCAGAAAGGACCGGATGCCGCGGAACGAGAGCGGAATCTCGAGCGACCGGTCCCGACGACCGAACTCCCGATTCTCACCATCGACCCCCGGGACATCGTGAACGAGGACACCCCCCGGGGCTTGATCGCGATTCGAATGGCCGATCTCTGGCGTGGCTGCGAGAAGCCCGTCCGCATGCATCTGCAGACCTCGGGCACCCAGCTGCTCAACGAGACCGGTCTGCGCCCGAGGGTCTCGTCGATCGGCAGGATCGCGAACGGCACCGGGCGGTTCAAGGTGGTGATGGAGGAACACGGGGTGATCGAGGTCGAAGCCTACGTCGAGATCGAGAGCCTGAGTCACCGGGCGCGGGTGGATCTCGCTCGGGGAGAACGCATCGGTCATCAGGACATCGAGAGCAGCACCGAATGGATCCGCCTCCAGGGGGCGGACGACCGTCGCGCGGGACTCGACATCATTCTCGGCGGGACCCTGGACCGCAACGTGAAGGCCGACATGCGGTTCGAGGCGAGGGACTTCGTTCCCACAATCCGACGCAACGATGCCATTCAGGTGCGATCTCGAAGCACCGGGTTCAATCTCGCTCTGGCCTGCGTCAGTCTCGAGGACGGACATGTCGGCGACACCATTCAGGTGAAGCCGGACACCCCGGGAACCCGATCCCGGAGCGACCAGGTGCTCCGGGTCGTGATCATCGACTCGAACACCGCGGAAACCCTCAACTAGTTCAAGGACGCACGAAACGTGAACATGATGAAGCGCAACCAGACACCACTGATCGGCGGGGCCCTGATGAGCCTCGCGCTGACCACCGCCGTGAGTTCGGCGCAGCAGTCCGCCACCACCGAACGAGAGAACCCGACGCGCAAGGCGTTCACCGAACGGGACATCTCCCTGGAGAAGGCGGTACGCGAATCGAGGCAGCGTGACGACGAGATCGTCGCGACCTCCGAACGCCAGTTTCCGGTGGATCAGCCGGAACCGGGGCGAGCCGCGCGGGCGCGCACCAGCATGGGCATGGCGAAGGACTTCAAGGGACTCTTCTCGCCGATGCCGCTGAAGACCTGGAGTGAGCACGACCAGATCACGATCGTGGTCATCGAGGCCGCCCGGGTCACCCGCTCTCAGGAACTGGAGACCGAGACCGACACGGATCTCGCGGTCGAGGTCGCCGCCTGGACCGACTTCTTCAATGCGGGCACCCTCTTCACCCAGAACAGTGGCGACAATCTGCCCAAGATCGAGGCCGCGGGCGCGAAGGGATTCGATGGTGAGGGCGACTACGGAAGCAAGGAGGAGATCACCTTCCGAACCACCGCGACGGTGATCGAGGTCCTTCCGAACGGAAACCTGGTGCTGCAGTCCCGTCATACCACCAAGACCGACAACGAGATGACCGTCAAGACGATCACCGGGATCTGCGACCCGAGACACATCGCACCCGATGACACCCTCCTGCACTGGCGGCTCTACGATCTCGATCTGAACATCCAGAATTCGGGATTCGTGAAGGAAGCCGCCAACAAGGGATTCTTCTCGCAGGTGGCGGACTTCGTCTTCAACTTCTGAGCCGATCGACCACGAAAGCGCGCCACCTGGATCACCGCCGATCCAGGTGGCGTTCTTCATGTTGAAATGGGATCACGTGGCGACGGCAGGTCGTCAGTCGATCTCGAGTGACCGGGGGAAGAAGCCGAGACCGGACGCCTCCTTGGCCATGGCCAGGGTCTCCTCGGTGACTCGATTGGCCTCGGTGGTTCCCTTCCTGAGCACGTCGATCACATCGTCGTCCTTCTCGAAGCGCAGGCGACGCTCGCGCATCGGTTCGAGCAGTTCGTTGATCGAGGCCCCGAGTTCCTGCTTGATGTGACCGTCGCCGATGTCATCACCGGCGGCATACTTGCGCTTGATCTCGGCGACCCGCTCCGGGTCGGGAATGAAGATCTCGCAGTACTGCATCAGGATGTTCTCGGGATCGCCGGGTTCGGTCGGGCTCTGCCGCCCGGTGAATATCTTGTTGACCTTCTTCTGGACCTGCTTCGCGGTGTCGCTGATGTAGATGGCGTTGTTGAGCGACTTCGACATCTTGTTCGCGCCGTCGATGCCGACCAGGCGGCCGACCTTCCCCACGTCGGCCAGCGGGACCGGAAACACGCCGCCTTCCGCGACGTGATCCTCGTCCTCGACCTTGTCCCCGACATTGCAGTACTTCTGGTTGAATCGCCGCGCAACCTCTCTGGTGAGTTCGAGATGCGGAACCTGATCCTCCCCCACCGGAACTCCCACCGGTCGGAATGCGAGGATGTCCGCGGTCTGTCCCACCGCGTAGAGCGGAAAGCCGAAGGGATAGTTCTCGCCCAGGCCCTTGACCTTGATCTCGTCCTTGAGCGTGGGATTGCGCATGACACGGTTGAAGGGAAGCAGCATCGAGAAGAGAAAGGTCAGCTCGGCGATCGCCGGGACCTCACTCTGGAGGAAGATGGAGGCGCGTTCGGGATCGATGCCCATGCAGAGAAGGTCACGCACGATTTCCAGGGTGTCAGACCGGATCTCATCGGGTTGGTCGGATCGGGTGGTGAACGCATGCATGTTCGCCAGGATGAAGAAACAGTCGTGGGAGTCCTGGAGTTCCACCCTCCGCTTGACGGAACCCACCCAGTGCCCCAGGTGGAGTTTTCCGGTCGGAGTGTCGCCGGTGAGGATGCGATCGCGAGGTATGCCGTCGGATGTCATGGTTGGAATGTAGCAGTTGTGGGGATCAGAGAGTGAGGGTCATGAAGAGGAGATTGAACCCGTTGAAGAGACCATGGACCAGGATGGGCGCCAGAAGCCGGCCGGTCCGCTCGTAGAGCCACCCCAGCATCAGCGAGAGACTCAGCAGGACCACCACCGGGACGGCCATCGCACCGCCGTCGATGTTCGGGACGTGCATGAAGACGAACATCAGCGAGGTCAGCAGGATCGCACTCCATCGTCCCGCGCCGAGCTTCCTGAAGCCCTGCTGAAGAAGACCCCGATAGGCGAACTCCTCGAGACAGGGCGTGACGAAGATCACCAGAAAGCTGATCAGCATCGCCCAGCCGCCCAGCGGATCACGACTCAGCATGACCAGGGTGTCGTGAGCGAGGATCGGGGTCTGCTCGCTGGAGAAGAGCGACTGGATGTAGCCGGCCACCATTCCCATCGACTGACTGACGGGGAAGGCGATGACCGCACCCAGCAGGGCCCATCCCCACACCGAGCGCAAGCGCAGGGGCTGAACGATCGGGGTCCGGTCCGCCTGGCCGCGCTGCTGGTCGATCAGGATGATGAACATGAGGATCGACTGCACGAGGTAGCTGCCGAGCATGCCCGCCGCCTGTTCGGAGAGCTCGGTCGTGGGTTCGAACACTCGGATTCCGAGGGTCGCGCCGATGAGGGTGCTCAACAACATCGCGATCCAGGCACCGAGGAGGAATTCAGCCCGGCCCGACCAGCTCGGGCCGGTACCGGTCGGAAGCACCCAGAGGCGCCGGGCGAGAACGATCATCGTCATGAACAGGGCCAGGGAACCGGTCACCACCATCAACCAGGGTTCGGTCCCGGAGAACACGGGATCCTCCGGCGGGGTGGCGGCGGCGACTTCGGCTGGCGTGACCGACTGGTCCCCCGCTATAACGAGGGAAACCGGGAACACCCAGAACGAACCGATCACCAGCAGCGGCAGTACCCTTCTCATGGCATCAATTCTCGACGAGATCGTGGAACGAAAACGGGACGAGGTGCGACGCGCATCACGGGAAGTACCCGAAGACCTGCTGGAGAGACGGATCGATGATGCCGCAGCCATCCGACCCTTCGCAGCGGAACTCGCCCGGCCGCCCCGATCGATCAATGCGAACGTAATCGCGGAGATCAAGCGAATGAGCCCCTCGGCCGGACTGATACGCGAGGATTTCGAGCCCGTGGACATCGCACGACGGTACCACGCTTCGGGAGCGAAGGCGATCTCCTGTCTGACCGACGAACCGTACTTCGGTGGTCGACTCGAGTACCTCCCGCTTCTCCACGCGGCGGTTCCCCTGCCGATTCTGCGCAAGGACTTCATCATCGATCGATACCAGGTCGTGGAATCGCGTGCCCACGGGGCGGATGCGATTCTCCTGATCGCCGAATGCCTCGACGATGCGACGCTCGTCGAATGCCACGGGCATGCGGGTGCCCTCGGTCTCTCGATCCTGATCGAAGTTCATTCCGAGGAGAATCTGAAGCGGGTCCTGGATCTCGTCGAGATCGGACCGGACCGGAACACCCTGCTGGGAATCAACAACCGGGACCTCACCCGGATGGAAACCGACCTCGGCCAGACCGCACGCCTGCTCGAGGCATCCGAAGCCAGTCGAGTCCCACGAGACTGGGTGGTGGCGGAATCCGGTATTCGCACCTCCGAGGACCTGGACGCGCTGCGAGCGTGCGGAGTGCATACCGTGCTGGTCGGAGAACACCTCATGCGCCAGCCGGATCCCGGTGCCGCACTCGCCGAACTGCTCCGGCCGTGAGCGACGACCCGGCGCACCCCCGGAATCGTGGCCGGAAGCATGGCGGGAAACCCTCCTGGAGACCGGTAACCCCGACCGGGAATCGGATGCTTGCCAGAGCGGATCTCTCGTCTATACTTCTTTCTTGCCCCGCGAGCTGCGGGGACCCTGAATGGGGATTGGTGTAACGGTAGCACTACGGTTTCTGGTTCCGTCAGTCCAAGTTCAAATCTTGGATCCCCAGTTGAACGACGAGTCACCGACTCAGAGACAGTGCAAAGGGGCCGCGCATTCGATTGCGCGGCCCCTTTCATGCACTGGATCGAAACGGGCGACTTCGGTCACTCCCGAGACCAGGCCGCCCGCGATCCGTTGATTCAACGTCTTCGCCTCCGATGCATGCCAAGACCGCTCGAAAGAACGAGCAGCACGCCCGGGGCGGGGATGCTCGAGGTATGCAGATGAATCGAGAACTGTTCGTGCGATCCGACCTCCGCGATCCGGAGATGAAGGCCGTTGGAGGACGCGAGCCCGCTCCACGGATCGATCCCGCCGGCCCCTCCACCACCACCACCGCCGCCTCCACCCTGGTCGCCACCGCCGATCCCGGCGAACTCAAGCTCCAGTGATCCGAGATCACCGAGGGAGACGTAGACATCGTCGTCGACGTGGTTCGCACCATAGAAGGCATCGAGTGAACCAAGGCGATCCCAGAGCTGGCTGGAACTCTGTCCGGCGTGTTCCGAGGTCGGGCCCTGGTAGCCTGCGACGACCTCCACCCCTTGATCCAGACCGATGAAGTCGATGAAGTCGATGTCCGCACCGGGGCTCAGGGCGCCGTAGGAATTCGTCCCGAAGTCCTGGATGGTGACCCCGCGCAGATGATTCTCCCCCGCTGCCGCCATGATGCCGGCGATGTCGATGTCGATCATCGTGTAACCCTGGGTGGAGGTGTATCCCTCGACCTCCCAGGAAGTGATGAATGCGGCGTAGTCCCCTTCGTATTCACAGGCGGGAACGGGGTTGACGTTCGAAAAGCAACCGACATCGATCTGGATGTCGGCGACAGCCTGCCCGGAACATGCCATGAGGCATCCGAGGCCGGCAGCGATACCGGTGCGTGTCATATCTGTATTCTCCCGATGTCGAATCCGAACCGTTTCGCTCACCGCAGGACGCGTTGGTGGAGATCGGGTTCGAGTCCACCTTCAAGATGGACCCGGAGCGATGGCAGGCAAGCACCGATGGAGAGGTCGCCGTGGTGGACGATCGGGCTGTGCCGGTCGTAGGAGTCGGAAGGAACATGCGGGCGACCGTCACCCGAGGTCGACGTCATTATCGAACCCCGACTAGTATTCAGGATCATGCGCGTGGTCAGCCTCCTACCTTCGGCGACGGAAATCCTCTGCAGCATCGGCGGCGAGTCGTTGCTGGTCGGAAGGAGTCACGAGTGCGATCATCCCGAATCGCTTGCATCGCTGCCGGTACTCACCAGCCAGCGGACGCGGGCCACGACCAGTCAGGCGATCGATCAGGAGGTCAAGCAGGCACTGGGGACCGGAGAATCCCTCTACACCCTCGACGCCGAGCTGCTGAAGGAACTGCGACCGGACGTGATCCTGACCCAGGACCTCTGCGACGTCTGCTCGATCGATCTGGAGACGGTCCGATCGGTTGCTTCCGAATTCGATGACCCCCCGAGGATCGTGAACCTCGATCCGCGGACGATCTTCGATGTGTTCGACGACCTCCTCACCGTCGGTGAGTCGGTCGGCCTCAAGAGCCGAGCGGAGCATGCGATGGTCGCGTTACGCGCGCGGTACTGGGAAGCGGTCGATTTCGTGAACCCCTACGCTTCCCAGCCCGAGGTCCTGTTTCTCGAGTGGGCGGATCCGGTCTTCGTCGGAGGACACTGGACACCGGGACTGATCGAGGCCGCGGGTGGGCTGCATTCTCTGAACAAGGCCGGAGCGGATTCGAGGCAGGTCGATCCCGAGGACCTGCTGGAAGTCATGCCGGAACGGGTGATCGTCTGTCCGTGCGGCTACGACCTCGAGCGATGCTGGCAGGAGAAGGCGGTGCTGGAAGCGACCAACTGGTGGCAGTTGATTCCAGCGGTGCAGGAGGGCCAGGTCGCCTTCGTCGACGGGAACCAGATGTTCAACCGACCCGGCCCACGCCTGGTCGAAGGATTCCGCTGGCTGGTTTCCTGGCTGCAGGATCGACCGGAGGTGCTTCCGGAGCGGTTTCCCGTCCGCTACGCCTGATCGAGATGAAGGAGACCCAACACTCGATTCGGCCGGTTTCGAGGTGGAGACTGCAGTTCTGGCAGGCGGGTACCTCACGGAAGGACGCTAAACGGAGGATTCCCGGGCATGGAGGTTGCGTCAAATCGGGTGATGAGCGGTCGCGGACCACTCATCCGGAAAGGACACCACCTCGATGGCACTCGACCGATTCACCACCCTTGCACAAGAGGCACTGGCCAACGCCCAGTCACGCGCGCTGCGATCAAGCCATGCCCAGATCACTCCACTGCACCTGCTCGCGTCGCTCCTTGAGGAACGGGATTCGGTGGCCGGCTCGATACTCGATCGGGCAGGGCTCGATCGCAATCGGATCCAGCAGGTGGCCGAGGCTGAACTCTCCCGCATGCCCACCGTGAAGGGGGGATCGGTGCAGACCTCGTCGCAACTCCAGCAGGTCCTGGCCACGGCCGACCAGGATGCCCAGGCCAGAAACGACCAGTTCATCTCCTGCGAACACCTCGTCCAGTCGCTCAGCGAGACGGATTCCGATGCCAAGAACGTGCTCGCCGGCTGCGGAGTGCAGCCGGATGCGATCCGCTCGGCGATCGCCGAGATACGAAAGGCGTCGGGCGTGACCAACGTGACCGATCCCGGTGCGGAAGGGAACTACGAGGCACTGGCCAAGTACGCGGTCGATCTCAATGAAGCCGCGTCCGCGGGCAAGATCGATCCCGTGATCGGACGCGACGAGGAGATTCGCCGGTGCATGCAGGTGCTTTCCCGGCGTACCAAGAACAATCCGGTCCTGATCGGTGAACCCGGAGTGGGCAAGACCGCGATCGCGGAAGGGCTCGCGATACGCATCGTGAACGGCGACTGCCCCAACTCCATGCGGGACTCCAGGATCATGGCACTGGACGTCGGCGCCCTGCTGGCGGGAGCCAAGTTTCGAGGCGAGTTCGAAGAGCGACTCAAGGCCGTGCTGCGCGAGGTTGCGGCCAGCGAAGGCGCGATCATCCTCTTCATCGACGAGCTGCACACGATCGTCGGAGCCGGGCAGTCGGAAGGCGCGGTCAGTGCGGGGAACCTGCTCAAGCCGGCCCTCGCACGAGGTGAGCTTCGAGCGATCGGTGCGACCACCCTCGACGAGTACCGACAGCACATCGAGAAGGATCCGGCGTTCGAACGTCGCTTCCAGCCGGTGTACGTCGGGGAGCCGAGCATCGCTGACACGATCGCGATCCTTCGCGGGCTCAAGCAGCGTTACGAATCCCACCACGGGGTCCGCATCCAGGATGGTGCACTCATCACGGCGGCGACCCTCAGCCATCGCTACATCGCGGATCGGTTCCTGCCGGACAAGGCGATCGACCTCCTGGATGAGGCCGCTTCCCGACTTCGAATCGAGAACGATTCGATGCCGGTCCAGATCGACGAGCTTCGCCGGCGCATCATGCAGCTCGAGATCGAGCGCGAGGCCCTCAAGATCGAGAACGACGACGCTTCCAAGAAGCGTCTCGGCGTCCTTGAGGAGGAACTCGCGAATCTCACCGAGGAGAACGACGCGCTGAGTGCCCGCTGGGAGCAGGAGAAGTCCGAACTCGATTCGCTCGCCCAGATCAAGGAGTCGATCGACGCCAAGGAGACGGAACTGGAGCAGGCCAAGCGCCGTGGCGACTTCGAGACCGCTTCGCGAATCCAGTACGGTGATCTCGTCGAACTGAACGAGCAGCTGTCCGCCGCGGAATCCGAGCTCGATTCGAGTGGTGGGGACGGAGAGGCCCTGATCAAGGAGGAAGTGGACTCCGAGGAGATCGCCGAGGTCGTCAGCAAGTGGACCGGCATCCCGGTCTCGAAGCTGGTCGAAGGCGAACGGGAGAAGCTCCTGGACATGGAGGATCGTCTCATCGAACGGGTGGTCGGGCAGCAGGAGGCGGTGGTCGCGGTCAGCGAGGCGGTCCGCCGGAACCGGGCCGGTCTCGGCGAGACCAACCGACCGATCGGATCGTTCCTGTTCCTCGGACCCACCGGAGTCGGGAAGACCGAGATCTGCAAGGCACTCGCCGAGGATCTCTTCGACACCGAGGACGCGATGGTGCGGATCGACATGTCCGAGTACATGGAACAACATGCGGTGGCGCGCCTGATCGGTGCTCCTCCCGGATACGTCGGCTACGAACAGGGTGGGCGCCTCACGGAGGCGGTGCGGCGGCGCCCCTACTGCGTGATCCTCTTCGACGAGATGGAGAAGGCCCATCCCGACGTCTCCAACGTGCTGCTCCAGGTGCTTGATGACGGCCGACTCACCGACGGCCAGGGTCGTACGGTCGATTTCTCGAATGCGATCATCGTCATGACCAGCAACATCGGTTCGCAGCAGATCCTGCAGATGACCGAGGAGGGAGCACTTGATCTCGAGATCGAGGCTCATGTCAAGGAACTGCTCAAGAAGCATCTGCGGCCGGAACTCATCAACCGCATCGACGACACGGTCATCTTCCACAAGCTCACCGAGGAGGACCTGGCAGGAATCGTGCGGATCCAGATCGCGAATCTGCAGAGGCGCGTCGCTCACCGGGAGATCGAGATCGAGGTCACCGAACGTGCCATGAACGCGCTTGCCAGCGAGGGATACGATCCGCAGTTCGGTGCACGACCACTCAAGCGGGTGATCCAGAACCGGATCGAGAATCCACTGGCCACGAAGCTTCTGGTGGGTGAGCTGCTCGACGGCGATCGGATCGTGATCGACTGCGAAGGAGAGCAGTTCACCTTCGATTCCCGGCGATCCGGGTCGACGGTCGGTTCCTGATCAGTTCGCGGGCGTGATGGTGAAGCTGGCGGCGGGCGCTCCCGGAAGCAGCTTCTGCGGCGAGCCCGCGGTCCAGCTCGCGGTCAGATCCCGGTAGTGCGGTGACAGAGGGTTGCCGGACTGCCCACCGGGCGTCTGCAGGATCCCTGCCTCCTCGCGCCCGGGGCTCACGACCAGTCGCGCGCTGGCACCGATGCCCGGCGCCAGCACCTTCGGGGCGTTCCAGTGGCCGGACTGGGGACCGAGTTCCATCTGCAACATGCGATTCATCGGCGGAGGCGCCATCGATGCGAGCGGGCTTTCAAGCACGATCCGGTTCCGTTCTCCCCAGGGGCTGAGCGAACCTGCCTCGACCGAATCACGGACGTGTGCCCGCACCCACTCGTTCCAGTCGGATTCAGGTCCTTCGGGAAGCCAGTTGATCTTCTGATCCTCGATGACTCGAAGGTAGGGTTCCTCGCTGGTCACCGGGACCCGTATCGCGGTCCCGTGCCCGGAATCGGCCGCCCATTGGCGGATGGCTTGCCGCAGGTCGCCGATCATGCGACTTCGGGCGTCGTTGATCAGGGTGACCCCGACCTCCTGTGGTTCCGCTCGTCCGTTCCAGGACAGCAGCGCCTCTCGAACGGCACGAAGCGACTCGTCCTCGTCGTCTTCCGCGATCACCCCGATGATGAGGTTCTTCCAGGGCCCGTAGCTGACGACCGTCGGATCCAGCTGCAGCGCAAGCATGTCCGATTCATCCGCATCGACGGTCAGGGCGAGAACGTCCTCGATGCGCCGGGCGCGTGAGGGGTTTGCCCAGTCGTAGCCGAGCCGTTGCGCGGTCGCGAGATCGGTGGTCCGGTTGTTCGCGGTGTGTACGTACCCCTGCGGAGGATCGATCACGATCGGTCGAGGCGCCGAGGGTCGGGTCGACCAGGACTCCGTTCCGTCCCAGAGGCCGTAGGGCCGGCGCCCGTCGACCCCCTGCCGATCAGGAAGGAAACCCGTGATCGTGTAGCCGATCCGGCCATCCGATGAGGCGACCACCGCATTCTGCGGAGGCCCGTACCAGGAGCCGAGCACTCCCAGGGCCTCCTCGAGGGTCCGCGCCTGCTCGAGCTCGAAGAGCTTGAAGTTGCAGAGTTCGGGATGAAGTCCCGCCCACTCGATGACGGCCTCCCGATCGACCCCGAATGCATCCTGATAGCGGCCGTTGACCACGCCCCAGCGAGTGGTTCGAAGGGGGAGTTCGACCGGCTCTCCGCCCCGTACCCCGATGACCTCGACGACCTCGCCGAACGGTTCCCAGCCATCGGGGGTGCGATACTCATCGGGATTGTCGGGATTGATCTCCAGCATGATCAGGTCCTGGAGGTCACCCGTGAGGTTGGTGAACCCCCAGGCGACATGGCCGTTGGAACCGATCACGATCCCGGGGATTCCCGGAATCGAAAGACCGACCAGGTCGTGATCCGGCCAGAGCATGCGGATCCGGTACCACGCACCGGGCAGGGTCAGGCCGAGGTGCGGATCGCTGGCCAGGATCGCACGTCCATCACGGGTGCGCTGGCCGGCGATGGCCCAGTTGTTCGAGCCGGGCGTGGCCTCCTCGTCGGAGGTTGGTCGCTCGGAATCATCCTCTCCGTCGTCACCACCCGTACCGGGAAATGGATGAAGATCCATCCCCTTGCGGGGTGGTCCCCCTCCCCCGGGTGGCAGAGTGATCGTCTCCGGGACCGGTTCAAGTTCACGAAGCATGATCACCTCCCGCGGGGGAACGGGCATGATCGAGGGAGGTCGGCGTTCCAGGGTGGGTACGGGTGAATCGAACCGGGACAGGGGGGTCGCTATGAACTCTCGAACGGCCGCCGGAATGCTCGTGTAGAAGCCCGCATACCCCGCCTCGGACTCGGCGGTCCAGTCGAGCATCCGCATGAACGCGAGCATCACCAGCACGGAATCCTCCTCCGACCAATCGGCGGGAGTCGAACCGAGAATCGCGTATTCGGGAGGTGCACCGGGGAGGTCGTCGAGACCTGCATTCACGCCGTTGGTGTAACTGGCGAGTGCGGCCCGTTCGGACGGATTCATCATCCCCACCACGGCCCGTGCGGTCTCGCGCATTCGATACTTGCGAGCGCTTCGATCCCGGTCGAGGGTGTCGGCACCGACCAGTTCGGAGAGCTCACCGGAGGAGAAACGCCGACTGAGATCCATCTGGGTGAACCGGTTCTGAGCGTGGAGGTAGCCCTCGGCGAAGTACGCATCGAGTCGCGTGGCCGCGTTGACCGTCGGAACGCCGAACTCGTCGTAGGTGATGGTGATCTCGGCGGACACCGACGTCGACGAGACGGATCCGCTGCTTCGGACCGTGGGATCGACCACGTTCGAATCGGCGGCGTTCACAAGTGAACTCGACGTGAAGCAGATCGCGATCATCACCGGGACGATGGCCGGGCTTCGAAGGAGGCACGAGTACGGGTGGGGGTGGGCGGCTCTGGTCATCCCGACAGTCTAGCCGGGGGAAAGGGCCGAGCGGTCAGGAAGCGGACCAGTTGGCGAGAAGCACCGAAAGGTCGGGACCGGAGACCACTCCATCGCAGTCGAGGTCCGCACCTGCTTCCATTCCGGAGTCGCCCCATCGGGAAAGGAGGATCGAGAGGTCGGATCCCGTGACCATCCCGTCGTGATCCAGATCACCGGGGGGAGCGCAGATGTCCAGGAACTCGTTGGGCTCGGTCTCCACGATGAATTCCTGCCAGTCACCCTGATTCGCACCGCAGAACAGGCTTCCGTAGACCTCGACGGACAGGACTCCGGGAGCACCCGGCTGGTCGATGATCCGGATCACGGATCCATCATCGGAGAGGGTCGCGTTGCGCACGAAGGAGCTTTCCGCGATGACCGAGGCCGTCTCATCCATGTGCAGCGCCGCACCATCCTCGGCGAGGTTGCCGGTCAGACGGCACGCATCGAATCGCAGGGTTCCTGAATCAGCCAGAGCCACTCCCCCACCGAACCTCGACTGGTTGCCGCAGATCGAAGTTCGCAGGAAGGAGGCGTCCGATCCGGACAGGTTGGTGTACACGCCACCACCGGTGAGATCGGCGGTGTTGCTGGTGACCAGGGTGTCGGTCAGCCGGATCGAACCGTAGCTGTAGATCGCTCCACCGTGGCTGAAGCTGCGATTGTCACTGAGCAGCGAGTCGTTGATCACATACTCACCGCCGTAGTTGCAGATCGCTCCACCCCATCCCATCGAGTCGTACTTGCTCTGACGTTCGACCGAACAGTGCGTGATCGTGACTGCATTCAATTCGACCGCTGCGAATTCACTGTAGATCCCCCCTCCTCGAATGACCCCGTATATCGCGGCACCGGATCCACCCCGCAGCGTCAGCGACTGCAGGCGAAACGGTTCGTTGGTCTGGGAGTTGAATCCGGTGACCACCAGGCAGCTTCCAAAGTCGTACAACTGGGGCTGGGAACCGTCGATGATCGTCACCCCCTGCCCGGAGCCGGTGATGGTGATCTGCTTGCTGATGAAGAGATTCTCGTACCAGACCCCGGGACCCACTCGGATCTCGTCCCCCTCCAGCGCCGCTTCGACGGCGGCCTCGATGGTCGGATGATCACCGGGCACGTCGATGATGTCGGCATGCGCCGAGACGGTCAGGCAGGCACTCCCGGCCAGGATGATGAGTGAGTTGATGTTCATCACACCCGAATATAGATGATCCTCGGCCGGTTCAGACTCGAAACCGGATGAAATACCTTCTGGAACGGTGGTCTTTCCCCGTCCGGCTCGAAGAGTGCGATAATGACCGGTGATGCGTGCTCGAATCACCGAACTCATCCTGCTCTTCGGCGTGCTTCCGGTGGCGCTCCTGGTCCTGCGATCTTCCGGCATCCGGGTGTCACCGCTGCCCGTGTTGTGGCTGGCGGCCGCCGGTTGCGTGGTGTTGCTCTGGCGGATGGGTCGGATTTCTGATCCAAACCGGGAATCCTCGGTGAATGCCCGGACCCGCCGCAGCGTCATGGCGGAAGTGGTGATCACGATCGTGATCGGGAGTGCGCTTCTCCTGCTCTTGTACCCGCTCATCTCCGACGAACCGATGGCACGCTTCCCCCGCGAACGACCGGGACTCTGGCTGGTCGTTCTGGTCGTCTACCCGATGCTCTCGGTCGTACCCCAGGGAATCATCTTTCGAAGGTGGTTCGTGGCCCGCTATCGACCCCTCCTGGGAAGTGGTGCGATGATGATTCTGGTCGGAGCCGCGTGCTTCGGCTGGTCGCACCTGCTGTTTGGAAATCCGGTCGCACCCCTGATCACCGCGGTGGGAGGGATCTTCTTTCTGCGCACCTACCTCCGAGGCGGTTCGGGCTGGCTTTCGGACCTGCAGCATGCGGTGCTGGGTGACGTCGCATTCACGATCGGCTACGGACAGTGGCTGTACGCCGGAGCGGTCAACTGAAGCGCACGTCGGCGGTCAGGAATCGTCGGGTCGACCGAGTGAAAGTTCCCGGGCCAGCTTCAGGTAGGCCTCGTACTGGGCACGCACCTCGGTCATCGAATCACCCGCGAACTTCTCGCGGAACGCTCGACCGATCTCGAAGGCCACCACGTTCTCCATCACCACGCTGGCCGCGGAGATCGCGCTGACATCGGATCGCTCATACTGGCTGGATTCGGCCTCCTTGGTGTTGAGGTCGACACTGGGCAGGCCGCGAAGCAGGGTGCTGATCGGTTTCATGGTGCCCTTCACCACCACCGGCATCCCGTTGGTCATTCCCCCTTCGAGACCTCCCGCATTGTTCGAGGATCGTACGTAGCCCATCGAGACCCGGTCACTTCGAGATTCATCGAAGGCGATCGGATCGTGCACCTCGGAACCGGTGCGCAGGGCGCATTCGCGGCCGAGACCGATCTCGATGGCCTTGAACGCCTGGATTCCCATGACCGCACCCGCGATGCGTGAATCAAGCTTCCGATCCCAGTGCATGCAGGACCCGAGCCCGATCGGGCAGCCGAACACGTGGGCCTCCACGAATCCCCCGACCGTGTCCTTGTCGTACTTCGCCTGTTTGATGGCCTCGCGCAGCCGTTCACTGGCGGACTGATCGGGAATGTAGACATCACTCTGGTCCCGCAGAGCAAGCAGATCCCGCCAGTTCTCCTCGTCGGGCACGATGTCGCTGACCGCGTCCAACGCACCGCGGACGAAACCGAAGACTTCGATGTCGAAGGCACGGAGCAGGCAGCGCACCACCGCGCCCGCGGCGACCCGTGCCGCGGTCTCCCTCGCACTTGCCCGCTCGAGGGTCTCACGGCAGTCGGTGGTGAGCCATTTCACGCTTCCCGCGAGATCAGCATGACCGGGACGCGGTCGGTGAACCGGCGGAGTCCGCTTGAGATCGTCGAGCCGGCTGTCCTTGTTGATGACCTGCAGCAGCAGAGGAGAACCCGTGGTGTGGCCGCGACGCACTCCGCTCAGGAACTCGACCCGATCGGTCTCGATCTTCTGGCGTGCACCACGGCCGTAGCCTCCCTGTCTGCGTTCCAGTTCGAGGTTGATGAACTCGACATCGAGTTCGAGACCCTGCGGCAGACCGTCGATCAGCGCATACATGCCGGGGCCGTGGGATTCACCGGCGGTTGAGTAGTGCAGGATCGTCATGGAACAGCTCCTGGTGATGCAGAGCGACTAGCTTGCTGAAGTCCTGGTGGAATCCGGGTCCGACGCGTCGTTCACCGCCTGCTCCAGTGCCTGGGCTTCCCGAGCGGCTTCCTTGGTACTTCCGAAATTGATGGTCAGTCGATTCTCCACCGGGGTCATGACCACCGGAGCGGCGATGATCCGACCATCGACGAGCACCGCCACCGGTCGCGACATCCTCTCCTTGCAGAGTTGCTGCATGCTCTGGGCACCGTGGGAGGTGAACTCCAGGGTGACGGTGTGATCGCCTCCTGCGGTCGTCTCCTCGCTGGCGAAGAGAATATCGTCACGAGTGATCGCCGCCTGCGGAGAAATCCAGGTATCAAGACCACCCACGTGGAAGTCCGTGCGCTGCCAGTCCTCCACCTTGGAGTTGGCCGCCGGGCGGAGTTCGACCGGGGAGGAATGTTCCTTGACCGTCATGCAGCCTGCGAGAAGCGGCATGACGAGGACCGGAGTGAGCAGCAGACACAGGATCGATTTCATGAAGGGAGCTCCTTGACCATCCGAGAGGATACCCAATGTCACTGGGCGCAGTCGAGGCTGGTCGGGTACCGTCTGTGCATGGAACCGATCCGAGTCATCGACAGCCACACTGAAGGCGAGCCCACCCGGGTCGTCGTCGAGGGAGCGCCCACCCTGCACGGCAGCACGGTGGCGGAAAAAGCAGCTGATTTTCGGAATCGATTCGACGACTTCCGAAGGACGGTGGTCTGCGAGCCTCGAGGACACGACGCCCTGGTCGGGGCGCTGCTGGTGGAGCCGGACGAGCAGTCGTCCCAGGCTGGCGTGATCTTCTTCAACAACGTCGGAAATCTGCACATGTGCGTGCACGGGACGATCGGGGTCATGGTCACGCTCGCACACCTGGGTCGCATCGGCCGAGGCAGCTACACCCTCGACACCCCGGTGGGATCGATCCTCGCGCATCTGGGAGAGAATGGCCTGGTCTCGGTCGAGAACGTCCCGAGCTTTCGCCAGAAGGAAGGGGTCGTCCTCGATGTGGAGGGCGTCGGTCCGGTGGTGGGTGACGTCGCCTGGGGTGGGAACTGGTTCTTTCTCGTGGACGACCATGGTTTCGATCTCGCGACCACGGACCTCGAACTGCTCCGGGAACGGGCTCAGCGAATCCGACGGGCACTGGAGGCAGGTGCGGTTCACGGAGTGCACCGAGACCTCGAGACCGGGGAAGAGACGTACCACGTCATCGATCACGTCGAATTCTTCGATGCACCCGGGCGTTCGGACTGCGACAGCAAGAACTTCGTTCTCTGTCCGGGAGGCGAGTACGATCGATCTCCGTGTGGCACGGGACTCAGTGCCAAGCTCGCCTGCCTGGCGGCAGATGGCCGACTGGGCACCGGACAGCCGTGGGTCCAGGAATCGATCATCGGCAGTCGCTTCACGGGCAGATACCGGGAGGCGGAAGGGCGACCGGAGGTGGTCATCCCCACGATCACCGGAGGAGCCTGGATCACCGGCAGCGCCGAACTCCATCTGGACCCCGACGATCCGTTCATCAGCGGTATCGTACGAACCTGATCCGCACGAAACCGCGCATTCCCTGGAGACGACATGCACAAGGAAGACTGGATCGGCGTGATGCCGGCAATCACCACCCCGTTCGATGACCGGGGTCAGATCGATCTCGGATTCATGCGCAAGCATGCACGTCAGATGGTCGAAGCGGGGTGCACCGGCGTGGTCACTCCGGGATCCCTCGGAGAAGGCGGCACCCTCACTCCGGCGGAAAAGGCCGCCATCTGGAGCGGACTCTCCGAAGAGCTCACGGGCAGGGCGCCGGTGATCGCGGCCGTGAGCGCACTCTCGACCTCGGAAGCGGTGGAGACCGCACGATCCGCTCAGCAGCACGGCTGTTCGGGTCTGATGATTCTCCCCCCCTATGCCTACTCCGGAAGATGGGAGGAGACGCAGGCGCATTTCAGCGCCGTGCTCGAGGCCACCGATCTCTCAGGCATGCTCTACAACAATCCGGTCGCCTACGACACCGATCTCTCGCCGCAGCAGATCACGGACCTGTCCGAGCGACACGAGAACCTCCATGCAGTGAAGGAATCATCGGGCGATATTCGTCGCATCACGGAGATCCGACGGCACAGTGGAGATCGACTGGCCATCTTCGCCGGCATCGATGACCTGGTCGTGGAGGCGGTCCATGCCGGTGCCGTGGGGTGGATCGCCGGTCTGGTCAATGCCCTGCCGGTCGAGAGCGTGCGTCTGTTCGATCTTGCCAGAAGCGGTGCGAACGATGAATGTCGAACCCTCTACGAGTGGTTTCTCCCCCTGCTCAGAATGGATGCGGTCCCGGAATTCGTCCATCTGGTCAAGCTGTGCCAGCAGGAGTTCGGCCTCGGCAGCGAACGACTGCGTGCTCCGCGGATACCACTGACCGGAGAGGTTCGGGACCGGGCGCTGATGACGATCGCCGACGCCAAGATGAACCACGTACCGATCTGACCGAGGACTCAGGTGCGGAGCATCGATGGAAGCGCGGATTCGCGCAATCCGTCGTAGCAGCGCCGGGCGGCAAACCTTCGAAGTGATTCCGGGAGCCCGACAGCCGTGAATCCCGGATGAGAAGTGGCCGGATAGGGACCACCATGGACCATGGCATCGACCACGGCCACTCCCGTCGGCATCTTGTTCTCGAGCAGACGACCGCAAAGCGGCCGAAGCCGATCCGTGATGCTTGCACGGAGTCGTTCATCAACCGAGTCCGCGCCGGTCCACATGCAACAGGTGAGCTGTCCGCTTAGGGTGCCCAGTACCCGTTCCAGCTGTGCCGAGTCGTTGCAGAGGACCAGCAGCGCCGCAGGTCCGAAGAGTTCCCGCTGGTAGGAGACGGGCATCTCGAGAAAGCTCTGCCCGTTGGTGAGCAGCAGGGTCGGGGAGTACCGAAAGCCATCCGCCGGCGATCGACTCCCCCCGCAGATCAGCTCGGCACCTGCCTCCTGCTGGATGCGGATCCCGGCATCCAGCGCATCAAGGAGACTCTCCGCCAGCATGACGGGAGGATCAATCGACGAGAGACGTCGGGTCATTCCCTCGGTGATCCTGCGCCCCAACTCCTCGTCGCCGATGACAAAGGCCACTCCGGGCTTGGTGCAGAACTGTCCCGATCCCATCAGAATGGAACCACTCCACTGTTCGATGAAGGATTCGATCTCATCGTCCCCGAGGTCGGGAAAGACCACGACGGGATTGAGACTGGACATCTCCAGGGAACAGAGGGTTCCACTGCGGTCGGCGATCGTCTTGATCGAGAGACCGGCTCGTTCGCTTCCGGTGAAGGCGACGCTCGAGACCGCCGGATGCTCGATCAGTCGGTGGATGTCCTCGTGATCGGCATCGAAGAAGCACTGCACGGTCGCGGCGGGCAGTCCGGATTCCTCGAGCGCCTCGACCGCACAACGGGCGAGCAGAAGGGTGGTCATCGGGTGAGCGGGATGCCCCTTCGAGATCACCGGGTTGCCGGCCGCGATCGCCGCCGCGAAGTCGCCACCGGAGATCGCATTGAAGGCCAGGGGAAAGTTGTTGGGACCGATCACCAGAACTGCGCCACCCAGAGGCTCGAGGATCGACCTGATGTTCGAGGCTTCGTCGATTCGAGGCTGCCGCCAGCTTGCTTGCGTGCAATCACGTGCCGCCTCGGCAGCCGCGCGAAGCTGGGCGGTGGTTCGAGGCAGTTCGATCCCCAGAAGCCTGGTCTCGGCGGGCAAGCCAGTTTCGGAGGCGGCCGTGGTGGTGATTCGCTCAGCATCGCGTTCGATGAGATCCGCGAAGTGCTCGAGAAAGCGGCCGATCCGGAGGGGATCGACCGTTCGCAGTTCGCGAGCCGCCACCGAAGCCGCTTCCGCCATTCGCTCCAGATCCCGCCATGAACTCACGGGAAACAATTCAGGATGGTGGACTCCGGTGCACGGATCACATGATTGAAAGCTCCGGTGGCCGCTTTCGGATGATTCCCAACGGCCATCTACACGCAGGGGTTCGGTCATGGCTCATTCGCTTTCAGGTTCCGGGAACCGTGGGGGATGAATCGAACGAGGGGTCGGGCATGGACCCGACCCCTCGAGGAGTGCATATCGATTGTTCGACGAAGCGGGACCCGGATCAGAAGTAGAAGCTGAGGCCGCACTTCACGATGGTGGTGTAGGTCGAGTTGGTACTCACGTTGTCCTCGACGAATGCCTGGCCACCCTGGGTGGGCACCACCTGGAGGTCACCGTAGTCCGCCCCGTTGGTCGCCATGAACTGGCAACCCATGACCAGAGAGATGTTGTGGGAGAGGAAGAACTCGAGGTCCACGTAACCACCGTAGGCGAGCAGCCAGTTGTCGGCTCCGAAGCTTGCCTGCTGTTCACGCACCACACCGTTGATGGTCTGGGTGATGTTGTTGACGCTGAGATCCTGATACACCGTACCGATGCTGGGGCCGAACCGGATGAGGCCGCCGTGCATGAAGGGCCACCCACCGGGAAGTTCGAACTCGAACCCGGGGGTGAAGATGATCGGGATCTGGTAGAGGTCACCGCTTCCGCCGAACAGCTGTCCGGGGAAGGCACCGTTCTCGGGCGGGGCGTCCGCTGAGAACTCACTGACGTCGTTCCAGGTGAATCCTGCAGAGACCTGGAGGAAGAAATAGGTGTCGGGGATGCGCCAGCCGAACGTGATGTCGGTGCCGACACCGAGCGCAAACCGGATCTTGCCCCCGCTGAGCGCCAGGGTGGATCCGTTGTTGGCCACGGGCTTGGTGTTGATCGTGCCCGCGATGACCGGATTCACGGTCCAGGCGATGTAGAACGGGGCCTCTTCGGCGCTGGCATGGCCGGTATCTGCGGGGGTCGGGGGGGCCTGGGCCGCCGGGACATTCATCCCCAGCAGTTCGTGAACGGACTGGGCAGAGCCGGTCGAGGCCGCCAATCCCACCGCCAGGGCACCACACAAGGTCATCGTCTTCATGAAGTCGCTTCCGATCTCATTTTGCGTACCGGTTTCCGCATGAGTGCGGACCGCACGGATCAGTAGATTCCGCCCCGTCGTGGGGCAGGGACCGACACACAACGTACCGGTCTGGATGGAACAGTATCCGAAGATCCTGCAGTTTGGGCAAGTGGCGGAGGAAACACATCGATCAATCCCCAACTACCATGGAGGACCATGAGTTCAAAGACACCCAGCGAAATCGTCGAGTGCCTCGACCGGCACATCATCGGACAGGCCGCCGCCAAGCGAGCCGTTGCCGTCGCCATGCGTAACCGCTGGCGAAGAATGCAGTTACCACCGGACATGGCCGGGGAGATCACGCCACGCAACATCGTCATGATCGGTCCGACCGGAGTGGGAAAGACGGAAATCGCCCGTCGATTGGCCCAGCTGGTTGAAGCCCCGCTGATCAAGGTGGAAGCCACCAAGTTCACGGAAGTCGGCTACGTGGGACGTGACGTCGAATCGATGATTCGTGATCTGCTCGAGGCCGCGATCAAGATGATCCGGGATTCGGATGCCCGGGAAGTCGCGGCCAGGGCCGAGGATGCCGCTCGGGATCGGGTGGTGTCGCTGCTCCTGGGCGAAGCGATCGGAGAGCCCGCGACCGAGGAGGACCCTCCTGCCGACAAGGCACCACCGGAGCAGGACGAGACCCACGACCGCGTTCGGAAGAAGATGCGTCAGAAGCTCGATGAAGGGCTCTTCGACGACCGTGAACTCGAGATCATGGTGCGCGAACGACCCACCCTCCCGATGGTCGGAGGGGGCGGCGACCAGATCGATTCGGGCCTCGGCTCGATGCTTGAGAAGCTGGTTCCCGAGACTCGGCACCGCCGAACCACCACCGTCGCCCGGGCGATCCAGATCCTCACCGAGGAGGAGACGGAGAAGCTGGTCGACCACGACAAGATCATCGAGCGAGCACTCGAACGGACCGAGGAATCCGGCATCATCTTCATCGACGAGATCGACAAGATCGCGATCAACGAACGCGGGGGCTCCGGGGAGGTCAGTCGACAGGGTGTCCAGCGGGACCTGCTGCCGATCGTCGAGGGCTGTGCGGTCAACACCAAGCATGGCATCGTCAACACCGACAACATCCTCTTCATCGCTGCG
>JAYZFJ010000031.1:0-33881 GCA_036336805.1 Planctomycetota bacterium
ATGACGATGGCAACATCGTCATCAAGGTGTTCCAGATCCAAGAAGCCAAAGCGCAGGACATATACGACAGACTGGATCCATCGAAGCCGGAATACGCACGCATGACCGTGGACGTGAATTCCAATCAGATCATCGTGGAAAGCGACATCGGCTATGCGAAGCGGGTAGCACGACTGATAAACATCCTGGATGTCGAACCATACGTGGCGGTGAAGGTGGAGACCTTCAGGCTCAGGTATGCGGATGCATCGACGGTCGCGGAACTTATCGAGACACTTTTTGCTTCGAGTGGCACATCCAGCAGTCCCCAGGTCAACCGCACGGCGTCACGAGGGCAGAACCGAAACACCAATCAGCGTACGGCTCAACAACAGGCCACGGTAGAGGTCGGGACCAGTGAACAGCTCACCGTCACCGTCCTTGAACAGACGAACTCGATCACGGTGCGAGCCGAACCTGACATCCTCGGAGAGATCCGTGGCCTTCTGGACACCGCCTGGGACGTCGCCCCCGCCGAGGAAGGCGAACTCTTCCGGATCTACGACCTGATGTACACCGACCCGATCAAGGTCAAGGAGTTGCTGGTCTCGCTGCTTGAGAGCGGCGGAACCTCCAGTGCCGGAAACGCTCGAGGAAACAACCGAGGTGGAAACAACTCGACCTCGGGTGCGGACGCCGCGGTAGCCAACATCTTCAAGATCGAGGCGTATCCAGACTCCAACCGCTTGATCGTGATCAGTAAATCACCGAGTAACTTCGAATGGTTGGATCAGATGATCGAGAAGATCGACATGCCCCTCAGCGTGGGAATGCCGATCAACATCGAACTCAAGCATGCCAGTGCGGTCGGAATCGCGGAGATCCTCAACGCACTCCTGGCCGAGGCCGGGGGATCTGCAAGCATCTCTGCACCGGACGAGGGATTGTCCGGGATCAACTTCGATGTTGCCGGCGAGGCTGCTGGGGGGTCCAACAACGTCAACACCACCGGAGGAAGCTCGGAGGCGACGATCAACTTCCCCTGGCAATCCTCGCGTGGTGCGGCCGGAGAGGCCGCCGAGGTCAGTGCGCTGGTCGGAAAGGCCCGAGTGGTTCCGAATGCCGCGCAGAACTCACTGCTGGTGCTGGCCACCCCTGAGATCCAGAGTGCGGTGGTGGAGATCATCGAGGAACTCGACCGACCCGGCCGTCAGGTGATGATCCAGGTGGTTCTGGCGGAAGTCGAACTCGGTGACCAGTTCGAGTTCGGACTGAGATTCGGACAGAATCTCAGCCCGAATGAAGCAGAAAACGCAGTGGTGATCACTGGTGCAGGAGCAAACGGCTCGACCATGTTCAGTGGATTCATGGACAACCTGTTCGTACCCCCACTGACCCAGGGAATCCTGGACTTCAACGTGGATGCCAACGTAATTCTGCAGGCACTCGACCAGGTCACCAACACCCGGATCCTCCAATCCCCGCGCCTGTTCACCTCGGACAATCAGGAGGCTGTCTTCTTCGATGGTTCAGATGTCCCGGTGCAGACCGGCTCCACTGCCGTGGCCGGTCAGCTCACAACGACCGATGAATATCGATCAGTGGGGATCGGACTGAATGTCAGACCACGCATCACCAAGGAGAGAAACGTGGCGATGCAGATCGAGGTGCTCCTTTCGAACATCGATCGAAACAGTCCCGCGGGCGTGAACAACAATCCTGTATTCAAGCGCCGACAGACCAACACATCGGTGACCATCAAGAACGGACAGACCATCGTTATCTCCGGCATCCGCAAGGAGTCAGAGGGCAAGAAGACCAACAAGGTGCCGTTGCTGGGAGACATCCCGGTACTTGACTGGGTCTTCTCGAACGAGTCGGACGAAACCTCGATCAGTGAACTGGTCCTCTTCGTGACTCCGATCGTCGTGGACAACCCCGATGAGAACGACATCAACTTCAACGAGGTTGAACGTCGACGACTGGAAACCTTCAAGGATCCGATTGGAGAACGGATGCGCGACCTCCAGAACCAGCTCGGGATCGGCATCAATTCCGGTGGACCGGCGAACCGGGATCCGAGGCGTGACTGATTCCGCATG
This sequence comes from Planctomycetota bacterium, assembly GCA_036336805.1. Classification (GTDB taxonomy): domain Bacteria; phylum Planctomycetota; class Phycisphaerae; order Phycisphaerales; family SM1A02; genus UBA8087. Next base: position 2,082 of record JAYZFJ010000031.1, read on the forward strand.
AGAACCAGAACGCGGCACGCACCCAGACCGTACGCAATGAGGCTCGCGCTGATCGCGGGCCTCATTGGCATGACTTCCGGGTGCGTGAGTGAATTCAAGGCCAACGGGGAATCCCGCCTGGTCCTGCCCGAAGACGAGCAGATCGAGACGATTCACCGTGTCGATGACGGCGACGGGACGTCGATGACGGCCATGAGAAGCCTCTCGACCGTGTTCCGGATGCAACGCAAGGGTTCGATCGCGTTCAACGGAATCAACCTCCCACTGTTTGAATCCGCGGAAGGCACCCATGTGGCCACCCAGGAAGGCTCGGTAGCGGGCAACCTGACCACGGCCGAATCAGTGCGGGGTGCCGAACGGCTCAAGGTCATCATCCACCGACTGGGGGAGCGTGGCGGTCCCCGACAGACCTTCGAGAGTGAGTCGGGAATACTCCTAGGCCGCAATGGCAATCAACGGGGCTTTCTGGTGGAACGGCCCAACGAAGATGGCTCGCGATCAATCGGCCTCGCCAGCTGGACCGATGGAACCGTCGATTGGTTGCTTGACGACGGACGAGTGAATGCCTTCGGATGGATTGATACCGCTGGCCGAATCGCCTATTCAACCCGGTCCCCCGATGATTCATCCTTCGTCGTAGGAATTCGCGAAGCAGACGGAACCCGCTGGACGATCGAGGAGGATCTTCCCTATTCATGGATGTTCCCGATCCTCGACCCTGACGGACAGACCCTCTTTTCCGTTCGACTCGGCGATGGGTACGCCGACATGGTTCACGGAACAATCACGAACAACAGAGCATTCCGGGAGACGATGAAGGCACAGCGAATGAGCAACCGAGCAAGTGCCCGCAGGGTCAGCCAGATGGTCTCGACCTCGACCTCGGGCGTATACGGGGACGAGTACTGCATACCCTGGTACTCCTACGAACTCGAGCGGATGGTCGTCTGGGACGTCGGTGAACTGACGGTGGAACTGCTTGCCGAGAACTCGGTTGCTGCTTTTCCATTGAAAGCCAAGCACAACTGGCTGGTGACCACGCCCGACGGACTGGACCGCACCGCATTGTTCGTCAGCAAGCGTTCCCAGGACCGACTGCTCGACTTTCCATGGCTGGCTCGCGCGAGGGACGGCGATCAGGTCGTCATCATCGAGCCCCTTGATCAGAGGATCGAAATCGCGATTCTGGAATTCGGGTCACGCGAGTAGAGTCCCTCGCGAGACGCGGTCGAGCCCCGGAAGACAGCAAAAGAGATCATTCGGACGGCATTGAGATCGCAAGGACCTCCGAACCGGTCTGGAAGAGAAGCCACCCGGGACATACCTCGACCATGCTGATCGAACGTGACGTCGACTCGAACTCGATACTGGGGCCGCTGATGCGGAGGCCGGCGCTGGGCTCCACGCGGTGCAGTAGGTAGTTTCGGGTGGAGGCGCGGCCTGAACGCTCGAGTTCTTCCAGTACCAGATCGAATCTGGCGGTTGGAAAGAGCCCGAGGAACGATGGATTCCCCGAGATCGCATCGATGCCACCAAGCTCTCCACCACGATTCCACCGGAAGATCCGATTGTTCATCAGAACCGTCATGCCACTGACGTCCGGGGTGATTGCAAGGCAGACCACTGGCTCGTCGCCACCAGCAAAGTCGGGAAGCTCGAAGGCACCCGGAACGATCTCCCCCGAAACAAGTTCGATTGCCGACATCGACGTTGCGGAACGAACGACCACCAAGCGATTCCCGAAGGTCACCACGCGATCACGCGTGGTACCCCGGTGCAGAGGATCGACCGAAGACCAGCACACCTGCTCGGGGGAAGACAGTGTTCTGGCTTCGATCCCGGAACGGGTTCCAAGAAGCAGTAGGCCGCAGGGAGAGATTCGAAGCCAACGGACCTCTTCGCCATCCGCGGGCATGAATTGGCCGAGAAGCGCACCCGTGACCGAATCAATCACCACCACCATAGATTGATCGACCACTTCCCCGCCGGCGTTCGTACCACGTGTCCTCCCCGCGACCACGACCGTCCGATCATCCTGGGTGACTTCATAGATTCGGTCGACCAGCCTGTCGTGACTCCAGACAAGCCGAGGTACGAAGTCGGATTGCGATCCACTGCCGTACATCGCGATCGAACCATTTCGTCGATAGACCAGGAGGGAATCGGCATCGTTTCGATTGAGGACCAGTGATTCAGGTCGGTAGATCCCGCCTCCAGGTATCAGTCCGCGCCGTTGACCCAGGTCGGGGTTGTATGGCGGGAAGAGATCCATGAATGGCGCGGATGATCCGAGAAGACCACCATTCTCCACCGAGATCGCGGTAAAGAGTGACGGCCCCTCGAAGGAGACCAGATTCAGTACACCTCTGGATGCATCGCCCCATGCGTAGTCGACCTCTTCGCCGGATAGCGGAATCTCCCAATCCGGAAGATCCGAATTCGGCTGGGCCAACCTGAACAGCTGCTGCTCCCGAAGAACGACGTAGACTCCTTCCGCGCCGAGACCGGGCAGCAGGGTTCCCGAAACCAGGACCGCCTCCCTGACGTCGTCTCCCAGTGTCGGGGCGGCAGCGGTGGATACTTGCTGTTCCATGGTCGTAAGAGCATCGGCGGAAAGTGATGATGTGAATTCCGGACGCTGCAGGCAATCCAGGACCAGCCTCGAAGCGAGACCATCCATACCCAGGTCTGCAAGACGACCCGTGACCTCCCGGATGAGATCAGCTGCAGGGAGTTCCAGCCGCACCGATTCCAGCAGGCATTCCATCGCAGAACGCTGCGATCCGGAAGCTGCATAAAGATCCGCTGCCTCCAGGAGACTCTTCGCACTCGACTGCGTCCCGGGATACCGTCCGCCGAACTCTCGAAGCGCCTCGGGATCAAGCGGATCGATGCTCGACAATTCACGCATGGCGATCATGTTCCAGATGTCGGCGGCAGACGGATGCCGCGAGATCAGCATTCGACCCAGAATGCCGGCCCGGACCGCACCACCCTCCCGGGGGATCAGGACCGATGCCATACCGTCATCACCCAACAACTGACTCATCAGCATCAGTCCGTCACGATCGCGCCCCTGGCGGAAATCGATGCCTGCCATGGCCAGCTTGACGCGTGCCCGCTGGAGGTTGGTTACCGCGATTCGATCCGAGATGCTGAGACAGGTCTCGGCTGATTGAAGATCAGTCATCACCGTCTGCTGGCTCAGGTCCAACAGCATGGATATGAGCTGCCCCCTGAGTGCCGTCCATTCCTCAGGATCATCCGCTTGCTCGAGACCGGCAATGGCGATTCGGGCGGCCTCGAAGGCGAGTTCGATCTGGCCGGACTTGATTCCCAGCTCCATGAGTCCCAGGACTCGCGACAATTGGCCGGGGTGCTCAAGGATGCGCTCGCGGAGCATCGCTTCCGCGCGACCAATCTGCATGACGGAGGAGATGCGGTCATTGCCGGCGAGAATCAACTGCGATTCCAGCAGAACGGGGTTGCTCGTATCCTCGGTTGATATCACATCAAGAACCCCACCGTCTTCAGCCGCAAGGACCAGTACATCACCATCGCCCGGTACCACCAGGGTCCCTGCGCCAGCCTGTACGCGCCCTCTGGTTCCGTGTGCCCGATTGTTCCCGGATCGTCCGGCAATCACGTCACGAGCGCTTGTGGAGAACCTCCACAGGGCAGGAAGGCCCTCGGTGGCCAGCATCGCGTGGATGTCATTGCCTATCGCATAGAGAATAGGGCGATCTGGAACATGGCCGTCGAGGAGGAGGTACCTTGGATCGCCGAATCGCGAACCGGGTCCAATGGTCCATTGGTCCTCAAGATCACCATCGGTCCAGGCCAGCTGGACCAGCTGGCGGCGGTTGGGGGCGAGGGCGTAGATTCGATCATCGAACCCGACGGGCTGGCTGATCTGCCACGGAGGATCCGGCGTCAGAACACGGCTGATTGGTACGTCGAACCTGCGCAACCAGTGGGGATCACCCGACAGTGGGTCCACTCTGCCCACAACCCCGACGGGGCTCGCAACCAGGATGGAACCGCGATCCGAGGTGATCCGTGAAAACCCCTTGTTGGTCCGGAGCCCACCACTGGAACCCAGGAAGCGAACCCATTCAACGCCGCCGTCCTCGATGTCCAGGGCCACCAGGTACAGCACGGTTTCACGACGGGAATTCACCTTGCGTACGGTGAATACGGCCTTGCCCGATTCAATGACGAGTCCTCCGTATGGAAATGCCCTGGAAAAATCACTTCCCTGCCGTTCCATGCCCTGCTGATTGAGGGCCGATATTGAGCTGAGGCCACGCCTCCACTTCAAAGCTCCGGATCGTGGATCGAAACAGAGGATTTCAGGATCTGCCGTACGGCCTGAATTCTGACCCACCCCGGCAATCGCGACCAGCGCAGTTTCAGAGTAGGCCATCTCGCCGGTATCGACGTACATGTCCCCGATGTTCACCTGTTGCGGCCCGAGATCGAAGCTCCATTCGACGCCGGAACCGTACCGATCGAAGCCCTGAATCGTTCCGCCATCGTTTACGAAGACCATGTCGTCCACCACAAGGGGGATCGAGGTCATCGCACGACCGTTCGCTCTCAGGGTCGCGAGAGATCGAGACCGTACATCGGAGGTATCGGTCGAGTTGTTGCTCAACTCCGCCAGCGGTGATCGAGGCAGCCGGTAGGTCCACACCTCGTGCCAGTCTTCGTCGAGAAACGGTTCCACTTCAGTAGTGTCGAAGGAGTCCACGGACGGCTCGTCGATGGGCTGCAGAACGCCGAGCAGCGCTTCCAGTCTCGTGCCCTTGCCGCTCTGACGCTTGTCACCAGCAAGTGCTGATCGCGACGATTCGATCGAATCGCGATCACCGGTCAGACCGGCGATGATTCCCTTCATCATCTGGCGATACCCCTCCTGGTCGCCGGTCAGCAGCGGATTGCTTCCAAGTTGGTCGAGCCGCTCTCGTGCGGCATGCACGTATCCGGATTCGAGGTCGATCTGGGCGAGGATCAGTGACGCATGCACACCACTGGCGGTCAGCCATCCCGTTTTCACCGCCCGTTCGAGCTTTCCTTCTTGAACCAGCCGCTCGACGTTGGGTTCCTGCAGCTCACGGAATCGAGACAACAGTGCCGGATGTTCGAGAAGTATCTGTTCGACTCTCGCCCGGGCCGTCACGAAGAGATCCGAATCCTCTTCCGAAGCCAGAACCAGTCGGGATCCGAAGGATTCGAGAACATCGATCGCAAGACGGGCTGACCGGTCAGGGTTTTCGGCCAACTGATCCAGGATCTGGGTGACCATCAGTCCGGCGGTCGGGGATTCGTCGACCACGACGATTCCCTGCTCCTGCGCCAGTGCGGCAGCCCTGCCCGGGAGCAACGACCAGGCGGTCAGACCAAGCAGAAACAGATGTCGGGCCGCAGCAAGCACACTCATGAACACATGGTATGCACAATCATGCCCCGCAGGCACACCAGGAACGTTCAGGATAGACTGGGTTCATGTCAGCAGGGATCAATCTTCGATCAGGCATTCGTAGGTGCATGGCTGCAGCTCTGCTGCTCCCCGTCCTGGCATGTCTCGGGGGCTGCTTCCTCGAGACTCCCCCGCAGGTACGTGTGACCGGACTGAGCGTACTGGCCATCGGAGCCAGTGACACCCCAGCCGCCCAGCTCGGCGTGGATCTCGAACTGAGAAATCCCACCCGAAAACCGATCCAGCTCGAGCAGTTCGATTACACGGTGACTGTCGAATCCGCCGGCGAACGCAATCGATGGAATGGACGATGGTCCGCACTGCGCACCCTGCCGGCAGACCAGACCGTCTCCATGACGATTCCCGCAGTGGTCCCCCACACCTTCGAGGATGCCCCCAAAGAGGCGGAGTGGAGGGTTTCGGGATGGATCTCATACAAGGCACCGGGCAGGCTCGCCCAGATTCTCTTCGATACCGGATTTCGGCGCCCCCAGCACGAATTCTCGGGACGCGGAACCGCGATCACGCCTTTCGGCGATACGAGCGAATCCGACTGAGCAATAAACGATCGCGCTCCACTGGACCTCCGATTATCGGCGGCCGGCATGCCTGATTCAATCGCTGCAGACCGCACGGCCCTCAGCGGCGACCTGTTCCGTCCAGACTGGGCGTGAATATCCACATTTCACAGAAGACGGTACCTCACCCTTGAGTGAGTCCGTTGAATGTCCGATGAATTCTCGGTCGTGATTCGTCCTTGTGAAGCACTTGGCGGGAGATTCAAGCCGATGCAACTCGATGACATCCTCCGAACCGCACACGAGCTCAACGCTTCAGACATTCATCTGGTGGCCGGGCACCCGCCGATGCTTCGCATCCATACCGTCATGCACCCCATGGAGCACCCCCCCCGCGAGGCGCACGAGCTGGAGCGAACCCGTGCGTCCCTCATCACCGATCGACAGCTCGACACGTTTCACGAGCTCCATGACCTCGACTTTAGCTACGAGGTGGCCGATGTCGGCCGGTACCGGGCCAACGCCCACCGTCAACGCCACGGCGTAGGCCTTGCACTCAGGGCCATCAAGACCCAGATACCACCCATGGCAGACCTGAGTCTCCCGGAGGTCATCTCCCGCCTGACCTATCTGCCACGCGGACTGGTTCTCGTGACCGGCGACACCGGGTCGGGCAAGTCGACCACCCTGGCCGCGATGCTTCAGGCGATGAACCAGCGTTACCGAAAGCACATCATCACGCTCGAGGATCCGGTCGAGTATGTATTCGAGTCCGACAAGTGTCTGATCGAACAGCGCGAACTGGGAGCAGACATGCCCACGTTCGCATCGGGACTGAAGCACGCCCTGAGGCAGGACCCGGACATCATCCTCGTGGGTGAGATGCGTGATCTCGATACCGCGGCCCTCGCTATTTCCGCAGCCGAGACCGGACACCTGGTACTGAGCACGCTCCACACGGTCAATGCGTCACAGACCGTGGAGCGGATCGTCGACATGTATCCCGGTGGACAGCAGAATCAGATTCGATCGATGCTGGCCAATACCCTGCAGGCGGTCATCAGCCAGACATTGTTCAGCAGGATCGACCGACCGGGCATGGTACCCGCGATCGAGATCCTGCTCTGCACTCCCGCGGTACGGAACATCATCCGGGAAGCTCGCACCTTCGAGATTCCGAATGTGATTGAAACGAACAGGCAGCTGGGCATGGCTCTGATCGACAATGCGATCGCGGAGCTCTATTTCAACGGCCTGATCAGTCATGAGGATGCGGTCGCTCAGGCCGCATACCCGGAGAAGCTGGAACAACTCCTTGCAGCCTGATTGAAGGTGCGGGAAATCGCCCCGGACGAAACGCCATGCCTCAGTATCGATACCAAGCCAGGGTAGCCACCGGCCGCACACAGAGCGGCGTGCTGTCGGCCCAGGATGCCGCCACGGCGGCATCGATGCTGCGAAGTCAGGGGCACCATGTGCTGCAGCTGGCCCCGGCGGCGGGAAACAGAACTGATGTGGGCAGCTTTCTCAAGCAGCTCAACTATTCCTCGGGGCCATCGCAGAAGGACATTCTGGACTTCACAACCCAGCTTGCGGTGATGATCCGAGCGGGGATCTCAATCCGGAATGCCCTGGACGGCATCGCCGATCAGGTACAGAACCAGAAGTTCAGAAAGATCCTCATTCAGATCAAGCTGGACATCGAATCGGGCAGGCAATTCTCGGATGCCATCGCCAGGCACCCGAAGCTTTTCGGACCGCTGTACGTGAACATGGTCCGTGCTTCGGAAATGTCGGGTTCGTTCGCACGAATGCTCGACAGGATCGCGGCGTACCTCGCCCAGGAGATCGAGACTCGCCGGATGGTCGTCGGTGCAAGCATCTATCCCGGCGTGATCGCGACGATGGCGGTGGGAGTGACGGTCTTCCTGCTCACCTTCGTGCTGCCGAAATTCGCGATGGTCTTCCAGGGCAAGGAAGCTGCACTTCCAGCTCCGACCAAGTTCCTCATGGCGCTCTCGGATTTCATGGTGGAATACTGGTGGGTGCTGCTCGCAGTGCTGATCACCATGGTGGTATCCTTCCTGGCATTCATCAGGACCGAGCTCGGGGGTTTCTGGTGGGACAGGTTCAAGCTCAATGCGCCGATCATCCGGAAGATGTTCCGGGCTCTGTACATCAGCAGGAGCCTGCACACGATGGGAGAACTCCTCAACGCAGGGGTGCCCATGCTCGACACCCTGAACATCACCGGCGACATCTCAGGCAACCGCCTCTACAAGCGGATGTGGCGAGCGGTCTACGGGTCGGTGAAGCAGGGCAAGAAGATCCAGGTCACGCTCAGTCGTTCGAACCTGCTGCCGAGGTCCGTGGTCCAGATGATCTCCGCCGGAGAGGAATCTGGAAAACTCGGCGAGGTTCTGGAGGAGGTATCGAGTTACTACAACAAGCTGCTGCGCGATGCGATCAAATCGATGACGAGCATGATCGAACCGCTGATGATCGTGATCATGGGATCGATCGTCGGATTCATCGCCATGGCGATCATCCTGCCCATCTTCAAGATGAGCAGCCTGGTCTCGGGTTGAAGGACCGGGCGGAGCATGAATCATGAACTCGACTGAATCACGTGCGAACAGGAAACCGCGAGGCAGGCGTGGTCGTGAAGGATTCACCCTGATCGAGACCGCACTGGCCACCGTGATCATCGGAACGGGCGTTCTGGCGATGATCTCCGCACAGCAGGTCCTGCTCGAGAAGAACAACTGGTCCACCATGGCCAACACCGCAACCCTCCTCGGCAACGAGATCCGGGAAATGACCCTCAATCTGCCCCGACATGACCCGGTCACGGGCACTGCCTTCTGGGGTCCGGAGGCGGACGAATTCACGGTCGAGGACTACGACGACGTGGATGACTTCGATGGATCGGGAGGCGGATTGGTCTTCTCATCACAGCTGGGCAACGGACCGGTGAACGCGAGTCGATCGGTGATCTCCGACATGGAAGGCTGGGAGCAGATCGTGTTCGTCAAGAACGTCGATGCCTTCGACATCCTCACTCCGGTGGAGGATGCGACCACCGACATGCTTCGAGTCGAGGTGATCATCCGCTACCAGGGACCAGGCGCGGAGCAGCCGAAGGAAATGACCCGACTCTCATGGATCACGCCGAAATGACGAATTCAGGACGAACCATGATTGCGGCTCCCTCACCCCGGCGGGGTGAGGTACGGACCTCGCGTCATGGCATCACGAGCGTGCTCGCAATGATGTTCCTCGTCATATTCGGATCACTCTCCGTGGCGATGGCCATCATGGCCCAGGGCAACCTGCGCGCAGCGGACAGCGCACTCCAGGTATCACGAGCATCAAGTGCGGCTCAGACCGGGCTGGTGTTCGGAGGGCGCAGGCTCAGCGCGGAAGCGAAGCGCTGGATCGTCCGGAAGGGAGTGATCGACCGCGAATACGGATACGACCTGTGGGCGGGCGAAATCAACCCCGACGGGGAGGACGTCACCCTGCTTCCACCGGAGGGCTACACGACCACGAACGATCCCGATGGTCTCATGGATGCCATCCTTGACGCCCACCTTGCGGACGACCATTCATTCGACGCGGTTCCCGGCGACAGCCAGCTACCGGGCATAGTCGGCTTCGGAATTCTCGAGACGAAACCGATCCGGATCAACGAGGACGATTCCAGGCTGTACTTCAGGCTCCGGTACGAGATCGTGGAGAGCGATCAATCTGAAACCAGAATCAGGATCACCAGCATCGGCGAGGACCAGGGAATCACGCGCCAGGTCGCCATGGATTTTCGGGTGACGAAGAAGATACCGTTCGCGGTGGTGAGTCCGAATCGAATCATGATCGGGAAGAACGTTCTGGTCGAAGGCCCTCTGGGAACCAGATTCGGAACCGACACCGGTGAACTCAACGAAGGCAACGGGGACCCGCTCATCATGCGAAGTGACTTCCGGTACCTCGATGAAGAACTCGACGCGCGACTCGATGACCTGGACCTGGCCGTCGCGCAGTACGACGTCGATGGCGACGGACGGATCAGACCCAATCATCCGATCGAGGGCCAGGCACTCGGAGGTGGATCGGGCATGGAGGACCTTGACGGCGATCAGTACGTGACCGAATTCGACCTCTTCCTGAACACCTTCGACGACGACGGGGATGGGAGAGTGGTATGGGATCGCCGGCGTGCGGACGAAGCAGGAATCGGTGAAGTCTCGCTCGAGTTCGAGGACATCGACAACCAGCTGGCGCGACTGATCGACCGATCGTTCCCGGATCGCAACCTCGACGGAACGGTCGACGACATGGATGTGCAGCTCGGCTACGACGATGGGGTGCTGGACACCTACGACATGTACGCGAAAGTGAGGGGAAACCTCGCCTTCGGCGTCTCCGAGAATGAATGGAACACCGCAAATGGCGGATCCTGGAGAGGGGTGGTCAAGGGACCGGTCGTGGCCGATACGGATCTTCCACCTGTCGAATTCGAAGTCCCCGAGGATCGCCTCCGGGATGTCACCACCGACATGTTTGCAGACAACCAGGACTGGTACCGGGGCCAGGCAGGATCCGACTCGGATCTGGCCAGTCAGGCCAGTGAGAACATGGAGTCGAATCCGGAATCAGAATACGTCCCCAGCGAAAGCGCGGAATGGGAGTCCATCCCGGTCGGATCACCGAATCCATACGACTGGATCCAAAGAAGCCTCTACCGCAACATGACCTTCGAGAACCTGCTGATCCCCATTGGGAGCAATGCGCGATTCGAGAACTGCACATTCGTGGGAACCACCTACGTGGAGACCACCACACACTGTTCGCACCCTAACTGGAACTACCTTGGTGCGCTCGACCGGATCGAGGGGGAAGACGGGAACATCACCTTCGCGCAGAAGTTCAGCGGCCTCGATGGTGCTCCGAGCCCCGATGGATCGTCGCAGATCCTCGATACCAAGGACTGGTCGAACAACATCGTCTTCGACGGCTGCACGTTCGTCGGAGCGATCGCCGGAGATCGCCCCGGAGAATACACCCACTGGCGAAACAAGATGCAGTTCACCGGACCGACCCGGTTCTATCTCGATCCCCATGATTCCGATCTGCAGGCGCAGGAGGATTCCGCCGAGATCCTGCAATACATCGACAACTTCACGGATGAGCAGAACGACTACTTCTCGCGCAGCATGATGATGATGCCGGGATGGTCGGTCGATGTTGGAAACTTCAGCAACGAACAAGCCGAGGAGTGGGAAAGTACGCCGGTCGTCAACCTCCGGGGGGTCATCATCGCCGGAGTCCTCGACGCCCGGGGAACGGTGGATGTATTTGGGACGCTCCTGATGACCTTTCGGCCCACGGAAGGTGCAGGACCGCTCTTCTACGGCGGAAGCAGTGACCAGTTCAACACCACCCTGGGCTACTTCGGGCCCGAGGACGGGGATCTCGAGGGCAGTGACCCGGCCAGTACCTCGTTCGAGGGATTCGGCGAGATCATGCTGCGATACAACCCGGACTCGAGACTGCCTGATGGAATACCCTGGCCGATTGCGATCACGGCACTACCGGATTCCTACAGCGAGGGAGGCTATTGATGCGCCATGAACCCAGAGGACGTAGGGTTGGATTCAGCCTCGTCGAACTTCTCATCGCACTCGCCGTCTCCGCGATCCTCCTGGCTGCGACCCTCGCCGCACTCCAGGTCTCGTTCAGGGCGTACCAGACCACGAGCGATCAGGCAGCGACGCATGCCGTCGGACGCATGGTCGTCCATCGAATGACGTCCATGATCCGTGCCGGACAGGAATTCAGGCCGCTTCCGGACGAGATTCGCGACACCATGGTCGCCAGCGACTTCATCGAGTTCTACCATCCCGATACCGGCAACCTGATTAGCATCGAGTGGGACCGAACGACCGGGCGGCTCAATTACACCCTCGACAACGGCTACCCCGTGGTCCTGCTCGAGGGAGTCGTCGCCAGAACTGACGAGGATGGTCGGGTGATACAGCCGTTCCTGCTCGAATGGGAACCCGGCCGGCGCGTCTACCGGGTGACTATCGACCTCATGATCATTCCCGACGACACGATCTCGACCTCGGCCGACCGATATGCGACCCGGAGCACCACGGAAGGTGTTTCGACGGAGATCAAGCCGATTCGCCTGATTGCCTCGGCGATGCCGCGATCCGCGATGTACTAGCCGCGGGTGGACGGTCGACCACCGGACACCCCCTCCAGTGTGAGATTCATCAGCAGCTGGTGGGTTCCGATGCGACGCGGATCATCCTCGGAAATCGATGAATCGGGCATGGCCTTGAGGAACGAGCCATCCGGCTGCATGTCCCAGCGCTGGACCTGGTCCGCAAGCAGTATCTGCAGCATCTCCCAGAGCCTCTGACGCTGGCGTCGTCCCTCGACCGGAGTGATCGCCTCCACTCGGGCATGCAGATTTCGGTACATCCAGTCGGCGGAACCTATGAAGAAATCACCCTCCAGCGGGTCTTCCGCACCACCGGAGAACCAGTAGATCCGACTGTGTTCCAGAAAACGACCGACGATGGAGATCACCCGGATGTTCTCGCTGAGACCGACCACCCCGGGACGCAGGCAGCAGAATCCTCGAACGATCAGATCGACCTGCACGCCGGCCTTCGCCGCCTCGTAGAGGGCGTCGGTCATCGAGCGATCCTCGAGCTGATTCATCTTTGCGATGATCCTGCCCGGTCGCTCTGCGCTGTGAAGCAGCACCTCGCGTTCGATCAGTTCCAGGAATCGCCGCTTCATGGCTACCGGGGCGACCAGGAGCTTCTCGTAGTCGCGCTGACGCGACCGGCCGGTCATGTAGTTGAAGAGACTGATGAGGTCGCTGGTGATACCGGGGTCGGCGGTGAAGAGGCCGATGTCCTCGTACAGGCGAGCGGTCTTCGAGTTGTAGTTGCCGGTACCGATGTGGGCGTAGCTTCTGATCCCACCTGCTTCCTGGCGGATCACCAGCGACGTCTTGGTATGGGTCTTGAGACCGACCACTCCGTAGGCGACATGTACTCCCGCGTCCTCGAGCTTTCGAGCCCATTCGATGTTTCGGGCCTCGTCGAAACGCGCCCGGAGTTCCACGAGTACCGCGACCTGCTTGCCACTCTCCGCGGCTCGGATCAGGTTGGGAATGAATGGACTGTCCCCGGAAGTCCGGTAGAGGGTCTGCTTGATGCAGAGAACCTTTGGATCGGCTGCGGCCTGCTTGATGAACTCCTCCACGGTGGCATCGAAGCTTTCGTACGGGTGATGGACCAGAACATCTCCGGCCCTGATCACCGAGAACAGATCGGACTCGTCCACCGCCAGGCCCTTCGGGACCAGCGGCTCCCAGCGCGAGTAGCGGAGATCCGGCCGATCGAGATCCGCGATCTCGTCAAGAACGCTGAAGTCGAAGAAGCCCTGACTCTCATAGACATCATCCTCGTCGAGATTCAGCTCTTCACAGAGGACACGAACCATCTGGTCGTCCGATCCTCTGGGGACCTGCAGGCGAACGACCTTTGCGAAACGTCGTTCGCGAAGCTGCTGCTGGATCTGGACGAGCAGATCCTCCGCATCCTCGTTCTCGTTCTCGACATCCGCGTTTCGAGTGACACGGAAGGGAAGAACCTTCATGATCCGCATTCCCGGGAAGAGATCCTCGAGATTGTGGGCGATGATCTCCCGCACCGGGATGTATCGATCACCGGTACTCAGCTTCAGTGCCTTCGAGGGGACTTCGGGAATCTTGACGCGTGCGAACAACTCATCGGGATCACCCGGTCTGGACAACTGCACGCCCAGTGACACGCTCATGTTCGAAATGAACGGAAAACGATGGCCGGGATCGACTGCCAGGGGAGTCAGGATCGGGAAGACGTTGTGCTGGTACCACTCCTCCGCTTCCCTGCGCTCCTCGTCCGTCAAGTCACTCCAGGCCACGATCTCGATACCGACCTGATTGAGCCCGGGAAGCACTTCACCCTCGTAGATACTCGCGAGCTCCGCGAGCAGCAGCTCGACTCGATCCCTGATCTTCTGCAGAAGCACCACCGGACTGTCCGACTCTCCGGCAAGTGCACCCGCACCGGCATCGATGCGCCGTTTCAGGCCACCCACGCGCTTCATGAAGAACTCGTCGAGATTGTTGGTGAAGATGGTGAGGAAGCGGACCCTCTCCAGCAGAGGAGTCATGGGATCTCGGGCCTGCTGAAGGACTCGATGGTTGAACTCCAGCCAGGAGAGGTCACGATTGAGGTACCGCGGACCGGCGTCTGCCGAATCGAGCGAATCTACGGGCTCATGCTTCGCATGGGTCATAAGGGCCGTGTACTCGCTTTCATGAATCAGCCATCCAGGTGGCCATGCACCCCGGGGCCTCGGTCACCGACACCTCGACCGGTTTCACCGAGGGAGGCAGCTTGGCGGCCAGACGTACCCCGATGAATCGAGCGACCACCTCCGCACTGGGGTTCGATTCCGCGAAGGCCTCTGACTCATTGAGGTTGGCGGTCTGGAACGGACCCACGATCTCGGCCAGAAGGGTTTCAAGATCATGGAAATCGCACAACAGACCGTCGTCATCCAGTCGAGGCCCCTCGACCACCGCCTTGACCTGCCAGTCATGTCCGTGGACGGGCTCCGACACCCCCTGGATGGTGAGAGAGTGTGCCGCGGAAAAGCAGGTGTTGATACTCAGCCGAAACATTCAATGAGTATATTGACCCAGGCTGTTGGGAAGCTCCCAGATCCAGCCGTATGCTCTTTTTTTAGTCCCCCGGGCTCTGGCCGGTCCCTGAAAGGCAATGAAGACTCGTCATGTCCACCGATACGCCTCCTCCACCACTGATGCTTTCCGTGAGCGGCGCACGTGGCCTGGTCGGCTCCACGATGACTCCCGCCGTGGCGGCCAGGTTCGTACGTGGTTTCGGAGAGGAGATCAGGAGCCTCGACCGTACCTCCAGGCCCAAGCTGGTCATCGGTCGGGATGGACGCGCCTCTGGTGCGGAACTCGCCGAGGCTGCGGCGCGGGCCCTTTCGGATTCCGGCTGTGACATCATCGACGTCGGAGTGGCGATGACTCCTACCGTCGGGATCATGATCCGAACCCTTGGGGCACAGGGTGGCATCGCGATCACCGCAAGTCACAATCCGATCGAATGGAACGGAATCAAGTGCCTTGATTCAGACGGCCTCGCCCCCCCACCCGAGATAGCGAATCGAATCATCGAACGCTTCACGTCCGGCTGGGAACCGGATGCCGTCAATCCCGATCCCGGAACCATCACCCGAGAGGACACCGGGGACCGAACCCACGTCGATCGGGTCCTGAACCTTGTCGATGTCGAGCGGATACGGTCACGGGGACTGTCGGTAGTGCTCGACTCGGTCAATGCCTCGGGCTGTCGTGGCGGACGCATGCTGCTGGAGGAGCTAGGCTGCACGCTGGAGCATCTCAACGGGGAGCAGACCGGGGTGTTCGCGCACACTCCCGAACCGATCGAGGAGAATCTGACCGAACTTGCCCGATTGGTTCGAATCAATGCGGCTGCCGCATGCGGATTCGCGCAGGACCCGGACGCGGATCGTCTTGCGATCGTCGATGATCGGGGACGATACATAGGGGAGGAATACACTCTGGTCCTCGCGGCCTTTCGACACCTCCAGGCCAACGGCCCCTGCCCGCTGGTGGCGAACCTGTCGACGAGTCGGATGATCGATGATCTGGCCGCGCGCTTCCCGGGGTCGACCGTCCATCGGACTTCGGTGGGGGAAGCGAACGTGGTCAAGGGAATGCGGGAATTCAACGCTCCTCTGGGCGGGGAAGGCAACGGAGGCGTGATCGCCAGTTCGATCGGCTGGGTTCGCGACAGCCTCGTCGCCATGGCACTCACCCTTGAGTTGATCGCCGTTGAGGAACGCAGCCTTTCGAGCATCGTCGAGGAACTGCCTCGATACGAGATGATCAAGCAGAAGATCGACCTGTCGGCCCTCGGTGGTCGGGAGGTCATTCCCGATGCCCTGCGACGACTGGTGGAGAGCCACCCCCCGGAACGGGTGAACTCCATCGACGGTGTACGCATCGACCTCCCCGAAGGCTGGGTGCACGTACGAGCGAGCAACACCGAGCCGATACTGCGGGTCATCTCGGAAGCGGCAACCCGGAACGAGGCGGAACGACTGGCGCACGACGCGAGCATCGCCGCCGGAATTCCCGCCGGCTAGTCAACCTGAATCGGCAGCCGATGATCCCGGCATGCTCTCCAGAAGCTCCCACACGAAGGGATCCTCTTGGCAGTCGATGTGAATTGCGAAGAATCCCCCTCGATGAGTCTGGACGGTGGGCCAGAGCGCACGGCGATCGGTTTCAGGAATATCAAGCGAGTCGACCTGGTCTTCGGGCACCCACTCGAGAACTCCCTCGTCGAACTCCATCTCTGGAATCTCATCGTGGGACACCGGTCGCGTCACCTCGAACAGGAAGATGAGCCAGTGCGTCGTACCTTCGTAGGCGGATTCCGAGACCATTCCGAGCATTCGCAGCTCATCGGACCTGAGCGTCAATCCGGACTCCTCCTCGATCTCGCGCAAGGCGCACGCATGCGGACTCTCACCCTGCTCGAGCTCGAGCTTGCCGCCTATCGGTGAGTACCGTCCACAATTGGGCTCCTTGCGCCGGTGCAGCAGCAGGAGCCGATCGTCTTCGTCGAAGAGATAGCAGAGTACGGCGACTCGATAGGGGAGCTTGTTGGCGTCGTAGGGGCCGGAGATCGTGTCGGCAGGCGTGCCAGTCATGGGTGGGGACTCCACAAGGAACGGAAGAGCGACTTCCCGGTCACTGCTGCCGGTCAGCATGCTTCATCGGAAGATCATCGATCACGAACATCCGGGAGGTCTCAAGTGTATCGATCCCGGTGACGCAGACGGCTCGGCGAAAAGTCCTGAACTCAGAATTGTGGAGAAAGTCTGGTAGGATGCGATACAGGAGCCAGCTCATGTTGAAATCGCTCAAGGCGATTGCCATCGGAATCGTGATCATCGTGCTCGGCGTACTCTGGATCATCCAGCCCGGACACCAGGGAGTCGGAGGGGGCATCGCCCTGACCCTGTTCGGGGTGCTCGTGCTGTTGGGGGGACTGAAGATGCTGACCGGTGGTCCGAGGACACGCATGAGCCCTTCACGGACCACTGGTTCCAGCCGTACAGGCGGCACTCTCTTCTCAGGACGCAGGGTGATCGTCCCCCAGGACTCACGGCCGGAACCACCCTTCGACCTGTAGGTCAGCGACGGACGAACCACCGGTATCTCGAGGGATCGGGTCAGGGATCCAGCGGCTTGCCGAGGCCGTCGGTACGCGTGATGCCAGCGGCCAGCGCCATCAGGTCGCCCATTCCCAGGAACCACGAGGTGAGGGGAAAACCGACCAGCAGAAACAGACCCGCGGGAACCACCCCGAAGGCGAGAAGCAGGAGACCACCCAGCACGCCCACCTTGGTCCAGACGAAGCAGAACCAGCCGATGGCCGGCTTGCGGAGGTACATCCGCTGGACGCCCCAGATGCCTAGGAACAGTGCGAGGAGCATCGCCTTTCGGCGAGATCGCCGGGGAAGGCGATCGATGGAAAAGTGGTCGACGGGTGATTGCTGATACCTGGAGGAGTACGGCCAGTCGGAGATCGTCTCGACCCCCCGCGCGTTTCCATCAGAATCGGACTCGTGCTCTGGTCCACTCATGAAGGTGCCGGTCGTTCCTGGCAGGTCACCCTGCCCGTCAGAGCATCAACATCGCCTTGCCGGAAGGCTGGCCGTCCGAGCCCTCCTTGCGTCGTACCGCGGTACCCATCGCCATGATGTGCAGCCAGGAACCGCCGTGCATGTTCTCGATCTCGATGCGCACCGCGATCACACCATCCGCACCGAGTTCCGATGCCTCCTCCTGCATTCGACCGATCGCGAGTTCCCGCGCCTCGTAGAGAAGCTTGGTGTACTCCTGAACCTCGCCGCGCGCCATGCCCTTCAGGCCGGCGGAGATTCCACTCCCCACCCCGAGCGCGAAGACGCAGTTGCCGACCACCAGTCCGAGCGGTTCGTAGCCACGGTCCTCGAGAATCCACAGGTCACGGGTGGACAGGTCGCTGGTCCATGCTTTCTTGTCAGTGGCAGCCATGTCGTTCTCCTTGATGATGTGCAGATGGTACCAGCAGAAGGCACCAAGGGCATCTGGCGGAGTCTCCGGCTCCGTTCCCGGCGCGGGAGGTGCAGGCGATCAGGGGACACCGGAGGCCGCGTCGATCAACTGCTTCATCTCCCGTACTGCGGATTCCATGCCCACAAAGACCGATCGACTCACGATCGAATGGCCGATGTGCAGTTCCCCGAGACCAGGGAGAGCGGCAAGATCGGAGACATTCTCGTAGTTCACTGCATGGCCTGCGTTGAAGGCCATCCCCAGATCCCGGATGAGTGCTCCCGCTTCCGAGACCCGGGCAAGCTGCGCGGCCCCCGCCCCCGATCGGCCCGCATCGGAGGCCTCACCGTAAACGGCCTCCGCATACGGCCCGGTATGGACCTCGCATACCGAGGCACCGACCGCAGCCGCCGCACGTATCTGATCGTGATCAGCGTCGATGAATATGCTCACCTTGAGACCGGCCTCGAGGAGTCGCCCGACCGCGGAGTCGACCTTCGCCCGCTCACCGATCACGTCCAGCCCTCCTTCGGTGGTGACCTCGAGCCTTCCTTCCGGAACCAGCATGACCATCTGGGGTCGGATCCGACAGGCGATGCCGACCATCTCGTCGGTTGGTGCCATCTCGAGGTTCAGGTTCAGCTCGGGAATGCGCGAAAGAGCCTCGACGTCGGCATCCTGGACGTGCCGACGATCCTCGCGAAGGTGAACGGTGATGCCATCCGCCCCGCCCTTGCAGGCAGCCCCGGCGGCGAGGATCGGATCCGGTTCGTACGTACGACGCGCCTGACGAACGGTGGCGACGTGATCGATGTTCACACAGAGATTAGCCATGCCGACAGCGTACCATTCCACTACGAACTCGTGGAGGAGGCTATACTCCGTCCATCCGAGGAGTCCCTCCCTTGACCGAGTTTCAGACCAAGCTCAACGCACTCCATCAGAAGCTGTCCGATCAGGGCAGACGAGTCCTTCTGGCAGCACTGGCTTCGGTCGATTCGTTCTTCGACATGGATTCCGAAAAGGCCGAGCTGGTGATCAGCGGGGACATCGAGATCGATCGCATCGACGTCCAGATCGAGTTGGAATCGATCCAGTTGCTTGCCCTCGGTCCCACCGACGACTACGACATCAGGTCGGTGCTCACCCTGGTGAAGGTGAACAACGAGCTCGAACGCATCGCGGACTGCGCCGTGAGCATCGGGGAATCGGTGAATGCGTCGCCCCAGAACCAGTACCCGATCCCCCAGACGTTCCGGGTGATGGCCAACAGCGTCATCGGCATGATCCGCGACGCGAATCGCGCCCTTCGGGACCGCAACCCGGAGCTGGCCCGCCAGGTCCTGCTGTTCGACGACACCGTCGACCGCTTCAAGCGCGAGATCCTCCGGGATGCCCAGACCAAGATCGTCTCCGGCGAATTCGACACCGATTTCGGCTTCGGCCTGCTGACCGTGACCAAGGCACTCGAGCGGATCGCGGATCATTCGACGAACATCTGCGAGCAGGTGATCTACCTGGAGACGGGGCGCACCGTGCGACACAACCCGGATGGCTGGTCGGAACCGTTCGAACCACTTTCAGGAAATGAAGACGCCTCCTCATGAGCCGGACCACCGCATCACAGGAAGAACTTCACCGGCGCATCACAGAGGCCAGGAAGATGCTGGAGGAAATCGGCCAGTCGCACCTGCTTCACTTCGTGGAACAGCTTGAAACCGAGGAGTGCGAAGCGCTGCTCGATCAGATCGAATCGATGGACATGCCCACCGCGGCACGAATCGTGGCGAGTGCACGAACCAGCGATTTCAGGCCCCCTTCCGCGGATCGAATTCGACCCGCTGGCTTCGTTCCCCACCGTCCACCGAACGAGGAAGCCGCTCGAGCGCATGGTCGCCGACTCATCCATGACGGCAAGGTCGCTGCGTTCACCGTGGCCGGCGGCCAGGGGACACGACTGGGTTGGAACGGACCGAAGGGATCGTTTCCCGCCTCTCCCCTGACCGGAAAGCCGCTCTTCAGGATGTTCGCGGAGCAGATCAAGGCGATGAGCGACCGGGCGGAAAAGACGATCCCCTGGTACATCATGACCAGCCCGATCAACGATGCCGACACCAGGGCGTTCTTCCGGGACAACAACTACTTCGGTCTCGACCGTACCAGCATCTTCATGTTCCCCCAGGGCGTGCTTCCCTCCTTCGACGAAGAGGGCAGGTTCATGCTGGCCGGCCGTTCCCAGGTGGCGGTGAATCCGGATGGACACGGCGGCTCGCTCAGAGCCCTGAGAAACAGTGGTGCGATCGAGGACATGAAGGCGAGAGGCATCGAGCAGATCAGCTACTTCCAGGTGGACAACCCCGCGGTCAAGGCACTCGATCCCGTGTTCATCGGACTTCATGCCATCGATGAATCCAGTTCGGGGGAGATGTCCAGCAAGATGGTCCCCAAGAGCAGTGCATCCGAGAAGGTCGGGGTGTTCTGCGAGGTCGACGGCCGAAACTGCGTCATCGAGTACTCCGACCTGCCGGAGGAACTCGCGGAGGCGACGAATCCCGACGGCTCGCTGACCTACACGGCCGGATCGATCGCGATCCACCTCCTCTCGGTCGAGTTCGTGGATCGGCTAACCGGTGAAGAGGCGTCGATGTCCCTGCCCCTGCACCAGGCCCACAAGAAGGTCCCCTACACCTGCCTGGAGACCGGCGCGCTGGTGAATCCGGAATCTCCGAACGCAACCAAGCTCGAACTCTTCATCTTCGATGCGATCCCACTGGCGGAACGCTCCATGGTCTACGAGACCGACCGTGTCGAGGAGTTCGCCCCGATCAAGAATGCGGAGGGTGGGGACAGCCCGGCGACGAGTGCCGCGCTGCAGTTCGAACGTTCCGCGCGATGGCTGGAACGGGCCGGTCTCACGGTGCCGCGTGAATCCGACGGCACTCCAGCGGCACGCATCGAGATTTCCTCCCTGAGTGCACTGGGTCCGGAGGACCTTCCCACCGAGGACACTCCCTCCACCATCGATGCCGGCGACGAATTCGTGATCTGATCCTCAGAGTCGACTGGAATCGGATTCCCGGACATCCAGGATCCTCATCTGGACCCGATCCGGTCCGTAACCGCGGTTCACCTGCGGCTCGGCCAGCACGTCCATGGGAACACGATCCCGCTCGACCACTCGAAGTTGTTCGAGGATCTCCGGCGGCCTCCACCACACCGCGCCGATCGAGCCCCCATCCGCGCTGAGGTTGAGCCGAAGGTGCTCGCCGTTGCGCCCCATCTTCTCGGGCCGGGAGACGCGAACGCGTTCCAGAACGAATCGGGGATAGGGATTGCCCGCTCCGAAGGGGTCGAGCTGTTCCAGGCGACGAACCACTTCCAGCGGAAACTCGCACAACTCCGCGGAACCGTCCGCCTCGATCGTGGAGACGAGATCGGCTTCGGCGATCAAGCCTGCGGCATGAACCCCGAGGTGCTCGGTGAATTCCTCGAGCCCGGATCGCGCGATGGTGAGTCCGGCCGCGACCGCATGACCACCGAAGCTCATCACCTCCTCGGTGCGATTGAGCGTACGGGCACACTGCGTGAAGGCCTCGTGAATCGAGTAGCTCGGAATACTTCGAGCGGAACCGCGACAGATTCCGTCCGATTCCTGCATGAGCACGACGGGGCGACCGAATCGCTCGACCAGACGCGAGCAGCAGATTCCGATCAGGCCGGGATTCCACGATTCGTGCGCGAGCACGATGACCCGTTGTTCCGGCTCCAGGAACCCTCGCTCCTCGGCGAGCAACGAGGCATGTTCGGTGATCTCCTTGCAGGCCGACTGTCGCTGGCGGTTGAGCCGGGCCAGCTGCCTGACCACTTCGGTTGCACGGTCCTCGTCCGGGGTGATCATGAGTTCGACCGCCTCACGCGCGTGGGCCATGCGCCCGGCCGCGTTGAGCATCGGAGCCAGACGGAATGCGACGTCCGTGGCCTGAATCGAGGACGACCCCTTGCCCAGTCCGGAACTCTCGAGCAGGGATCTCAGACCTCCATGCCGGGTTGAAGCGAGCAGCTTCAGCCCGTGCGCCGCGATGATCCGATTCTCCCCGTGCAGGGGAACGACATCCGCGATCGTCGCGATGGCGGTCGATGGCAGGAGATCCAAAAGCAGTTCACGACCTATCTTCGGCAGCGGACGTGAGGAGAACCAGCGCTCCAGAAACGCCCAGGCAAGCTTGAAGGCGACCCCCGCGCCACAGAGGTCGGTGAAGGGCGCGGAACGACCGGGAAGATCGGGGTGGACGATGACCGACGCCTCCGGCAGGAGCACGTTCCCCTCCTCGGTCGTGGCCGGACGGTGGTGATCGGTGATGATGAGCTCGAGGCCGAGCTCCGCCGCTCGCCGAGCGGGCTCGAGGGCGGTGATCCCGCAATCAACCGTGACCAGAACCTCGGCCCCCCTCGCGGCAAGTTCATCGATCGCAGGGACATGCAGCCCGTAGCCCTCCTCGACCCGGTGAGGGACGTACCACATCGGTGGCTGATCCGGATCGACCAGGGTCAGAATCTGGTGGAGGATGGCGGTGGACATGACTCCATCCACGTCGTAATCGCCGTAAATGGCTATTCGTCTCCCGGCACGCACGGCTTCGACCAGTCTGACCGCAGCTGCTTCGGCGCCAGGAAGGGTTTCCGGGAGATGGAGATCACCCAGACGCGGATTCATGAAGGCCGCCCGGGCGGACTCGTCGAGCAGTCCACGCTGCACGAGCAGGCGTTTCACGAGATCGGTGCGTTGAACGGTAGCCAACCCACCGTCTCCATGGGAAACAGGGTTGGCCTGCCCGGTTCCATCCGGGCGCATGATCCATCGGCGGCTCCATCCGCGCATGGATGGAGCCTATGATCCTTGCAGCGATGTTGCCAGCCTTCAGGGACAAATATCTGGCATGATTGGTCACAAATGACGATACTTCTTGCGCACGCTCACTCTTGAGGAGTCACCCAAATGCCGGATCGATACAAGACCATCCTGCTCTTCGGAGCCCCCGGTGCGGGGAAGGGAACGCAGGGAAAGATACTTGGCCGGATCCCCGGGTTCTACCACCTCGCCTGCGGCGATGTCTTTCGTTCACTGGACGTCACCTCGGATCTGGGCAAGGACTTCCTGAAGTACTCCTCGAAGGGTGAACTGGTTCCCGACAACCTGACCATCGAGATGTGGCGCAAGAACGTCCACGCCCAGACCGTGCTCAGCCTCTACAAGCCGAGCTCCGACCTGCTGATCCTCGATGGAATTCCCCGGAACCTGAATCAGGCGATCGCCATGGACGACCACCTCGACGTCCTTCTGGTCATTCACCTCGTCTGCAAGGATCTCGATGAGATGGTTCACCGGATGAAGCGACGTGCCCTCAAGGAGAATCGCCTCGATGATGCCGACGAGTCGGTGATCCGGCATCGGTTCGCGGTCTACGACAACGAGACCAAGCCGGTCCTGGAGCACTATGACCCTGCCATCATCCGCGAGATCAACGCGGTCGGGTCCCCGGCGGAGGTCCTTCAGCACGTCATGGAGGTGCTGGTGCCGGTGCAGAACGAACACTATCGCAACCCACTGGCGAACGGTTCGAGCTGACGCCCACCGTTCGAGTTCAACGGTTGAGGCCCCCCACGATCTCCCCGTAGCGCTCGATGACGCGATCCAGCCAGACTCGCTGCGCGGATGGCGGGGTCACGGCCGAAGCCTCCTCCTCAAGGGCGTTCATGCGGTTGAAGATCTGCAGCCGCAGGTTGGGATCCATCTCCAGGACCCCCCGTTCCAGGGAGAGGGCGATGCTGTTCAACCAGATGACCGAAGGATGTTCATCAGGGCTGCGCGAAGTGATTTCCGACTCCGGTGGCTCCGTCCGCTCGATCGTGACCCGGACCGCCTCCGGCGCGAAGCGCTGCATCAGTTCCTGGACCAGTCGGGCCCGGGTGGAGCGAACCGTGGAACTCCGCACCACGTTGCCACCATCGGACTCCAGAGTCTCGATCGAACCCAGGGCGAAGCTGACCTCGACACGCTCCCGCCGGATACGTCCGTCATCCTCAAGAAGGAATTCACCGTCTTCGTCGATGCGCATTCTCTGAAGGATCACCGTGATCAGATCGCCGGGCAGCTTCGACTGGACGATTGCGGTCAGATCGGTGCTCCGGCGGACCGGCTTGCCATCGATTTCGGTGATGAGATCCCCGGCCTTGAGCAGTCCAGCAGCCGGCATCCCCTCGATGACGGCCTCGACCTGAACACCATCGAGGGCGCCGATCGCCGAGTTCATCCTGATTCCGATCGCACCGCTGGGGGCGTCGAGGATGCGTCGTCCGAGGATCGTGAGCAGTCGGGCCTGTTGTTCGGAATCAAGCTGGATCTGGCGCATCGCGGCCAGCAGCTGCTCGTTGGAAAAGGCACCGGAGGCGAGGGTACGCATCGCCTGCTCGCGGACCGACCAGACCCGACTGCCCAGTTGCCCGACGAGGGCTTCCAGTCGGTTGGAGAGCGCCAGCCGCTTCAGGACCTCATCGGTGGGAAACCGGAACTCCTGGGGTGACGGCTCGGCGTTCGCCGGCGCGGCCTGCCGGGCGTGCAGACGGCCGGCTACGAGCGACAGGACCAGCATCCCCAGAAACAGAGGTCCGCCGTGCCGCGGATTGGTTCGCGTGGAAGCCATGATCAAGACTGTATCCCACCAGACAAGCCGCGTCGAAGGCTCACTCGACGTTGGCGGCCTGTTCCTTGATTCGATCGATCAGCCCCTTGATCTCGACGATGTTCCGGCTGATCTCGCTGTCGGCGGACTTGCTGGCGATGGTATTGGCCTCACGCAGCATCTCCTGGGAAAGGAAATCCAACGTGCGGCCCACGGGATCTCCGGAGTCATTGGAGATCAGTTCGTTGAATTGGTCGAGGTGCCCGGCCAGGCGCACGATCTCCTCGGAAATGTCGGTTCGCTCTGCATAGATCCCGACCTCCTTGAGCAGATCCTCCTGAGCGACCGAACCCCCGACGTCTTCGAGCAGCTGCTCCATGCGTTGTCTCAGACGCTGCTGGTACTGGTCGATGACCACGGGAGCCCTGTCCTCGACCCGGGCGAGACGCTCGAGGATCCCCTGCCGGAAGCCGAGCAGATCATCCTTGAGGATGGCCCCTTCTCGCTCCCGCATCGAGATCATCCCGTCGCAGGCCTCACTCAGCAGCTGGAGCAGAACCGGCCGCGCTCGTTCGATCAGTGCGGAAACGGGCTCCTGGACCAGAACCCCGGGGACGTCGAGGAGGCCTGCGAGGTCGACCGTGCATCGCTCGGTCATTCCCTCGGGAACCGCTGAATCAAGCTGAACGACCAGTCGGTTCACCAGCTCGGAATCCACCTTGACGGAGTCGGCGGAGGCCGCCCCCTCCTGCCGGATGGTGACCGACAGACTGCCCCGGGAGACCCGCCGCCCCAGCGCGGACTCCAGTTCCGTCTCCAGCGAGAGAAGCTCATCGGGGACCCGGATCTGGGCCTTCAGGTACTTGTTGTTGACACTGCGAATCTCGAGGGAGAACTGAAGGCCATCCAGCTCACTGGATGCGGAACCGAATCCGGTCATCGAACGCAACATGTGGCAGTCCTCCGAGGAGCGGTTACTCCTGACCCGGGAGATCGTTTTCGGTGCTGCCGCGGGGGGCGACCACGGCGTTCTCCAGCGTGTCGGCGGGCAATGGGCCCGATTCCCGAGTGACCGAGATCGGCACGGTCTCGAGGGCCTCCACCGGCACGCTCGCGCCGGGCGTCTGTTCCGCGGTGGTGATCGCTTCCGCATCCGTCTCGAGCAGCCGGTTGTCGAAGATGTTGAGCATGATCGCGACCAGCACGTAGCAGATGAAGGCACCGATCGTGGCATAGGTGAGCACGTCGCCGGTACGACCACCGAATGCGGTATCCGAACCACCGCCACCTGCGCCACCGAATGCACTGGCGAGCCCGCCCCCCTGGGGACGCTGGGCGAGCACGATCAGGACGAGGATCACGGAGATCACGATGAAGAGGAAGGTGCCGAGGATGAGCCAGTTCATGGATTGAATCCTGAGTGAGATGAGGAAACAGGCCGGGAGCACGCCTCGGAACCGGTGATCAGTCCTCGACGGTCCGGCCGATTGCTCGACAGATCTCGAGGAAGTCATCGGACTTCAGCGACGCACCACCGATCAGCCCACCATCTATTTCCGGTGATGCGACGAAGTCCCCTGCATTGGAGGCGTTCATCGAGCCGCCGTAGATGATCCGCAGATCGGAAGCGAACCGGGAATCATACAGGCTGGCGACCGTACTGCGCAGGCTTCCATGGACCTTTTCTGCATCCGCGACCGAGGGGGTGACACCGGTTCCAATCGCCCAGACCGGCTCATAGGCGATGACGACGCGAGAAAGCGCCTCTGATTGGATTCCAGCCAATCCAGCCGTGATTTGTCGGCGGGTGATCGCTTCGGTCTCCCCCCGGGCACGCTGATCGGTGGTTTCGCCGCAGCAGAGGATGACCTGAAGGCCCGCTTCCAGGGCACGGGTCACCTTGAGACCAATCAGCTCGTTGCTTTCATGGAGCCCATGCCGACGTTCGGAGTGTCCGATAATCACCCAGTGTGCCCCGAGGTCCAGCAGCATGGCCGCGGCCACCTGCCCGGTATGAGCCCCTTCCGGGTGCTCCGAGACATCCTGCCCCCCCAGGCTCAAGCAGTGGTGCTTCATGGCATGCCCGACCGCCTGCAGGTAGGGATACGGTGGACAGAGCACGATATCGCACTCGATTTCGAGGGCTCCCAGCCCGGCCGTGACGTCCTCGGTCAGTTCGACCGAACGGGCCAGATCCAGGTTCATCTTCCAGTTTCCACCGACGAAGGGGCGTCTCTGAGTCATGTGACCTCCGAGTCCACACCATACCCGCCCCGGGGGGGCGCCTGCCACACGTTGGGCTACACTCGCCATCTTCTCAGGGAGTCCAGATCGATGCCACCCTCCGCAAACGCCATTCGCAGCCAGTTCCTCGACTTCTTCGTCGAGCAGGCGGACCATGTCCAGGTCCCGAGTTCACCGGTCGTACCCCACGACGATCCGACGCTGCTGTTCACCAACGCCGGGATGAACCAGTTCAAGGACGTATTCCTGGGGCAGGGCACACGCCCCTACACCCGCGCGGTCGACACCCAGAAGTGCATACGTGCGGGCGGCAAGCACAACGACCTGGAGGACGTCGGAAGGGACACCTACCACCACACCTTCTTCGAGATGCTCGGCAACTGGTCGTTCGGTGACTACTTCAAGGAAGAAGCGATTCGCTGGGCGTTCGATCTGCTGACCGAGGGGTATGGCATCGATCCCGACCGGCTGCATGCGACCTACTTCGGCGGAAACGAGGACACGGGGCTCGCCGCCGACGAGGAGGCGCGTGCGATGTGGATGCAGCACCTCCCGGAAGATCGTGTTCTCCCCTTCGGGATGAAGGACAACTTCTGGGAGATGGGCGACACCGGTCCGTGCGGTCCCTGCTCCGAACTGCACTTCGATCGGGTCGGAAATCGTGACGCCAGATCACTGGTCAATGCCGATGATCCGGAAGTGATCGAGATCTGGAACCTCGTTTTCATCCAGTTCAACCGGGAATCGAAGAGCAAGCTGGTTCCGCTTCCCGCCAAGCACGTCGACACCGGCATGGGATTCGAACGCCTGGTCTCGGTGCTTCAGAACAAGCAGAGCAACTACGACACCGACCTGTGGGCGCCCATCTTCGATGCGATCCGATCCGGCTGCGACGCCCCCCCCTACGGCGGACACCTCGACGTGCGGGAGGACATCGCCTACCGAGTGATCGCCGATCACGTTCGGTGCCTCACCGCCGCGATCACCGATGGTGCGAATCCCGGAGCCGATGGGCGAGGGTACGTGCTGCGCAGGATCCTCCGTCGCGCGGTCCGACACGGTCGACAGACGTTCGGTGTCGAACGACCGTTCCTGGCCGGACTCGTACCGTCGGTGGTCGAGAGTCTGGGCGGGGTATTCCCGGAATTCATCGAGCGAGCCGACCAGGTGATGGGCGTGATCGAACAGGAGGAGGAAACCTTTCGCAGGACGCTCGATCGTGGACTGGAGCTGTTCGACGAGGCCGCGAGACGTTCGCAGTCACGGGGCGCCACGCAGATCGATGGGGAGGATGCCTTCAAGCTGCACGACACCTTCGGATTTCCCATCGACCTGACCACGGTGATGGCGGAGGAGCGGTCCTACACGGTCGACCTCGAGGGCTACGAACGACTCATGGAGGCGGCGAAGGAACGGAGTCGCGGCAAGGGCGATGCCACCGACCTGGTGGCGGTGCTCCCGCCCGACCAGCTGGCCCGGCTGGAAGCGATACACGTCCTTCCGACCGATGACGCTCACAAGTACGAGGGCACTTCGGTGCGTTCGATGGTCCGGGCGATCTGGAACGGTGAGCAACTGGTCGAACATGCGGACCCGGGCGAGCGGGTGGCCGTGATTCTCGACCGGACATCGTTCTACGCGGAGCAGGGTGGACAGGTCGGTGACCGAGGCAGACTGCACGGTTGCGGCCCGCATGACGTCCGCTCCCCGGACGATCTCGCGTTCTTCGAGGTGGAGGACACTCGTCGGGTGGGCGACTTCGTGCTCCACATCGGCCTGGTCGAGAAGGGGCGCCTGCACACTTCCGATCGGGTGGAGGCGTTCGCGAATCCGGAGCAGCGAAACTCCATTCGATCCAACCACACCGCAACCCATCTGCTGAACCTCGCTCTTCGCTCCGAGATCGGTCCGGAGAGCGACCAGCGAGGCTCGATGGTCGCATCGGATCGTTTGCGGTTCGACTACGCGGCGAAGGGACCACTTGATCAGGCTGCGATTGAACGGATCGAACGGGACGTCTGCGCCGGTATCGCCGAGGGACTGACGGTGCATACGAAGGTCGTTCCGCTGGAGCAGGCCAGGATGATCAACTCCGTCCGAGCCGTTTTCGGCGAGCAGTATCCCGATCCGGTACGAGTGGTCAGCATCGGAGCACCGGTGGAGGATCTGATCGCGGATCCCGACCGGGCTGAGTGGATGCAGCGATCCGTGGAATTCTGCGGCGGGACGCACCTCGAGAACACCGGCGGGGCGGGGGATTTCGTCCTGCTCAGTGAGCAGGGTCTGGCCGCGGGAATTCGCCGGATCATCGCCCTCACCGGGGATGCGGCCGAAGAGGCACGGCAGGCCGCACGAGCCTTCCTCGGTCGCGCGGGGGATGTGGCGAAGCTTGACGACGATGAACTGCCCGAGGCATTCGATGAACTCCATCGGACGATCGAATCCACCACGCTCGGTGCGGTGGACCGACATCGCCTTCAGGAGGTTCTGGAGAAGCTGAGAGACCGAGCGAGGAACGCTCGCAAGAAGGCTCGCTCGGCCTCCACCGGTGAGGTCGTGGAACAGGCGAGAACGATCGCCGAAGAGTCGATGGGCCTCGCCGTGGTCGCGCGCATCGATGAGGCAGATCGCGATGCCCTCTTCGCCGCAATGGACACCATTCGCGGGAACCGAGCCGATGCCGCCGTGCTTCTGGTCTCCGCGGACTCGGAATCCGGCAAGGTCACGATCGTCGCCAGGGTGCCGGAACCACTGATCGAACAGGGACTCCGCGCGGGGGACTGGGTGAAGGCTGCTGCACAGGCCTGTGGCGGCAGTGGTGGTGGCCGACCCGACTCCGCACAAGCGGGAGGCAAGGACATCACCAGGGCCGAGGAAGCGGTGGCGGCGGCCAAGGCGCACGCCACGGGCACTCTCGAGGGGTGAAACCGCGTCAGTTGGCGAGATTCTCACCACTCTGCATGATCTCGTTCCAACGAGCGGCCTGGATGTCATACCCCTGGCCGGGCTCCGCCTCGTCCCAGCGAGCATACAGAGCCTGGTAGAGCGCCGGCACGCGGTCGCATCGATTCGCACCGTTCACCAGATCATCCTGACGACAGAGTTCCTCGAGTTCCCGGATCGCATCCTCGGCAGTGGTGAAGAGCCCCGCCTTGGTGGCGATGTCGCCTCGCGCATAGAGGGTCGTGAAGGTCAATGGATGGTCGACGCCGAAGACCTGCAGGGCGGAACCGTGCGCCAGGGTCCAGAACGACTGGGACCGCTCGAAGTCATCCTGTGAGAGGTAGAGGAGGGAGAGCTGGAACAAGCTCTCGAAGGTCTCCGGGTGGCCCGCCCCGCGAATCTCGCGCTGACCGTTGTACGCGGCGTTCAGCAGCGGATCCGCTTCGGCGGGTTGGTTCAGGTTGAGGTAGGCCGTACCCAGCTCGTACATCACCCGGAGGGTGTCGGGATGCCGATCCCCCAGGTACTTCCGGCAGGCGGCCAGAGAGGAGGTGAGGTACTCGGATGCGCTCGCAGGATCACCGTTCCGCATGGCGATGCCGGCAAGGTTGCGCAGGACTTCCATCGTTTCCGAGGTATCCTCGCCATACAGCCTCCGGGTGAGCCGGAGCGCCTGTGTGAGCAGTTCCTCGGCGACCTCGAGCTCGCCCAATCTGCTGTGGACGCCACCGAGGTTGCCGAGAATCGTGATGGTGTTGGGGTAGAGCTCGCCATTGAGCCGAAGCGACGAGTCGTATGCCTGCTGGAGCGTCGACCTCGCGCCCTCGAGATCGCCCAGGAGGAGCATGCTGTTTCCGAGATTCTGGAGGGTGGCGATCGTGTCGGGATGTTCCTCACCCAGGACCTCTCGCCGACCGTCGAGTGCAGCCGCATACAGATCCCGGGATTCCTCGATGCGACCCTGGCTCATCCGAAGGATGCCGAGGTCGTCGGTGGACTCCAGTGTCTCCGGTGCGTAGGGACCGAGCAGTTCCGAGCGGATCTCGAGCGCGCGGACGTACTGGGGTTCGGCCAGAGCATAGAGGCCCAGGGTCTCGTATGAATCACCGATGATCTCCCGGACCGCTGCTTCGGTCTTGGGATCACCATCGAACCGGCCGGGGATCTGTTCGAGCCCGCTCCGCAGGATGTGTACGTCGAAGAGACCCTTCGCCACATCGGTTGGGTTGAAGCTGTCGAGGAAGAGCTCCTGGTCGGCCAGGAGGAACTCGATCTCCTCGAGTTCATAATTCGCATTCTCGGCCTTGTTTCGCGTGCTGTCGAGGATCCCCTCACGAAGACTGCGACCCATCTGATTTGGATTCACGTTCTTGATCATGCCCGCCTGGAACTCGACGATCTCCTCGAGTCGCTCACGTTCCTGCTCGACCCGCCGCGTCGCCTCCTCGGCGACGAGACGCTGGCGGTTCTCCTCCGCACGAGCGACTTCGGCCCGGTAGGCGAAGACCGAGACCGAGATGAGGCCGGCGATGATCACCAGGCAGATGATCACGATCGCGGAAGTCGCGGTTCGGTGCTTGCGCATGAACCGACGGATCGCCTCGTTGGTGGTCTGCTGCCGCGCGGTGATCGGCTCGTCGGCGAGGTACCGGCGGATGTCCGCGCCCAGCTCCGCGGCCGAACTGTATCGGTCGGCTCGTT
>JAYZFJ010000032.1:0-28908 GCA_036336805.1 Planctomycetota bacterium
GATGCGCCGGGACAACCGGGTGATGCTTCTGGGCGAGGAGGTCGCGGAGTATGACGGCGCCTACAAGGTGAGCCGGGGCATGCTCCAGGAGTTCGGCGAGCGTCGCATCATCGACACCCCGATCTCGGAAAGCGGTTTTTCTGGCATGGCGATCGGAGCGAC
The DNA here is from genome assembly GCA_036336805.1 of Planctomycetota bacterium. GTDB lineage: Bacteria > Planctomycetota > Phycisphaerae > Phycisphaerales > SM1A02 > UBA8087. The sequence continues at coordinate 163 of JAYZFJ010000032.1, forward strand.
GATGGTCGGGCTGCGGCCGATCGTCGAGTTCATGTCCTGGTCCTTCAGCCTGGTCGCGGCGGACCCGATTCTCAACAACGCTCCGAAGATGCTCTACATGTCCGGTGGGCAGTTCGGTTGTCCGATCGTCTTTCGGGGCAATGACGGCGCCGGCGGGCAGCTGGGCTCCACGCACTCCTGGTGCGTCGAGGGGCTCTATTCGAATGTCCCGGGCATGAAGATGGCGATTCCCGCATTCCCCGAGGATGCCAAGGGCCTGCTAAAGACCGCCATTCGCGACGACGACCCGGTCTTCTTCCTCGAGTCCGAGCGCCTGCTCTCCTTCAAGGACGAGGTTCCCGAAGAGGAGTACACCATCCCCTTCGGTCAGGCACTCATTCGCCGACCCGGATCCGACTGCACAGTGGTCTCCTTCGGGCGCCCGGTGCACTTCTGCCTCGAAGCGGCGGAGACCCTCGCCAAGGAGGGGATCTCCTGCGAGGTCATCGACGGGCGGACGATCCGACCTCTGGACATCGACACCATCGTGGAGAGTGTCCGCAAGACCAACTACCTCGTGGTCGTCGACCAGTCCTGGTCCTTCGGCTCTCCCGGCTCCGAGATTGCGGCCCAGGTCCACGACCGCTGCTTCGACGACCTCGACAACGCGGTCGTCCGAGTGCACAGTGCCGACGTCCCGACGCCCTACGCCGTCGAGCTCGAGCAGGCCTACCTCCCGAACGCGCACCGTATCTGCGAAGCGGTCCGTTCCGTCACTTACAACGCCTGAACCCCCAAACCGCCCACTGGAGTCCCTCACAGATGTCGATTGAAGTCACGATGCCTCGCTTGTCCGACACCATGGAAGCCGGCACCATCATCAAGTGGAACGTCGGAGTCGGTGATGAAGTGACGGCCGGCGACGTGCTTGCGGACATCGAGACCGACAAGGCCACGATGGAAATGCAGGCATTCGACGATGGAGTGATTGCCGGGTTGCTGGTCGATGAAGGTCGGCAGGTTCCCGTGGGAACGACCATCGCGGTACTGGCCGAGGAGGGGGAGTCGGCCGATGACGTGTCGATCGGCACCAGCAACGGAGAGGCGTCGACCACGGAATCTCCGTCCGCCGAGCCGGGCGCGCCCGCCGGTGCGGCCCCTCCTGCAGCAGCATCTTCGCCGGCGCCCGTGATGTCCGCGGCTCCACCCGCCTCGAACGGTCAGCGAATCAAGGTCAGCCCGGTCGCGCGTCGCATGGCCGAAGAGAAGGGGATCGACCTCTCCACGGTCAGTGGAAGCGGCCCCGGTGGACGGATCATCAAGCGCGACATCCTCGGTCTCGGTTCCGGAACCGCCCCCGCCCCCGCACCCACCGCTTCCGTGCCCCACTCGATTCCCGGTTCGGGGAGTCTGCAGGCCGGCAGTGAGGAGCTCAGTGGCATGCGGCAGACGATCGCTCGCCGCCTGGTCGAGAGCAAGTCCAGCATCCCGCACTATCAGGTCTCGATGAGCGTCGACATGCGCTCCATGGTCGATGTCCGATCGCAGGTCAACGAGCGACTTTCCGCGGAAGGCGCCAAGGCGTCGGTCAACGACTTCATCGTCAAGGCCGCCGCACTGGCCATCCGTGATCACAAGTACTTCAACGCGAGTTTCGCCGGCGACAAGCTCGTGATGCATGGTGGCATCAACGTGGGTGTCGCCATCGCGCTTCCCGAGGAGCGTGGGGGCGGACTGGTGGTCGGCACGATCCGCAACGCGGATCTGCTTTCGATCCGTGAGATCGCCGATCGGGCCCGACAGCTCTCGGAGAAGGCACGTTCCAAGGGGCTCTCCGCCGAGGACATGTCGGACTCGACCTTCACCATCTCGAACCTGGGTATGTTCGGAGTCGATCACTTCACCGCGATCATCAATCCACCCAACAGTGCGATCATGGCCTGTGGGGCAGCACTGGAGGTCCCGGTGGTGGAAGGTGGGGAAGTGGTGCCCGGACTTCGGATGACCGTCACCCTGAGCCTGGATCATCGAGTCATCGATGGGGCCATGGCCGCCCGGTTCCTGCAGACCCTCAAGCAGCTCCTCGAGAAGCCTGCGATGCTGCTGGTCTAGACTGAACCCCGATGTTCAAGGACAACTCAAGACAAGGAGTGCCTCGATGAGGTGCATGCTTCGCCCTTCATGTTCGGTCCTGCTCTGCCTGCCTCTCTTCCTGCACCCCTGCGATCTGCATGCCCAGTCCGCGGAGGCCGACTCCTTCGGTCCGGGGCACCGCTACGGCCGAAAGCAGGCGCCATCTTCCACCGAAGGTGCGATCAGGGTCGCTTCCTACAACGTTCTGAACTACTTCGACGAGGTGGATGACCCGGCCCTCTCCGGTGAATGGGATGACAAGGACCTGGCTTCCTCCCCCTCGCAGCTCCAGGCACTGGCGGACGCCATCCGGGCACTGGATGCAGACGTCCTGGCCTTGCAGGAGGTGGAGTCGAGGGAAGCCCTCGTCCGCTTCCGCGACGCCTACCTCCCCGACCTCGGTTACGACCATGTCGCGAGCATCGACGCCGGTTACTACCGCGGGGTGGAGCAGTCCGTGCTCAGCCGCATTCCGATCACCGAGGCGACCAACTGGCCCGGGTTGTCGATCGATGAGGTGAAACGGTCGGGACCCGGTTTTCAGCCCCTGCCCGAGAAACCCGTGACCGAGTTCCAGCGGAGTCCGCTGATGGTGGACCTCGAGACGGAGGATGGATACCGATTCACCCTCCTGGTGGTGCACCTCAAGTCCGGCGGCAAGTCCCAGGCGTACCGGAGAGAGGGCGAGGGGCTGAAGCTGGTGGAGCTGGTGAAAGAGCTGGAGGATCAGCGACCCGATCGCAACATCGTCGTCCTCGGGGATTTCAACGCCAAGTACTCCTACAAGTCGATGAGGCTGCTCTTCGAGTCCGGTCTGGTCGACACGATGCAGTGTCGCGCGACGGAGCCCTCCGACGAGGACACTCCGCTGTGGGTGACCCATGAATCGGGAAGGACGCTCGACTACATCCTCGTCAATTCCGCCATGTACAACGAGGTCGTGCCCGGCAGCGCGTTCGTCCTCGGGACCCTGTATCCCGGAGACTCGACTCACTACAACTGGCGCACCGACGACCCGCCTCCCGGGCATGCCTCCGATCATTACCCCGTAGCAGTCGAGTTCATTCCCTCGGAGTGATCAGCCGCCCGGATTTCCGCCCAGCAGTCGGATCACCTCGTTCACATCCTTGTCGCCACGGCCGGAGACGTTGATCACGATGTTCTCCTCTGGCGACATGCTCCCGGCCAGGTCGATCGCCCCGGCCACGGCGTGCGCGGTCTCCAGTGCGGGGATGATCCCCTCCAGACGGGAGAATCGCTCGAAGGCATCAAGTGCCGCCCCGTCGTCGACCGAGGAATAGCTGACCCTGCCCGAGTCCTTCCAGGCGGCATGTTCCGGTCCGACGCCTGGATAGTCGAGCCCCGCTGAACAGGAATGCACCGGCATCGTCTGTCCCCAGGTGTCCTGCAGCACGTACGACATCGAGCCGTGGAGCACCCCCGGCGCGCCGTGTTCAAGAGGTGCCGCATGATCTCCCGCTCCGGAGCCTCGGCCGCCCGCTTCGATTCCGTGAAGGCGTACATCATGGTCCTCCACGAAGGCGTGGAAGATCCCCGCTGCATTGGATCCACCCCCGACGCAGGCCACCACCAGATCCGGAAGTCGCCCGATCACTTCCAGGGACTGTTGTCGACATTCCGTTCCGATGACCGACTGGAAGTCCCGCACGATCGTGGGGAAGGGGTGCGGTCCCACCACCGAACCGAGGATGTAGTGGGTCTCGCCCACCGATCCCATCCAGTCCCGCATCGCCTCGTTGGTCGCATCCTTCAGGGTTCGCGAGCCACTGTCCACCGAGTGAACGGTCGCACCGAGCAGTTCCATCCTGAACACGTTCAACGCCTGCCGTCGCACGTCTTCCGCCCCCATGTAGATCTCGCACTCGAGACCCAGTCGGGCGCAGGCCGTGGCGGTGGCGACCCCGTGCTGTCCCGCGCCGGTTTCCGCGATGATCCGACGCTTGCCCATGCGTCGGGCCAGCAGGGTCTGCCCGATGGTGTTGTTGATCTTGTGTGCACCGGTGTGGGCGAGGTCCTCCCGCTTCAGCCAGATGCCGGCACCTCCCGCATGCTCGGTGAGTCGAGGTGCCCGATGCAGGGGTGTCTCCCTGCCGACGAAGTCTCTCAGAAGCTGCGCGAGTTCCGATTCGAAGTCCGGGTCCGCTCGTGCCTCGAGGTAGGAGCCAGCGAGTTCGTCCAACGCGCACACCAGTGTCTCTGGAACGTACCGACCACCGAACTTCCCGAATCTGCCGTTACCAAGCGTGCTGCTCTTCATGCGGACGGTTCCTCCGACGTGGATGGGGTCTCAGTGCGTCCGGACCACGGTGGATGAGTCGGCCCTGAACCGACGCATCGAGGCCGAGAACGGACCCGAAAGAGCATAGGCCGTGAATCCGGCCGCGAATGTGATCTGTGGCCAGAGACTGAGGAACACCAGAGGAATGAGGATCCGGGCGAACCAGGTGAAGTCCTGCTTCGTCCCGAGGTAGCGATTCACGAAGTGGGGGTATCGGAGGCGGGAGATCATGCCCACCGCGCAGAGGATCGTGACCACCGGAATCCCCAGTGCAAAGAAGCTGGGCAGGGCCACGGCCTCTCTCGCCAGGGCCTCCCCGCTGAAGAGCAGGTGCTGGTGCAGCACGATCAGGCTGGCGATCGCTCCGGCGGCCCCGGGTGTGGGCAGACCCTTGAAGTACTGGTGGTCCTCGGCCTTGGTGCTGGGGGTCTCGACCTGGAAACGTGCCAGCCGGAGGGTCGCACAGCAGACGTAGACCGCGGCGATGCCCCAGACGATCTTCGCGAGGACGACCCCGGATTCATTGCCCAGGACCATGGTCTGGTCGACTTCGGGTCCGTAGTAGTAGTACGTGATCAGTCTGAGCATCATCAGCGCCGGGGCGACCCCGAACGTGACCACGTCCGCGAGCGAGTCGAGAACCGCCCCGAGTTCGCTGGTGGTGTTGGTCAATCGGGCGATGGTTCCATCGATCGAGTCGAAGAACATTCCCAGGAAGATCAGGATCCCGGCAACGGTGAGCGAGCTCCAGCCGAAGATCGAGGTGATTCCGACGGTCTTGGTCGCGAAGTGAATCGCGGCAAAACCGCACAGCAGATTCCCCAGGGTCATCAGCGTGGGCAACGTCGAGATCGGCGGAACGCCTCGGGGCTTCGGGCGATTCTGGCCGGCTCGATGCATCGGTCGGGCCTGGGAGATTGTGCTGCTCTGCTTGCTCATGTGCTGTCGAGGTCCGCGGGTTCCTTCTTCTGAGGCAGCATACCTTCTGGAATTCTCGGGACCACGATCATGATCAATCGCTCGGGAGGCGCGTCCGGTATCCCCGACGGTCTGATGAAGAAGGCTTCGCCGAGCGAGAGGGGGGCGGGAAGGGAGTCCGGTGCATCAGGAAGCCCGTTATCGGGGGCCTCTGGCCCGGATCGGGCGATCTCCTCCTCGAGTGAACGTACCTCTTCGATCTCGGATCCGGAGCCTTCCGGGGGCGAGGATTCCGGTCTTGGGGATTCGGTGAAATCCGATAACCTCGCGGTGATCACCAGCACCTCGTTTGCGGGCACCACCGTTTCCACGGCCAGCTCGGTGAACGAATGATCCCGCCGGCGCGAGGATCGAAGCACCGATCGCGGAGATCGGATGTCCGACTCGTAGCGAGGAACGAACTCGACCCGAGTGTCCGCACCCTGCAGGGAGTGTTCGACCCAGATCCGGGCGCTGATCGAGAGGGTCCCGTTCTCGACCAGCATGACCTCCCCGAGGACGTCCAGCAGGGTTCGTCCGCTGCGCACCTCGACGATGTTCCGCCACTCGAGGATCTGACCGCACCACGTGTTTCGAGAACCTCCAATCAGAGTGGTGGTCTCAAGCAGCGAAGGGAGTGCCGTTTCTTCGAATCGCATCACCCGGATGTCGCTCGTGCGATACAGGGCGTCGGCGTCATCCTCGAGCCCGGACCGAGCCACAGCTTCGATCGCTTCGTTGATTCGAGCGGTGTCCGCGACCCGCCAGGCGATGAGTTCCACTCCGCTTCGACTCCGATCCGATCGGGGAAGTCCGTCGACCAGCCCCGGGTTGCTGGCCGCCGGGGTGGCCGGTGGGGTCGGGGGTGTGCCTGCGCACCCGCTCCAGAGCAGCTGGGACAACAGCATCAGCTGTACTGGACTCCTCCTCACGCATCGCCTTCCATCGGGAAGTCGTTCACGCGATCGATGAGCTGCCTCAGGGTTCCGAAGGAATAGCGCCGATGCTCGAAATGCAGCCGGCTCAGTTCCAGCTCGGTCTTCTCACCCTTGAGGGGCCCGCTCTGCTCCAGGGTTCCGGGCTTGATGATCGTGTCGAATTCCCGGGCGAGTTCCTCGACCTGGGCGGGTTCGAGCGGTTCCTTGAGTCGCATGACGAATCGATCGTGCACGTAACGGGATGACTGGAATCGACGGTAGAACCGAAGAATGTGCCTGATACCCGAATCCTCGTCAGGTGCGATGTAGTAGAGACCTGGATCCTCCGGGCTGATCCATCCCCGTTCCAGCAGGTTGTCGGTGATTCCTCGTTCCCATCGCTGCCAATAGTCGACGTCCGCTCCCTGAAGGAGCACCACCGGCATGATCTGGCTCTTGCCGGTCTGGATGAGGGTGAGACTCTCGAAGAGCTCGTCCTGGGTTCCGAACCCGCCGGGGTAGACCGCGATCGCATCCGAGTTGCTCACGAACATCAGTTTTCTGGTGAAGAAGTACTTGAAGTTGATCAGCTTCGGGTCGCCTTCTATCACGTCGTTCGCCGTCGTCTCGAAGGGCAGTCGGATGCGAAGTCCGAACGAGGCCTCGCGAGACGGGCCCTCATGCCCGGCCTTCATGATGCCGTCACCCGCTCCGGTGATCGCCATCCACCCCTGTTCGGCGAGCTTTCGACCGAAGGTGTGTGCGGACCGATAGTCGGGATGTTCCGGCGGGGTTCGAGCCGATCCGAAGATCGACACCTTGCGAACTCCCGGGTAGTCGTTGAACACCTTGTAGGAGTACCGCATCTCCTTCATCGCTCGATTGAGCAGTTTCAGTTGTCCCAGGTCGAGTCCGTCCTCGATCAGCTTGATCGCGGTGACCATCAGTTCGCCCACTTGCCGGGCCTCGGCGCCGGGGGCGTCCTGCAGCCTCATCGCGGCCTCTTCCGCAACCCATGCCGGGTCGATCGTGCCGTCATCTCTTCGCTTCATCGGTGAGCTCTCCAGCGTTTAGTCGTCCGGGGTGTTCGGTACGGGTTCGGCGTCGATCTCCGAGGGGGTCAAATCCACTCGCTCGGGATCGATCTTGGCCCGATCCCCCAGAATCGGCAGGGCTTCGATACTGGTGATCGGTTCATCAAGTGTACCCTTCACGTTGATCGCATACAGGGTTCCGGTGATGGTTCCGACGATGTCGCTGAAGATCGGAATGGTCCCCTTGGGGAAGAGTCGCAGGGCCAGCCGCCAGTCTTCGAGTGACATCTCCCCGCCGCCACTGAGCGTGACACTGGGGGAGCTCAGGAGGAAGTCGTCGAAGACCATCTTGTCTCCATCGATGGTGAAGGCGATCTCCGCATAATCCAGACTGCTGCTCACCGGGAGCATCAGCTGGGAGAGTTGGAGGATGCTGAAGGTCAGGGGTGAATTGGTCATGGCCCCGTCTTCGATCAGAATCAGCCCGCGTCCATTCCTCGCTCCGGGATCATCAAGCAGGCCCGTGACCCGGACTCCACCAAGCACTCGTCCGGTGGTCCCCTCCGACTGCGGGTCCTCTCCATCCCGACTGAGGATGTCCAATGCACCATCCTCCAGCTGGACGTCCAGGGCCCACCGCTCGCTCTGGAGATCGAGCTCGAGTTCTCCGGCAACCGCACCTTCCGCGAGCACTCCGAACATCGACTCCAGGCGGAAGACGTCATCTTCCCTCAGTCGCATCGCGGCCCGGAGGTTCGAGACTTGTCGACCCTGCACGTCCAGTCGATCACCGCTGATCAGGCCGTCGAGGTGCTTGATCAGTCGTCCGCTTGCCGCGTCCCAACGGGCGCTGCACTCGAGGGAGATTGTTGCATCGAACTCGTCGAAGTCGGGTCCGGCCTCGAACGCCGCGCCCTCCACCTCGATGTCTCCGGTGAATTCGTAGAGATCCGGCTCCTCGATCAGCGCGGTCTCCTGCCACGATCCCGAGATTCTCGCACCCTGGATCGAGAGGGGCCCTGCGGACGAGAAATCGACTGAACGGAATCCGGTCGAGAGCGGGGGGGGGAAGTAGCCTTGGAAGCCCCGGGGAAGCCCATCCAGGTCGTAGTCGATCTCGAGTTCGACGTCGATCGTGTCGTTCACCGTGACGTTTCCGTTGATGTCGATGATCCCCGGAGCAGGAACCCGGGCCACCAGGTGCTCGAGGTCGAAGCGTCCCGGAGAGATGTAGAGGGCCCCGGTCTCGAAATCCGCCGTGATTCGTTCACCGTCCAGCGTGACTCCCATGTTCCTCGGAGCCACATCGATCGCATAGGCGTCTTCGCCACCCTCTTCGATCGGAACGCCTCGGTATTCGAAATGGCTCTCGAAGCTTCCATCCGGTGCAAGTTCCCTCCAGGTCGCCAGCACCCTTGGAACGCCGATCAGCTCGTAGAGAACCTCGAGAATCGGCGATTCGAATCGTCCATCGACGACGCTGCCATCCAGAACCAGCAACCGACCGTCGCGAGGTATGCCGTAGGCTCCATCGAGTTCCAGCGTCCCATGTTCATAACCACTTCCGGAGATGTCGAGGATCAGGCCGTCGAGCTGGATGTCGTCGGGGTGGATGTAGATGTCACCCTCGCGTCGGGCCACCGTCACGTCCTCTCCGTTCAGGGACATCGTCACCGACTCGGGTTCGACTTCGACGGTCGAGTCCCGTCGTCCGCTCTCGGTCTGCGCCCATTCGAGCTGGGCGTCGAATCGGCCCCGGGGATTGAATCGGTTCCAGAAGTCGACCGCCTGGGACTGGTTGCCCTGTGGCAGGAAGTCGATCAGATACTCCTCCATCTGGATGTCGCTGAACTGGACGTCGAGACCGCTCTCGTCACTGGACCGACTCATGAACCCGCTGGCCTCGACGACACCGTCCAGACGTTCACCCCGGAAGTCGCGAAGGGTCGATCGCTCCGGGGCGACGCTCAGGGTCGCCCGGCAGTTCTCGAGCTGGAAGCCCTCGGGCCATATGAACCCCGCTTCCGCGAAGAAGTCGGCAAGCTGCGCGTCAGGGGTGATGGACCCGTCCATCAGCGTGGTCTGAAAGTTCAGAACCGGGTCGTCATCCGGCCTCGCACGGTCGCCTCGAAGCGTTCCCTCGACGTCGAGCTGGCCCTGCAAACCCAGTGCGGCCAGAGCTCGTGCCGGTTCGCTGCGCCACGCTCCGGGCCAGGTGTTCGGATCGATCGGCTGATCCTCGCCCGCTGGTGGAAGAGCCGCCAGAAGGGTCTCGCTGAGTTCGACCTGGATGGCGGCGAAACTCACATCGATCACTGAAATCGGATCCTTGCCCTCCGGGGTGTCGGGGTTGTGGATCGAGCCGCGGATCACCCCGGTTCCTCCGTCGGGAGTCGTGAAGAACAGACCCCCGTTGATGAGAATGTCGTCAGGCGTGAGCGTGATGCGTGATTCCTCGAGGTGGATCGGGAACGGAAAGTCCGAGACCACCACGTCACCCTCGAGGATGTCGATGTCGCCGGTGAGGTAGACCGGCTGATTCTCGCCCGCCTCGCTCGTGACCTTCAGGTTGAAGGAGAAGATCCCGCCCAATTCGAACGGCCCCGACTGGATGATCCGGTCCAGGCGTTCAGCCCGGTCCTGCAGCGAGTTCCTCGAGGCGGCGGTCTCCGGCTCGGTGCCCAGTTCATTGAGTTCCTGCAGGATGAGGGTTCGCTCGCGGACCGCCTCGTCCACCTGTTCCTTCGTGGTCAGCAGGCCAGCCTCTCGCAGTCTCCGCTCGGCGTGTCGATCGAAGAACCGGTCCCAGGTTCGCCGCCTCCAGCCGTCGAGCGCGGAACGGAACACTCGATCCGCCGGCACGTCGTTTCCACGGACCGTGACATCGATGGCCGCCGCCGATCCCGGGTCGATGATCGTTCCTTCGACGACCACCGAGCCTCCGTCCGGTCCGGTGCCGATCAGGTTGGAGATGGTGACCACCTCGTCGGTGAACTCGATGTTGGCCCGAACGTTCTCGAGCGGGTAGGGAAAGCGCGAGTATCGGCCGATCCCGCTGTCGACCATCACCTGTCCCTGGGTCCTGAGCGGGCGTGACGTGGTGCTTCCGTCCTCCCGCACCTCCGGCTCGTCGCGGCTGATGCGAACGCCGATGTTCACCCGCCATTCCTCGACCCCGAACTCCGAGAAGGCCTGAGCCGCCGCCCGGGGCAGGATGACCCCCGCGCCGTCCGATCGAATTCGGAAGTTGGGGACGTTGATCTCCAGCAGGAACGGTGCGAGCTCGAACACGTGGCGGGTGACGTCCTCGGTGTCCGACCAGTCGATGTTCTGCTGGTAGCGATCCTGCAGGTCCATCTCGAAGGCCATGACGATCGGGATCGGGTCGGTGTTGGCTTCCTGACCCCGCATTCGCCCGGTGAAGTCGTCGATGATCAGGCGTTCCCGTTCGAGCCTCAGTCGTCCGGAGCTGATCTCGACGATCGGGCTCTGTCCGGCCGGGGTGACGATCCCCGCGTCGAGTCTCGACCAGGTCTCCTCGGTGTCGATGTTCGGGATCACCATGCTGGCGGACCCCAGATCGATGGTGGCGGAGAGTGCATCGGCACGATTCCAGGACACATCGAGTCGATCGACCACTCCCTGCAGTTCCATCGAATCCGTCGCCTTGCGCAGTTCGACCGGCATCATGCCCAGGAGCTTGCTCGTGATCACGAGGTCGTCCATCGAAGCGGCGAACGCCAGTGTGGACGTGTCGAATCGTCCCTTGAGCACCGTTGGAGTGACCGATTGGTCTTCTTCGCTCACCAGAGTGAAGAAGAATTCCTGGCGGTTCTCGGGATCCGAGACCAGGTCTCCCGACAGCAGGACCTCCCCGGTCTTGATCCACCCCTCCTGATTGGTGATGCCCATCTCCATCCGGAAGTTGCGAACATCGATTCGTTTCGGCGGCGAGCCATCCCCGCCGCCACCGTCGGCCGGCTCGAGCTCGAGGACGTTGAACATCCCGGGAGCGTTCGCGCGTTCGGCGATCCGGAAGGTCATGCCATCGATGTCCATTTCGAGAATCTCGAACGCCCCGGTCTTCAAGGCACCGGTGTCCAATTCGATCCGGGCGGCATCGATTCGGACCACCTCGCCCGCGACGTCGTTCCACCCGGGGACCTTGACCACCAGGTCGGTGATCTTGAGCGCATCGAAGTCCAGCCAGCGGATCGATCCGATCTCGATGTCTCCTCCGAAGGTCGCTTCGAGATGGGGACGCGCGATCGACTTGAGTACGAAGGATCTCGTGGCCAGGAATGCACCGATGAATGCGATCATCAGCAGCAGACCGAAGCCATAGAGCAGCTTCCGGCGCAGTCTGCCGGTGACCCGGACGCTTTTCTGGTCTTTGGAGGTTCCGATGGGTCTGCCTTCGTTCGTGCGCGGCCGTCGGGACGCCGGGCCGCTGCCGAATTTCCCGTCCCGTACCATTGTATTCCATGGACACGGCTACAATGAATCCGATGGACACCCTCCACGAGATCATTCTGGTCTGCACCATGCTCCTTCTGGCCCTGGCCGGACTCGCCCTGCTCGCCTGTCTGCCCCTGCGGCGGGTCCTCCGTGGGGATCCTCACGGATTTCGGATGTCCTCGGAGCCGCGGGGGGGGTGTGATGATTCCCCGAGGCTGGATCCCTGGCGGGAGGCCGGCCGCCGGTTGCGGGTGGACTCCGCCGAACCCGACTCCGATGACCACGGCCCCGCGGGGACACGTCTTGGCTGAGGGACGCATCATGGTCACCGGTGCCGCCCGGAGAGTCGGTCGCGCGATCGCGCTCGAACTGGCCCGTCGTGGACACGACCTCGTGCTCACCGCTCGCACCTCGATCGACGGCTGCCGCGAGACCGCCGAGCTCTGCCGCGAGGTCGCACCGGGTGCGATCACCGTGGAGGTCCGCGAGCTCGCGCTCGAATCGGAGGAGTCGATTCGGTCCACCTGCATGCAGGTCGGAATCGAGGGTGTCGATGGGATCGTCCACAATGCGTCCGCTTATCGTCGTACTCCGCTGGATTCACTTGATCCCCACGACCTGATCGAGCTCTACCGCGTGAATGCCGTCGGTCCTCTCATGGTGACCACGCTCCTTGCCGAGCAGCTTCGCCGTTCACGACTTCCAGGCGGTGGGTCGGTGGTCTGCCTGGGCGACATCCATGCCGACGGCCGGCCGCGCAAGGAATACACCGGCTACCTCGCCTCGAAGGCGGCGCTCCACCAGATGGTCGAATCGCTCGCACTTGAGCTGGCTCCTTCGATCAGGGTGAACGGGGTGGCGCCGGGGGTGGTCGCCTTCGCGGCCGGGGACATGACCGAAGAGGAGGAACGGAGGTACGTCAGCAGGATCCCCCGCGCCCGGAGTGGCACGCTGGACGAAGCGGCGCACACCGTGGCCTGGATGCTGCTCGATGCACACTACGTGACCGGGCAGGTGCTGAATCTCTGTGGCGGACGATCGATCCGTTAGGCTCGGCGAGCGCCGATCACTCTCCTCGACGAGCGGCAGTGATCACCGCGGGATCGACGCCGGCGCTCTCGGCGAGTTCAAGCCAGGAGGCGGCGTGTTCCGGCTCACCGGCACGGATCCAGCAGCGTGCGGCTTCGACCATTGAATCGACATCGCCCTGATTGCGATGATGGAATCGTTCCCACGCCTCTGCGGCGCGCTGATGCTCCTCGATCGCGGTACAGGCGGCGGCGAGCTCGCTGGTCGATTCCCGGGTGTGTTCCGTCGAATCGACGGCGAACAGCAGTTCGGCGGCACGTCGTGGCTGTCCGGCTTCTCGAAGGATTCGCCCTTCGGCGACTCGGAAGGGAAACCCGGATTCGGTACCCCGTGCGACCGAACGAGCCCGGGCGGTTCGAATTGCCTCCAGCGCCTCATCGAAGCTCCGCAGCTGGCGATGGCATTCGGCACGTCCCGCCCAGGCCCATGGTTCGTCGGGAGCGATCTCGATCGCACGATCGAACCAGGTGATCGCTTCCTTCGGAAGTTGGAGGCGAGTGAGGGTGTTCGCGGCGAAGATCGGATGGGTGGGATCCGCAGGATCAACCTCGGATGCGCTCACGTGCAGGCTCAGCGCCCGCTCGAGATCACCTCGTGCCGAAGCGGCCAGAGCGGCCTGGTGGATAAGGGCCGCTGATTCAGCACCTCCGGACCGAGCCAGCGCCGACTGGAACGCCTCGTCCGCCCGTATCCTGAATCTTTCCGCCGCATCCGGATCTCCGTTCTGGTCGGCCAGCGACCCCAGGATGAGCAAGCAGTTTCCATGTGCCTGACGTGCGGCGATCGAATCGGGATCAAGCTCGACGAGCCTGGCCGCGATGACTTCCGCCTTGCCGGCGTCACCATTCGCGAGCCATTCATCGATCGCCACCAGCCCTTCCTCGAACCGCTTGCGGTCGTAGACCGCTTCCTCGGCCGCCGGGGTGGGGCTTGCCTCGCCATCGCAGCCGTTGAGGAAGCCCAGCGTTGCCAGTCCCAGAAGGAGGATTGCCGGGATCGCTCGTCGATTTTGCTGTGTCCCGTGGATCATGTTCGTATCATGTCACTCTCATGAGCAGCGCATCCCAGTCCAATACCGATGTCCCCCAGCTGGCCAAATCCTACAGTCCCGCGGACACCGAGGAGTCGATCCGACGTCTCTGGAGGGAAAGCGACTGTTTCCATGCGGTTCCCGCCTGCGAGGGTGACGAGCGCACGCCCTTCTCGATCCTGATCCCACCCCCCAACGTGACCGCCGCCCTCCACCTCGGTCACGCCTTCAACGGAACCCTGCAGGACGTGCTGGCCCGCTACCACCGCATGCGGGGTGCCAACACCCTGTGGATGCCGGGGACCGATCATGCCGGCATCGCGACTCAGTCGGTGGTCGAGAAGCGCCTTCTGCAACAAGGGCTCAGCCGGACCGATTTCTCACGCGAGGAATTCGTCGGCAAGGTCCAGGAATGGAAGGACGAATACGAAGCGACGATCGTCGAGCAGCTTCGGCTGATGGGCTGTTCCTGTGACTGGGATCGGCTGCGTTTCACGATGGATCCGGTCTGTGCTCGCGCGGTGCGTGAAGCCTTCTTCCGACTCTTTCGAGATCGCCTGATCTATCGCGGCAAGCGCCTGGTGAACTGGGATCCGGTCACCCGTACGGCACTCGCCGATGACGAGGTCGAGATGGAGACGGTCGCCGGGCACATGTGGTACCTCCGCTACCCGCTCGAGGACGGCACCGGTCACGTCACCGTCGCCACCACCCGACCGGAAACGATGCTGGGCGACACCGCAGTCGCGATGAATCCTCGCGATCCTCGTGCGGAGGGTCTGCGTGGCAAGCGGGTGGTCCTGCCCATCGTGGGGCGGGTGATCCCGATCATCGAGGACGACTTCGTGGTGCTGCCGGCGGAACTCGCGTCGGCGGACGAGGCGAAGGATCCCAAGGCCGCGTTTGCCACCGGCTTCCTCAAGGTGACCCCGGCTCACGACCCCAACGACTGGGAGATCGGACGGCGGCACGAGCTCGAGGTCATCAACGTGATGGCTCCGGATGGATCGATCTCCCTGGAGCATGGATTCGACGATCCCTCCGACGAGGCCCGCACGTTCTCGGGAATGTCGAGGGAGGATGCCCGCGTCGCCATCGTCGACTGGTTCAAGACCCACGAGCTCCTCGAGCAGATCCGGGACTACGAGCATGCGGTCGGACATTCCTATCGCAGCCATGTCCCGATCGAGCCCTACCTCTCCGATCAGTGGTACGTGCGGGTGACCGACGACCGCCTGCGGGGTGCGGCACTTCGGGCCATGCGGCCCGAGGACTGCGAGCACATTCCCGAGGGACTGGCCCCCCGGAGCGACGCTGCGGGTGACGGCGAACTCACCTTCTTCCCCGATCGATACGCGAAGACCTTCCGCAACTGGCATGAGAACCTGCGCGACTGGTGCATCAGCCGACAGCTGTGGTGGGGGCACCGCATTCCGGTGTGGACTCGCACGCACGATGCCGACGCCGAGCTTGATGGTGCACTGCGGAGCGCACTGGACGACGCCGGATCCGACGGGGACCACTCGATCACGGTGAGCGGTTCGTGGTCCGAGCGTGGATGCGTTCATCATGCCCGCGCCCTGGCCGGGGGAGTCATCGAGGAACAGGTCTGCCTGCCCCCGCTCGAGCCCGAAACCGAGCAGCCACTGATCGCCGAACTGGAACGCAGCGGCTTCCAGCAGGATCCCGACGTGCTGGACACCTGGTTCAGCTCGGCACTCTGGCCGTTGTCCACGATGGGCTGGCCCGATCCCGAGCACCACCCCGGCATGTCCGGCCTGCTGGAGACCTTCAATCCGACCAGCGTGCTGAGCACTGCGCGTGAGATCATCACCCTCTGGGTCTCTCGGATGGTGATGTTCAACCGGTACTTCCACGACGGTCGCCTGCCGTTCAAGGATGTCTTCGTCCATGCGGTGATCCAGGACGGACACGGGCAGAAGATGTCGAAGTCGCTGGGGAACGGGGTCGATCCCCGCGACATCGTCCACACCCACGGTGCGGATGCCCTGCGTTTCGTGCTCACCCAGATCTCCACCGATACCCAGGACGTCCGGCTGCCGGTGGACACGATCTGCCCGCATTCGGGGCGCACCTTCGAGCCCGCGACGATCACCACGCCCGCCGGGCATGTGGTGTCCGCCCCCGAACAGGTCTCTCCCGGCGACCCTGCGAAGTCGATGGTCACGCTGTACGGCGTCGCCTCCGGAACCGTCGAGGCCAGCGAGGAGCAGCCCCTGGCCCGAAACACCTCGAGCAAGTTCGATCTCGGGCGCAACTTCGCCAACAAGCTCTGGAACGCGACGCGTTTCGCACTCGGCACGCTGGAACGTGCGGGGCATGCACCCGCAGGTCCCGACGCATCGCTGGCCGATGCGCCCTTGATCGATCGCTGGATCCTCCACCGTCTGCACCAGTCGGTACGCTCCGTCGAGGGGTCCCTTGCCTCCTACCAGTTCAGCTCGGTCGCCGACGCGATGTACGACTTCGCCTGGCGGGACTACTGTGACTGGTACCTCGAAGCGATCAAGCCCACCGTGGGCGAGGATCCTCGTCAATGCCAGGTGCTGCTCAGCATGACGGATGCGCTGCTGCGTCTGTTGCATCCGGTGATGCCGTTCGTCACCGAGACCCTCTGGCCGAACCTGCGAGCCTGCGGTGAACGAGGGGTCCAGGGGCTGCTCCTGCCGGACTCCGAGATTCTGAGTGTCGCGTCCTGGCCGGTCATCGACGATCTGCACGAAGATCATGCCGCGGGTGCCGAATTCGCCCGAGTGCAGGCTCTGGTGGGACAGGTGCGCACGATCCGTGGTGAACGCAACGTCAACCCGCGCAAGCGGATCACCATGCACGTATCCGGACGGGTGAAGGAGTTCATCTCCACGTCCGGGGGGGTGATCGAGACCCTCTGCGGTCTGGAATCGGTCAGGGAGTTCGGTTCGGGTGACCGCCCGGATGATGCGGTTGCGATCGCCTTCGAGGGAGAGGAACTGCTGCTCGCCGGCCTGCTCGATACCGCCGATCTGGAAAAGGAGCGCGGCCGACTCGAAAAACTCTGCGCCCAGAAGACCAAGCAGATAGCGGGATTCGAAGGGCGGCTGGCCAACGAGGCCTACGTGCAGAAGGCCAAGCCGGAGCTGGTGGCGGAGACTCGCCGGATGCTCGAGGAGGCACGGGCGGATCTCGAGGCGGCCACCGCGGCCCTCGGGAGACTGGGCTGAGGATTCGAACGCCTCCGAAGTGCTGGGCAATTCGATCTTGGCTTGAACGAGGTGGGCGATGTCAAGCTACCATGAACCCGTGCAGGTTCCGACATCAAACCTCCTTTCAGGGCTGCTGCTTCCCACCTTCGTGGTGCTGGGTGCGACGATCGGCTGCCAGAAGGACGAGTTTCTGAAGCGTACCTCGGGGACCGATCCCCTCACCCGCGAGGCCAGTCCGGTCTCCTCCGCGGGTGCGGTGTCCGGCAATCCGCTTTTCGTGGTCTCGAGCGAGCCCTGGATCCCATCGGTCGGAGGCGGTCCCGCGGGTTCCCTCATCACCACCCCTCATTACCAGCTGCACACGACTCTGGAGGACGGCTGGTTGTCGGAGAAGATGCCCGCCTACCTCGAAAGCGCACTCGAGCACTACCGCACGGCGATCATCGAACTTCCCCTGCCCGATCAGTTGATGGACACCTACATCCTCGGTGAGCGGGCACAATGGCAGGCATTCACCCGAAAGCTGCTGCCCGGGGAGGCCGGCCTCTACCTGTCGCTGGGCAAGGGGGGGTTCACCACCCGCGGTCGGGCGGTGCTCTACGACATCGGACGATGGGACACCCTCTGCATCACCGCACACGAGGGGTGGCATCAGTATTGTCAGAACACCTTCCAGGAAGGGCTGCCGGCGTGGCTTGACGAGGGCATCGCCACCTACATGGAAGGTTGCCGCTTCGAGCGGTCCTACGACATTCCCCGGTTCCTGCCCTGGAGAAACTTCGAACGCTTCTACGAGCTGCGGACCTGTGCGCGCAGGGATTCATTCATCCCCCTCTACGAGATCCTGACCAGTTCACCCGAGGCCTTCCTGAGGGAGGGACGCAACGAACTGCTCGCCTACTACGCCCAGGTGTGGGCCCTGACTCATTTCCTGATGGAAGGCGAGGGCGGACGCTACCGTCCGATGCTCGAAGCCGTCCTGCGCGACGCCCACAACGGAGAACTCGGACGGACCCTGCTCGAATCGCCCCGCCTGGGTTCGATCACCCAGCGTCGGCGTGCGGCCAAGGGCGCACGGGGGCTTGCCGTCGCGTTGGTCTACTTCAATCCCGACATCGTCGAACTTCAGGCTCAGTTCGATGCCTTCATCGAGCAGATCGTCGCGCGGGGCAGTGGAAACGACATCGCCCGGGGTCGCTCGCCCCTGCGCGAGGCGGAGTGATCTCCCCGTACGCTCATCGGGCGAGTGCTTCGATCGTTCCGGCCGCCGCCGGGCCGAGTTCAGCTCGTGCCGCCCGGGCGACCCGGTCCGCGTATTCCCCATGCAGGCGACCGGGTCCGGCGTTTTCTCCGACGTAGACCAGTGCCTCGACGCAGGTGCCGTCGATGATCTCGACCGCTCGCATCTCGTGGACGTAGAGACCGCTGGCGACCTCCTCGTACTCGTCGAGGGCGATCAGGTGTTCGGGATCCAGCTCCCAGAGCAGGCCCTCGACCTGGGAGCCGGGACGAGGCGCGATCGACAGCCAGCCTTCGCGCATCGCCACCAACGCATGGTCCGCGAGAACCGCACGCTGTCGCACCCTCGCTCCGGGGCAGCGTCGAGCCATCGCGGCACGATCGAGATTCGCCCCGTAGGCGAAGTAGGGTCGAGTCATCGCTCCACTCCGAGGTGCTTGACCAGGAACTCGGTCTGTCGGTTCTTGGCGTCCACGCTGAACTGCCCGAATCCGGAGTGCTCGTAGGGCGCACCGGTCGGTCGTTCGTACACATGGAAGTCGATCAACCCCGGATCGGGGTAGCGCTCACGAAGCGCCTCGATGAAGAATCGCTGTCCATCGACGTCGACCCACTCGTCCAGGAGGTTGTGGAGCGCGAGCAGGGGTACCGGCCTCCAACCCGCCAGATGCTCGATCGGATCGAGTCGCTTGACCCGCTCCGGATTGGCGAAGATGTTCGAGGCACGGTAGGCGAGGTTACCGGTGGTCGCCTCGACGCAGACTGCTGCGAACGGATGATCCCGGCAGCACCGAATGAGCGAGGCCATCCCACCGGCACTGATCCCCCCGATCGCGATCCGGGCCGGATCCACGCCCTCGATCTGAATCAGATCCGCCACCACGGCATCGATCTCCCCGACCATCCGCTCAACCATGGAAAGTACGGCGGCCGGTTCGTGCAGAGCCTGCTCGAATCGTTCTCCGTGCCCCGGAAGGTCCAGCGAGCAGGATCCGATCCCCTGTCGCAGCAGTCTCAGGAATCGCCCGGAGTCCAGTTCCTTGTGCGCGGTCCGACCATGCATCCAGAGAAGCATCGGGCAGGACGCCTCCGCATGCTCCGGCACGACCACCAGTGCGGGTACGTCATCACCCAGTCTGAGCGAACGTGCATGGCTTCGGAGTTCGGAGTGGAGGGTTCCAAATTCGGGCATCCTCCCATCCTATGCGGCCTTTACCCCGGCAGGCGATCGAACGAGCGCGTAGGATCGCATCATGCTCAAGATCCTCGGTGGTGAATTTCGCAGGCGCCAGTTGATGGCCCCTCCCGACCGGGAGCGCTCACGCCCGATGCCCGCCCGGGTCAAGGAATCGCTCTTCAACCTGCTTCGGGGCTGGTTCGATGATGCCAGGGTCCTCGATCTCTTCGCCGGAATCGGGACCGTCGGACTGGAAGCGGTCAGTCAGGGGGCGACCGATGTGGTCATGATCGAGCAGGATCACGAGGTCCACGCGATTCTCGAGTGGAACATTCGGGAACTCGGCTGCGAGGATCGCTGCCGGGCCTCGCGCGTGGATGCACTGGGGCCCACCGCCCTGGCGCAGGCACCCGCTCCCGTCGACATCGTCTTCGTCGATCCCCCGTACCTGATGATGGGTGACGAGCGCATGCGCGCGGCGGTCCTCGAGCAGGTTGCGCGTCTGGAACCGGTCCTGGGGGACAAGGCCTGGGTCGTCCTGCGCACGCCCTCCCCGCTCACCTCGGAAGAAGCCTCGATCAAGCCCTACCTGGGTCCGGAACTTCATGAGTATGGCGAGGACATGTTCGTCTACCTCTTCTACAACGACCGAACCCCCTCCGACTGAATCGATGGTCACCACCCATGCCTGCGTTTCTCGTTTCCATCGTGCTTCTCGTCCAGTCCGCGCCCAATCAAGGCTCTGCCGAATCGCCTCCAGTACCCGACGGCATGCCGGAGGACCTGATCGAGCTTCTCGATGAAGGCTGTTCGCTGCTGCTCGGGGTGCAGGAGGGTCTGGAGGATGCGGAGTGGCCGTACCAGGGCGTCTATCGGGTACGCGCCCAACCGTCTGATCCTCCAGCGCTGGTCGAGGGTCGCAGCGCGATTCCCATCGGGTACCGGGTCGGGGGGACCGCGATCTGCGCGCAAGCCATCTTCCAAACACCGGGCCACTCCGTGCGCGCGGGTGCGAGCAGTGCGGTTCGCAGAGCGGTCGAGTTCGTCTGCGCCAGTACCGAGGATCCCCGCATGTCACCTTCGACCTACGAAGGTGGCTACGACGTTCGAGGTTGGGGCTACATCTACGGTCTGCGGATGCTGCTGGCCCTGCGAAGTGAAGACTGCGTGCCCTCGGGCCTGGAAGCGACCGTGGAGGAGACGATCCGCTGGTACATACGTGCGCTCGAGGTCACAGCGATTCCTGAAGTGGGGGGGTGGAACTACGCACGGCGTGGACCCAAGGATCGTCCATCCCCGACGTCCCCCTTCATGAGTGCACCGGCACTGCTCGCTCTCTTCGCGGCGCGGGTGGACGGATTCGAGGTCGATTCGGCGATCGTCGATCGCGCCCTGACCGGTCTGCAGGGATGCGTCGCTCCGGATGGGTACGTGGCCTATGCGGCGAAGGGGCCCACCGCCGATGATCCGGGGCAGATTCCCGGTGCGATCGGGCGGATGGTCTCCGCGGAGCGAGCACTGCTGCTCGGAGGCAGGGGCAGCGTCGAGCGGGTGGGTGCCGCCGTCGAGGCGTTCCTCGAGAACTGGCGGGCGCTCGAGGCGAGGCGACGAAAGACGGGCACCCACATGCCACCCTACGGGGTCGCCCCGTACTACTTCTACTACGGTTTCGCCGAGGCTGCGGGTGCGATCGAGCTGCTCCCGCCCGGAGAACGTCCCGGATTCCGGGAGCGGCTCGCCGCGATCCTGATGCAGGTACGCGAACCGGATGGTTCCTGGAACGATCGGGTCTTCGAGCGCTCCCGTGCCTACGGCACAGCGATGACGATGCAGGCTTTTCAGGCACCCTGGCTGGCCGAGGCTCCGTCATGGTCTCCGCCACCGGGCGACGTACCCGACGCACGCAAGGACCAGTCGATCAGCGAGCCAGCAGCCTCGCCAGCTCCAGATCCTCCGGGGTCGTCACCTTGATGTTGCGGCCCTCGCCTTCCACGACGACGACCGGTTCGCCCAGCCGTTCGACGAGCATCGCGTCGTCGGTCGCCCCGTCGATCGCATCCTGGGCGTAGGCGCGTTCCAGAAGGGTACGTTCGAAGACCTGCGGGGTCTGGACGGCGACCACCCGATCACGCGAGACGGTCTCCTCGACCAGGTACGCTCGGGACGCACCTTCCATCTCATCGGCACCACCGAGGATCGCATCGGCGATCGCCTCGTCTCTGGCCGCCCGGACCGATTCCGACCCGATGCGCTTGAGGGTGCTGGATACGCGAAGGCCGGGAATGACCGCGGAATGGACGCGGGCCGCATCGAGGATCCGATCCAGCAGTTGCGGGCTGACGTTCGGACGAGCCGCGTCATGGACCGCCACGTGCGTGATCTCCTCTCCGATTTCCCGGAGTGCGTTGCGAACGCTCTCCCATCGTTCGGTCCGGCCCCCCGCGACGATGCGAGCTCCGTGAAAGCTCAGCTGCGGTCCGAAGCGGCTGGTGAAGCCATCCAGGTCGTCGGGTGGTGCCGCGACCACCACTGCCTCGGTCTCCTCTCGCTTGACGAAGGCCTCGACCGCACGGAGCAGGATGGCACGTCCGCCCAGGTCCTGGGACAGCTTGTCCCCGAAACCGAAACGGGTGGAAGCGCCCGCAGCAGGAATGATCACGGCGAGTTTCATGTCGTGAGCGTAGCGACTATCGGGGCTTCGCGTTCCGGAATCGCACGTCGGGTTTCCCATCCGATAGCATGGGGCGATGCAGAATCCCACCTTCAAGGCCACCACGATCCTTTCCGCACGCCGCCCCGGCGCCGTCGCCATGGCCGGTGACGGGCAGGTCACCCTGGGGAACACCATCGCCAAGCCGGACGCGGTGAAGGTTCGCAAGCTCGAGAAGTTCGGTCATGAACGCCAGGGTGTCCTGGTCGGTTTCGCGGGTGCCGCGGCCGACGCCTTCGCCCTCATGGAACACTTTGAAAAGCATCTCGAGGCTTCGCCGACCAACCTCCGTCGGGCCTCGATCGGCCTCGCGCGTCTCTGGCGAACCGATCGCGCGCTTCGACGCCTGGAGTCGATGATGATTGTCGCGGATCTCGAGGTCACCCTCATGGTGTCCGGCCAGGGAGACCTCATCGAACCGACCGACGGACTCTGCGCGATCGGCTCGGGAGGCTCGTTCGCCCTGTCCGCCGCGAGGGGCCTCATGCACCACGGCGAGCTGGCGGCGGCCGAGATCTGCGAACAGGCCCTGCAGATCGCGGCCGGGATCTGCATCTACACCAACGATTCCATCACCACCCTCTCGATCCCCTGACTCATTCGGCAGGCGGCGTGGGATCTTCGGGTGCACTCGGTGGCCAGTCGGGGGCTCGTTGTCCGCTCTTGTGGTAGGCCCTTCGTTGTTCCGCGTACTCCTCGGGGGAGTAGTCGAGGTGGGGTGTCTCCCCATCCTTCCACTGATTCCACATCTGCTCCAGGTAGGGGACGCACCAATGGCATCCGGTACCCGCACCCAGGCACTCGGACATCTGGCTGGGTACCTGGGGTTGTTCTCGCTTGATGAAGTTGGCCAGCTTCTTCTGGCTGACGTGGAAGCAGAGGCAGACGTCGTCATCGGGATTCATCGGTACGGGGCTCCTTGTCGCGGTCGTCATTCGTCGCCGGGGGCTCCGGTCGTTGCTCGACGAATATCGGGATGATGGTGGTCAGCCGGACGCTGAATTCGAAACGCACCCACTCGCTGATCAGCACCTCGTCGTTCTCGATCAGCACCTCGGAGTTGTAGAGGCCCGGTTCCGGCTTCCGGGGAATGATCTCCAGGGTCGGTTCCAGCATGCCCTTCATGAGGAGTCTGGAGAGATCCGCTCGATCCCGCCAGCCCGCCATTCGCTGTGCGATGCGTCGAGCGACTCGCTGGGTGAACGCCGGACCCTCGGCGGCTCCGTCCGGACCGGTGACCGTGATCGTGAACGCCCACTCTCCGTTGGGGAGTTCACGGCCGTCGTCGATCGTAATCGGCCAGGTGATTCGCTTGCGGTACCTGCCTTCCTGGCGGCGCACCCAGGACTGGAGCACCCGGTCGGCCTCCTTCTGGGCCCGGGGATCGGATGAATTCAGGCCGAGCACGAACGAAGGGTCCTTCATCATCTCGGCGTCGAACTGCTGGCGCAACGCGTCGGCCACCGCCGCCGGTGACGAGAGGGGGTCGCGAGCCGGCGATTGATCGGGGGTTGCAGCAGGTGTCGCGGCAGGGGTCGTCGTCGCCGACGATTCAGACGGTTCCTCGGCGCCGTCCTCGGACGAGGGATCGTCCGATGCGGCGAGCATCCTTTCAAGCCGTTCGCTCAGCTCCAGGATGCGACGTTCAAGCAGTTCGATCCGCGTCTCGAGCGAGTGCACGCGTTCGTGCAGGAGATCGATCTCGATCGCTTCCGTTTCCCGCCCCTCTTCATCGATGCCTGCGGGAATGGCTTCTTCCAGAGAGGAGGCCACCGTGTCCTGTGGGCCGACCGGCGACGCTCCAGCACGACTGATCGTGCCGGAAAGCGCGAGCAGCAGCAGTGGCAGGGTGTGCTTGAGCCGAACGATCGGGTGCATGGGTGTGAGGCCTCCGAGCCCTGCGCGCATTCTAGGGGATCTTCGGGGGAAACGAATCATCGATCCGGCCGCTTCAGCGCAGATAACGGCGATCGGCGCTGCCTCAGCGGATATACTTCAAGAGTTCCGTCGGGCGCGTTTCTGGAGGAATCGGACGTGAGCAGGACTCCCCAATCGAATCAGATTCCACCCGAACTCACCCGCTTGGTTCGTTCGGTCCGTCTGCGACTGTGGCTCGACCGTTTTCTCGCGACCTTTCATGATGCACTTCTGCTCGCGATGGTTGCGATGCTGGCGCTGGTCCTGCTTGCCAAGAGTTCTCCATCTCTGCAGCCGGCCTGGTGGGTCGTCTTCTCGATCCTCGGTGGCCTTACGCTGGTCGGTGCCCTCCTCATGGCCCGGGTGGGACGATTGTCGGATGGCGCGATCACCGCGCTGATCGATGAGCGGCTGGGACTCAAGGATCGTTTCACCACCGCCGTTCACTGTGCGCACCGAGGAGACCCCTTCGCGCGGGCGGCCCTGGAGGAGGCGATGGCCACCCTCCGTGATCAGTCGATGCGGACCCGCATCGCGGAGGCGTTTGCTCCCCGCTTCCCCGGCGGGGGATGGATCGCTCCGGTACTCGGTCTCTTCGCCGGGGTGCTCTGGTTCACGGTTCCGGACGGGGATCTCTTCGCAGCCCAGCCCGGGCCCGACCAGCAATCGGTGCTCGCAGAGCGAGATGCCGCGGAGGAATCGGTTCGTGCGGTCCTCGAGCAGATCGAGGAGAATCCCGCACTTTCCGCAGAGCTCGGCGACCTTTCCGAGGCGTTCGCGCTCGATGAATCCCGACCGGACGATCCGGAATCCGCGGAACAGGCACGACGTGAAGCCTTGAGGAAGATCTCCGATCTCGAGCAGCGTCTGGACCAGGTCGTCAACGGGGAACGTGGCCAGTCGATGGAAGCGCTGAAGCAGTCGCTGTCCCAGCTCGATGTCGAGGGGGCCGAAGAGACGAAGGACCTGGCCGAGGCCCTGCGATCGAGCAACTTCGAGTCAGCCCGGAAGGCTCTCCAACGACTCTCCGAAGCGATGGATGATCCCACGATGTCGGAGGCCGAGCGAGCGTCGCTGGCCAGTGAACTCCAGTCGCTTGCCGATGAGCTCGAAAACGCCGCAAACCAGAAGGAAGCGCTCAAGCAGGCGCTCCAGCAGGCCGGAATGGATCCGGAGCTCGCCAACAACCCGGAAGCGATGCAGCAGGCACTCGAGCAGGCGACCGGCCTGAACCAGCAGCAGGTCGAACAGCTCAAGCAGATGGGGGCCGCCCAGCAATCCGCCTCCGAACAGTGCCAGAACATGTCGAAATCCCTCGGTCAGATGGCCGAGCAGTGTCAGAGTCCGCAAGCGCAGGGCCAGCAGTCCGAGTCGGGTCAGCAGGGCATGCAGCAGAGTCTTTCCGAGGCGGAGCAGATGAAGCAGATGCTCCAGATGGCCAAGTCCGCACAGGGGCAGTGCAAGGGCTGCAACGGCAGCAAACCCTCCGGTTCCCCCGAGTCGTATGCCAGCATGCTCGACGCCTCGAAGTCGAATTCAACCTCGGCGTCCGGACCGGGCCAGGGCATGCCCGGACAGGGCTTCGGCGACCGCGGTGGCCCCGGAGGCAGTGGGAACGCCCCGGTGAGTGCGACCGATTTCTCGACCAGGCTCCAGAAGGAGAACGTCGCGCTCCAAGAAGGTGGGGACATCATCTCGCGCCAGCTGGTCGATTCCGATTCCCCCGTGGTCGGCGAGTCGAACCTCGAACTGCAGCAGGTCGCCGAGACGATCATCCGCAGTTGGGAGGAAGGAGTCGAGGAACAGCCGATCCCCGGTCACCTTCGCGAAGTGCACAAGCATTATTTCGGTGAACTGAAGAAGCGCATCGATGCCAGGCGCCGCACCGCACCGGCCGAGTCGCCGAATCCCGCTTCGGAATCAGGTGCCTCCACCCCGATTCCCGAGGTGCCGCCGACCGCTCCGGCCGAAGACGCTCCTTCGGACAGTCCCTCGTGATGCACCGACGAATCCTGGCACGACTCCTGTCCCGGTCCCTCTGTGGCCTCCTGTTGTCGCTGGGTTCCTGTGGTTCCGTTGAGGATCGTCCACGCGTCGTGGTGTACGTGTCCGCCGACGAGTACGTCGCCCGCCCGATCCTCGATCGCTTCGAGGATGAGACCGGCATCGATGTCGAGGTTCTCTACGATACCGAGGCGACCAAGACCACCGGGCTGGTCTCGCGTCTGATCGCCGAACGCCAGCGACCCCGCGCCGACCTCTTCTGGTCGAGCGAGTGCTTCCGCATGATCGAACTCCAGGAGGCCGGCGTGCTCGGGCGCTTCCCGTCGGAACAGGTGAAGCGTCTGAACCAGGGCATGCCTCCAGCCTGGTGTTCCACCCAGGATGCCTGGATCGCACTGGCCCCTCGGGCCCGTGTGATCGTCTACGCTCCGGATCGATTGGAGGCCGGGGAGGTCCCCGATGCATGGGAGCAGCTGGTCGACCCCCGATGGAACGGCCGGTTGGCGATGGCCGATCCTCGATTTGGAACCACCGGTGGACATCTGGGTGCGATGCTCGCCGCCTGGGGATCCGAACGCTACGGTCGATGGCTCGACGGTCTGGTCTCCAACCAGGTCGCGGTACTCACTTCCGGAAACGCCGGGGTGGTTGAAGGCGTCGCCCGTGGTGAGTTCGACCTCGGCATGACCGATACCGATGACGTCTGGGCTGCTCGCGAACGTGGTCTGGGGGTGGAGTTGGTCTACCCCCGGCACCAATCGCTCACGGCGCCCGGCGGAGGCACGCTGCTGATCCCCAACACCGTCGGCATCATCCGTGGCGCGGCCAATCCCGATTCCGCCCACGCGCTGGCGGAGTGGCTGGCTTCCGCCGAAGTCGAACGACTTCTCGAGCACTCCCCCTCCCGAAACATTCCCGTACGCGGTGATCCAGGAGCGCTCGAGGTTCCGGATCCATTGCAGGTCGAGCTGGAGCGTGCCGCCCTCCAGCGAGTCGAGGCCCTCGAGGCTGCGCGCCGATGCGGCCTGCTTCAAGCCGGTTGAGGATGACTCCCCACGATGTCCCGCGTTCGCCTTGCAACCACGTTCGGACTGCTTCTGCTCACGATCGGAGTGCTCTGGCCGCTGGTCAGCGCAGTGCTCCTGGTCTCCAGTCCCCCCCTGGATCCGGTTCCGGACCCTCCGGGGAGCGCGGTCATTCTGCGAACGCTGCTCTGGTCGATTCTGGTCCCAGTGGTCGCACTGGTCCCCGGCCTCCTCGCCGGGCACCTGCTCGGTCTGGCGCTGGCCCGTCCGGCCGGTCAGTGGGTGGTCTCGACGCTCACGCTCGCGCCGCTCTGCATCCCGGGTTACGCCGTCTTCTGGTGCGGGTGGCAGGCACTGGGTCCGGGCTCGGCACTGGGTGCCTGGGCGATCACGCATGATGCGGTCACCACCCTCAAGCAGGGGGTCCTGCTTCTGGCGTTGGTGAGCTGGTGCTGGCCCCTTATCGCCTGGCCGGTCGCTCTGGCCGGGCGCACTCCCGGTGGGTGCACCTGCAGCCTGGCGGCCCTCGACGGTGCGGGACCGGGGCGTCGGCTCGGACTGTGGGTCCGCAGCCGCGTGGTGGCGTGCGTTCTGGGCATGATGCTCGCGGGGTTCCTGGTGGCCAGTGCCACCGTTTCCTTCGACCTGGCGCAGATCTCGACCGTCGGATTCGAGCTGCGAGCGCTGGATGCCCAGGGGGTGCTTCCCGGACAACTGATTCGGTACTCATGGCCATCGTTCCTGGTCGCGGTCGTCTGCACCCTGATGATCCTGATCGCATTCGCGCGGGGCACCGACCGCTGGCAGGATGCACTCTCACATCGTCTGGTTCGTTCGCGGCTGGCTCGACCGTCGAAATGGGTGCGTCCGATCCTGTTCGCACTCTCCCTCGGGAGCCTGCTGCCCGTCCTGCTTGCAATCGGGCGAATCGGGGAGCTCGACGTCGGGATCTTCTGGTCGTTGTACGGTCCCGCAGTCCTGCGGACGATCTGGGGTGCGATCCTCGACGGCACGATCTGTGCGTTCATCGCGGTGCTTCTCCACATCCAGTTCACGCAGGGCTCCGATCGGATTCGCCTGCTGGCTCTGGTGATGGCGGGGGGATGGCTCCTGGTCGGTCGACTGCCCGCCGCGACCCTGGCGGCGATCGTGACCGGAACCCTGAACACCCCGACCCTGGGTCCGCTGCTCTACGATTCCTCGATCGCCCTGCTGATCGCGGAGGTCGCGAACCTCGCAGGGTTCGCCTGTCTGATCGCCCTGTTGGTCTCGGCGGGTGAATCTCGTGCAGCGCGCAGCATGCGCTCCCTGGACCCACCCCGCCTGCGTGCGATACGCCCCGGTCTGAATTCGACGGCGGTGCTCGCATTCGTGGTGACCGCGGTCCTCTCGTTGGGTGAACTCATCCTCGCCACTCGTTTGGGACTTCCCGGCCGGGAGCGAATCGCCACCGGTCTGCTCAACGCGATGCACTACCAACGACCGGACACCGTGATGATCGGGCTGCTGGTACTGGTATTCGGGGGTGGCTTGACCGCGCTGCTTGCCGGTCGGGTGATCTCCCGGAAGCTGCTC
>JAYZFJ010000033.1:0-8500 GCA_036336805.1 Planctomycetota bacterium
CATCACCGAGGCACTGCCGGAGATCCGCTTCAACTCGAGGTGGCAGAATCCAAGCCTGATCAAGCAGAGTCTTCGGGGAGCCGACACCGAATTCGACACGGTTCTGATGGGAACCTCCATGGGACAGAACTTCATCCCATCCGAGTTGCAGTCGGCTCTCGGCTCCGGTCGGGTGTTGAAACTGAACATGCCGGGCAGCCTGCCGGAAATGGATCTCTTGGTGATGGAGATGGTCCTCCAGTCGCCGAACGTCAGGCGTGTCCTCTGGGAGATCTCCCCCCACTACTCACGGGTTGAAACCACTTCGCTCTCGCAGATGGACACCTTTCCCCTCCACCTCTACGGCGATGGATGGACCGACCTGACCCGGACCCTGTTCAGCGCCGACACCACCCGCATGTCGTTGAGAAGTCTCACCAACGGCCACCAGACCCTGGAGTACGACAATTGGAACACGTGGTACATCGAGGACCAGTGGAGTGAA
This sequence comes from Planctomycetota bacterium, assembly GCA_036336805.1. GTDB lineage: Bacteria > Planctomycetota > Phycisphaerae > Phycisphaerales > SM1A02 > UBA8087. The sequence continues at coordinate 485 of JAYZFJ010000033.1, forward strand.
TGGCGCGAGGCGCAACTGCTCGAACGACTGCCCGCCCTCACCGGTAAGGTACTCTCGGTGCACCCACGTACGGAACCGATCCTGTGCCGATCCGAGGAAGGCGAAATCGAGTTCGGATACCCCATCATCGACCGCGTGGCCGAACTCATCCGGCAGAGGCCAGACGTGGAGTTCGACTTCTTCTTCCCCCCCCGATCGGCGCTTTACTACGCCCAGATCGAAGAGGACCTCGACCGACTGCTGGAGATGGAGCCTCACTTCGTGCGCCGACTCACCGGACCTGCCGGCGTCGACGTTCATGGATTCGGCGACGTGGGAGAGATCGTCCTGGACCTGAATCACTACAAGGACGAGGGTCACTACGGCCCTGAAATCAATCGGTGGATGGCAAAGGCCATCGGTGAGCGCACGCACCGGCTGACCCCTGAGACGATCGAGCGCTACCAGAAACAACGAATCGACCACATCCGGCGGGTGATCGCCGAGGTGCACGACGGCTCCTTCGAAGTCCGCCAGCCCCCTGCAGATCGCCCTCCCCTTCCGTGAGCTCGGGGAATGCCCCCGACGCCCGCTCAGTCAGCGCTCGCTCCGTAGACCGCCTGGCGCAGTCGAACCGGTATCTCCGGATTGAACTCCCGCGCCCGGGTCATGAACACCCCGAAGACCCGGTTCCGCTGGTCGATCCAGAAGTGCGTGTTGTGGTAGCCGGACCATCCGAAGGTGCCTGGCGGCACCCGCGATCCCTCCGCGTCGGGATCCCGAAGCACGAAGACGCTGAAGCCCATGTCCATCCCCTTCATCATCTCGGGAAAGATGTTGGTGCTGTGAACGGTGGTCATCGCGTCGATGCTTTCCGCACTGATCAGACGTTCGCCCCGGAAGATCCCGTCATTGGTCAGCATCTCGCAGAATCGCGCGTAGTCCTCGGGACAGGAGACCAGCCCCTCCCCCCCGAAGTGCGCCCGACTGTCGGGGTCGTAGTTCATCTCATCGAGGAGGTGGGTGTACCCCTTGAGGTTTCCGGCATTGATCCAGAGCGGCTGAAACCGGGCCCGACGGGCCTCGTCGAGGACGAAACTGGTTTCCGTCATCCCCAGGGGTTCGAAGATCGCAGTCTCGAGGTAGTCGGCGAAGGACTGTCCGGAAAGGACCTCGACCAGGCGACCGAGAATCGCCTGATTGATCCCGTAGAGGTAGTCGGTTCCGGGGTCGAACGCCAGCGGAGCGTCGGCGGCGACTTCGCAGAACGACTGCAGGTCCGCATGCCGGGTCTGAAGGGTGTGCGGTTCGTCGTTGCGAGGAGGCAGTCCGTCCCAGGTGTAGTAGCCGAAGCCGGAGCGGTGGGTCATCAGGTCGATGATCCGCAAGGGGGTTCGGGCGGGACGAAGGGTGTCACCCTCCCGGACCGAGAGCTCCGCGAAACACGGAATGTACTTCGCGACCGGATCGTCCCACTGGAAGAGGCCCTGTTCGTGCAGGGTCATCATCGCGACGATGGTGATCGGCTTCGACATCGACCAGATCGGAAAGAGCGTCCGGTCGGTGATGTCCCGATCTCCCTCCCGGCCGGAGTTCACCACCGAACGATGGAGCTCCTCGCCGTCCTGCCAGATGATGACGACGTTGCTTCCTGTCACCTCGTCATCGATCAGTGACGTCTGCACCGCCCGGATCTCAGCACCGAGATCCGGATTGAGGTCACCGACCGGAAGCACCCGATCGTCCGCCGCGCACAGCGATGCGGACAGGAAGGCGGCGAGCACGACGAATCGATTGGACAGGTCCTGGCGGGTGGCGGTTGGGGTCATCGGGGTCCTCATGGTTGGTGAAAGGGCCGGGTGCCGGAGCGGGTCCGGAAGGGTCGGTTCGGATCCCAGTGTAAAGCCTGGCTGCGATCCGCGGACGGGCGGCAGGGATCAATCGACCACGCACGCAGGGAGGATCGATGGAGGCGGTGCGCCGAACGAAGGCCAGTAAGAACCCTCAGACCGGACCGGAACCCGAATCAAGGCGGAGGCCGCACGGAAAGATCACCCGTCTGCTCGCATCCACCACCCGCCTCCGATCCGCGTGGCTACAGTAGATTCGTGTCTTCACCACTGTTGAACACCCTCTCCACCTGGTGCTACCACGCGCTCATGGGATCTGGGGCCGACGCCATCTGCAAGCGCGTGGCGCTGTGGTTCGCACTGATCGGGTTCGCCGTTCACCTCCTGCTGTGGGGACTGGTGCAATCCGGCATGGTGACCGCCCCGCCGGGCCTCGAACCACTGCTGAGCTCTCCCCTTCTGGCGCTCTACACCACGTTCTCGATCCTGCTGGTCTACGAGGTCTACCAGCTGATCCAGGCGATCCCCCAGTCGTTCTCCGCCGCAATGACCAAGCAGTTCGAGGTGATCGCCCTGATCGTGGTCCGAGACGCCCTGGCCTACCTGGCAAAGACCGATTCACTGGGGCCGCTGTTCGAACCCAGCTGGTTCCTGCTCCTGCTTGCCAAGTGCATGACCTTCCTCGTGCTGCTTCTGGTCACACTCGGATTCACCCGCTTTCATCATCGTCGCCAGACGACCCCCGACAGATCCGAGTCACTGGCGCGGTACGTCCGAACCAAACGGGCCATCTCGATCCTGTTGTTCGGCTGCTTCGTGGTCATGGCGACCCGGGCACTGGCAGGCTGGTTGACGGAGGTCTCCGATGGCAACCCGGTCGAACTCACCACCGGCATCTTCTTCGCCGACTTCTTCACCCTTCTGATCATCGCGGACATCGCCATCCTGCTGATTTCCTACCGCTACACCAGTGAGTTCAGCAGCCTCGCCCGGAACACCGGATTCGTGCTGGCCACGATCCTGATCCGCCTGGCACTCGATGCCCCCGGCTACGGCGCGCCTCTGCTGTTCCTGCTTTCAGGAATCGTCGGCTTCGGAGTCCTCTGGATCACCAGCAGGTTCGAGTCCCAGACAAGCACCCCGGAACCGGACGACGAGGATGATGCACCGTCCCACGCCGTCTGAAACCGGATACGGACCCCCGTTGGAACCCGATACTCGAGAGCGCACCCCTTTTCGGCAGCGGCAGCTCTGAAGTCGGTGATAGCGCTCGGGGCATCGCTCGCCTCCGCATCCGAAGGGTCGATGAACCCGCGGCAGCGTCCGGCGAGCGAGCATGATCGGGAGAAAATTCAAAAGATCAAACAGTCGTTCGATCGAGCCATTTACTAGGCTACGGGACTGTCAGCCGCATTGTCATCCTCGAACAAGTCGAATGGAAGAAGACATGAACAACCGTATTTCAGTCCTGATCTGCAGCTCGGCCACGATCGCTGCCGCAATGACTTCCAACGCATTGAGTCAGTCGGACGAGGTGGTACCGAACGAGTACACCGGGATCGCCGATTTCGACTCCTGGACCGAGTACGAACTGGCCGGTTTTCTCTCGTACGTGTACGTGTCACCGCTCATGGATTTCTTCAGTGAACGTGCCGATGGCATGATCAGATCCTCCAGCGATGAGGGGCAACGGTCCAGCAGCACCCTGATCCTGCCCACGGACTGCACACTCACCAACATCGGCATCGCGCCGAACCAGACCTTCTATGTGAATCAGACCTCTTATCTTCCCTCGCTTTCGACGTGCACCAACCCGGTGGTGCGCCCGGACCACGGACACCTCTACGTCAACTCCTGGCTGGACATGACCGGGGGACCGGTCGAGATCTCCTACGACGCCCTTCGGTACTCGGATTCGGAGGAGGGTGCGATCTTCGCCGTCCAGTTCCTGGATCCTCTGAGCAACAACATCTTCCACATCGCACCGTGGGGAAACCTCGAGCCCGACGGTGATAAAGGCTATGGACAGGTCGGATCGGTGACCAATCCTGGTGGAGCGGTCGGCTGGTACGAGGGAGCGGTGTTCTACGTGTGGTATTCGAACGCACCGTATGCCGATGAGTTCACGAACTGGCTGGACGACAACGGGGTACCCGAACGCTTTCGAATCGAGTACGACCAGCCCCTGGGCTGGATGCTGGGTCGGGTGACCGTTCCCTTCGGCGAGCTCGATCAGACCCGGGAGCTGTGCCGCACATTCTGCGCGAAAGCCATGATCAAGGCTCCGAAGGGTTCCGACTTCATCTATCGGGATCCCAGCCTGGGCTACCCGGACAATCCCCTGAGCACCGGGGACGTGGTCGACTGCACCGACCTCCTCAACGATCTGAATGATGGCAAGGACCTGACGGCGATCACCTATCTGGATCGGGCCGCGAAGTGCCTCGGCTATCAGCAGCCTCCCGAATACCGGATCCAGTTCCCCGAAAACCTCGTGACCGATCTCTACCAGGACGCCATGGAGTTGATCGGGGTGTCCGCGGACATCGGGGGGCCGTCGAATGCGTCCTTGACCGATGCACAGATCGCAGAAGTCGTACGCGGCTTCCGGAAGGCACTCGAGCAGTTCTGCTCGGGCGATTCCCCGAGCTCGTCGAACGAAACCTGGACGGTCCCCTTGAAGGCGACCGGCAACTACGAACAGAAGTACTACTACCGGGCATTCGTCGCCCAGCAGGGATTCGGCGCGGAGGTCAGCACCTACGAGTACTACCCGACTGCGGAAAACGACGAGAACAAAGACCCGTTGATGTCCTACAAAATGACCGAACGCGATGGCGTCCAGGAGCTGGTGCCCCAGGAGTACCTGCTGGTCATGGACAAGGAACGCCTCGACGCTGCCTGCGCGATGTGGTCGCTGACCATGTACTACGAGGGGCCGACCGCCGCGGATGGACCCGACGGGGAATCGAGTGAGATCACCGCCGCGATCCTCTGCTGCAGCCAGAACAACAGTTGCGAGAACCTCTCGACCGGGTGCATCAGCGACATCGGGACCAAGCACACAAACTGGGCGGGCGGACAGGGTCCGATCTCGTACCTGGGCAAGTACTTCGTGGTGATGAGCCCGGAGCCGCCGGACGAATCCCTCAAGGGGAAGGTGAACTGGCTTCCCACTCCGAACACCAACCTCCCCTCCACCAACGGGGGGTGCGCCTCCGACCAGCAGGCGAGTGGTGATGTCGAATTCAACGTCACCCTGCGGGTCTACAACGCGAAGATCAGCAATTCAGGGACGACGCCATCGTTGCAGAACGGCTGGCCGCTTCCGTGCATTCGGCGGTGGGATTCGAGCCTGGGACTCGAGTCGGCGGGCTGCACTCCGGAAACCATCGGCTGCACCGGGGACCTCAACGACGATGGCAGAGTCGACCAGTTCGACCTGGTCATGCTGCTCGGAGACTGGGGGTGCCTTGGCTCCTGCGTCGGCGATCTCGACGGGAACGGCGAAGTGGGACCCACCGATCTCTCCCTCATGATCGGGGTCTGGGGAACCTGCGAAGGCGAGTGAATTCACAGCGCTATCGGGTGCAGGCGCCCCACCCTGCAAGGACGATCGTGAGGTCCGCTGGACCCACGATGCCGTCACCGTCAAGGTCCCGGGCATCACTGACCTGTCCCCAGTAGGCGAGGATCTGGGCCAGATCGGTTCCGTCCACCGCGCCATCGTCGTTCACGTCACCATCGCACCGAGGCCCGGCATCGAAGGTCAGTTCGAGCGTGGGGGCACTGGCCCCGGAATTCATCAGGGAAAGCGCACCCGAGCGATAGATCGCCACCCGCAGGTACGGCAGGGAGCCGGCACTCTCGAACGCGCCGAGGGGAATCTCGAAGGAGTGGGCCATCGACCCGGTGAAGTACACGCTCTGCGCATGCGAAGGGTTGAAGTACACCTGACTGGCCGAGGATGTGCCCAGGGTGCCGGACTCGGACTCCTTGAGATACAGGGTGCCTGAACCACTCGAACCACTCTGGCGATTCACCGTGAACCGAACACTCAGCAGCTCGGCGCCCACTGGGAGTTCGGGCAACTCGAAGACCCAGTTCGCGACGGACCGGCCATCACTGCAGTAGCCACCGATCGTCCCGCAGTTCTTGGTGGTGATCGCGCTGGTGTTCCCGACGAAGGAATCCAGGTCGCAACAGTCACCAAAGGTGTAGTCGGCATACAGTCGGCCGGAGGCGCTGGCGACGACCTCGACGGTCTGCTCTTCAGCGAAGGTCACGGCGCAGGCGATTCCCAACGTGCATACGAATCCAATTGGTCGAAACATCGATCACGCTCCTGAAACCACGGTCAGCGGGCGGGGCCAGCGAGTGCCGGACACCCCGATCCGGACGAGGCGCGAATCATCCGTTTGAAACGGCCTGTATCATCAACCCAATGATCCATCGAGTGCAGGTCGAAGTCAAGGAAGTGCGGCCTGTTTCCCGCAGAGGGGGTCCCCCCCTGTTTCAGACCACCCGGCGCAGTCTCTCGGAGCTTCGAGCGATCAACTCGCAGAGCCACCATCTCCCGGCCGAGCTGGCGGGATGCCTGCTAGCGATCGGAAAATTCATCCGATCCGGTGACCGGTATGATGCGATCGCCTTCTCCCGGGAAACCATCCTGCACGAACCGCGAAGGAGCACCACTCGATGGCGAGCCAACCCACCCCCAGCCGGGTGACGTTTCTCTGCCACATCTCCGCGAACGCGGCCGGGTCGCAGGTCGACGAGGAGATCCTGCGTCTCGCGGGCGACAATCGTCGGCAACTCGACAGTGCACTTGAGACGATCGGTCCCGACTATCGGGATGACCTGGTCTGGCTGCTCGAACACATGCCGGAAGCGGACCTCAGGACCCTGGATGCGGAGTTCCTGGTCGAGAACGTCCGACTCGCGCGGGATGCCTGGACCCAGTCGCCCTGGCACGACCAGGTGGACCTCGAGCTCTACCGCGATGCGATCCTTCCCTACGCGTCCGTGAACGAACGACGTGAACGCTGGCGCCCCCGACTCCGCGAGCAGCTCATCGGACTCATCGGCGAGGAGGACACGATCTCCTCCGCCGCCGCCCGAATCAACCGCGAACTCTTCCCCCTGGTCGGGGTGAAGTACTCGACCCGCCGAAAGAAACCCGACCAGAGTCCCTCGGAATCGATCGAGAGCGGACTCGCCTCCTGCACCGGACTGAGCATCCTCCTGATCGACGCCTGCCGTTCGGTCGGCATCCCCGCTCGATTCACCGGTACCGCACTCTGGTCGGACGGCAGCGGCAACCACTCCTGGGTCGAGGTCTGGGACGACGGATGGCACTTCACCGGAGCCGCGGAACCGACCGGGGACGAGCTCGACCGGGCATGGTTCACCGGCCGCGCCTCGAAGGCGAGCCGCACCGATCCCCGGAACGCGATCTATTCGGTGACCTGGCGCAGGACGCCGCTGCACTTCCCGATGGTCTGGCGCCCCGGGGACACCAGCATCAACGCGGTCGACGTGACCGATCGCTACACCACCACCGCCCAGCCCCTGCCCGAGGGGAAGGTGCGCGCCCGCTTCCGAATCCTCGACGAGACGAACGCGCGTGTCGCGCACCCGTTCACCGTCACCACCGAGGACGGGACCACCCACGCACTCCTGAGTCGCGACGAGGGCTTCGACGCCAACGACCACGTGGAACTGATCGTCCCCCTTGGTGAATCGATCACCTGGGGCGTGCCCGGACACCGGATGACGATCGAGATCACCCGCGACGAACAGCTGCTGAGCCTTGCGGTCCCCGGCCCCCACACCACTCCGGAACTCGAAGCGTCGGCACGCGCGATCGCTTCGCTTGAACAGTGGCTCGACACCCCCGAGGCCGGCTCGCTCCCGGAGCAGCCGTTCGCGAACGTCCCCCTCACCCGGGACGACGACCAACGCGCCCGAGCCCTGCTCTGGGACGCCCACCGGGAACGAATCACCCGGGAACGTTCGGGGGAACTGGCCACCCGAACGGTCACCCACGCCGACCACACCATGCCGTACTGGTACACGACCTACGGCGAGAAGCCAGAAGGCGGACGCAGCCTGTGGATCTCGATGCACGGCGGCGGTGGAGCACCCCCACGCGTGAACACCCAGCAGTGGGAGAACCAGAAGCGAC
>JAYZFJ010000034.1:0-37690 GCA_036336805.1 Planctomycetota bacterium
TGTTCGATCACCGGAGCAAGGGCGACGAAGACCGGATGGGAGGCGCGACCATCGAAGCATGCGTCGAGTTCGCTTCGCCACCAGGAGAGCAGTTCGGTGGATCGATCACGGTCGCCGATCTCATCCCCAAGATCATCGGACCAGCGGCAGAAGGCGTAGACCGCGCACATTCCGTCATGCATCCGCTCAGGAACAAAGCGGCTCAGAACGCTGAAGTTCTCGCCGTGTTCGATCGCCAGGTCGTGGCAGTACCGTCGAGATTCGGAGGACGAGACGGATGGATCGCACCCGGGCCCCCAGGTTGCGAGGAGGTCGATCACAGACATGGATGCGGCACTTGGCATGAGGCGGATCCCACGGAGGAACGGCGAGTGTACCGGGATGCATGGTCGCGGGACAAACCATCATGTGCATGCCCCCGGGTGTCCGATGAGCGGTATGATTAGGGACTGGAAGGGCGTATTGCATGCGATTGATCCTGGCCAATCCGAGGGGCTTCTGTGCCGGCGTCTACATGGCGATCGACGTGGTCGATCAGCTTCTGGAGATCTGTCCGGACGAGACGATCTGCGTCTACCACGAGATCGTGCACAACCGCCACGTGGTCGATCGCTTCCGCGAGCGAGGGGTGCTCTTCGTGGAGGACATCCGCGACGCTCCGGATGACTCGATCGTGGTGTTCAGCGCCCACGGCGTCTCACCGCAGATCCGCAAGGAGACCGAGGAACGCAATCTGGTGGCGGTCGATGCGACCTGCCCTCTGGTGGCGAAGGTGCATTCCGAGGCGATCCGTCTGGCGCGCCGGAACTTTCACATCCTCCTGATCGGCCATGCCGATCACCAGGAGGTGATCGGAACCCGGGGCGAGGTTCCCGACGCCATCACCGTGGTCGAATCGGAGGAGGACGCCCGGACCATCACCTTCGAGGACGATCGCCCTCTGGCCTACCTCACCCAGACCACCCTCTCCACCGATGATGCAGGACGGATCATCGGCATTCTCAAGGAGCGGTTCCCCGACATCAAGGAACCCAGTTCCAACTCCATCTGCTACGCGACCACCAATCGTCAGCGGGCGGTGCGCGCCCTGGCCCCGAGCACCCAGCTGGTGCTGGTGGTGGGAAGCCGCAACAGCTCCAACTCGGTACGACTCACCGAGATCGCCGAGAACGTGGGTACCCCGGCGCACCTCGTCGACGACGCCTCGGAGATCCGCAAGGAATGGTTCGAGGCGATCGACACGGTCCTGATCACCGCCGGCGCCAGCGCCCCGGAGGATCTGGTCCGGGACGTGATCACCTGCCTGATCGAGGAGCACGGCGGCATGGTCGAACAGCACCATGTCGACCGCGAGGACGTCGTCTTCGGTCTTCCCGGCACACTTCGCAAGAAGATGCGTGCCCGGGGGGTCGACCCCACCGGTCGACGGATCCACGTGAACATGGGCGACGAGATCGATGCCTGGCTCGACGAGCAGAAGATCCCGCACCTCACCGTGGACCTGACGGTCGGCGCGAGCGAGTGAGCACGCATTTCTTCGATCTCGATCGTGACCGGTTCCACGACTTCGCGGTGGAGCACGGCTTTCGAAGGTTCCTCGCCGACCAGGTGCTGCAGTGGGTCTACCAACGGGGCATCACCGATCCCGAGCAGATGACCGATCTCTCGAAGGCGGATCGATCACGACTCTCCGAGCTGCTGCACTTCGAGAGTGCGGTCGAGCTCGCGGCCCAGACCGCCAGCGACGGCACCCGCAAGCTTCTGCTGGGCTGGCGAGCACCCGTGGCCGATCAGGGCACGGCCCTCCCGCAGCTCGCCACCGACTCGGGCCAGGAGACCGAATGCGTGATGATCCCCGCCGATCGGCGCAAGACCGCCTGCATCTCCTCGCAGGTCGGATGTCCGGTGGGCTGCCGCTTCTGCGCCTCCGGCCTCGGTGGACTGGAAGCGAACCTCACCCACGGTCGGATCGTCGAGCAGGCCTGGCGTCTCGGACGGATGCCCGGGGTGGGACGCATCACCAACGTCGTCTTCATGGGAATGGGTGAACCGCTCGCGAACTACCGCAACGTGACGTCCGCGATTCGCACGCTCCACGCCTCCTGGGGACTGGGCATCGGTGCGCGACGCATCACGGTCTCGACGGTGGGCGTCCCCGCGGCGATCCGCAGGCTGGCGGAGTTCGACCTTCCGGTGACCCTCGCTCTGAGCCTGCACGCTCCGAACGACGACCTGCGACGGGAGATCATCCCCTGGGCGGAGCGGGTCACGATCGAGGAGATCCTCGATGCCTGCAGCGAATACTTCCGGGCCAGCGGGCGGGAGATCACCCTCGAGTACATCCTCCTCGGCACGGTCAACGACCAGGCGGAACACGCCCGCGAACTCGCGGAAGTGGCGAAGACCCTCCGGGCCAACGTGAACCTGATCCGCTACAACGAAGTCGAGGGACTCCCCTTCCTGCGGCCGGTCTCCTCGGACGTGCATCGATTTCAGGGCATCCTTCGCGAACGCGGAGTCAACGCCCACATCCGGGCGAGTCGCGGACGCGACATCGACGCCGCCTGCGGACAGCTTCGCTACAAGCACCAGACCGACGAAGGTGCACGAGATCCGAATTCGGCCGCCTGAACCCCGTGCCCCGTCGCCGGGACCCGATCACTCGGCGATCACCTTTCGAAGTTCCTGCGGACGCAGGGAGCGCAGGCGACCCAGGTCCGCCTGCATGTTCAGGCGCATCATCACCCGCTCCCAGTGTTCAGGGTCGTCGTTCGCTCCGCGGATCGCTTCCTCCATGAGCTCGATCACCTCCCGGGCGAGCGCACGCTCCTGCGCGCTTCCCCGCCAGGAACGAGGCACCAGGGGTCGCAGCATGCTGGTCGCCCAGGCCGCCCAGTCACTGGTGCGGAAGTCCAGTCGAAAACGCCGGCGAGCGAGGATGAGTTCCAGACGGGTGAGGTAGCGGCGCTCGATGCGGTCCCCTCGTGCGTGGCGCACCGCGAGTCGTTCGCGGATGCGCAGTCGCTGTTCCATGCTGGAGGTCATGGTGGCCACGAAGATCGGATCCCGGGGAAGCATCGCTTCCGCCAGCGGATAGATCGCGTAGCAGGTCATGCGACGCGAACGCGCTCCGCTGTCCGCACGGTAGAGCTGGCGAACCAGTCGGGCGAAGCGCTCCGCCACGGGGAACCCCCCCCACGCCAGGGCGTGCCGAAGTCCGATCGCGAAATCCGCGATCGCTGGACGACCGCGAGCACTGTCCAGCAGCCCCGGCATCTCCCCGAGACTTTCACGAAGCAGCTTCTCGAATCGGTCGGCCTTGGACCGACGCCGTCCCGATTCCATGCGGACCCCCCGGACCAGCCGACGGATCATCGGTTCGACGTCACGTGAGTTCAGCTGCGGCTCACGTGGGGCGGAGAGCCCACCGGACAGGGTGCGTCCATGGCGGAACGCGACCAGCAGGCGTCCGAACTCACCGCGCTCGGTCCGCTCGATCACGCGTTCGAGGCTTTCGATCGAGACCGGGATCAGTCCACGCTGGTAGGCGATGCCGAGCAGCATCATGTCGATCAATCGTTCGGTGAGCAGGGTGCGGCGAGCGGGCGCGACGAGATCGTAGACCCACGCCCCCTCGCGACATCGCTGACTGATCCCGTTCTGCAGCAGTTCGCGGGTCCCCCGGGGTCGAGCCCGGGCGTGGTCCTCCTGGTCGGTCAGCAGGCCGATGTTCACCACCGCATCGGTTCGATCGGCGGCGGCGACTCGGAGGGATGGATCGGGGCCGATCGCACGCAGGGTCTCCACCGGATCTCCCCCCAGCAGCAGGTCCGCCTCGCCGTAGGGGATGGAGATCGGAAGCGCCGGTCGCGAGCCGGTACGGGGGCGCGTGAAGAGCACCTGGGCCCAGGCGCCTCGCCCCGGTCCGGCATGCTGACTGGAGACCACGCACCCCACTCGATAGCCCATCTCCCGTCCGGCCTGCGCGATGATGCTGGGTACGAGGCCGGGTTCGCCGCCTCGCCAGCCCGCCACGTGGCAGCGCCACACCGCGGCGGAAGCGTGCTTCAGCAAGGGCGGAGCGGGCGGATTGCCCAGAGCGTCGCATTGTTCGACCACCGGGGGCCGGGTCCGGACCACCTCGACCTGCTCGGTGAGCGGTCGCAACCGGAGCAGCACGCCCCGACGCAGTCGGCGAGGAAGGGAGTCGATGCGCAACGCGGTCTCCAACTCCTCGCTGTTGCGATCGAGACCGGTCCCCAGGAGGTCCGCGAAGACCGGGGCGCGCAGCCCGCACGCCTGTTCCGCCGGGCGCAGGACCCGCTGCATCGGGGTGAATCCGAGCCGGTCGACCTCGCGGAACGAACGCTCGACCGCGCTGCGATCGAAGCGAGGGGGCGAACCGTCCCGCGCCACGACCACCGTCACCTGGTCGGAGAGCACCGACTCGCGCAGGAGTTCGAGGACCCCGTCAAGATCGTCCAGAGTGGTGCTGCGGACCGAGACTCGCTCCCCGAGTTCCTCGGGAACCGACGCCGTGGCCAGGCGGACCACGTCGATGCCACCCTGGGAACCGATGTCGCAGATCACCAGGATGCGCGGGGTGGAATCGACGGCACATTCCCGGATCGCCGCGGGACCATCGGCCAGGAAGCGCTGCCGACCCCAGATCTCCGCCTGCACCACGCGGTCGTAGTTCGTGTGATCGATCGACTCCTCCAGCTGGAGCGCGACCGGTTCGAGTTCCGGCTCCGTGGAGCGTTCCGCCAGCCACTGGGCGGTGGCGACCAGCAGGTTGCGAACGGTGCGGATCGCGCCCTGGACACCGTCACTCGAACCACGGGGAGGAACGTCCAGTTCCTCGAGCAGCGGATCGGCCGGGGCCAGTCCCCGGGTGACGGTCTGCCCGGTGGAGACCGCATCGAGCATGTGCGAGATCTTGCGGGCCACCCGCGAGGCGCGCATCGCGTCCCCCCGTTCGAGGGCGACCGGTTGCCCGTCCTGCGGGGGGAGCGTGCGCCACCAGATCGACGCCGCGGCGCCGGTCTTGCGGCGAGCGGCTTCCGCCGCGCCGACCAGTTCCTGCCCCACCATCCCCGGCCGGGTCTCCAGCACCACCACGTTCTCGCAGCGAAGGAACAGGCGCTCGGTGATCGATTCATCGATGGGGCTCGTCATTCCCAGCTGCAACAGCGGGACCCGCCCCTCGAGGCCGAATCGGCGCAGGAGGTATTCCGCCGCGGAGTACGCGGGTCCGACCGCGACCAGGCCGAGGGGAGCGAGTTCACCGGGGCTGGGAAACGCATGGGCGTGGTTGAGTTCGAGCCGCCGCGCCAGCCGCAGCAGCTCCATCGTCTCGTAGCCTCGACCGATGCGTCGACGGCGGCGCATCGCCGCCGCCACGTCGATCGGATCCACGATCCGGTTGGGGCGGAGGGTGATCGTGTCCTGGGCGTGCAGGATCGCACTGGAGGCGAGGACCGCGACCGGACCGCTGCCGGCCCGGCTGAGTCGGATCCCGTGCTCGACCATGTCCCGCAGATCGGAGACGTCGTTGGGTTCGATGCGCGCGATCGCCAGGTCGTCGAGGAGCCGGATCGGGGCGGCGCGCTCCAGCCGTTCCACATCGTCCTCGATGAGCAGGAGCAGTCCGAAACCCTCCGCACCCACCAGGAGTTCCCGCACCCGCACCAGTGCGTTGGCCGATCGGAGGATGTCGCCCGCCGGAAGCATCAGCATCACGTTGCGACCGGCCAGACAGGCGCGGGCTCCGAGTTCCACCGCGCGTCCCGGCTCGTCGATGATCTCGATGCGGGTCCCATGCTCGCTGAACAGTCGTTCCGAGGCCTCGTCACTCACCACCTGCTGGAGTCGCTGGAACACGCCGCGGTTGGGACCCAGGATCGTGTGCAACGGCACCTCCGACTCGAGCGTGCCCTTGAGCAACGCCTCCAGCGCGGACACCATCACATCCCCTTCCGCGAGTTCGAGCACGGAGCGAGCGGTCGACGAACTTGGATCTTCGCGGGCAGGCACCGGTGAGATCGTATCAGGACCGGACCAGTCCACGAATCGCCTCCGCGAATCCCTCGTCCCGATTGCTGGAGACGACGCGGTCCGCGGCGGCCTTGACCTCCGCGTTCGCCTGGCCCATCGCGATCCCGACCCCCGCCTCCCGGAGCATCTGGATGTCGTTGAGTCCGTCCCCGATCACCGCGACCTCCTCCACCCGGAGCCCGTCGCGTCGCATGACCTGCTCGATCATCGTCCACTTGTCGACCCCCCGGTCGAAGAGCTCCAGCAAGTAGGTCGATTGATCGGGGGCCTCGGAGACCGCCTCCCAGTGCCGGACCACGAGTTCATCACCGAACGCCTCCGCGATGCGTTCGGTCAGTCGATCCAGCTCGTTGGGTCCACCGACCACTCCGACCCGCACGGTATGCGAGAGATCGACGTCGTCGATGGTGGAGATCCGATCACTGCGCAGTCCATGCCTGGTCAACCACCAGTCCATCGTCGGATGAACCTCGGCGTCGCCCACCAGCAGGTAGTCGTGCGCGGAATGCGTGCGATCCTGCAGGAGTTGCGGAAGGTGGCCTTCCCCGAGAATCATCCCGGTCACCCGGACGATGAGGTCCGCGGGAAGCACCGATCGGGCCACGGTCCGTCCGGTCGTGACCTCGGTCAGCAGCGCGCCTGCGGCACCGATCATCTCACGTCCGTGCCGAATGTCCTCAAGTGCGAACTGGCTCTCGTAAAAGGTCCGCCCCGTCGCTAAAATGAACTCGATCCCTCGCGAGCGGAGTTCGTCGATCGCCTGGCGGCTTTCCGGCGACAGGAGACCACCCGGATCCAGCAGGGTGCCATCGAGGTCGCTCACGATCAGTCGCGGTCTCATGGGGACAGGGTACCACCGCACGGATCCTCCAGGAGTTCGACAATCCGACTTCGACCGACCGAATCCCGAGGAGTACGACTGCGGCATGCTTGATTCGATGGCTCGTTCCCTGGAACCTGAACTGCGTGCCGCCTGCGCGCAACGACTCGGTTCGATCAACTGGGTGCGGATGGACTGGCAGCACGGGGGCGCGCTGACCGGGACCTCGACGTATCGGGAACCCTCCGGCACCGAACGCGAGGTCTTCATCAAGTTTCCGGTGCCGGGGCGTGAGCTGCGATGGTTCAGGCGACTTCAGACCTGTGGTTCACCGTCCATCGTCCCCGCCCTGGTGGAGAGTGGTGAAGCACTGGGGGCCCACGACATCGCCTGGCTGGTGATGGAACGGTTGCCGGGGATGCCACTGGGGGCTCACTGGCGGGAAGGGAACCTCCGAAGCACCGCGCACGCAGGCGCTCGGCTGCAGGCGTGCGCCAGCGCGGTGCCGATCGATCGACCCAAGCGGCGAAACAACTGGGAACTCTGGCTGCAGCGAACCCGGCGGGCGCTGGTCGACAACGTCCTCCCCGGCCACCAGCGATGGGAGCATCTGCTGGATCGGGCGGAGCCCCACTGGGAACGCCTCATCGCCCTGTGGCGTTCGCGCCAGCCGATCGGATGGGTGCACGGTGACCTGCACCTGGGAAACGCGATGCATCGTGGCGACGGAACCGTCTGTCTGGTGGACCTGGGGGAGATCCGCCCCGGTCACTGGCTCGAGGATGCGCTGTACCTGGAGCGCATGTACTGGGCGTACCCCGAGCGACTGCAGGCGGAAGACCCTCTGGAGAGCATGCGAGCCGCCCGCAGCGAGCTTGGCTGCGACAACGGGGACCGGATCGAGGCGCTGGCGAATGCGCGCCGGATCCTCCTGGCGGCCACCACACCCACGTTTCTGACCACTGAGGGGGGAAGAACCCATCTGGAGGCCTGCCTGAAGGTCTTCGAGGACGGTCTGGAATGGTGGTGCAGAAACGAGTCTCTGGTCGATCAGACTCAGACTCGGGATCTTGCCTGAGGCAGCAGGCAGGGGTATCCTGACCGATTCGGGCACCAAGCCCGCACCCATTTCCCCGGAGATCTCGATGGCCAAGAAGTCAAACAACGACCCGACTCAGGACCGCCTTGCTCAGGTCGAGCAATCCGACCTCGGTGAAAGTCAGCTCAATGAGGAGTTCGTCGACTGGCTGAAGAAGTGGGGCAACCAGATCCTGCTGGCGATCCTCGTGGTCGCCTTGCTGGCGGTGGGCTGGCAGTGGCTGGTGCGGACCAAGATGGAGACTCGGGATGCCGCGTGGTCGACGCTCGAAAGCGCTCAGCTGCCGGCTTCACTCGAGGAGGTCGCCGCCAGTTCGGAAGGTGTGGACTCGATCACTCCGCTCGCACTCATGCGCGCCGGTGACCAGTACCTTCGAAGCGTCCAGACCGGAACCCGCTTCGACCGGGAGCCGACCGCCGAGGACTACTCCCTCGATGACGATACGAGAACCCTCTTCCTTCAGCGGGCCAACACCCTCTACGCGGAAGCGATCGTGGCCGTGGGCACCGAGTGGGAACAGGTCTTCGCCAAGAAGCTCCTGGTGATCAGCGCGTTGTTCGGACAGGCCGCGGTGGCCGAGAGCCAGGGCAAGGTGGAGGAGGCCAAGACCCTCCTGACCCGCATCGGCACGATCGCCGAACCGGAATACCCCGACCTCGCCGCCCAGGCGACTGCGCGAAGCGAGAACCTCGACGTGATCACCACCAAGGTCAGCTTCCCTCTGGCCTCGGACCTGCCTCAGCCGCCTCCCGCGGAGACGCTCCCCGACCCCACGGAACTGCTGGGAACCGGCGCACTGCTCACTCCGGTGGACGGCGATGCCGCCGGGGACGCCACGGCCGAGACCGACCCGGACTCGAACGACGACGCTTCCACCCTCATCCTGCAGGGCGGAAGCGGAACCACCGAGGCGCCGGGTGACGGAAGCGACTGAACCAGTCCCCGGCGACGAGGAACCGACCGACCACGAGGACCTGGAATCCACGTCCGACCTGATCGCACGCGGCGGCAAGGTCGACCGTGATGCCCTGTTCGCGTTCTACGCGTCCGCCGACGATGGAGACAGCGAGTCCCCGGCGCGGGTACGCTTCCGCCTCACTCGAGACCTGCAGAAGCGACTCGACCGCTACCTGGTCGACAAGGTCCCCTTCATGTCCCGGACCACCCTGCAGAAGCTGATCGCCGAGAAGCAGGTGACCGTCAACGGGCGGACCGCCAAGGCCTCGACGAAGCTGCGCAAGGGAGACGTGGTCGAGACCACCCTGCCTCCCCCGCCGAGCAATGCGATCCCACCGGAGGAACTGCCGTTGGACATCCTCCACGAGGATGATGACCTGATCGTCATCAACAAGCAGCCGGACATGATCGTCCACCCGGCACGAGGCAACCGCTCCGGCACCCTGATCAACGCTCTGAGCTGGCACTTCCAGAACCGGACCAGCGGCGGACTCTCGACCGTGGGCGAGGACCACTGCCGCCCCGGAGTCGTCCACCGACTCGACCGACACACCAGCGGCGTGATGGTCGCGGCCAAGAGCGACACCGCGCACTGGCGACTCGGTCGGCAGTTCGAGCAGCGCCAGACCCGCAAGCGGTACCTGGCGGTGGTTCACGGCGAGGTCGCACCGTACGCGGACCGGATCGATCATCCGCTCGGCAAGCATCCGACGGTTCGCGAGCTCTACGCGGTCCGGTACGACGAACTCGCGAAGGACGCACTCACGATCTACCGGGTGCGCGAGGCCTACGAGGGGTACACGCTGGTCGAACTGGAACTGCACACCGGGCGCACCCACCAGATCCGGGTGCACCTGGCGTACCTGGGCTACCCGATCGTCGGGGACGACATGTACGGGGGCCGGCACCTCCTCGAGGAGGACCTCGTGGAGGAGCTCGGACCGACCCCGTTGATCCGGCGGCAGGCGCTGCACGCAACCACCCTCGGCTTCACCCACCCGATCACCGAGCAACCGGTCCTGCACACCGCACCGCTTCGACCGGACATGGCCCGACTGGTCACGCTCCTGCGCGAACACCACCTCAGGAAACGGGTCGATGCTCCCGGAGCCACCATCGACCTGGACCTCGTGCTCTGATTCAGCGCAGCTTGAGGCTCGCCAGGGCGATCATCGCGAGGATCACCGCGATCAGCCAGAAGCGAAGCACGACCTGGTGCTCGCTCCAGCCCCCGAGGTGGAAGTGGTGGTGGATCGGCGAACAACGGAAGATCCGCCTGCCCCCGGTGAGCTTGAAGTAGCCGACCTGGAGCACCACGCTTCCGATCTCCATCAGGAAGACGCCACCGATCACCAGCAGGAGGAACTCCTGGCGAGCGACCATCGCGATGTAGGCGAGCAGTCCACCCAGCGGCAGCGAACCGGTGTCACCCATGAAGACGCTCGAGGGTGAGACGTTGAACCAGAGGAACCCGATGCAGGCTCCGGTCATCGCGCCCGCGACCACCATCAGTTCCTGGGAGCCTTCCACGTAGGGCACCATCAGGAATGCGCTCGCCCGGGGCTCGCCGGCGATCCACGCGAGGATCATCATGCCGATGCTCGCGATCGCCATCGTTCCTCCGGCGAGTCCGTCCATGCCGTCGGTGATGTTGACGGCATTGGAACTGCCGGCGATCAGAAGCATGCCCAGCACGACGAAGACGATTCCCGGAAGCACCACCACGCCCGGCGAGAGCGTCATGGGCAGTTGCAGGACATCGTCCAGCTGGGCCGGCGGGTAGGTGCGCTGGAAGGGCAGGTTCAGCACGTGGGCGTCCGGCGAGCCGGCCTCCAGGTAGACGAACAGGGCCGCCATGAAGCCGATGCCGAGCTGGAAGAGCAGCTTCTCCCACGCCAGGAGTCCCTCACGGGAACCGGGGTTGCGCCGGGCGGCGGTGAGCTTCAACCAGTCATCGCTCACCCCCAGCAGGCCGAGCCAGACCAGGACCACCAGTCCCAGCACCACGTAGCGATTGCCCATGTCCGCAAGCAGCAGCGAACTCACCAGGATCGCCCCGCAGATGAGGATTCCGCCCATCGTCGGGGTGCCGCTTCGTGAACGCATCAGTTCGTTGAGATCGGCGTTGTAGAACTCCGGGGAATCGCCCACCTTCATTCGCACCAGCCACGCGATCACCCGCCGGGCGAAGACCATCACCAGTCCGAAGGAGAGCAGCAGCGCGGCCAGCGCCCGGAACTCCTCCTGGTAGAGCACCTGGAGGTACGACCAGAGCCCGAGGGACTCGATGCGGTTCTGAAAATGGTCGAGGAGGTTGAAGAGCATCTGCGGGATTCAGGGGAAGGTCCCCCATGAATCATCGGCAGATCGGGCGAGGATGCAACACGATCACGTGAACTCAGACCGGAGCGGCGAGGGTACCGGTCTCGACGTCGACCCGGGCGCGGATCGCGTCGACGATCCGCTCGAGCTTCATCGATCGCGATCCCTTCACCAGGAGGGAGTCCCCGTCGACCGCCAGCGATGCCAGTGCGTGCACCATGAGCGCTTCGAGCTGCTCGACCCGGACGACGAGGTTGCAGAATCCGCGCTCGACGAGTCGCTGTTCGCAGCGAGCCATCAACGGCCCCACCAGCACCACCACGTCGATCGGGGTCCGAGCGTGGAGGGCCATAAGCTGATCACCCACCTCGGCGTGCAGGCCGGGCCCCTCCTCGCCAAGCTCCAGCATGTCGCCGAGGATCACGATCCGGCGTGGGGCCTCCGCAGCCAGTTCGCCGAACGTCTCCAGGGCGGCCTTCACCGCATCCGGATTGGAGTTGTAGGCATCGTTGTAGAGCATGGTTCCTGAGTCTCCTAGGGGGACACCAGAAAAACGCATCGGGTCCGGGGACAGTTCGGAAAAACCGGCGGATATGACCCTATCGGTCAATCCCAGCGATCTCCCCAAACCCACGGCGACAAGCGCGTTGAGGGCATTGTAGGGCCCGGGAAGCCGAATCGTCGCCTGAAATTGGTCCGCCAGCGTCAGTGCCTGACCGGGTTCGCCCGAAAGCGGATGACGCTCCGTGAGGTTGAGCACCCCCGCTCCCGACCCGAAATCGACGATGCGAGTCGATGGCGGGAGCGAACGCTCGACCGCCGAGCGCAGCGGCCCTCCGTCGTCGACCGGCACCACCGCCGTTCCCCCGGGGGCCAGAAACGCCAGAAGCGAAGCCTTCTCGTCGGCCACCCCCTCCAGGGAGCCCAGACCTTCCAGATGCGCCCGGCCGATGCAGGTGATCGCCGCGATGTCCGGACGGACCAGCGCGCCCAGCCGGGCCAGCTCGCCCGTTTCGTTGGTCCCGACCTCGAGGACCAGGAACTGGTCGTCGGGACGTGCCCGCAGGATCGTGAGCGGGACGCCCAGTTCGTTGTTGAACGACTTCACCGAAGCGGTCACGCTGCCGGTCTCCCCGGTGCGGTGAGCCTGTTCGAGGATCGACTGCAGCATGCGGCGGACGGTGGTCTTGCCCGCACTGCCGGTGATCGCGACCACCGTGGCCTCCAGACGATGACGCCAGAATTCCGCCAGCGACCACAAGGCGCGCCGGGTGTCCTCCACCAGCAGCACCGGTCCGTCCCCGGGAATCGTCTCCGGACACCGATCCGCCTGGAGCACCAGCATCGAAGCCCCACCGTCGATCGCCTGCTGCAGGCAGTCGTGCGCGTCGAAGCGTTCTCCGGCCAGGGCGATGAAGCACGCCCCGGCGACGTCGGCCCGAGTGTCGGTCGAGACCCCCCAGGGTTCGACCACCGCCTGGTGGGGGGAACGAATCCACCGCTCGCCCAGCAGGCCACCGATCTCACGAGTGGTGAGGAACGTCATCGAACCCCTCCTCGCTCACCCAGCCAGGCCCGCGCGACCCGTCGATCGTCGAACTGACGGCGACGATCACCGACGATCTGGTAGTCCTCGTGTCCCTTGCCCGCGATCACCACCACCTCCCCGTCGACCGCTTCCTCGAGGGCGCGTCGAATCGCGCGATCCCGATCGACTTCCGAGCTCACCCGCCCGATCGCGTCCGCGGGAACTCCCGCGAGCACTTCCTCGACGATGCGCTCGGGGCGTTCGGTGCGCGGGTTGTCGGAAGTCACCAGGATCCGGTCGGCGAGCGAACAGGCGACTTCGGCCATGCGCGGCCGCTTGCTTCGATCCCGATCCCCCCCGCAGCCGAAGACCACCGTGAGCCGCCCGGGGGCGGGTACCAGGGGACGCACCGCCTCGAGAACGTTGCGCAACGCGTCGTCGGTGTGCGCGTAGTCGACCAGGACGCTGAACGGTGCCTCCGGCGCGGTGACCGGCTCGAGCCGTCCCGGGGGTGCGGGCAGCTGACCGAGTGCATCGACCAGCCCCTCGGGGGCGATCCCAAGGGCACCGATCGCCGACAGCGCAAGCAGGAGGTTCTCCGCGTTGTGCCGTCCGACCAGGGGGACGCGTACCTGCAGTTCGCCACACGCCCCGCGGAAGGCGAGGTCCATTCCGGTGCGATCGCACGCCTGCACGCTCGCGCAGGCATCGACGTCAGCACCTGCGGTCGAACATCGAACCACTCGGGCCGGGGTGTCGCGGAGCATGCGTTCATGCCGAGGGTCGTCGGCGTTGACCACCGCGATACCGCGCTCGGTGAGCCCCGCGAACAGCGAGGCCTTGGCCGCGGCATACGCCTCGATCGTGCCGTGGTAGTCCAGGTGGTCGCCGCTGAGGTTCGTGAAGAGCGCGATGTCCGGCGTGACCCCGGCCAGTCGCGCCTGGTGGAGCGCGTGGCTGGAAGCCTCGAGCACCACCGCGTCGCAGCCGTTTGCGACCATGCGGCCGAGGGCCGAGGCGAGGTCGCAGGCGGAGGGCGTGGTCAGGGTCGCGGGGGCGCGGGTGCGCCCGTCGTCGGTCTCGATCGTGCCCACCAGCCCGCAGGATCGGCCCGCCGCCTGGAGGAGTGCGCGAATGAACCAGGCCACCGTGGTCTTCCCGTTGGTCCCGGTGATCGCGACCACGTCGAGCTGGTCGACCGGGTCCCCGTGGAAGCGATGCGCCAGTCGGGCCCCCAGGGTCGCGGGATCGGCGGCCTCGATCAGCACCCGGATCCGCGGATCACCCCGAAAGCGTTCGGCGGATCCTTCCGCGACCACCAAGGCGACCGCGCCGGCCTCGAGGGCGGGTTCGATGAAGCGGGCACCATCGTCGTCGGTTCCGGGGCGCGCGATGAAGAGCATTCCGGGACCCACCTGCCGGGAGTCCTCGACGACGCCGGTCGGACGCAGCAGACGGTCCCCGGTGCATCGACACCGATCCCCCAGTCCCTGGAGCATCGAATCGATCGTGGGATGGGCCTCGGGCATCAGCACACTCTTTCATCGGCAGAACCCGACTCACGGGTTCGCTTTCCCGGCGGGGCGACGCGTCGCTCACCGAATCAGCATCGCATCACCATAGGAATAGAAACGGTAGCGATGCGCAATCGCCTGCATGTACACATCGATCAAGCGATCCAGGCCCACCATCGCCCCGACCAGCGCCAGCAACGTGGACCGGGGCAGGTGGAAGTTGGTCATCAGTCCGTCGACGTGGCGGAAGGCGTGCCCGGGGGCGATCATGAGGTCGGTATCGGTGGCGAGGGTGGGCCCCTCGAGCGTCTCCGGCAGCGATTCGAGGGCCCGGCAGGAGGTGGTGCCCACTGCGATGATCCGCCCCCCTGCGGCCCGTACCGCCTGAAGTTCCGATCGTGCCGAGGCCTCGATGACGAAGCGTTCCCGGTGCATCGGATGGTCCTCGAGCCGCTCGGCGGTCACCGGTTTGAACGTCCCCGGGCCGACCTCGAGCTGGAGGCGGACCAGTCGGATCCCCCGCTCGGTCAATGCCTGGAGCAGCCCCGGGGTGAAGTGGAGCCCGGCAGTGGGTGCGGCCACCGAACGCTGGCCTTCAGCGACCTGGTAGACCGTTCGGTACCAGTCGCGATCGTGGCGATCGAGTGCGTCGTCGTCGGCCTCCCCGCGCTCCTTGCGGGCACCGAGGATGTAGGGCGGCAGCGGCACCTCACCGGCGGCCTCGAGCAGTTCATCGAGTGATCCGCCTTCGAGCACTCGCAGCAGCACCTGCTCGCCTTCGCGACCGAGCACCTCGAAGGCGCCGACCGCCGACTGATCGGCCCCGCGCAGTTCGAGTCGATCACCGACGTGGAGTTTCTTCGCTCCCCGGAGGTAGCAACCGATTCGGCCGGGTTCATGTGAGGGCAGCACCAGTCCCTCGAACCGCGCACCGGTGGAGGGGCGGTGGAGGTGCACCCGGGCGGGGACCACGCGGGTCTCGTTGAGCACCAGCGCATCACCGGATTCGAGCAGTTCCGGAAGCGCGTGCACCCGGCGATGATCGAGCGGACCGGGCGTGCGTTCGAGGACCAGGAGCCGCGCCGCGTCACGCGGCTCCACCGGACGGGTGGCGATCAGCTGCGGATCCAGTTCGTAGTCGAGCTCGTCGGTTCGCATCGGGTACACGCTAGCGCACCATCGCGGAGGTGTCCTTATCGGCCGTGCCGGAACCTGCGAAAAAGCGATCGTCGCTCCCGTGGTTCCGTGGCAGGCTTGCGGTACCCAGAGATGACGTACTCAACCGCAGATCCGCTGATCCTCGGTGCCGCCCCGGCACTCCCCCGCTTCGCGCTGGTCGATACCGGCCCGGGCGCAGCGGTCACGCCGGTGCCCGCCCTCGAGCGGGAGGAGATCCTCGACCAGCGCATTCGAAACGACGAGGTCCTGCTCACCCGGCAGGCCCGAGAGATCGCCGCCCTCGAGGGGATCATCGGTCGACTCGAGGACGAACTCGGCCAGACGGAGAACACGCTGCGCGAGCTCGCGGCCCGACCGCTGGTCGAACCGACCCGGATCGTCGAGGCCCCGGCCGACCTCGCCCCGCACGACGAACGACCGGTCACCTACGAGGTGGTCAACGAGACCACGGTCGTGCAGCCGACCGTCTACACCAACCTGGGATCACTGATCGACGTCTTCGCCTGATCGGGGGCCGCCGCCGGCTCGAAGAGCCCGGGGGGCGCCCACGGGAGGAGTTCCTGCGGCAGGCGACGCAGTCCGCGACGCAGCGCCTTCGCCACCGCGTAGCGCAGGGCATCGTCACGCCGGGCGAGCACCCGGTCGGTCACCGAAAACCCCCGCGCCTGCATCTCCTCGAGCCCCCATCGCCACGCGTGGTACTCCTCGAGGCAGCGCGGTCGGTAGCGGTGCAGACCGATCGCGTGGTGTCCGACCTCGTGCATGAAGACCGCGCAGCTCATCGGGCCCCTGGGATACGGTGACTCGATCAGGCGGGAGACCCGTCCATCGGCGTAGTGGACCTCCCACGCGCAACCGGAGGTCCGGGTGCGCCACTTGTTGACCCGGAGCCGGTGGATCGACTTCATCTCACGGACCAGTTCGTCGTACCGCGCCTGCTGCGGGGTGCGCGCCCGGTGTGGGGCACCATCCTCGCTGCTGGCGGAGCGTTTCTTCGCGGAGCCGGCCGGCGCGCTTCGACGGGGCACGAGGTCCCAGAGCAGCTTGGGGAAGTCGGAGAACATCAGGCAATCGGTTCCGCGAGGGTGCCGGGGGGGATCGAACGACCGTTGCGATAGGCCTCGAAGGACATCGCCTTCTTGCCCTGGGGTTGCACCTCGAGCACCTCCAGGCATCCGCTCGCGCAGGCGAGCAGCCCGTCCTCGAGCAGGGTCCCCGGGCCCGCCTCCACCTCGCGCTCGGGGTGGTCGAGGACTCGAAGCAGGCGCAGACGAGTCCCCCCCAGGAGCACGTCGCACCCCGGCCAGGGGGTGAGACCGTGGATGCGCGCCCGCACCCGGGCCGCGGATTGATCGAAGTGCACGGTGGCGTCCGCGCGGGAGAGCTTCGGCGCGGGCGAGACCGCATCCTCCGCCTGCACGCTGCCCTCGAGTCGTCCCTCCGCGAGTGCATCGAGGACCGAACCCACGGCCTCGGGACCGAGCCGGGCCAGCCGGTCGTGGAGTTCACCGGCGGTCTCCCGGGGGTCGATCTCGACCGCTTCCCGGGTGTAGACCACACCACCATCCATGGTCTGCGCAAGCGCGATCACCGAGACCCCGGTGCGGGTGCACCCGTCGATCATCGCGCGGTTGATCGGTGCCGCACCCCGGTAGGCGGGCAGCAGCGAAGCATGCAGGTTGAAGGCGGGCAGGTCCTCGAGCAGCGGCGGCGCGAGCTTCTGCCCGAAGGCGATCACCACCAGGGCATCCGGGTCGAGTCCCCGGATCCCCGCGACCGATTCCGGGGCATTCACGTCGGCAGGCCGCTCCAGGGGAACCCCCGCCTCGAGTGCCCACTGCGCGACCGGAGTCGCGGTCATCGTGCGCGAACGACCGGCGGGGCGGTCCGGCTGGGAAACGACCTGCACCACCTCGTGCGTGTCGGCGAGGGCTCGGAGGGTGGGAAGTCCGAAGGCGCCGGAACCGAGAAAGACCAATCGCATGCAGTGAGCTCCGCCGGGCGCCAGGGCCCGGATTCATTCGGGTGCGGAACGGTCGACGAGATCCTTGAGCGCCCGTCGAATCGCGATTCGATCGATCGGCCGCATCCGATCGAGGATGAGCACCCCGTGCAGGTGGTCGAATTCATGCTGCCAGATCCGAGCGGGAAACGCGTCCGATTCCAGTTCGAACGTCTTTCCCTCGAGGTCCCGGGCTCGGATCCGGACCCGGGTCGGACGACGCACGCGCCCCCGAATGCCCGGCAGGCTGAGGCAGCCTTCCTCCATCCACTCCGGAGGGCCGTCCGCCTCGAGGATCTCGGGGTTGATGAAGACCTGGTCGGATTCCCCCTCGGCCCCGGAGTTGCAGACGAACACCTGAAGGCTGTGGCCGGCCTGGGGGGCGGCGAGCCCCACTCCCTCGTGTTCCTTCATGAGGCGGCACATCTCGGCGACGAGTTCGGCGAGGGACTCGTCGAAGACCTCCACCGGCCGGGCCTTCTCGCGAAGGACGGGGGCGGGGTGGAGGACCAGTTGGCAGGGAGCGGGCGTCATGTGGTGAAGTCTACCCGAGGAACGCCCACTCCCGGGGCGTGTATTGCCTCGATCGCCAGCCTCCAATAGAGTGTGGGTCTGCAAGGGGCGGACCAGCTTGGAGCGATGCCCCGGATCTGGGATGATGGCATCCCCGGCGGTCGAGGACCGACCCTGCGACGAGGAGCATCGATTGGCACTGTTCGGCAAGAAGAAGCAGAACGAGGCGGAAGGCGGCGGCGAGGACCAGGGCTTCGTCCCCCGACCCGAGAAGGCCCAGCGCTGGGTGTCCCAGGCGAAGCAGATCGCCGACACCGGGAACTACACCTACGCACTGACCTGCTACGCCTCGGCGGTCAAGCTCGACCCGACCGACCTCACCACCCACAAGTTGATGTTCGAGGCGGCGATCGGCCACTTCACCTCCGGGGGCAAGGCGGCCAGTCGCAAGGAACTCAAGGACGTCGACGGCCCCCACCCCAGCGACAAGGTCGCGGTGGCGGAACTCGCCTGGATGCGGGACGTGAACAACTACTCGCTGGCGATGAAGCTCCTGGATGCCGCGGTGAAGGCCGAGCTCGAGGAGCTCTCCGCGTGGCTCGCCCCCAAGAACCTCAACATGCTCAAGAAGGCCAAGAAGCAGTCGAAGTCCGAGTACGTCAAGGCCCGCAACCTCTTCGCGGAAGCCAGTGCGTGGGACGAGGCGTTCGAGGCGGGACAGATCGCCGCCAAGCTCGACCCCAGCGACACCAACCTCGTGCAGGAACTCAAGCAGCTCACCGCACAGCGCGCGATCATCTCCGGGGGCTACGAGAAGGCCGCCAGCGAGAAGGGTGCGTTCCGTTCCGCGGTCAAGGACATCGACGAACAGCAGCGACTCGAGGACGAAGCCTCGGTCACCGGCGGTTCCGCGGACGACCGGGCGCTGGAATCCGCCCGGGAACAGCTCGCCGCGTCACCGAACTCCCCCGAGGCGGTGAACAAGCTGGCGAAGCTCCTGCTCAGGCTCAACACCCCCGAGGCGCGCGAGGAAGCGGTCACCCTCTTCCTGGACGCCTTCGAGCGGCTCGGCCAGTACCAGTTCAAGATGGCCGCCGGCGACCTGCGGATCGCCGATGCCGAGGAACGGGTGCGCACCGCGAGCAACCGCTGCGAGACCCCCCCGGACGACGTGCCCGCGGCGGACCTCGCCCGGGAGCTCGAGGAGGCGAGCGAAGCGCTGATCGCCCTCAAGGAGTCGGAATTCAGCGAACGCTCGGAGAAGTACCCCACCGATCGAGGCATCAAGTTCCAGCTGGGCAACATCCAGTTCGAGCGAGGCGACTTCGAGGGTGCGATGGCCAACTTCCAGGACTGCAAGGACGAACCGAAGTACCGCGTCCACTCCGCTCATCGCCTCGGCAACTGCTTCGCCGAGGAGGGGTGGTTCAAGGAAGCCTCCTCCGAGTACAAGGAGGCCCTGGATGCGATGGACGCGACCAACCGCGACCTCGAGCTTCCGGTGAAGTACGACATGATGGTCGCGCTGATCTCCCTCGCGCGAGAACAGAACTCCAAGGAGCTCGCCGACGAGGCGGCGGAGATCTGTTCCGAGATCGTCCGCAAGAACATCAAGTACCGGGACATCCGCGATCGCCGGCGTGAGATCGACGAGCTCTCGAAGTCGATGTCGTGACCCCCACTCCCCCCCAGCCAGCCTCGGTGGTCGCGGTGATCCCCGCGCGAATGGCGTCGACCCGCTTTCCCGGGAAGCCGCTGGCGTGCGAGACCGGCCGGCCGATGATCCAGCACGTCTGCGAACGGGCCGCCCGGGCGACGCTCGTGGACCGGGTCCTGGTGGCGACCGACGACCAGCGGATCATCGATGCGGTCCGGGCCTTCGGAGGTGAGGCGATCCTGACCCGCAGCGACCACCCCAATGGAACCAGTCGGATCGCGGAGGTCGCCGGGGGGCTCGACTGCGCGATCGTGGTGAACGTCCAGGGGGATGAACCGATGATCGATCCCGACACGATCGACCTGGCGGTACGAGCGCTGCTCGAGAGCGAGGAGGTCCCGATGTCGACGGTGGCCTGTGCGTTCGGTCCGGAGGAGGATCCCGGGGATCCCAACCTGGTCAAGGTGGTGCACGACGCCACCGGACGGGCGGTCGACTTCTCCCGGTCCCCACTGGCCGAAGCGGGATCCGACGGGAATTCCCCGCTGCTGCGACACGTCGGTCTCTACGCCTACCGCCGGGAGTTCCTTCCGGTCTTCGCGGGGCTGGCGAGCACCGAACGCGAAGTCGCCGAACGACTGGAGCAACTGCGGGCGCTGGACCACGGCCACCCGATCGCGGTCACCCCCTGTCCGCGGGCACACCATGGCATCGACACTCCCGAGCAGTACGCGAGGTTCGTGAGGGAATTCAACGAGCTTTCCGATTGACCGCTCGATCGACTGGCATCCGGACCGCCAATCGTGGTATCTTCACGTATGCCCCTCCAGAAACCCGACCACCCTGGTGACGCCTCCCCGACCCCGTCGGACGAGGGCGATTTTCTCGCGACATTCGGCTCTTCGGGCGAGACGTCCGAACACTATTCACCGATGCCCGAGGGCTACCAGCCGGGGCGAACCAAGTTCGTGATGGTGATCGGCACCGTGATGAGCGGACTGGGCAAGGGAATCTTCTCGAGCTCGCTCGCCAAGCTCCTGAAGGACAAGGGACTCTCGGTCGCGCCGATCAAGCTCGAGGGCTACCTGAACATCGACTCCGGTACGCTCAACCCCTACCGCCACGGCGAGGTCTTCGTGCTCGACGACGGACTCGAGACCGACATGGACCTGGGCACCTACGAGCGCATGCTCGACCAGAACCTCGGCCGCAGCAACTTCCTCACCGCGGGCCAGATCTACACCGACGTGCTCGAACGCGAGCGCCGCGGCGGCTACCTCGGCCGGGACGTTCAGATGATCCCCCACGTGACCGGCGAGGTGAAGCGCAAGCTGCGCGAACTCGCACTGACCGGCAACGACGGCAAGCCGGTCGATGTGGTGTTCGTCGAGGTCGGAGGCACCGCCGGCGACTACGAGAACGGCTTCTACATCGAGGCGCTGCGCGAACTGGCCTACGAAGAGGGTCCGAACTCCAGCTGCTTCGTCGGACTCACCTACATCATCGAACCGAAGATCCTCGGCGAGCAGAAGTCCAAGGCCGCGCAGCTGGGCATGAAGCGACTGCTGGAGGCGGGGATCCAGCCGTCGATCATCGCCTGCCGCGCGGAGAGTCCCGTGACCAACCAGGTCATGGAGAAGATCGGGATGTTCTCCAACGTCCCCCTCTCGCGGATCTTCTCGATGCACGATCGGGAATCGATCTACACGATTCCCGACGCGATGCGCGCCAACGGACTCGATCGACAGATCCTCTCGATCCTCGACCTGCACGAACGGGTCAATCCGCTGCACGAGGACCGGGCCCGCGCGGAGTGGAAGGCGTTCTCCGACGGCATCCTCGCCGAGCGCAGGCATTCGATCCGGATCGGGATCACCGGAAAGTACGCGGCCCTGCGCGACGCCTACGCCTCGATCGAGAAGGCACTCGAGCACTGCGCGACCCACCTCTCCACCGACATCGACATCGACTGGATCGAGACCTCGCAGATCGACAGCGCCGCGGATGCGGAACGCGCACTCGGTTCGCTCGACGGCGTGATCGTTCCCGGCGGGTTCGGCGTTCGCGGGGTCGAAGGCAAGATCCGCTGCGTCGAGTACGCACGAACGCACGGCCTGCCCTACCTCGGCATCTGCCTGGGCTTCCAGGTCGCGGTCATCGAGTACGCCCGCAACGTACTCGGACTGGAGCTGGCGAACTCGACCGAGTTCGACGCGAACTGCGGCACCGCGGTGATCTCGGAGCTTCCCGAACAGAAGCAGCTCGAGGGCATCATGGGCGGCACGATGCGACTCGGCGCGCAGGACGTCCGCCTGGAAGGCGGTTGCCTGGCGAGCAAGCTCTACGGCGGGGCTTCGAGCGTGCGCGAACGCTTCCGGCACCGCTACGAGGTGGAACCGGCGTTCATCGATCAGCTCACCGAGGCCGGTCTCACCTTCTCCGGACGCCATCCGGAATTCCCGATCATGCAGGTGCTCGAGCTTTCCGCCGAACGGCACCCCTTCTTCATCGGCGCTCAGTTCCATCCGGAACTCACCTCCCGCCCGCTCTCGCCCAACCCCCTCTTCATGGGTCTGGTGGCGGCGGCGATCCGGGCCAAGGACGCCCCCGCCTCCTGCCAGGACATCCCCGAACGGTGGACGAACGGGAGCGACCACACCTCCACCAACGGCTCCCCGATGGCCGAAACGAGCTGATTCCCGCGCTACCTTTCCTTCTGCGGGTGAGCCTGCTATCCTGCTCCGCCCGCCGATATAGCTCAGCTGGCCAGAGCGAGGGATTCATAAACCCTAGGTCGCAGGTTCGAGTCCTGCTATCGGCATTCAACTCCCCTCCGAACCGGGGCCCACGCCCTCCCAGGGCCAATGGCGACCGGATCGATCGATTCCAGAAAAAAAAATCCTCGATTTACGGGACCATTCCGGTGACTTGATTCGTATCAGGTACCGGAGTCGTGGAATTCTCCATGTGTCAGGGTCAGACGTTCGACCGAGTCGGACGACCGGGGCTCGCCGCACCGACCGCACCGTCCAACGGACGCTCGCGGGAACGTGCGCTGAATTTCCGGGGCTGATCACGACCAGACGGTCCGTTCAGGGACGTGCCCACCACATCGGGGTGCACGTCCCTGTCGGCCGTTTCCCCTTGGCTTCCGACTCTGGAGCGTCTACGCTAGGTTCAGAGCTACGGGTGATCGACACCGGTCCACCCGCCCATCCCCCCGCACGGAGTGCACACGTGAACCGAGCCAAACGGCATCCAGCCCGACGTTCCTCATCCCGGTCGCAGGCACGAGGTGGATTCACCCTCGTCGAGCTGCTCCTCGTCATCGGCCTGATCACCATCCTGCTCGGTCTGACCCTGGTGGTCGGTGGCAGGGTCCGCTTCCAGGCGCGAACGATCGGCTGCATGAACAACCAGCGCCAGGTGAACACCGGGAACTTCACCTTCGCCTCGGACAACGACGGAACCTTTCTCAGCCCCCGCACCGCCCCGAACTACGAGGCGGGATTCGGTTCCACGAATCCCGACTGCGTCCGGGGTGGTGAGTACTTCCGGCTCTGGACGAAATCCTTCGACGAGTCCGGTGCGGACCGGATGGTCGACACCGTCAACGGCAACGAGGAGCGCGAACTCGCGCTCACCGACGGCGCGGCCTTCGAGTACATCGGTGACATCAGTGCCTACAAGTCGCCGCTGGACCCCACCACCCGCGTACGCAGCTACGCGATCAACGCCTACATCGGTGAACTCTGCCCCGACAACCTCGGGGACAAGATCAGCGGCAACGCCTGCCTCGACCAGGGCTGGCGCGCGGCCCGCTCGCTCTCGGCGCTTCCTCAGCCGAACAAGACCCTGATGACGATCTGCGAGGAGGACAGCGCCGGTCACAACAACCAGGGCTTCATGATCAAGAACTGGCTCAGCGAATGCAACACCGGGACCCCCCCGAACGAGATGTGGTTCGACTACCCCGCCCCCTGGGTGGAGGATGGCGTCACCCTCTCCTTCTGCGATGGATCGACCCTCTTCTACCAGTTCAAGAAGAAGGACCTCGGCAACTTCCTGATCGAGAACTTCAATACCGGCGCCGGCAACCACCGCGCGTACTACCCGGGTGAACCCGGCATCGAGTGGGACGAGACCAACAGCGACTGGTACTGGTTCAAGGACCGGATGCTGCCGGGCGTGGGAGCCAACTCCGCATGGGGAGGTGGGTGACTCCACCGGACCCGGTCGCTCGCCGCCAACCACCGCCGATGATGAATCGATCCCGCCTCCTGCACCCGATCCTCCGCCTCACCGTGCTGTTGAGCCTCGGCCTGGTCTGCGGTGCGCAGTCCGGCTGTTCGGATCCCGACGAAGACGTCTACGAGGCTCCGGAAGTCATGCTTCGCCAGCGTCCGTTCACCGCGCCCGGCCAGATCTCCCAGGGTCTGGGGCCGAAGGGTCGAGCGCTGATCTTCATCGTGCGCGAGAGCCTGCCCGGCCGTCCGGCGGTGGAATTCGACGAATCCTGGACGTTCGAGATCGCGGTGACCGGCCCCACCGGAGACGCGGTCCCGACCGACCCCGACCCCGTGGTCCCGCGCTCCTGGTCGACCGACAGCGGGGTGAAGCTGGTCGGCGGATTCAACGCCGACCGCGAAGGCAATCACCTGGTCACGGTCACCTCCCCGAACTGCCCGCCCCGCACGGCGTCGATGATCATCCTCCCGATCAACTGAGCCGAGGCGGGGCGGCACGGTCGTCTGGGGCGTACACTGTCCATGCAGTTCGCGTAGCTCAGTTGGATAGAGCACCGGTTTCCTAAACCGAAGGTCGGAGGTTCGAGTCCTCCCGCGAGCGTTTCACTTGAAAAGAGACCCAGAAACGAAAACCCCCCTGCTGGGTGCAGAGGGGTTTGGGTGTTGGTTTCTGGACATGGAACCGGGTCAACGTCGATCCGCCCGACGCAAGTCCGCCAGTTCAGCCCGTCCATGCTCCCAGCACTATTGCCAGGTCCCCGCCGTCGACCTTGCCACTGCCATCGAGGTCGTACGGTGCGTTCGAACTCGACCAGCTTCCCAGCAGCTGTCCGAGGTCGACACCATTGACCGCACCATCGCCGTTGAAATCGGCCGTGAGTGCGTCACCACCACAGTCGATGAGGCCTTCGAGCGAGTACTGGGACACGAAGTCCCAGATCACGGTCGTGGCGAACGACGGAACGACGTGTCCACCGCCCCAGCGGAAGTGCTCCACCCCGTGGCAGCCCTGACCCGCGGTCCAGATGAAGCGAGTGACCCCATCGCCCAGAGACTCCTCCTCGGCAGGGGTGTTCGCCTGATTCTTGCCGACCCAGAATGCATGCTGCGCGGCGGCGGAGGGGACCCAGCCCTCCTGCCCGTCGTACGGTGCATAGAAGTCGTCGGTGCCGAGGATGTGACAGACCGCGGTGGGAAGCGCCGCATCGCAGTTGTTGAACGTCCAGGGGTACATGCTGGCGGCCACCGGGGCAGCGGCTGCGATCACATCGCTCATCGCACAGGTGATGTCCCATGTGTAGCTCGCGCCCATCGAATAGCCACCGGCGTAGATTCGAGACTGATCCGCGTTGTACGTCGCGATGAGATCGTCGATCAACGCGCGGGTGAATGCGAGGTCGATGTCCCAGTTCCCGTTGCTCAAGCCGCCAGGTTGCTGGTAGCCCCAGCAGTTACAGCCCTCGGTCTGATCGGGAAGCGCGTTGGGATACGCCACGATGAACCGACGCGAGTCGGCGAGCGTGCGGAAGTCCGCCTCACTGAGCGCCACTTCCGCGTTGTCGCTTCCTCCATGATGCCACATCAGGGCCGGCAGGCTTTGTGAGGCATCGTAATCGACCGGCAGGTAGATCAGGTATTCACGATCGAGTCCATTGACGTCGATGGTCCTGGTGAAGAGCTGCTGCGCGAAGGCGGGAGATGCCAGAAAGAGCAACCCGCAAAGCAGCGACAAGTTGAACGGAATCGGATGTCGGAAATGCATTCTCTTCTCCTTTGACTGATCAGATGCGACCTCTTGAACGATTCATCATGGGGCAAAAGCAGGTATTACGCAGAGTATATCTGCTGGCCGTAAGGTCTGGAGACGCACTGCACGGCAGTCACTCATGACTGAAACACCGGCGTTGAGTTCAAAAGTCCCGGTGCATGAGATGCCACGGCACCACCGAGTTTGGAGAACGCCTGCGATCCGAATCATTCGGGGGGACAGGGTGCGGCGGTTGAAGGCACCGGCCTTGAAAACCGGCGGGGCGTGTCCTCTTCGCGGGTTCGAATCCCGCCCCCACCGTTTCATGAAACGCCCCCGCTCGAGCGTGCTCGAGCGGGGGCGTTCGGGTACCGAAGATTCCCTGGTGTCGCTCGGGTGGCCTCAGCCCCCGGTGCAGGGCAGGCCCCAGGCGCCAAGCACCACCGCGAGGTCCGGTATGGGACAGAACGAGCGCACACGCCACGGTCGAGGATCCCCGTGGTCTGCATCAGGAATCCGATCCCGAGCGACGGGTGACGATGGAGGTGCCTGAATCATTGAGTTGCCTGGTCGCCAGCGAGAAGGTTCCATCGCGAAGATCGAATCGCGGCCGGGATTCAGGCGGTTCACCATGCCGGAATCCATGGGCATTCACCTGCTCGGAATGCCCGGCACGCACTGTTGTCAGAACGATGAACCGTTCCGTAGAATGGAGACACTCATGACGAACGGAATCGACAGGCAGGAGGGGGTGACGCACGACGAGGGCAAGTCGGTCGTGTTCATCGGAGGTTCGGGCCGAAGCGGTTCGACGCTGATCGATCTGCTGCTGAACAACCATTCTCTGGTGCAGTCCGTCGGGGAGGTGCACCGGCTCAACCTCTACGCCCGGGAGAACACGGAACCGTGCACCTGCGGCAGCCCGGTTTCGGAGTGTCCGTTCTGGCTCGAGGTGGAAGACCAGGTGCGAACGAGCCTGGGCTGGGGCGCGGATCGGCATCCACTGCACGAGACGGAGATGATGCTGCGACCCGTGGACGTGAACTTCGTCAGAACGATCTTCCAGAAATCCGCGATGCTCGTGGCCCCCCGCCCGTTGGGGCGATGGGCGAACGGATTCTTCGCACCGGCACACCAGAAGGCGATCGAGATGTCGATGATCTGGTACGAAGCGATACGAAACGTCACCGGGACGCGGGTGATCATCGACTCCTCGAAGGACGCCCGTCGACTCAAGGCGCTGTACTGCAACACCCCGGAGCAGTTCAGATTGATCTACATGGTGAGGGACGGTCGAGCCGTGAGTGCTTCCGCCATTCGGCGAACCGGAGCGTCCATGAAACGGGCGGCCAGCGACTGGAAGCGAGCCCAGACACACACCCGACTGACCTCGTTCGGAATTCCTGCCGAACAGAAGATGAAGATCCACTACGAGGATCTGTGTCGGGATCCGGAAACGACCATGCGGAGTGCCTGCCGATTTCTCGGGGTGGAGTTCCAGCCGGAGATGCTCACGCTTCGCAAGTCCGAGTCGCACAACATCGGAGGAAACCCGATGCGATTCCGGACCGGGGAACGGGAGATCAAGCTCGACGAACGCTGGCGGGACCAGCTGACGAAGAAGGAACTGATCGAATTCGACCGAATCGCGGGCGAGGAGAACCGCCGACAGGGGTACGACTCCTGACCTGACGCGTGGGGGCTGGAACCGTCAGGGCGTTTTCCAGCTTGAGATGGTTCATTGAGGACACAACACACCGACGAACACACCGACGGGTGAGCCGCTGGACCGTGCAACGCGCTCGATTCGTGCGAATGCTCCAACCAGGCTCGGAGGCCGACGCCCTAGCGCTGGGAGAGCAGTATGGCCTCACCACCAATCCCACCGACGAAGGGTTCGCCATGGTGGTCCAGTCCCAGAAGTTGGATCACATCGGGGGCCGCGGGCTCGGGACTGAGGAAGTCACCGGTGATGATGTCGAGAAAACCGAGGTCGTCCTCGAGGATCCAGTCCTCGAGACAGGTTGCGGACAACTCCCGACTTCCACCGATTCTCGCGGTGAAGGTATTGGTGGCGCCTGCGCCGATCATGGCCTGCCCGATCGTGGTCTGCCCGATCGTGAAGGTGGTGACGAGGCAGGACAACCCGGTGGGGGTGGGATCGAGGCGATCGGACCATGGCGAGGCCGCGGCGGCTTCGCTCCAGACGGGATCCGCGAGGCTGGCGGTTGCGGCAAGAAGCGCAAAACCGCCTCCAAGCATGGATTCTTTCAGGTTCATCGACGATCTCTCCTCGGATCTGGCAACTCTGCGATTGGATTACGTGCCAGGAACCGGGGTTCGTGGCAACTCACGGGCAAAAGGACACGACACGCTTCTACGTACATTCGGTGAATGCCGCAGCAGGCATGCTTCCTTACCCTTCGGTAACCCAAGTCATCTTGAAGCCGTCGAATTGTCATTTCAGGGCTGGGAGTCGCCGCCGATGGGCGTGCTCTGAAATCATCTCTTCAAGAGCAGAGTACCGAAGTCGGACTGGAACGCAAGGCCATTACCCTGAATTCTCTGGAAAAGAAAAACGGAAGCGGAGCCGAACACTCGGACGCTTCGTATCCCGCGCCCACGGCCCCACTCTGAACCAATCCACGGGGATTTCGGTGGATTGAATCGGGAAACTCGATAGGTTGATCAGGGAAGGCCGACCCCACGGAGCCCCCCCGATGCACCCGCCCACTCCTTGTTCCCATCACGGATCGCTGCTTGCCGGTCTGGTGATCCTGTCGGGCTCGAACGGGTTCGGAGCCCCCCCGCCGATCACCCTCGATGGTCGGTTCGATGACTGGAGCGAGCGAGCCGTCGCGGCGTCGGACCCCCGCGGAGACGGTGGCCTCGACCTCGTCGAACTGCGCCTGGCCGACGAACCGGGCTGGTTTCAGATGCTGCTCACCGCCGCCGGGGACTTCGATCTCTCCGACGACAACGACCTGGTGCTGTTGCTGGATACCGATGACGACCCCGGTACCGGGCTGCAGACCGAGGGACTGGGTGCGGAACTTCGCTTCGTGTTCGGGGCGCGCACCGGCCGCTACTTCCCCGAGGCCACCACCGATCCCTCGGACGGCATCGAACTCCTCCACGGTCCGCTTTCCCTGCAGGGTGCACCGACGGTCACCTCTCCGCGGTTCGAGATCGCCCTCGCGCGCGGTGCGACGGTCCAGGGCAACCCCCTGTTCCTCGAGGATCGCGGAGCGATCGTCCTGATCTCGGGCACCGGAGACCGCTTGCCTGACACCGGTACGATCGCCTACCAGCTCGACCTCGCCGCTGCACCGCCCGCACGCGACGAACCACTCGAGCGGGAACGCGCGGAAGACCTGCGCCTGGTCAGCTGGAACGTTCGCTTCGATTCCCCCTGGGAGGACTCGCTGGCCGATTCGTTCCGCCGACTGGTCCGTGCGCTCGATCCGGACATTCTGAACTTCCAGGAGATCTACAACCATTCCCCCGCGGAGACCCGTCAGCGGTTCATCGACTGGCTCGGGGAGAACCCCGACGACTGGTACGCCGTCGGCAACGCGGACTGCATCACGGTTTCCCGCCATCCGATCCGGTATTCGGAGGAACTCGATACCAATCTCGCGGTTCTGATCGAGACCGACGACCTGCTCGATCGGTCCCTGCTGATCGTGAACGCGCATCCGCCGTGCTGCACCAACGACGAAGGTCGTCAGGAAGAGATCGACCAGATGCTCGCCCTGCTTCGTCGGGTCCGGGCCGGCGAGCATCCGCAGATCCCCGCGAACGTCGCGGTCCAGCTCACCGGGGACATGAACCTGGTCGGCCTCGCGCAGCAGCTCGAATCACTGGTCACCGGCGACATCGTCGATGAAGCCACCTGGGGCCCGGACGTGGCGCCGGACGTCGACGGTTCGGCACTGTTCGACACGACCCCGCTTCTGACCGAGCAGCGACTCAGCTACACCTACCGGAACGACAGCCCGTTTGCGAGCTACTGGCCGGGCCGACTCGATGTCTCGATCGTCTCCGATTCGGTCCTCGAACTCGGTCGGCAACTGATTCTGGAGACCCGGTTCATGAGTGGGCAACGACTCGACGAGTACCAACTGCTCGCGGAGGACTCGGCGAGTTCCGACCACCTGCCCCTGGTCACCGATGTCCGTCGCCCGACCGTCCTGGTCGGCGATTTCGACGGTGACGGGTGCGTCGGGGGTACCGACCTGGCGGTGATTCTCGCCTACTGGGGGCTTCCGGATCCTCCGATCGGCGACCTCGACGGTGATGGCGAGGTCCGTGGTCCGGACCTGGCGACGGTCCTCGCGAACTGGGCCCCCTGCGACTGAAGAACGTCACCCCGACCCGGGATCTCGAAGCCGGTCGGATCGACGGGGACTCGAGGCCGGATCGAGTGGGTGCCCGCGTGCATTCGCCGGAGCGAATGACTACAGTTGGCGACTCGAGCGCACATCATCCGCCAGTTCATCGAACGTACCCGAGGTTCCGGAACCACCAGACGATGCCCGCAGCCGACCACCACGCCACTTCCGACGAGACCTTTCCCATCCTGATCGGCGGAGTGGGTGGCAGTGGAACGCGCCTCTTCGCGGAAAGCCTCCTGGCCGCCGGCCTTCGCACCCTGGGCGACATCAACGGGGCCACGGACTCGATGGGCTGCGCGCTCCTATTCAAGCGCCCGCAACTGATCGTGGAACTCGAGGATCCCGCAACGATCGAACGACTGTGGTCGATCGTCGAGGCCGCGATCCAGGGCGGATCCCCCCTCGACCGCGACCAGCGGGGAGTGCTCACGAGCCTGCGTCGGATTCCCCGACCGATGCACTCCACGGCCTGGCTGCGGGTGCGGGCGCGGCGACTTCGGCGCGCGGCCCGAGCGCGTCCGGCGAGCGGCCGGTGGTTCATCAAGGAACCCAACCTCCACTGGCCGGCCCCGAAGCTGCTCGAACTGCGACCGGACCAGCGTTTCGTGATGGCCGTGCGCCATGGCGTCGACATGGCGTTCAGCACCAACCAGCAACAGGTCGAGGTCTGGGGCCCGACGGTACTCGGCGAACCGGACCTGCCGATCGACGCGGTGGCCTCCCTTCGGTACTGGTGCCTGGTCCACGAACGAATCCTCGAGGTGCGCGAACGATTCCCCGAACGGGTGCTGATCATCTCCTTCGATCAGTTCTGCGTCGAACCCGAGCGGGTCCTGCCTGCGCTCTTCGAGTTCTGCGGAATCACCCCCACCCCCGAACGGATCCAACGCGGGATCCGGGGGGTCAAACCCCCGACTTCGATCGGGCGTCACCGCGCAGAGGACTGCTCAGGCTTCTCGCCCGAGAACCTCGACTTCGCCGAGTCCTTCATGAGCGGGATTCGGATCCCCTGAATTCAGGCACGTCCGGGGACCGCCGCGCACTCCGGTGGGAAGGGATTCCCGCCGCAAACGAGTGCATTCAGGTCGACTTCTCCGCGATCACCGCGCAGTTGATCGCAATCGACCGAATCGCCATCAGCAGCTGCCCGAGACCCGCGACCAGAAGACCGTAGAGGAGCATCGCCCCGGAGCCGAGCACGAACGCCAACCCCTGCTTCTCGTCGGCGCCGGCGGCGATCTCGGCGATCAGCGCGAGCACGAGCACCACCCCGCCGAGGATCATGGTGATGAAACCGAGGCCGGTCATGATCTGGGCGAGCACGCTGAGGGTGCCGGTGTAGGAATTCACCTTCTTGGGGGATTCGGTCATGGAACGGGTCTCCGGTTCGTGGTGGTGGTCGGTGGGTCGGACAGCGGAAGATACGCAGAGGTTAGAACGACCAACCCCCCGCCTCGACGCCAGAATCGGTGGCACAACGCACGAAAAGACGCAGAACGGCGAACTCGCCGCGCATCTGCCTCCGTAGGAATCGTGGTTCCCCGTTTCTCGGAACCGAAAGGAACCGCCATGACTCGATCACCCTCGTCATTCACCACGCGCTTCCTGCTGATCATCGTGCTCCTGATGGTCGTGGCACTGCCCCTCTTCCCGGTTCTCTGGATGCTGGGCTCGGGAACGATGCCGATGTGGATGTGATCCGACCACACTCCACTCGATCCGATTCTTCTGAAGGAAGCGCGACGCACGGTTCGACGCTTGCCCACACCCGATGCGCGGCCGCCACGGTCACCATGCCTGCCACATCGGCCCCGAGGCGAGGAGCCGACCGGATATTCGCTCCATTTTTCCTGTCCCCGAAGAAGTCACCTCGCTAAGGTGGCCTCCGGCGGGCACTGGTTGCCCACCCCGAGTCATCCCTGGAGCCGGAGTTTCCGTGATGCATGCACCCCTGACCGCCCTGATCGCCGCCCTGGTCTGCGCAGGCAGCACCCATGGACTCGTCATCACCGTGCCGGGCGACTTCGACACGATCCAGGAGGCGATTGACGCCGCAGCCAACGGCGATGACATCCAGGTCGGCCCCGGAACCTGGACCGCCGATGGCGAGTCGATCATCGACTTCCAGGGCAAGAACCTCCGGATCTACAGCCTGGAGGGACCCGCGACCACGATCCTCGACGGACAGAGCGCCAGCGGTCGACGCTGTCGCGCGGCGCTCTGCGACGGCGGTCTCGGCAGCACCGTGACCCTCCAGGGATTCACGATCGTCAACTGCCGCGCGCCGCACTACGACTGGAACGGCAACGGCCAGGAGGATTTCTGGGAGTACTTCGGCGGCGCGATCTGGTGCCGGGGTGGAAGCAGCCCGACGATCTTCGACTGCCGGTTCGTGAACTGCACGTCCGAGTACGGCGGGGCGATCTGCAACTGGGACGAGGCCGGAAACGCCAACAACCCGCGGATCGAGTTGTGCACCTTCGAGAACAACAGTGCCGGCTTCGGAGTCGGGGGTGCGATCTACTCCAACGCCAGCACCCCCTGGATCAACCGATGCACGTTCATCGGAAACACCGCGCAGAGCGGCGGAGCGATCATGAACTACGAGGCGGGATTCTCGGTCGTGACCCGCAGTGATTTCATCGACAACCGGGCGGATCGCGGGGGTGCGGTCTTCAACGACTCGAGCATGCCCGGGTTCGGT
The DNA here is from genome assembly GCA_036336805.1 of Planctomycetota bacterium. Classification (GTDB taxonomy): domain Bacteria; phylum Planctomycetota; class Phycisphaerae; order Phycisphaerales; family SM1A02; genus UBA8087. Next base: position 32,744 of record JAYZFJ010000034.1, read on the forward strand.
GAGTGCACGTTCATCGACAACACCGCGGTCGACCACGGCGGCGCGGTCTTCAACGCCGATCCCTCGAGCAACCAGAACGTACCGGTGTTCAGTCGCTGCCTGTTCGAGGGGAACGAGGCCGGAGACGAGGGCGGCGCGATGCACAACTTCTCCTGCAGTCCTGGAATCGCGGCCACCAGTTTCGAGAACAACCGCGCGGCCGAGGGGGGCGCGATCTTCAGCTGGAATCAGAGCCTCCCGGAGATCTTCAACACCACCTTCTGCGGCAACACCCCCGAGGACATCGCCGGGACCTGGAACGACGGCAACGGCAACACCTTCGACCCCTCCTGCGGCGACGGTCCTGCCGGCGACCTCACCGGGGACGCGGTGGTCGACGGCCAGGACCTCGCCATCCTGCTGGCCGACTGGAACTGCACGGGAACCGACTGCATCGCGGACCTCGACGGCGATGCGCTGGTCGACGGGCAGGACCTCGCCCAGCTGCTCGCCGACTGGAGTTGAACGAACGGTATTCGGGGATTCATTCCTTGATCGAGCGCCGATCGCGACTACGCTCGGGACCCCCGACTCGTGAGGACCCGATGAACGCTCGACCGATCCCCCTCTTTCTGATGCTCGCCTGCTCGCTCCTGTTCATCGGCAGGTCCGTTTCCGCGGCGACCCTGACCGTCTGCCTGAACGGAAGCTGCCAGTTCACCTCGATCCAGGCCGCGGTCGACGCCGCGAATCCCGGCGACGTGATCGAGGTCTCCGCGGAGACCTACCTCCTCGAGGAACCGATCGAGCCGTTCGGAAAGGCGATCACGATCCGGGGCTCGGTCGACCCGATCACCGGACTGCCGGCGACGATCCTCGACGCGCAGGCGGTCACCCGCGCACTGATCTGCGTGAACGGCGAGGGTCCCGGGACCCTGCTCGAGAACCTGGTCTTCACCAACGGAATCAACACCTACGGCGGTGCCCTCACCTGCGTCAAGAGCAGTCCGAGGCTGCGATCCTGCGTGTTCTTCCGGAACCGATCGGTGCTGGAAGGGGGCGCGGTCTTCATGACCAGCGGCGCGGCACCCGAGTTCGAGCAGTGCCTCTTTCTCGAGAACGAATGCAGCGGCTACGCGGGGGGTGCGGTTGCGGCGACGGTCGGGAGCCAGCCGGTCTTCACCGGATGCGATTTTCTCGAGAACCAGTCCCTCGGCTACGGTGCCGCGGTCTACCTCGGAGCGGCGGGCGGCACCTTCAACGGCTGCCTCTTCATCGGAAACGAGACCCTCGTCTCCGGGGGGGCGCTCCTGCTGGTCCAGTCGAGCCCCACGATCCAGGCGTGCATCTTCCGGGACAACGTCGCGGGAACCGAGGGCGGCGGGATCAAGAGCGAGGCCGGCAGCAGTCCGGTCCTCACCAACAACGCCTTCTGCGCGAACACCCCCACCGCGATCACCGGCACCTATGCCAATGGCGGCGGCAACTGCTTCACGCTGATCTGCGACACCGACGCCGACGAGACGATCGACTGCCTCGACGACTGCCCCGACGACCCCGACAAGACCGAACCCGGCGACTGCGGCTGCGGCACTCCCGACACCGACACCGACGACGACGGGATTCCCGACTGCACCGACAACTGTCCAGAATGGAGCGGCGAGTGTTCCGAGGACGGGGAAACGATCATCGTCGTCGAGGGCCAGTTGCTCCAGGACGCCTTCGAGGCGGTCCCGGACGGTGGGACGATCACCGTGGGTCCCGGCACCTACCCGGGCCCGATCGACTTCGGCGACCTGTCGTTCATCCTCGAATCGACCGACGGGGCGGCGACCACGATCCTCGACGGCAGCGACCTCGTCGGGGTCTCGCTGGTGACGATCGACGCCGGGGCCGGGACCAAGACCGTGCTGCGTGGGTTCACGCTGCAGAATGCCGGCGGCAGTGGCGGCGGGCTCGGTCCGGAAGGGCTGGGCGGTGCGCTCTCGACCACCGACAGCGCCCCCACGATCGAGGACTGCATCTTCACCTCGAACAGCGCCAGCGCGGGTGGTGCGGCCCACTTCAGTGGCGGCGCGCCGATCGTGCGCCGCTGCACGTTCAGCGCGAACCAGGCGTCTGGAATCGGTGGCGCGGTGGTCTGTGCGAACAGCGACGCGACGTTCATCGACTGCACGTTCGAAGACAACACCGCCGGCACCAACGGTGGCGCGATCCACTCGGTGGGTTCGTTCGTCACCGTGCAGGACTGCCTGATCACCGGCAACACCGCGTCCGCGGGCGACGGCGGCGGGCTCACCGTCTCCGGCGGCGTCATCGACGGAACCACGATCACCGGCAACGCCGCTTCGGCGGGCAGCGGTGGTGGTGCGTTCATCACCGCCTCGGCCGGCGATGAACCGCTGGTCACCGACTCGACCGTCTGCGACAACGCCCCCAACCAGATCGCCGGTGGCCCCTGGACCGACGGCGGCGGCAACACGATCTGCGCGGGGTGTCCGGGCGACTTCGACGGCAACGGGGTGATCGACGGCGCGGACCTGACGTTGCTTCTTGCCGAGTGGGGCTGCACCGGTGCCGACTGCATCGCGGACATCGACGGCAGCGGCCTCGTCAACGGTGCGGACCTCACGATCATCCTCAGTGCGTGGGGTGACTGCGGATAATACGCCCCACCCGGTACCGGGTGCGGCGAACGATTCGTACCTGGAAGCTCCCCCCCGCTCGGCTGGGAAAGCACGTACATTTTTCCGGATCAGGGGGACTCCCTTGGCCCCCCGTTCAGTAGGATGAACGGGTATCAGGTCGAGCAATTCAGCCCTCAGCGCCCACCGGAGCCACCACCATGTCGATGATGAAGAGAAAGTGTGCCGGCGGTCCCCTTCCCGAGACCGGCCGGTTGTCCATGAGCTGCCTGGCCCTGTGTGCGATCGCGGGTCTCCACGACCACGCTTCCGCGGACACCATCACGGTCTGTGCATCAGGCTGCGACTTCTCCTCGATCAACGCCGCGATCGGCGCCGCCGAGGACGGCGACGTCATCCAGCTCTCGGCCGAGACCTACCTCGAGGGAGCGGCCATCGTCCTCGACGGCACCGCAATCACCCTGCTGGGTGCGACGGACCCGGACGGCGGGCCCGCCAGCATCCTCGACGGGGGCGACAGCCATCGTGTGCTCCGGTACCTCGGCGATGGCGCCGGAACCACGTCGCTTGCGAACCTGGTCATTCGAAACGGTACCAGCGACTCCTCCGGCGGAGGAGGCCTGTCCATCAGCGCCGGCAGCCCCGTCATCAGCAACTGCCTCTTCACCGGGAACCAATCGAGCGGGGACGGCGGCGGAGCGCGAAGCTCAAACGCCTCACCCACCTTCACCGACTGCATCTTCGAGGCCAACGGCCCCGCCCGCGAAGCTGGCGGGCTCTACCACTCGGATGGCATCGCGACGATCACGAGGTGCGCCTTCACCAACAACACCACCGAATTCAGCGGTGGCGGCCTGTACCTGGTTGGGACCGGATCGGTCGTGGAAGACTGCACGTTCACCGACAACACCGCCGAATCCGGCGCCGGGATGACCCTCTTCAGCGAGGCGACGGTGTCGGGATGCACCTTCTCGAACAACTTCGGTAACGGCCTCTACCTCGGCTACGCTGGCCCGACCGTCCGAGCGTGCCTCTTCGTCGGGAACATCGGAGCCGATGGCGGCGGCCTGGTGACCGTCGGGGCCAACCCCGCGGTGTTCGAGGACTGCACGTTCCAGGACAACTTTGCCTTCTTCAACGGAGGCGGGGCCTACAACACCCTGGGCAGTCCGACCTTCACCGGCTGCACCTTCACCGGCAACGAGGCGGAATTCGGCGGCGGCGGAATGGCGACGGTCCTGGGAACGACCACCCTCGAGGGATGTCGATTCTGGTGCAACACCCCCAACGCGTTCTCGGGAAGTTACGACGGCAGCGACAACTGCATCAACGAGGACTGCACCGAATGCGATCCCCCCTGCCCCGGCGACTTCGACGGTAGTGGCGTGGTCGATGTGTCGGACCTCCTGGCGGTGATCGCAGGATGGGACGACCCGTACAACGTGAACGACCTGCTGCTGGTGATCTCCGAGTGGAACGCCACCTGCCCGTGATCCTGCGGAAAAGGGACCGCCATGAAACGTAGAACCAGCATCGCAGCCGGACTGCTGGTTGTCGGGCTGCTTGGCACTCGTGCATCCTTCGCCGAAACGATCAGCGTGCCCGATGACTATGAACTGAGTCAGGATGCGATCGATGCGTCCTCCGATGGCGACGTGATCGATATCGCACCGGGGGTCTACAAGGAGTTCAACCTCGATCCGAGGGGCAAGCCAATCACGATCCAGGGCGCACTCAACGACGATGGAACCCTGACAACCACCATCGATGCCCAGCAGGGCGGCAGCGTCTTCGTGTTTGACTCACAGGAAGGCGAAGGAACCATCGTCAGGAATCTGGTGATGGTCGGAGGAACCGGAACGCAGTCGTACGGCTTCCTGCATGGCGGTGGCATCCTCTGCCAGCTCAGCCACCCCACCATCAGCAACTGCATGATCATTGGCCACACGGCCGAACGCGGTGGTGGCATCTCGTGCCTCTTCAGCAGACCGACCATTGACAACTGCGTGATCTCGGACAATGCGGCTGACGTCGGTGGAGGGATCCACTGCTTCGGCAGCACCAGCAGCCCCACCATCACCGACTGCACGATCTCGGACAACACCGCCTTCAGCGGTGCCGGCATCGGCTGCCAGAGCCACAGTCCAGTACCCAACACTCCCATCATCAGCGGTTGCACGATCAAGAACAACATCGCCAGTCAGAACGGCGGCGGCATCCTGTGCAACGACAGCAACGCCACCCTCAGCGCCTGCACGATCTCGGGCAACACGGCCAATGATGGCGGAGGAATCTTCTGCTACAGCGGCAATCCCACCATCAA
>JAYZFJ010000035.1:0-133698 GCA_036336805.1 Planctomycetota bacterium
AAGAGCAGGACCAGCAAGAGCAGGACCAGCAAGAGCAGGACCAGCAAGAGCAGGACCAGCAGCAGCAGGATCAGCAAGAGCAGGACCAGCAGCAGCAGGACCAGCAGCAGCAGGACCAGCAAGAGCAGGACCAGCAGCAGCAGGACCAGCAACAGCAGGACCAGCAACAGCAGGAGCAGCACCAGCAGGATCAGCAACAGCAGGACCAGCAACAGCAGGATCAGCAACAGCAGGACCAGCAGCAGCAGGATCAGCAGCAGCAGGATCAGCAGCAGCAGGATCAGCAGCAGCAGGATCAGCAGCAGCAGGATCAGCAGCAGCAGGACCAGCAGCAGGATCAGCAGCAGCAGGACCAGCAACAACAGGACCAGCAGCAGCAGGACCAGCAACAGCAGGAGCAGCAGGAGCAGAACCAGCAACAGCAGCAACAGCAGGCTGAAGCCGAAGAGGGCACTGCATCGGAACAACCCGTTCGAATGACCGAGGAACAGGCTGAAGCACTGCTGCAGATGATCCGAGATCGTGAAAAGCAGCGACGTCAGGTCCTTGCCGAACGTGAAGCCCGCGAAGCCGCCCGACGCTATCGCCCTGTGGAAAAGGATTGGTGAGCGACATGATTCGACGACACTCCGGCATCGCCGTGATTCTGAGCATCCTGTGCATGTCCTTGGCCGGCAGCCTGCCGGCCTCCGCCCAGGAGGTCTCGGTCTCCTACAGTGCGGACACCACCTGGGTGGACACTCCCATACGGGTCCAGTTCATGATCGAGGATGCCCAGCAGATCGAGGATCCGGTACTTCCGGATCAGGATGGACTGGAGTTCGAATACCTGGGGGTCACCCAGGAGACCTCCGGCAACTCCTTCGAGAACGGCGTTCACCGGTCCTGGCGGATGGTCGGGCTCACCATCACCGTCACGCCCACCCGAGAAGGTACCTTCGAGATCGACCCGATCACGATCGATATCAACGGAACCGCCTACAGCAGCTCGCCGATCACCCTCACCGCGATCGCGCCGCGCAACGACGGGCGGGTCATCGTCGAACTCAGCGGCCCCGAGCGCGCGGTATACCTGGGTGAATCAGTCAACCTGAGACTCTCGATCTGGATCGAGCAGTACGTCTCGGAGGAGTACGGAGTCGAAGCTTCGGAGTCGGTGAGCTGGCAACTGGTCGATCTCAACCAGACCAAGTGGGGTCCGTTTCTGGAGTCGATCCAGGAGCTGTCGAGGAATCGACAGCGGCCGAAGGGGGAGATCCGCATCCGAGACGACAGGACCTACTTCGTCTTCCAGCTTGATCGAGAGGTTCGTCCCGCCGACATTCAGGAGCTGAAGAATCTGACCGACGTCACGATCGCGGCCAGCTATCCGACCGGCGTGCGCCGCTCCCGCAGCATCTTCAACACCGGACTCGAGTTCTCCGGGCTGATCCCTCTGCGAGTCCGGGCGGAGGTCGGTGACATCAACGTCACCCCGCTTCCGGAGGAGGGGCGCCCCGCCGACTTCCGTGGTGCGGTCGGGGATTTCGTGGTCCGGGCATCCGCGAAGCCGCTGCGGGTGCAGGCAGGCGATCCGATCAGCTTTTCCTTCCTGATCGGCAACGTGGACCAGAACAATTCGGTGCTCGATACGCTCAGGCCTCCTCCACTGGATGAGATCGAATCCCTGACCCGCGACTTCAAGATCCCATCCGAGCCGATCGCGGGGACCGTCGATGGCAACATCAAGATCTTCACCCAGTCGATCCGACCCCGGAACGAGGACGTGACCGAGATTCCCTCGATTCCGTTCTCCTTCTTCGATCCCGACCTGGACGACTACCGGACCCTCTACACGAATCCGATTCCGATTGACGTCTCGCCCGCCGAGATGCTCGCCAGCGAGGACATCGTCCGAAGCGGAAATGCCGAACGAAGATCCTCCGATCCCTCTCTCGACTCGGGCACGGATGCCACGAAGACCGACCAGGCTCTGCTGGGTGCGAATTTTCCGGTCGATAAGCGTCTGCTCTCCCAGGATTCGATTTCGATCGGCTGGGGGAGCTACGTGGTGCTCGCAGCCCCCCCACTCACATTCCTTGCCGGTCTCGCACTGGTCGCTCGCCGGCGATGGCGAGAGCGGAATCCCGATACGGTCCGGGCGCGAGCCGCGGCAGCCAGGGGACTGGGAGTACTCAGAACCGAGATGGCCCCCGGTGAGATCGGTCGGCAGGTGCGCACCTACATCAGCGACAAGGCAGGCCGTGCGTCAGCAAGCATCACCTCGTCGGAGGCGATCCGACTTGCGCGTTCGGCTGAGGCTGATCCGGAGCTCATGAGGTCTCTGGAAGGCCTGCTGCGATCGACCGAACGGTCCGGATACGGAGGAAGCGACGTGCACGACGCCGACCTGGCATCGGAAGCGAGCCGAATCATCCGCTCGCTGGAGCGCTGCAACTGGCGAACCGCCGGAAAGGTCCACTCATGAAGATTCCACTCCACCGATTGACCGTCGCAGCACTGGGACTGACCCTTGTCCTCTTCGGCGGCGGTCGGCTTCTCGGCGCCCCGGTCGACACCGCATCCGGTGGCATGGAGACGGCACACGCCGCGCAGGCCGCTTACGAAGAGGGCCTGCTTCTGCGAGCCACCGATCCGGCGGCCGCCCGGGCGGCCTTCCAGGAGAGCGCGGATGGTTGGCGACGACTCATCACTGCAGGGCACGCCAATGTCCGCACCTGGACCAACCTTGGGAACGCCGAACTCGGGGCGGGCGAGGTGGGTGAATCGATCGCCGCCTACCTGGAGGCGGACCGACTCGCCCCCGGTGACCGGCAGGTGCGGACGAACCTCACCGCCGCCCGCAATCAGGTTCCCGCCAGGTTCGATGATGCGGGCGTCACCGTCCTCTATGACACGGTCTCCGATGGCTGGCACGTGCTCGGTTTCGATGCACGGTGGTGGATCGCCGCGATCTGCTGGGTCGGGTTCTGGGCGATCCTGCTGGTCAGGGTCAACCTGCGCACGGACCGCGACAACTCCGCCGAGCGATCGGAGGGTGGAGGATTGCTCATGAGGGCCGTACTGATCATCTCCGGCGGAATCGCCGTGATCTCGACGAGCACCGTCGCGCTGGATCTCTCGGAAGACAGCTGGCGCAGCCCCGGAGTCCTCGTTCAGGAGTCGGTGGTTCGCGCCGGGAACGGGGATTCATTCTCGGAAGTCTTTTCCGAAGCGCTCCCCGCAGGCGTCGAGTTCGAGGTGGAGGAGACCCGCCCCGGATGGCACCGGGTGCGCTTTGCGGACGACCGGACCGGCTGGGTGCGCAGTGGCCACGTCAAGCTGATCACCAGCTGAGCCGAGGACGGGGCGTCAGGTGGCGGGGTTCGCCTGGTCGACGAGTGCGATGAGGCGTTCGAGGTGCGTGCGTATGCCGTCGAAACCTCGATCCAGTGGAACGCCGAGATCTTCGCGGACCGCATCGGTCTCGAACATGTTCTTGGGTTCCGGAGGGCTCGAGAGGTCGATGTCCCCATCGATCCCGAGCAGTTCCGCGGTGATCGTCGCCCAGTCCCCCCAGCGCGCATAGCAGTCGACCAGGTTGTAGACGGCGGGTGTCGCGCGCTCGTTGCCGATGCAGGCAACCGTGGCGGCGGCCACATCGTCGACGTGAACGAACTTGCCACCTCCGGCGCGTTCGAATCGTTCACCCGAGCGCAGGCGATGGATGATCGGCCAGCCGATCGACCGCTTGAGGGTGGGATCGATTCCGTACACCGCGCAGGGCCGGATCGCGCTGACGGGCTGGCCACGCTCGGCGTTCGCGGCCCACATGTGAGCCTCGATCGCCGCCTTGAGTGCTCCGTAGTAGTTCCCCGGACGAAGCGGATGTGTCTCGTTGATGCGACCATCCCAGTCCGGATGCATCTGATGGTGTACGGCGATCGAACTCATGTAGACGAAGTGCCGTTTGCCGGCAGCCTGCAGGAGGTCGATGGAACCGACCATGTTGCTGCGCATGTGCTCCACCAGGTCACCCTGCTTCAGGGACTGCCAGTCGAAGCTGTTGTGGATGACGGCCTCCGCCCCGTCAAGAAGCTCTTCGTGCACCCGCGCCTCTTCATGCGTACCCACCACGAAGCGATCAACCAACCCCTCGAGATGATCCCGCCGACTGGTCTCACGGACCAGAGCGATGACTTCGTGCCCACGTGCATGAGCCTCGCGTACCAGAGCGGCTCCGATGAAGCCGGACGTACCTGTTATGGCTATCTTCATGGCCCCATGATAGGCCGGGGGGCTCGGAAAGGCGGCTTCAGCGAAACGTCGCCCCGGGACGGGACGGGCGGTAGGAGCAAGGACCGGGAGTCGTCCCTCGACCCGTCTTCCGAGGATGGTTGAGAGACACCACCAACTCCGGTACGCTTCTCTCCCCGGGACAGGGGTCGTTTCGACCCTCTGACCCTGATCGGAGAGGTGGCGGAGCGGTTGAACGCGCCGGTCTCGAAAACCGGTATGGCCTTCGGGTCATCGAGGGTTCGAATCCCTCCCTCTCCGCTTGAGTGACGCACTGCCGCCGTGACCACCGTCACGGCGGCATCGCGTTACGCTTCGGGCCGATTGTTCCGCGGGCTTCGCCGTCGAGGTTGCGGTCTGTCAAAGTGACCAGTTGGCGAGAAGGATGGTCAGGTCGTCTCCACTCACCGTCCCATCTTCGGTGAGATCCGCATCGGGATCCGAACTGCCCCAGCGTGCGAGGAGTTCGCTCAGATCCCGTCCATCGACCAGACCGTCTTTGTTGATGTCGCCGGGCAGGGGGACCAGAGCGCAGTCGTCGGGAACCCCATCGAAGTCGAAGTCATCGCAGGTGGTGCCCATGCCACGCCACTCGGCACCGGTCTGAGCACACTCGTCCTCGGTGAGCCCGAGACAGAAGTCGTTCTGGAAGCAGCAGGCACCGATCGGCGCCGGACAGAAGACGTCCGCACAAAGGGTCCCATCCCCGGCGAAGACCGCACCCAGGGCGGCGGCATCATCCGGAGAAACCCCCTCGAGGCAGGAACCGTCAGGAAGGCAGGCCGCCCCACTGGGGAAGCAGATGAAGTCGGCACAGAGTTCACCCGCGGGTCCGGGAATGCCGCCCGCCGCTTCGCAGGTTTCCGCCAGCAGGAGGATGCATCCGCTGGTCGATTCGAAGCAGCACGGACCCTCGGTGGTAGGCCCGTCGCAGTTGAACTCATCGCAGACCGAACCGGGTCCGCCCCAGATCCCGCCGGTGCCGCTGCAGTTCTCTTCCGTGGTGTTGTTCGCGCAGATCGAGTCGACGCAACAGGCTCCGTCGAGACCACAGTCGAACGGAGTCCAGGTCGCCCGCATCACCCAGTCTCCGGAAGGGGTGCAGAGGGATGGCAGTTCGGCGAAGGTCGTCCATCCCGCGGCGCAACCGAATATCCCGCAATTGAGCGCGTAGAGCCAGTTGCGATCCGGGTGCTGGAGTCCACCGGTGTCGGTGGTGGGAAACGCGTTGCAGCAGGTCGGTGGCGGGGAGAAACAGGGGTTGTCCACCTGATTGTTGTGCCGGTCGATCTTGAACGCGATGCTGAAGGTGTTGGAGCCGTCGTTGTCGAGGAAGATCTGCTCCGGATCGCTCGGATCAACCAGCAGCTGGACGTTGACCAGATTGGATCCCGGAGGAATCACCAGATGAGGAAGCAGCTTGCCATCGGAGGAGAAGACATACTTCAGGGTTCCTTCGCGAGGCGTGCCCTCGTAGAAGTATGCGGACCACTCGGTGGTCGTGGTCACGGTCGAACCACTGGTTCCGGCGATCACCTCGAAGAGATCGATCCTGATCGGAAATTGCGAGGGATCCGCCGTGAAGGATGCAGCAGCGATCTCCTCTTCCGCGAATCCTCCCTGGAGGATGAAGGACCCCCCACCGAAATCAGCGTCGGTATGCGAGCTCACCACCTCTTCGCAGGTTCCCTGCAGCCCGGTACCACCGTCGATCGCGTCCCCGGTGAGTTTGATCTGCAGGACGGGAATGTCTCGGACGTCAACGGGACGTTCCTCGGACGCCCGCTGCTGGGCGAATCCGAGGCTCACGAAGTTGCTCGCGAGCAGGAGTGACACGTAGGACAGGGTCTGGCTGCGCATGGAGATCACCTTGGCATCCTTCAAGGAAAAGACTGCAGTCCCTAGAGTTTACGGCGTGATCAGGGGTGTGCCAGAAAAATGTCACCGCGAGGCCACCAACGGCGACATCCGTCGGCCATGAGTCGGGGCTGGCCGCCAATGATCGATCGGACGAGGTACCGGGGACGTCGGCTCGAGGCGGTTTATTTACCGGAGCGCTTGCCGGCGGTGGGCTTGTCGAGCCCGCTGGATTCCCAGTCGATGGAGATCTTGTCCTGCAGGATCTCTTCGATCACGACCTCGAGATCACTGCGACCTTCTCGCTCCACCAGGGGTCGAGCGCCGTCGATGATCTCGCCGAGGCGCCTCTGAATGAGTGCCGTGAGCTTGAAACGACCGCCGAATTTATTGACGATTTCGTCGCTGTTCAGTGCCTCGATCATGTCAGACCTCCGGGGATTCCAGAAAAAGAGCCTTAGAGGGCAGGTTGAGGGGCCCAGAGCCCGCCCGGTCCTGCCGAGCCCGGTACTGTACCTGACTTCTGGCTTTCAAGCCACCCCCGAGCCGATCGCCCTCATAGGTCGAATCGCCAACCCTGAAGCGCCCCCTGAGCATCCATGATAGGCAGCACCCTGATCAGATCCATCAGCACCAGAATCGGCCTTGACCGAGACTGGTATCTGATCCTGCTGGCCGTGATCATCGGTCTGGTGATGGGTACCGCGGCCCTGGTGTTCATCATGCCGATCACCTGGCTCGAGACCTACTTCGAGCACTTCGATGACAACAAGCTTGAATGGACCAGCTGGGTGGTGCTGGTCCTGCCGATCGGAGGGGCGGTGCTGACGGGAATCACCCTCTGGGCGATGCCGATCAAGCTGCGAGGGCATGGGGTCTCGATCTGCATGTACTCGGTGAGTCGGGAACAGGGCAGGCTCCCCATCCTGCTGATGGTGAGGCAATGGATCGGCTCCACCTTCACCATCGGGTCAGGTGGTTCGGCGGGACCGGAAGGTCCGATCGTGACGATCGGTGCCACGGTGGGATCGAATCTGGGGAAGCTTCTCAAGGCGGATGCGCAGAACACCTCGACCTTGCTCGGATGCGGTGCGGCGGCAGGTCTCGCGTCGGTGTTCAATGCCCCGATGGCCGGAATCTTCTTCGTGCTGGAGGTCATCCTTCGTGATTTCTCGCTGCGCACCTTCACCCCGATCGTGGTGGCCGCCGTCATCTCCGCGGCGACGACACAGACGATCCTGGGGACCAACGAGCCGCTCTTCGGTGTGGGACCCGAGATATTCAACACCACCAGCAACCACTTCACCGTGCTTCAGGTTCCGGAGTTCATGGTTCTCGGGATCGTGTGCGGAATGGTGGCCTCGTTCTTTGGACTGAGCCTGCGGACGATCGAGCGGTTCTTCCGACTCCTGCGTTCACCCAAGATCCTCAAACCGAGTCTGGGAGCGGCCCTCCTGGTCGTTCTGGGGATCATCTGGTTCCAGGTGGGTACCAACATCTTCGTCGACGAGGATCACTGGAGAGCACCCGCCTTCTACGGCAACGGCTACATGCTCATCAAGACCCTGCTCCAGCCTGATTTCTACGTGCAGGAAACCGGCGGCATGATCATGCTGATCCTCGCCCTTCTGGTGCTTCTGAAGATCATCGCGACCGCGCTCACCCTCGGCTCCGGCGGTGCGGGCGGACTCTTCGCACCCTCACTCGTGCTGGGTGCCCTGACCGGCAGCCTCTTCGGAGGCATGCTGGAATACATGGGCTTCCTCGGCGACGCCAATCCCGCCCAGTTCGCACTGGTGGGGATGGCGGCGGTGGTGGCCGCCACCACCCACGCGCCGCTGACGGGGATGATCCTGGTCTACGAGATCACCCAGAACTACGAACTGATCCTCCCCCTGATGCTGACCGCGGTGATCGCGACGATCGTCTCGCGCATCGTGAACCGGGAGTCGATCTACAGCGCGGACCTCAGGGCGATGGGCGTCAAGATCGGCACCATGAGCGACCTGACCCTGCTTCGGCGGATGAGCGTGCGTGATGTGCCCATGATTCCTCCGGTCCTGGTCCAGGAAACGGAAAACGGCCAGCGGCTTCTTGAACTCTCGGAACGATTCAGCGTGAATGATTTCGTGGTTGTGGACGACGACGACCGCTACATCGGCCTGGTCACCGGCAACGATCTCTCCCAGGCACTTCTCTACCGGGAGGCCATCCCCCTGTTGCAGGTCGGTGAGATCGAGCGGGTGGACCTTCCCACCGTGGTCCAGGATGAGACCCTCGATCAGGTGCTCAACAAGTTCAGCGCGCATGACGTGCAGAGCCTCGCGGTGATCAACAGCAGCACGCAGGAAGTCGTCGGCCTGATCACCAGGACGAGACTGATGCGTGAGTATCAGCGAGAACTGGAGAAGGACTGATGCCTTCCCAGGGTGCGGTCAACGAACGATTCCCGCGATCCCACAGACTGAGGAAGGACCGTGAGTTCCAGATGGTGTACGCCACCCGACACCGCCGCGAATCGGGACCACTGCTGGTGTACGGCCGCCCGAACCAGCTGGGCCACCAGAGACTCGGACTGTCCGTGAGTCGCAAGGTCGGAGGCGCGGTGCGGCGGGTTCGGGTCAAGCGACACCTGCGAGAAGCCTTCCGGATGATGCTGCCCCATTTCCAGGCCGCCTTCGACTTCATCGTCGTGGTGCGTCCGCATCGAGCCGCGGACGCCCGGGACTATCGACGGCACCTGGAGAACGCGATGAGAAAGGTCGTTGCCGAATGGACCCCCCGAAACGACACAGAGCAGGACCGGTCGCCTGGTTGCTGATCCAGGGGATCAGGCTCTATCAGGTGAGCCTGGCCATGGTGATCGGCGGACAGTGCAGATTCGAACCAAGCTGTTCGGTCTACGGGATCGAGGCCTTGCGAAGGCACGGAGCGATTCGGGGTGGCTACCTCGCGGTGCGGCGGATCCTGAGGTGCCATCCCTGGGGCGGATCGGGCAGCGACCCGGTTCCGTGAGTGGACGAGGCGTTCACGCCTCCTCGATGACCGGATTGGCAAGCCTGCCGATTCCGGCGATCTCGACCTCGACGGTGTCTCCGTGCTTGAGGAACAGTTGCGGCTCCCGCCCCGCGCCCACACCGGATGGCGTTCCCGTGAGCAGTATGGTGCCCGCGGCAAGGGTCATGCCACGCGAGAGATCACTGATCATCTCCGCGACCGGAAAGATCATGCTGCCGGTGGAGGCCGATTGAACGAGCTCGCCGTTCACCCAGGTCTGCAGCGTGAGCCCCTGTGGATCGCCCACGTCCGCGGCTGGAACGAACTCGGAGATCGGACAGAAGGTGTCGAAACTCTTTCCCCTGCAGTACTGGCCGCCCGAGCCGTGCTTCTGCCACCATCGGGCGCTGACGTCATTGGCCACCGCATACCCACCCACGTGATCCAGGGCTTCCTCCACCGGAACGTCCCGTGCGTCTCGCGAGATCCGGACCGCAAGTTCTCCCTCGAAGTCGACCTGCGGCTCCGGGTGGCGACAGATCGCGGGGATCCTGATCGTGTCCGTGGGACCACAGAGACTGCCGGGGTTCTTGAAGAAGACAATCAGGTGCTCGAGCACATCGTTGCCGAGCTCGGCGGCGTGCTCGGCGTAGTTGCGGCCGATGCAGATGATGGCGGGCGGACTGGTCATGGATGCTGCTCCGGATGCGAGGGAGGAACCATGGCCGGGTGGCTACTGCCTCTCGGCCCCCTCGTTGCGAGTGCGCTCATCAAGTTTCTGCTGGTTCCGGTCCGACTGCAACAGACGGAACGCTTCCATGTCCGGGGGTTCGGGGAACACGCTTGCGAACTGAATCTTGCGTGACAGGGGAGAGCCGTCGAACTCGGCCTGCATCAGCGGAAGCGCCTGATCGTAGACCAGCATCTGCTGAGGAGCGGGGGCACGATTGTAGATGGTGATGCGGTCGACCAGAGGCATCGAGGTATCGAGCAGCACCATGAGAAAAACGTCCTGGATGCTCTTGTCCAGGTCGGACATCAGGTCCGACATGCGGCCCTCGCCGAACTTGTTCACGTAGTCGTGATCGCTCTTCTTGAAGTAGAGCGTCAGATCCCGCGCGAACTCGAGCGCATCCTCGAGAACCTCGGGGCGATTGAAGAGCAGGCCTTCACGGAACCCGCGAACCAGCACCGACTGAACGTCGTTGTAGGCGGTCCAGGGCTCGTCGACGTAGGAGTCATAGGTCTGATCCTGGACGAACACATCGAGAGGAACCGAATACTGCAGGTTCGGCACCACCCCACCACTGCCGTAGAGCTCGTCGAGTCGGGCGAGAATCTCCTTGGCTCGCACGGTGTCGCCGGAGCGGAAGAGGCTGCAGACCGCCCTGCTCATGAAGTTCTCGTGGAAGTTCGTGAAGGTGTCACCTCCCGCCCCACGCGACTCGTAGTGCTTGTCGTAGAGCTCCATGAAGTACTTCTCGAGAACCTCGATCCAGCGATTGTCGGAGAGGCGACCGGGATTGTCGTTGCTGAACGGATCGACGTTCATGCTGCCGGTACGGGCGAGGGACTGCATGGCGTGGATCAGATGGCGATCGTTGTTGATGACATTGTAGATCCCGTCATTGGGATCCTGATTGCGATCATCGCCGAACTGGCTTCCCTTGCGGGCCCAGTAGAGGGCATGTGCCTGAGGATGTCGCCAGTCGAGGGGGCCGGTGTCCCGCATGTACTCGTACATGAGCTGCGGGTCCATGTTGTAGTCCTCGATCAGGATCTTCTTGCGGAGGAAGCTCAGAAGCTGCTTGACCGCCTCGTCGTTCTCGGGGTCGGTGAGCACTCGCTCCAGGACCTGATAGATCGGATCGTTCGCCTTGAACGCCTCTTCGAGGTCGAGAGCCTTCGCGAACATCGAGGTCTTCGAGGAACCCCACATCCCGACGTTCTGAAGAAAGTCGTGCGTGAGACCGAATTGATTGCGCGGGTCGAAGCCCTCGAGTCCTTCGGTCAGCTCCTGAATCACGACCTTGACCCGGGGATATTCCTTCTCGAGCGTGGCCAGACTGTCCGGTGCATCGGCGATGTCCTTCATCCACATCAGTCGCTGTTCGTAATCGTACGGAGGCGGCCCCAGGAGGAGGTGCCACTCCTTGGCGTGCTCGCGCTTGTAGTGGAAATGCGCGTCGTCGGAATAGCCGTCGACCTTGTGAGCGAACCAGAAGGCCAGCTCCTTGTAGAGCTGGAGATCGTTCGGGTTGTGTCGAAGCCCCTTGTTGCGAACCAGATCGATGCCGGCATTGACCCATGCCCAGCGTTCCTCTGGGGTATCGGTCATCACCGAGACGTTGTAGGCCATGTTGTGGCCGTGGAACGACCAGACCTGACCGAAACGGGGCTGCAGCTTGGTGATGAGATCGGCGTCGGCCATCACCTCGTAGAAGAGCCCCTTCTGCTTCATCATGTTGACCTTGATCCACAGGTAGTCGACGATCAGTCCCCGCAGGGCGCCGATGGCCGTGCCCAGCGCGACGATCGGGGGTGCACCTTCGACGGACACGTTGGTGTAACGCAACCTCGACTCATCCGCCTGCTTGAGAATCGGATTCAGCAGGGAACCGGCGCCGGCCATGCAGAGGACCAGCAGAAGGACTGCACTGAGTTGGATGATCTTGTCACGCATGTCGTTCTAAGCCGATGGATGGGATCTGTACCGCACTCGAGGGGGGGTCGTTCGACGACTTTTCAACCCTGACCGCTGTAGATCGCCAGCTCCTTCCTGGAAAACGCGGAAAAACCGATGAGGAGTGAGATCAGGGCCCAGACGATCACCAACCAGAAGAATTCCAGCCACACCTCGAACCAGGGGATCAGGCGTCCTTCCACCAGCATCTGGGAAGGCTGGATCTCCCCGAACCGGTTGAGGAGCGCATGGACCACGTAGGCGATGCCGGCGACGACCTGCTCGGCGAAGTTGGTCGGGTAGTAGTGAGTGAGTGAGATTCCCAGGAAGGGGCCGATCGAACCACCGATGAAGATCGCGAATGAAAGCATGCAGGCCACGGGAAACGACAGGAAGCAGGCGGTCGAGACCGCAAGCACTCCGAGGAAGGCCAGCTTGAACCAGTCCACCAGGATCGCCCGCAGGAAGTTCATCTCGAAATCGCTCACTTCGTAGAGGATCTCGAGCTTGTCCTTGTCCCAGAAGAGTGAATACTGGGCGGGGAAGAAGGTCTGGGTCTCGGGGTTGAATCCGGAGTTGATCAATTCCAACTCGAGGTTTCCGTCCTCATCGATGAGATCGGGAGGGACCCTCAGGAACGCCCCCACCGTCGGGACGTACTGGACATCGATCCAGGAATCATCCCTGGTGAAGCGGAAGATCACGGGGTGGACCTGGTGGGTGTCCGAGGAGCCGCAGTGGAAGAGATACCGGAGCCTCATCTCCTTGCTGCCCTGGTCGTCGGACGGTGAGAGCCCGGAGAAGACCAGCTTCTTGCTCCCACCGGGAGGGATCTTGCGCTGCGCGGCGTCGAACTCCTTGATGACCTCCTCGACGATCTTGGATCGAGCCTGGATGAGTGTCGTCTCGCCCCGCTCGATGCGGTCACTCAACTCCTGGTTGTCGTCGATCTGTCCGTCGACGATCTCGCGGAGCTGCTTCGGGGGGATGCGTTCGTAATTTGCGATCTGGCCGGCGCGGGCCGTGAGCACCTCGGTGCGGACCGCCAGGTCATCCATGGCATCCATCGCCGGACGCGTCTTGAGGATCTCGACCGAGATGAAGATCGCCAGGGAAGCCGTGGCGATCCCGACGCCCGACACCGCCACGATTCCGATCCACTTGCCGACCAGGTACTTCAGGCGGTGAACGGGCTTGGTCATCACCTGCCAGATCTGGCGATCGCGCATCTCGAAGGCGACCGTCGAGCATCCAAGGACGATCGACATGCACGCCAGGATGACGTAACTCAACGAGATGCTGCGGCTCAGATAGGACTGGAGCTGATACCGAAGCGGCTCGTTCTCATCGATCCAGAGCGGGAGCATGGGAAGCAGCACCACGAGAATCACGATGAAGGCCACCGAGATCCGCTGACGGACCGCTTCGCGGACCACGCTCTGGGCGATCGCGAAGGTGGGCGAGGCCGGGGAGAGGATCAGCAGGGCGAGCCTGGTCAGCAGGGCGAACGTCATCGCCAGAAATGCGATGCCGATGATCGCGAAGATCAGCCCGGAGTTCGGCGGAGCCTTCATCGAACCAAAGAGGATGCTGCCGATCCAGAAGGGAATCGTCAGGATGAAGGTGACCAGTGCCAGGAGCAGGAAGTTCCATCCGAGGCCGAAAAGCGCCACCATGACGACCCAGAGGATCGAAGCTGCCCAGAGCGTCAGGGTGAAGCCCGGGGCCTCCAGGAGGAACACCGGGACCCAGTCAGGCTTCTGAGATGCCACGAGCAGCATGGTGGCATCCGAAGCCGCAACACAGCGTCCGTTCTCATCGAAGAACGAGGTGGCGATCGGCGTGAGGCGCTCATCGACGTAGGTGACGCCGTCGATCGTCACCGATCCCTCCTCGACGAATTGAACGGCCGGCCCCTCACCTTTCGAGAGATCGGCCTCCCGAAGGACGTCGTAGATCTTCTGAGCGAGCCCGTCGAACTCGTAGGCCTTGATCGAGGCAGGAAGCAGGTAGCTGCTGACCAGGACCACACCGACCACCATGAAGACGATCTTGAACAGACCGGTTCGCTGCAGCATGGACAGCTTCTGGTTCGTGGTACCGAGCAGTCCCATCAGTCCTTGCGCTCCGGAGTGGGATTCCCGTCGGGGTCGTCTCCGAGGAGGCCCTCGATGACGCTGCTGTCCACGTGCTCTGATGACTTCTGCTCTCCGGCGGACTCCCGGGGAGTGACCGGAGTGGCCTCGGGGGCTTCCTTCTCCTCCAGGAGTTCACTGAGCACCGAATCCGCGGCCTGAGCATCGGCCGCATCCGCAGCCCCCCGCTTGCGTTCCTGGGGAAGCTCACGGGTGGAGGGATCCTCGGACTGGCTCAGTTGCTCGATCAGATCGCCGCCTTCGGCAGGCTCGTCCGCTCTCAGGAATTCGGCGGTGGGTCCGCCCTGCCCCGCACCCGCGTTGGCCAGGTGGTCGGCGCGGGCCTGCTCGACGATGTTCATGAAGAAGTCCTCGAGCCGCTGGCGGGGCTGTTGGACGGACTCGATCCGGACATCGGTGTTCTGCTCGAGGACGTTTTCGATCTTGTCGACGGTCTCCTGGTCGATGCGAGGCAGCCGGATCACGGTGTGATCGGTGTCTGCAAGCAGTTCAGACCCGGTTCCTTCGGCCCGGATCTTGCCGCCGTAGAGGATCACCATCCGGTCGCAGACATCCTCGACGTCGGAAAGCAGGTGCGAGCTCAACAGGATCGTCGTACCCGATCGGCCCAGCTCCTGCAGAAGGTGCTTCACCTGTCGTGTGCCGATCGGATCCAGTCCGGAGGTGGGCTCGTCGAGAATGAGCAGATCCGGATCGTTGATGAGCGCCTGCGCGAGTCCGATGCGTCGGGCCATACCCTTGGAATACTCCCCCACCTTGCGATGCGCGACCTCGCTGAGTCCGACCATGTCGAGGAGCTCGTCGACGCGTCGCTTGCGGATGCGATGGTCGAGCCCGAAGAGCTTCCCGTAGTAGTCGAGGGTCTCCCGGGCATCCAGGAAGCGATACATGTAGGTCTCTTCGGGCAGGTACCCGATGCGGTTCTTGATCGAGACGTCGGTCGGCTCCTTGCCGAAGACGGAAAGGCGACCGCGAGTCTTCCGAAGGAGGCCCAGAATCATCTTGATCGTGGTGCTCTTCCCGGAGCCGTTGGGCCCGAGGAGGCCGAAGATCTCGTTCTGCTCGATCTCGAAGTCGATGCCGTCCACCGCTCGGGCCTTCGAACGGAACCAGAAATCGGTGAAGGTCTTGGTGAGACCGACGGCTTCAATGATCTTGAGTTTCGAACCCGATTGCACCATCAGAGATACTCCATCAGTTGTCTTCGGTTCTTCCCAGTCCCCCGGTGGCATCACGGTCGAGCCTGCGCCCGGGACCCTCGAGCACCATCTGACCGCGACCCCACTGGAAGCCGCGGATGAGGTCGCCCTCGGCGTCGAGGGTGGCATTCCGCTTGCGCTCGAGTTCCGAGTCGCGCCGCAGCTGCATCACGTCCTCGGAGCTCTGGATCGAGAGATCCAGCTGGGCGAGATCCAGCGGTACGGAGAAGACCTCCAGCTGATCGTTGGCGAACACGTCACGATAGGCCTGCAACCAGAGGCGCCGGGAGAACTCGCGGGGATTTTCCCGGAAGGTCGGGGAAAGGGTTCGCAGCTTGCGCAGCTCGCTGACCAGTCGGGTCTCGAGCTTGGACTGGTAGGCCTTGGCGCGATTGATGATCTGAGCCGCATCACCACCGATATCCGGTGACTCGAAGCGCTTCCCGATCATCGCCATCACCTGGTCGGCCTGTGCCTGGTCCCCCGTCGTCAGTGCGATCGAATACCGATTGATCAGCTTGAGAAGATCCGAGTAGGCCTGTTCACCGGCCACCTTGGTGAATTCCGTGGCCACCGCCTGACTCGCTCGATCCATCGCCTCCTTGGCTTCCTCGCGTGCTTTCTGGACATCCCGGAACTGCGAGCGGATCGCGAGCGGTTCGGTGGCGTCATTGAGCTGGACGGTGAGCAGGTCGATGCCTGAATCAAGGGAATCGAGGACCTCCTGGGCACGTTCCTGGACCCGGGTCGCGGGCTCCTCGCGCAGGGTGGTGAACTGCTCGAGGGTCAGCTCCGCCGCGGAAAGGACGACCCCGCGTTCGAGCGCGTATTCGACAAGCTTGTCGCCCTGGCGGGGGGCCAGCTCGCGAAGGTAGCTCGCGGCATCCGCGATCTGATAGGTGGCCGTGACCTCGCAGTGCGCGAGATCCCCGCCGGCGGTGATCAGGTAGCCGTCGATGCCCGGACGCAGCTGGGTGTTCTCCGAGACGTTCGCGTCGATGCTCTGCCGCGTGCCGGAGGAGGAGGAACGCGCATTCTTCGACATCGGCCAGAACGAGTTCAGCAGCTTCACCTCCCGGACCTGGGGAACCACGACGATCTCACCGACCGGATAGGGCCAGAAAGGATGCAGTCCCGGTCCGATCTGCTCCAGTCCCTGGTCGCCGACGATCGCTCCGAACCGAGTCTTCACTCCCACGTCGCCCTCTTCGACGGTCTGGAATCCGGAGAAGAGGAAGACCGCGAGCAGCGCGAGGATCCCCACCTGGAGCAATCGGAAGCTCAGGCGAAGTGCGTCCGTCAGGCTCTGATTGGCCGGGTCCATCGCCTCTCGGAGTCGGGCATCGGAGCCCGCCTCGGAGTTGATGACGAATTCAGCCGATGCCTCGCGACGGGGCGCCTCCTCGACCTCGTCCCCCTCGATCGGGACCCCGTCAAGTTCACTGCTGGAGTTCGGTTCCTGGCTCATGTCGTCATCCTGGTTCACCATCGATCAGACTCCATTCCCCGCGGAGGCCTGCTTGGTGGTCTCCTCGGCATCCGAACCGGAATTCTCGGATGCATCCCCGAGCGAGGCCGGCTGCTCGTAGTCGCTCTGGGGCATGGGCAGTCCGTTCTCGTTGGTCGGTGCATCAAGGTCCAGAAGGTGGAAGGGTGCCCGAGTGGTGTCGGTGATGAACGTCGTGTTGCCGGTGAGGCTGTCTCGCAGCGTGTCACGCCAGGCAAGCAGGATCGCGAGCTCCGAATCCTTCTGCATCTCCCGATAGAAGCGGTCCGCCTCCTCGTTGCCCTGGGATTCGATCTGAGCGGCCCACTGGGTGGCGAAGTTCCGAATCGTGTCGGCCTTGGTGGCCGCCTGGCTCTCGAGGTTCTGTGCAGCCGCGCTCCCCCGCTGCCGTTCCAGCTGGGCCAGGGTCTGCTGGACCGCGGCCATGCGCCTGATCACCGAGATGCTCGTGGATTCCGGCAGGATCATCCGATTGATGCCGACCGCGACCGGCATCACGCCGTTTTTCACGGTGGTCCGGAGGTCCGCGAGGATCTCGGCTTCCGCATCCTGCAGCCGACTGTTCACCCCGATCAGGTCGGAGAAGTCATAGCCCCCGACCACTCGCAACGCACCCTGCAGCTGCTGCTCGAGATCATTGGACGCCCGGGCCACCGTCTCGTAGCTGTTGAAGAAGTCCAGTGCGGGACTCGACTGCGCATCCGCGGACTCGGAATCGTCCACCTTCCAGAGCAGGAATGCCTCGATCATGACCTGCTGGCCATCCCGGGTGAGGACCGTCTCGAGAGGAGAATCGATCAGCTGCTTGCGGGTGTCGATCTTGGTGATCCGGTCGATGAAGAAGGGAGCCTTGAAGTGAAGGCCGGGCTCCTGGATGATCTGAACCGGCTTGCCGAAGCGGGTCTTGATCGCGACTTCATGGAAGTTCACGCTGTAGGTGGTGTTGAATGCGATCAGAATCAGGATGATCAACACACTGACGATGATGGTGAAGGTTCTGGTCATTGGATCATGTTCCGGTGGAGATTGAATCCCTGGAAAGTGTTCATGAGTCGCCGGACTCGGTATTGATGTATTCCTGGATGTTGAATCCGACGTCAGGTTCCCGCATCTCGATGCCCATGTTGACCCGTTCGGTGTCGGGTCCGAGCACGTACTTCATGCGAACGGAATTGAGCGTGGAGGCGAAGACATCCATGATGAGGCGCTGACGAAAGAGTTCGGGGGCGGCTCGGTAGGCGGCGGACTGTCCGCGCACCTCGGCGGTATCTTCCTGGGCCTCGGTGACGATTTTCCAGCGTCGGGCACGGGCGAGGCTGATCAGGGTCGCTGCTTCCGCGTTCCCCGCAATCAGCTTCTCCTCGATCCGGCCCCTCAGGCCACGGGCTGCCTCGGAGTCGGTTCCCTCGGCCTTCTCGACCGTGCGAAGCTGATCGATGAGCGCCACGATCTCGTCGGCACTCTCCGAATCACCGACCAACGCGGCCATGGTGACCGCCACCAGTCGCTTGGCCTCCTCGATGATCTTGCGCGCGTTCTGGAGCTCGATCGAGGTGTCTTCAAAGCTGGCTGCGGCATCCGGAGCGGGCTGAAGGAATGGAATCACCAGCGAAACCACCTCGACGCCGGTGCCGTACTGATCAAAGGCCCCCTGGACTCGTTGTTCGAGCCGGGCCAGAAGGGACTGCCCCTTGGGGGACAGCACGTCGTCCATGGGTTCCTGCGCGAGGAACTGGCTGACTTCGCGAAGCGCGATCGTCTGCAGTGCCTTCTCCCGCATGTTCATCGGAGAACGCGGAATCGGAGCGTCGCTGGAAAAGTTCAGGAACCGGACGAGTTCTCCGGACTTCACCCGCCAACGGATCACGATGTCCGCGTTGACCAGGGCGAAACGAGAGCCCAGAGAGTCCTGACTGCTGCGGTCCCCGCCCTCGGCCGTGGTCCCGGTACCGGGGGAGTCCGTGGCACCGTCGAGCGAATTCTCGAAGTTCGAGGATGCTTCCATTCCCTCGACGGCTCGGCGCACGCTCTCGCTCATCGGCTGGGCGGCGACCAGGAAGGACTTCCGCGCCTTCACGGAGTCATCGTCGGTGCCGCTCCACTTGTTCACTTCGGGATAGCTCAGGTCGGAGGGACCGATGAAGATCTCCTGGATCAGCCCCACGTCGTAGGTCTCGACCGTCTCGATCGGCCAGGGCAGCTTCCAGACCGCCTCGCCCTGTCGCACGTCGCCGACGATCCTGCCGAATCGCAGACGAACGCCCTGCTGGTCCGGCTCGACGACCACCAGGGTGGAGAGCGCGAGCAGGGCCACGACCGCGAAGACCGCCAGCCAGGCAAAGCTTCGGATCAGAAGCTGATAGCCCCAGGAGCTGGTGATGTCGAACCCGAACTGGTAGTTCACCGCTTCGTTGATGCTGCGGACGATCGAATCCGGCGCCGCAAGCAGGCTCAGCACCCTCGAATCAAAGGCGGGCCGGGGGACCTCCCCTCTTCGGCGAGGCCGGTAGAGGTTGAGGATGAAGTTCAGGACGATCTCGCCGGCGACCGCGATCATGAAGACCAGGATCACCTGGGCGATGACCCGCATCGCACCCGTGTTGTCGAAGAGAGTGAGAATGACGCCGATCGCGATGACCAGTGAGATCAGCGCGTTCCCGACCATGAATCCGGCGCCACCGCGAAGATTCTGCCAGGCCTGCTGCTTCGACATGCCTGCGACAAAGCGACTGAAGATGAACGCGATCACGGAGAAACCGAGGCAGATCGCGATGTGCCAGCCGGGTGAGGTGCCGATCTCGAAGGCGGATTCGAGGTTCGTCCGACTCATCTCGTCCTCGAGGCGTCGGAACCAGACGAAGGTCAGGATGGAGAGAAGGATCAACAGGCCCGCGGCGAGCAGGCTGGCGATCGGAACCATCCACTTGTGCATCTGGCGAAGCCGGCGGGCCGCCATGCCCGACTCCTCCCGGCTGGCCTCGAAGATCGAGGCATCCGGACGGGCTTCACGCAGCTCGTCCTCCTCGAGCGCCTCCAGGCGTTCCAGGCGGTGCTGGTGAAAGACCACAATGAGGACGATCCAGATGATCAGGCCCACCAGGGGGTAGAAGGACCCGATGACCAGCGTGCTGTCCCGGCCGAGCAGGCCGAAGAGCAGCATGGTCAGACCGATGACCAGCTGGAGGAGCAGTCCGAATCCCGCAACCCGGGTCGCTTGCTGATAGGCGAAATGATCAACTCTCATGAGGTAGTCGCTCGCACGGAGGAGTCGTTGTGGTGCACCCGGGGTGCGGTGAGGAGATGAGACGGACCATGCCAGTGGTGGGTGGCCAGCAACAGGCTGGATCCGAACTACAGATATAGTATCCGGAAGCAAGCGGATGGGTGCGGCCAGCGGGAAGTGAAAAAGTCACGCAGTTGCCGCTGGATTCGGAACTTCTCGCCTCTCAGATACGTATGAGGGGGGGCGGAAGTTCGACTCCGGAAGGCAGACTCCGAAAATCGCTCCTTGCCGGGTCCCATGCGGGTACCATCACGGGTCGAGCCATCGACCACGACATCCACGCATCGATACCCACGGAACCGACCCGAGCATGTCCCTGCTAGAGCAACTCTACGCCATCGCCAAGAACACCTTCAAGGAGAGCATCCGCCAACCGGTGCTGTTCGTGGTGGCGATGTCGGCGACCCTGTTCATCATTCTGAGCAATCCGTTCGCCACCTTCACGCTGGAGAACGACCAGAGGATGTTCGTCGACATCGGCCTCTCGACGGTGTTCCTCGCAGGCGTGCTGGGTTCCGCGTTCGTCGCCACCAACGTGCTGACCAAGGAGATCGACAACCGCACGGTCCTCACCGTCGTCTCCAAGCCGGTTCCCCGGCCTTTGTTCATCGTCGGCAAGTTCCTCGGGGTCATCGGCAGCCTGCTGGTCCTGATGGTCTACCTGATCACCGTGTTCATGATCGTGGATGTTCATGGCTCGCTCGAAACGGCTGCCGCGAAGTACCACATGCCGGTGATCGTTCTGGGCGGAATCGGATTCCTCCTCGCCCTGGGTACCGGGATCTGGTGCAATTACTTCTACAACTGGACGTTCGGGGCCACCATGCTCGGCATGCTGGTTCCGATCTCGATCCTGGTCTACGTGCTGGCGCTGCTGTTCGATCGGGAATGGCAGCTGCAGCCGATCGCGACCGATTTCAAGACCCAGCTGTGGATCGCCTCCGGAATGCTCTTCATGGCGGTGCTGGTCCTGAGCGCGATCGCGATCGCAGCCTCCACGCGACTCAACCAGGTGACGACCCTGGTGATCACCTGTGGGTTCTTCATGCTGGGTCTGCTCTCGGACTGGCTGTTCGCCAGACCCGCCGCCAGGATGCTCGTCGAGGTCGCCGACGTCGAGGGAGCCGACGGCACGGACGCGACCGTGGTCGTGACCGAGCAGGCTCCGGTCCTCATAGATGGGGCGAATCCCTTCACCTACTGGTGTCTGAACCTCGCGCACGACGTCGTACCGAACTTCCAGGTCTTCTGGCTGGCCGACGCCGTGAACCAGGACCGGATCATCCCCGGCAGCTACATCGGCTCGACCCTGCTCTACGGAGTGCTTCTGATCGTGGCGGCCGTATGCCTCGCGATCATTCTCTTCCAGAAGCGCGAAGTCGGCTGATCCGGCCGGCCTCGACCCGTTCAGTCCCAGAGGATCCAGCTCCGTCGGATGCGAGGAAGATTCAGGGTGCACCAGAAGAATGCGGGGCCGCACGCACCCATGATCGCGAAGGCCACGAAGAACTGGCTCGCTTCGGAGGCGAGCTGATCCTGGGCGACGTCGCGATTTGGAAGCGGCTGAGCCGGTTCCTCGAGCTGACCGGGATCGGCCTGCTGGGTGATCAATGCCTCCTCCTGAAGGATGCGGTCGTAGATGACCATCTGCCGATCCACGAAGTCGGGAAGGGTCTGGAGGCGCAGGAAGAGCGTCACGACGATCGCCAGCAACATGAGGAACGACCAGAGATTGATCAGTCTCGGTCCGAGCAGTCGCCGGCGCAGGGTGATGATGCCGGAGACAAAGAGCATGCCCCCGAGTATGAATCCGTCGACGAGAGGGAACACCTGCGCGAGCAGCAGCGCACCACTGGGCGGCAAGTCGGACAGGATCATGTAGATGTAAAGAAAGCTGAGCAGCCTGATGATGATGTAGATCACCATCAGGCTCCCGTACAGGACCGCGGCGGTGCCCACGAGCAGCGGCCAGCGAAGGAGCATCCGCTCCCGGTACCGGATCTCCTCGGCGATCGCCGTCTCATCGAGATGCCGGTCGTCCAGCTCCGCGCGGCCTGCCGGTTCGGTCATCTGCTCTCCTCCGATTCGATTCGTCGGGCGATCTGAAGGGCGCGCTCGAGGGCCTCTTCCGAAGTGTGCAGGCCTTGCTCCAGCTGAGCATCGTAGACCTCGTCGAGAATGCGGCGGAATGCGGGTCCGGGCGTAAGGCCGGCGGTAATGAGAGTCTCCCCGTCCAGCAGCGGCTCGGGAGCGAGTCCGGTGCGTTCGAGCACCGCGAGGTCCCGGGCGATCGAATCGGCCCGCCTCGGATCGTGGAACCCCAGCAGGAACTGCGCGGAAGTGAAACGTGGATCGGAGGCGAGTCGCTTGCGCCCCGCGATGCCAAGTCGATCCCACTCGTCGAGGCTCCTGCGATGAACGAGGAGCGTTCCCGCCAGCTGCTTCGATTCGTTGTTTGAAAGCAGGAGGTTCCCCGTCACCTGTTCGATGGCACCCGGGGTGCACGCGTCACCCCGATCGAGCAACCATGCGGCAAGGGCGTCGATCGGATCGAGCATTTCCCGGGGCAGCTGCTCGATCAATCGAGAGGTTCCACCGACCGACCGTCGGTCACCCAGGACCTGGACATCGATGCGGAACTCCTGGAGCAGTTCAACGGCACGCGCACGTCCGGGATCCGCGAGCATCTTGCGAAGCTCCATTCCGATTCGCTCGCGGCTGACGCTACCCAGAAGGGAGGCATGGCGGGTAATCGCTTCCGAGGTACCGGGCTCGATCTCCAGGTCGAATCGTGCGGCGAAACGGATCGCCCGAAGCACCCTCAGTCGGTCCTCGTCCAGTCGCTGATCGGGATCACCGACGGCACGCAGCACTCGCGCCTCGAGGTCCACCCGACCACTGAAGTGGTCG
Organism: Planctomycetota bacterium; assembly: GCA_036336805.1. GTDB lineage: Bacteria > Planctomycetota > Phycisphaerae > Phycisphaerales > SM1A02 > UBA8087. Next base: position 22,868 of record JAYZFJ010000035.1, read on the forward strand.
ATCAACCGACCGTCCAGGGGATCCTCGAAGATCGCGTTGATCGTGAAGTCCCGCCGGGCGGCGTCCTCCCGCTCATCACCGAAATCCACCGAATCCGGATGTCGGCCGTCGGTGTAGACCCCGTCACTTCGAAAGGTGGCTACTTCGGTGACCAGATCCCCCCGACGCACGAGTACGACACCGAAGGATTCACCGACGCCGATCGCACTGCGAAAGAGCTCCTTGATCCGGTCCGGTCGGGCATCGGTGGCGACGTCGTAGTCGGCCGGCTCGAGACCCAGGAGCCGATCACGGACGCATCCACCGGCGAGGTAGGCAATGTGACCATGCTCCCGGAGTCGTCCGGCGATCCAAACCGCGAATTCTCGCTGGTCGGTCGGGTGCATCTTCTCAGGTCCTCGTGGTCAGGTCGCGGGTGAAGGTTCATCGGCGGGGCCCGGAGGCGGCCATCGGCCTCCCGAGCGCTCGCGCAAGATCCTACGCGCCTCGAGCCGGAGCGTGTCGACCTCTCCACGAAGTCGTTCGAGGAGTTCCGCAGGCTCCAGTGCGAGCAGTTCCTCCGAGGGGATCAACTCACCGCTGGCGGAGGCGATGCCCCCGCTCAGTCGTGGGAACGTCCGATCCTTCGGCCAGACATCGAATGCCCCTTCGATACCGATCGGCAGCACGGGCGCCCGCGAGCGCCGAATCAGCAGGAGCAAGCCCTTCTCGAACGGCTGAACCAGGCCGTCAGGGGACCGACTTCCCTCGGGATAGATCAGCACCGCCCTGCCGTTCTGAAGCTCGTTCAAGGCGATCTTGAGGGCCCCCTTGTCCCCGGCCGCCGCCGAGACGAAGACCGTTCCCCAGGACTTGAGCAGCAGACCGAACGGCTTGAACTTGGTGAGGTGCGCTCCGGCGATGCCGGTGTAGGGCCTCTGACTGGTCTGGACGTTGTTGATGACCGGGTCGAAGTAGGACTGATGGTTCGAGACAAAGATCACCGGGCCGGAGGCGGGAGTCCGGGAGAACCTCACCACCCGGATCCGGTGGAACAGTCGCATGTACAGCTCGCAGACGAAGCTGGCGAGATCCCACCAGAAGAGCGAGAGCACCGAACGCCCCGGAGCGCGGTCCTTGATCCGGAATCGGCCTCCGAGGATCCTCATGCACCACCGCCGGGTGAGGAGCCTTCCAGGTGCCGTCGCACCGCATCCTCGAGCACGCCCACGACCTGCAGCTCGGTCATCGTCCCGGTATCGACCCGAATCGCACCGTCCGGCACCTGAAGCGGGGAGTCCGAGCGCTCGCGATCGAGGCGGTCTCGCTGTTCGATGCTGGAGAGGATCTGTGCCTCGTCGACCACCTTGCCGGATGCGCGAAGTTCATTCGAACGTCGGTGCGCACGGACCGATGCCTCCGCATCGAGGTAGAAGCGGACCTCCGCGTCGGGAAAGACCACGCTGCCCTGATCCCGGCCTTCGGTCACGATCCGCGGGTGGCGGCTCGCGATCTCGCGCTGGGCCTCGACCATCCGGTCCCGGACCTCGGCAATGCTCGCGATTCGAGAGACCAGTTCGTTGACGTCCGCTTCCCGCAACCGCGGGTCGATCGAACGACCATCGAGGGTGATGGAGGGGGGAGTCGCCTCCCAGTCGAAGTCGATCCGGTGCCGTGCCAGCGCCTCGATGATCGCCGGCGGATCCGTGGGATCCACTCCCTCGTCGATCACGATGAAGGTCACGCATCGGTACATGGCGCCGGTGTCGAGGCTGTCGAGGCCCAGTCGGCTGGCGAGCTCCCGAGCCACGGTCGTCTTGCCACTCCCGGCCGGACCGTCGATGGTCACGATGAGATGTCCGGACGGATTGGTCTGACTGTTCATCGAAGATCGCCCTGCCTGGCCCGAGACGCCTTCACGGGTTCTGGATGACGGCCCGGTGGCCACGCTCCTAGGAAGCCTCGTCATCGGAGGCAGGTGTGTCGGAGGCCCCTTCCTCTGACGGTTCGGTGCCTTCCAGGTTCAGCTCCTCGGCGAGGGAATCGAGCAACTCCTCGAGATCGTCCTCGTCCAGCTGACCGAGGGCCTCGGCAACCTTCCTGCGCGCAGCGCGGAGGGTCGTGACCGGATCTCCCTTGCCTTCGAACGAGAGTGCGATCGTGTTCTGGTACCCGACTCCCAGGACCGATTCCACAGCCTCGTATCCATCGATGACGGCCTCACCACCTCGCTTCGCGCGCGCGGAAATCTCCAGTCCTCCGGCGTAGGGAGCGAGCTTGCGAAGGGTGTTGTGAGCGTCCCCGCTCCGATGCGCGTGGGCGAAGCTGGGATAGGAACCGATGCGGAAGCCTCCCACCTTCTTGATCAGATCGGTGAGCCGATCGGGGTCATCGGTCATGCCGTCCGTGGGAGCGATCAGCAGATTCAGATCGAAGTCGTCGATCTGCGCGATCGCCTTCTTGAGTCCGGCTGCAGTGGCTTCCAACGCCTGATCATCATCGGTGGGGCCACTGCATGAGATGGCGACCGAATTGCAACCGAGGCGATTGGCCGCAAGTGCCAGACGCTGGATGCGTTCCATGCTCGACTTCAACGCAGCACGATCGGATTCCATGCAATTCAGGGGAACGTCCTCGACCAGGATCAGGACCGGACATCCCACCTTGTCCGCGTTGTCGCGGAGCCTGTCGAACACGTCGAGGGAACAGCCGGTGAACATCGATGCGGGAACGTTCAGACCTCGAAGGTCGAACTCCCTCATCGTGAATTCGGGAATGTCCACGAGAGCGAGCTCCCCGGAGTCGACCAGACCCTTGAGGGACCCCGCGGCCAATGTCATGAGAATCTGTGCCTGCAACGACCTCGGCTCCTTGACTGTGAATCGGGAAGGTGTACGTGAGGAAACGGTGAGTCTAGCAGGGGGAGGAGCGACGGTCGCTGCCCCTGGTCGCGCGATGGCAGGGACCGGAGGGGATGAAAGAAACCGCTGGCTGGTCAGCCAGCGGTTTCCGGAGGGGAGAAAGATCGAATCGTCGCACGACGGTTCAGCGGTCCAATCGCCGGCGATTTGAATACGTAGTGTAAAGTCAAATCATGGATGAATGGGCGTTGGGAGGATCTCAGGGGCGAAATTCACCCAAAAGGGAGTGCCCATCCCCATCCCACCCCCCCTGAGTAGAGCTATCATGCCGCCCCACAGATAGATGTACGAGACCGCACCCGAGACTGGAGCGATTGATGAGCATTCCCAACGACCGAAAGTATTCCGATTCACATGAATGGTTCCTGGTGGAGGGAAACACCGTCACCGTGGGAATCACCAAGCATGCGACCGATGAGCTCACCGACATCACCTACGTGGAGATGAATCCCGTGGGAAGTGAAGTGACGGCAGGCGGCTCGCTCGGGGAAGTGGAATCGGTGAAGACCACCGCCGAGGTCTTCACGGTGGTCGGAGGGACGGTACGCGAGGTGAATGAGAACCTGAGCTCGGATCCTTCGATTCTGAACGAGGACCCCTACCAGGCCGGATGGCTGATCAAGCTCGATGTGAGCGACACCTCGGCGGTCGACGCTCTGATGGACGACAAGGCCTACGAAGCACTTAATGGCTGACGACCCACCCACCCAACCGCTGCACATCAGAGTCGAGTCCCTCCACAAGTCTTATCGACTCGGTGACCGAACGGTCGAAGCGCTCAACGGCATGGATCTTCACGTCGCAGAGGCGGGCTTCTATGCCGTGATGGGCGCGTCGGGAAGCGGCAAGAGCACGCTGCTTCACCTGCTTGCCGGACTCGATCTGCCCGATCGGGGATCGATCAACGTACTCGGCGTCAAGGTCGACGAACTCTCCGAACACCAGCTGACCCTCTATCGCCGCCATACCGTGGGGGTGATGTTCCAGCGGTTCAACCTGCTGCCGACGCTTAGTGCCTATGAGAACGTGGTGCTGCCGGGAGTGCTCGACAAGCTCCCCCCCACCGAACTTCGTGAACGCGGCATGCACCTGCTGGAGGAGATGGGCCTAGCTGATCGAAGCGACCACCGACCGGACGCCCTTTCGGGCGGGGAGCAGCAGAGAGTCGCGATCGCACGTGCGCTCTTCTTCTCACCACAGGTGCTGTTCGCGGATGAACCCACCGGGAACCTGGACACCGTCTCCAGCGATCGCCTGTGGCATGCATTGGAGAGGCTGGCCAGCCAGCGCGGGATGATCGTGCTGATGGTCACCCACGAAGCCGATGCCGCGGCCAGGTGCCAGAAGGTCTTTGTTCTGAAGGACGGCAGCAACGCCGGAGTAATCGATGCGGAGAATCTGGAACCATCCGAGCTGGCAGCTCGCGCGACGGCACTTGCGCGGTCGACCTAGTCGATCGATCCTGGTCGCCATCGCGGTCGCCCTTTCCAGTGCGCTGGTATGCGCCATTGGCAGTGGTATGAACACGATGCGCGCGAGCATCGAGTACCGGATCGATCGCCTGGTCGGCGCCGCGGACGTACGCGTGATCCATGACTACGCAGGCCAGTTCGACGTCACCGAGGTGGCGCCTCTGCTGGAACTCGAAGGCGTCGAGGCGGGAGGCGGACGACTGGGTGGATCACTCACGCTGGTCAGGACCGACGGAGGCACCGACGAGTCAGGTCGGCCGCTTCGAATCACCACCAGCGCCCGGGGGGCGGATATCGATCCGGGTGACCGCTTCGCCCAGATCGAGCTCGAATCCGGTCGCCAGGTCGCGGACCTCGACGAGATCGTGATCGATCCCATGACCAGCCGACGCCTGGATGTCTCGGTGGGTGATTCCGTTCGAATACAGCGCTTCGGTCCCCCGATCGATCTCGAGATCGTGGGCATCCAGAATCGTCCGATGCTTGGTGCACTCCAGAAACCGCTGGTCCAGCTTGCACGCGACAAGCTTGTGGAGGCCATCGGGGGAAGCGACCGAATCGACGTCTACTCCCTGATTCTGGAGGACTCGATCGAGGTTGATGCATGGGTCGAGCGACACGGCGGACTGATCACTCCACCCCTCGTCCTGGAAACCACCGAGCGGATCACCTCTGGATTCGAACGCCAGGTCCAGGGAGCACGACTCGCCTTCATCTTCGCCTCGATGATCGGGTTCCTCGCTTGTTCGATCATCGTGGCGACGGGCATGACCACCGCACTGGTGGAACAGCAGCAGGAACTCGCGATCTCGCGCCTGATCGGAGCCTCCCGGTCACAGCTCTTTCTCTCACAGTTCGTGGTGGGCCTGACGATCTGCCTCGCCGGAGGACTCGCCGGGATTCCGATCGGACTCGGACTGGCCGCGGGGCTCACCGCCTGGTTCTCCGAGTTCCTGCCGGGCGGTTTCCATCCCTCATGGATCTCGATGGTGCTCGCGGTGTCCGGTGCGACCCTCGCCGGAATTCTGGGTTCGGCGCTCCCCGCCCTGCTCGCATCCAGGGTGACTCCGATCTCCGCGTTGACGGTGCAGAGCAGGCCTGCGACGTTACGAGGAGTCGTGACCTGCGGCCTCACGGGCCTCGTCATGATCGGCATCCAGCTCACACTGATGCTGATCCCCGAGGTGCAGGCACGATTCTGGACGTACAGTCTGCTCGGCATGCCCATGCTCGTGGGCGGGTTCCTGCTCCTGATGCCGGGATTCAGCCGCCTGATCGCCCCCGCCCTGGGGCGACTGGGAGAACGGATCCTGGGAATCCCGATGGGATTGCTGGCCGGTCCGCTGCGGAACTCCCCCTATCGAATCGGTCTGACTTCGGGAGCCCTGATGATCGGCATGTCGATCCTGGTGTCGACGTGGAGTCATGGCGCCTCGATTCTGGATTCGATCGTGGAGCGGGTGCGATTCGCGGATGCATTCGTCTTCAAGACCACCGGGTTGTCCGATGACGAAGTCGCTCGGCTGACCGGGATCGATGGGATCAAGGCGGCCTCCCCGGTCGGCTACCTCCCACTGCGTCTGGATGAGGGCGCCCGCCTGGGCATCGATGCGTTCTCTCCGCAGAACGTGATCTGTGTCGGCTTCGAACCCGAATCATTTATCGAACTCAATCGAATCGACTGGATCCAGGGGACTCCGGAGGAGGCGATCCCGCGATTGCTCGAGGGAGATGCGGTCCTGGTCGCGGAACAGTTCCTGACCGCCCGAGAGCTGGGCGTGGGCGACACGATCCGGCTGGGACCGGAGAAGCGGCAGATCGACTTCGAGATCGTGGGGGTCGTGGGCGCCGCGGGGCTCGATGTGGCGACCCAGATCTTCGGAATCAAGTCGCTCTACATGGAACACGCCGTCAGCTGCGTGTTCATGGACTTCCAGGCGGTCAAGAAGCACTTCAACACCAACGAGGCGTACATCCTGCAACTCGTCCTCGAGGAAGCGGTCGACGAGGATCGGGAGGCCGCCCTCCAGATCGAGGTCGGTGAACTCGCACCGGGTGCCTTGTTCAGCAGCGGTCGGGCGATCAAGGAGGTGGTCATGCAGGCGGGAAACACGGTGCTGGGAATCAGCAGCACCGTGGCCCTCGGGTCGCTTCTGCTGGCCTGCTTCGCCGTGGGGAACGTCGTGGCCGCCGGCATCAGTGCACGACGTTTCGAGTTCGGTGTGCTTCGAGCGATCGGTGGTTCCCGGTGGCTGCTCAGCCGTCTGATCCTCGCGGAAGTGGTGATCATGGGACTCCTGGCCGCCTGCTTCGGAACGATCCTCGGCATCTATCTGGCCTCTGTGGGCATGGTCCTGCACGAGGATCTGGCCGGGGACCGACTGGTGATGTCGCTCCCCAGGACCGCGGTGGTCCTTGGCACCGTGGTTCTGCTGATCCTGACCGTGCTGGCCGCCACGCCTCCGCTGGTTTCCCTGCTCAAGCGCAGGACACGAGAGCTCGTCGCGGCCGGACGCTGAGTAGAATCGTCGCATGAGCGATCAGGTCTTCGAATTGGTCAGCGAATTCAAACCCACCGGTGACCAGCCGGGGGCGATCGAAGAGCTCTGCGCGGGGATCGAATCGGGCAGGACCCAGCAGACGCTTCTGGGAGCCACCGGAACCGGCAAGACCTTCACGATGGCCAACGTCATCGCCCGCACCCGCAAGCCGACCCTCATCATCAGCCACAACAAGACCCTCGCGGCCCAGCTGTTCGAGGAGATGCGGGAACTCGTCCCCGGACACGCCGTCTCCTATTTCGTCAGCTACTACGACTACTACCAGCCGGAAGCGTACATCCCGCAGCGGGACATCTACATCGAGAAGGATGCCTCCAGGAATCCCGACCTGGATCGATTGCGACTCGCGGCCACCAGCAACCTGCTGAGCCGGGAGGACGTCATCGTGATCTCGAGTGTCTCCTGCCTCTACGGGCTGGGATCTCCCGACGCGTATGCGAACCGGGTGATCCACCTTCGCAAGGGTGGCACGCTGGACCGCAGGGAATTCCTGCTCGGACTGGCCGAGATGCAGTATCAGAGAAACGACTACGAACCGGAGCGGGGCAATTTCAGAGTCAAGGGCGACTGCATCGAGGTGTATCCGGCCTACGAGCAGTACGGCATCCGACTGGACCTCTTCGGAGACGAGATCGACAGCCTCCAGCTGTTCGACCCGCTGACCGGGGAACTGCTGGCGGAAGAGCAGAACGTGTACATCTTCCCCGCGGTGCACTACGTCATGCCCGAAGACCAGCGAGACCATGCCCTGGAGGAGATCCAGGAGGAACTCGACCGTACGGTGGTCTCCCTGAAAGGGGAAGGAAAGCTCCTGGAGGCCCAACGACTTCTGGGAAGGACCCGGTACGACCTCGAGATGATCCGCGAGGTCGGGTATTGCTCGGGGATCGAGAACTACGCACGGTTCTTCGATCGGAGGGAGCGTGGGAGTCGGGCGTTCTGCCTGCTTGACTACTTCCGGGCGATGCCGGGGCGTGACGTGAACGACTGGTTGGTCATGATCGACGAGTCACACGTCACCATTCCCCAGATACGCGGGATGTTCCATGGAGACCAGGCCCGGAAGCGAACCCTGGTCGAGCACGGCTTCCGGCTTCCCAGTGCTCTGGACAATCGTCCGATCACTCTCGATGAATTCGAGGAGATCATTCCTCGCGCGATCTATGTCTCGGCGACGCCGGCTGCCTACGAACTGGAGAAGAGCGAAGGCCAGGTGGTGGAGCAGGTCATCAGACCGACCGGACTGGTGGATCCACCCATCGAGATCAAGCCGGCGCGCGGACAGGTGCCGGACCTGGTCGCCGAGACCCGCAAGCGAGCAGAACGCGGCGAGCGGGTCCTCGTCACCGCCCTCACCAAGAAGCTCTGCGAGGACCTGGCCCACTACCTCGAGAAGGAGGGGCTTCGAGTCCGCTATCTTCACAGTGAGATCGACACCCTCGACCGACTCGACATCCTGGCGGACCTCCGATCCGGCTCCTTCGACGTCCTGGTCGGGGTCAACCTGCTCCGCGAGGGCCTCGACCTTCCGGAAGTGTCCCTGGTATGCATCCTCGATGCGGACAAGCAGGGATTCCTGCGATCGCAGTCGAGTCTCATCCAGACCATGGGCCGGGCGGCGCGCAACGCGAATTCCGAAGCGATTCTCTACGCGGACACCGTGACGGAACAGATGCAGAACGCGATCGACGAAGTCGAACGTCGCAGGAAGCTTCAGCTGGCGTACAACGAGGAGCACGGAATCACCCCCACCACGATCAACAAGGCGATCAGGCGGGGCATCGAACAGGAACTCTCCGCTCATCGGACTGCAAGCGAGGCGGTGGGCAAGCGTGACGAATCCCAGGTCGAGATCGATGAGCGCATCCGGCAGCTCGAGGAAAGCATGCTCCAGGCCGCAGACGACCTCGATTTCGAGCGAGCTGCCGAGCTCCGCGATCGGCTGGAGGAACTCGCGAATCCCGACGAACGCCCGCCCGAATCCGCGAAGACGAAAGCGGGGACACCGGGCTCGCGGGCCGGAAGGACCGGGCGCAAGAAGAAGCGGTGATGTGCTGGAAGAAGCGGTGAGTGCTCAGACTCAACCGCGAATGATCCGACCACGAAGCTTCACCCGGTCAGCCTGTGCGGTCAGCGCGAGAACGTGAGCGGCCTCGGGATCGACGGCCGCGGAGTTCATCGCCGAATCGGAGTCGTCCGAGACGGTCGTCCCGGGAGGAGCCGTGCGTGGTGAATCGACCACACGGGTCTCGGGTTCGAGGATGGTGGTTGCGGGGGGGGTCATGTGTAGGGGTGTCGCGGTAGCCTCAACGTCTCAGGTCCATCATCTGTATAGGTTCACTCTGACGAAAGCCTTTCGGTTTTTCAATGAAAAGTCCTGTTCTTTTTGACTGATTGCCGGCCTGTTCACGGAAGCCGAGAACCCTAGAATCGCACCAGCAAGGGAACCCCTGATGGCGAAGAGACGACCAAGCAAGAGCATTCGGATCCGTGGAGCGACCGAACACAACCTCAAGGGGGTTGATGTCGAGCTCCCCAGGGACCAGCTGATGGTGATCACCGGCGTCTCAGGTTCCGGTAAAAGCTCCCTTGCCTTCGATACGATCTTCGCTGAAGGCCAGCGCAAGTACATGGAATCGCTGAGTGCTTATGCGAGGCAGTTCCTGGACCAGATGCAGAAGCCTGAGATCGAGTCAATCGAGGGACTCCCCCCCACGATCGCCATCCACCAGAGGGCCAGCGGGCACAACCCCCGATCGACCGTCGCGACCACGACGGAGATCTGGGATTACCTGCGCCTGCTCTTCGCCCGCTGCGGGACCCCCACCTGCTGGCATCGCTCGGGAAAGACCCGCTGCGGACGCGAGATCTCGGCCACGAGCGCCAGCCAGATCGTGGAGGCGATCCTCGAGCGCTTCGACGGGGCGAGGGTCCAGCTCTGTGCACCGGTCGTTCGCTCCAGGAAGGGCTTCCACAAGGACGTCCTCGACTCCCTCCAACGTCAGGGATTCGTCCGGGCCAGGGTCAACGGCGAGGTGCTCGATCTGCGGCAGGTACTCCTCGAAGAGGGCGAGAACCCCCTCGGGCTCGGCCGGTACGAGATGCACGACATCGAGGCGGTCGTGGATCGCATCAGGATCGACAAGCACGATCGGCAGCGCGTCGTCGAGAGCGTGGAGACCGCACTCCAGACCGGCGAGGGTTCACTTCTGGTCATCGCGGAGGAGAGCGACGGCAGCTGGTCGGAGCACCGGTTCAGCGACCGATTCGCCTGTCCCGAACACCCGGACCACAGTCTCGAATCGATCGAACCGAGACTCTTCTCCTTCAACTCCCCCCATGGAGCCTGCACCGAGTGCTCGGGGCTGGGAACGATTCTGGAATTCGACGAGAACCTGGTGGTCCCCGACCCGACCCGACCGATCGCCGAGGCGGTGGAACCGTGGCGCAAGAACGGGAAGCGGATGAACATCTGGTACGGAAGACAGATGAGACGGTTTCTCGACAATGTGGGGATCGAGAGGACCACACCGTTCGAGGATGTCCCTGCCGAGGTGCGTGCGCTCCTCTTCAACGGCACCACGGCCAAGGATGAGAAGAAGCTCGGCTTCAAGTTCGTGGGCGTCATCCCGAACCTGCGCCGTCGGATCGAGGAGACAGAGAGCGACCTGGTCCGTGAACGGCTCCACGGCTACACGACCTCGATCCCCTGTCCGCGCTGCTCGGGCGCACGCCTCCGGCCGGCCTCGCTGGCAGTTCTGATCGAGTCCTCGACCGGGACCGCCAACATCTCCGAGGTCGCCTCCATGACCATCCGGCAGGCGCTGGAATTCACCCGGTCCATCAAGTTGAACCGGGAACGATCCAGGATCGCGGAACCGATCCTGCGGGAGATCGCCGCTCGACTCGGGTTTCTGGACTCCGTCGGGCTGGGCTACCTCACCCTCGATCGCTCGAGCTCGACCCTCTCGGGAGGTGAGGCGCAGCGGATACGGCTGGCGACCCAGGTCGGCAGCGGGCTCGTCGGAGTCTGCTACGTGCTTGATGAGCCGACCATCGGACTGCATGCTCGCGACAACGATCGGCTGATCAAGACCCTCAGGCATCTCAGCGACATCGGAAACACCGTCCTGGTCGTGGAACACGACGAGTCGATGATGCGAGCGGCCGATCAGGTGCTGGACATCGGACCCGGGCCGGGGCGACACGGCGGAACGGTGGTCGCCCAGGGAACGATCGAGGAGATCTCGAAGGTCCCGGAATCGATCACCGGTGCGTTCCTCTCGGGCCGCGAGACGATCGAGGTCCCATCCGAACGACGAGTGCTGGACCTCGAGGATTCGATCCGAGTCAAGGGGGCCTCCGAACACAACCTCCAGGGGATCGATGTCACCTTCCCACTGGGTGGCATCGTCTGCGTCACCGGTGTCTCGGGGTCCGGGAAGTCGACCCTGGTCAACGACATCCTGCTTCGTTCAGCCCAGCGTCAGGTGACCGGTTCACGAGTGCTGCCGGGAGCCATGAAGTCGATCAGCGGATTCGACGAGATCGACCGGGTGGTGGAGGTCGACCAGTCGCCGATCGGTCGCACCCCCCGCTCCAATCCCGCCACCTACACGGGAATACTCGACGATGTGCGCAAGCTCTTCGCGCAGGCCCCGGAATCCAAGATCCGCGGCTACCAGCCCGGGCGCTTCAGCTTCAACGTCAAGGGAGGTCGGTGCGAGACGTGCCAGGGACAGGGGGTTCGTCGAATCGAGATGCACTTCCTTCCCGACGTGTTCGTGACCTGCGAGGATTGCAACGGTCTGCGGTACAACCGCGAGACGCTCGAAGTGAAGTTCCGGGGCAAGACGATCGCGGACGTGCTGGCCATGACCGTCGAGGAAGCGGTCGACTTCTTCAGCGCCCACCGCAGGATCCATCGCATGCTCGAGTGCGTCCGGGACGTCGGACTCGGCTACCTCCAGCTGGGGCAGCCGTCGACCACCCTCTCCGGTGGAGAGGCCCAGCGTGTGAAGCTCGCCTCGGAACTCGGAACCGCCACCCAGGGTCACACCCTCTACGTGCTGGATGAACCGACGACGGGACTGCACTTCGCGGATGTCAAGAAACTCCTGGATGTCATGCAGCGACTTGCGGACAACGACAACTCCCTCATCGTGATCGAACACAACCTCGACGTGATCAAGTGTGCCGACTGGATCATCGACCTGGGCCCCGAAGGTGGCTCGGGCGGTGGTGAGGTGATTGCGACGGGCATGCCGGAGGACATCACGGAGTTCGATGAGAGTCATACCGGACGGTTCCTGCTGCCGATACTCGAGGACGCGCCGATCATCGAACGGGTCTGAGCCGGTAATCAGTGATCAGCGGCAGAGAACCGGCTCCCCGATCCGAGGAGGCTTCGCCCCGCATGGCTGCAGGGCATAGATGAGAAGCTCCGGTTCGGGATGCTCGAACGGCCGACTCTGGAACTCGATCGATCGGAAGAGGCGCGAATTCGCCAGGAACGATCGCAGGGCGGTGGGCGTGAACCGACCAAGATCATGCGGAGTGGCCAACTGCTCGCGCGCGGAACGCCAGGCTGCGAGCAGAACCAGCACCCCCCGGGAAGCGAGGACCCGATGCAGCTCCCGCAGCAGGGCGATCGGATTCGGATGTCGCTCCAGGACCCGGTCCACCACCAGCAGATCGAGTCCGCCGTCGGGAAGCTCCAGTACGGCGGGATCGTCGACCAGATGGGGAGTCCGGTGATCGGGGGAACGGTTCTGGAGGACCCTGGCCGATTCGAGTGCGTGAGGGCGATCCTCGATCGGGGTCACTCTGATCCCCTCGACCGCGAGCATGGTTTCAAGACGACCATTCCCGGTACCCAGCGATGCGATTCGCATCGCCTGACCGGGAACCACGAGACCCCGCACCAGTTGCACTCGATTCTCGAGGAACCGGGGCGGATCATCGATGCCGGAGGTCCAGTGCGAGGGATCCCGTCGAAGCCGTGGCACCAGCGACTCGCCCAGTCGGGATCGCATCCGATCCTGGTCGGGACAGAGTCGATCGAATCCCCATTTGCGCTCGAAGGCATCCAGAGATTCCCGGATGCCCTCCGGCTCGTCACTGCGCGATGATCGCTCGGTGCGCAGCTGCAGACGATGTACGTAGCGCAACGAGGCATCCGTGAACAACCCCCATCCCGCCTGGCGAAGTCGAATCGTCAGATCCACGGTCTGCCCGCGCAGTATGGATTCGTCGTAAGGGCCGACCGACTCGAATGCCGTGCGACGCATGACGTGGAAACAACCCATGACGTGGTCCGGCACGAGCGAATCGATCCGATCATCCGCGGAGAGCCCCGCACCAAGGTGCTGGTATCCATGGGGGTGGAAGAGCAGATCACCGGCTCCCAGCACCGAACCGTCGGGTGCGAGCTGAAGACCACCCAGAACCCCGAGTGCGGGATCCATGGAGAACCGTGCAAGCGCCCGGTCCAACCATCCCTCCTCCAGAAGGAGGATGTCGCCGTCGAAGCGGAACACCACCGGACCGACCGTCGCCCCCATGAGTCGATTGAGCACGGAGGAAAGCACCCCGCAGTGACTCGATTCGATGAGCCGTCGGGAACCGGCGCCCCGGCCGGGGTGTCCCTCGACCCAGCGCCGGGCGGTCTCGAGCGAGTCATCGCTCGATCCATCGTCCGCGATGACCACCTCGATGCGGGCCAGGCGTTCGCCCAGGGTCCGCTCGATCGAGCTCAGCAGGTCCCCGAGCAGGTCAGTGCGGCCATCGAGCGAACTTCTTCGCCCATTGTTGAAATTCGGGATGATGACCGAGGCCTCGGGAACCAATGGCGTTCTCCACAAGGGCCGGAAGAGCCTTGCGAACCGATCGAACAGAACCGATGATCGACGCATGCACAAAGACGCGAAGATCGCACTTCAGGTCCTGATGATGCCCAATCATACCAATCACGAGGGCACGATCTTCGGTGGGGTCATCCTGAGCAACATCGACCAGGCAGCCTACGTCGAGGCTCGACGGCACGGCGCCCATCGCTGGGTGACGGCGGCCGTGGATCGAGTCGACTTTCTCGCGCCGGTCTACATGGGTGACATCGTGAGCTACTGGGCCTGGACCTCCCGGAAGGGCACCACCAGCGTGACCGTGAACGTCGAGGTCTGCGCGCAGAGGCGCGATACCGGGAGAAGCTGCAAGGTGACCACCGCCGAACTGGTGATGGTGGCGATGGGACCGGATGGGAAACCGAGACCGTATTCCGATGTGCCGACCACGGATGGACTCTAGTGGCGGGTCTGGAGATCGTTCTGGTCGGAATGCCGGGAACCCTTTCGCCGAATAGGATGGAATCGATGCACGCAACCACCTTCCCCATCCCGGCAGGATCGCATGACTGACCCTCAGCTCAAGATCGCTGCATTGATCTCGGGTGCCGGTCGCACGATCCGATCGCTGCAGGAGTCGATCGACCTGCAGGAGATCCCCGCGAGGATCGACGTGGTCATCGCGCATGACGAGACGATCCCGGGGGTCGAGCGGTGTCGGGAGATCGGACTGAAGGTGGAAATCGTGCCCGGAGCGCGCGGAGCGCGAACCAGCGATCTCATCGACCGCATCCTTCTCGACCACGGATCGGACCTGATCTGCCTCTGCGGCTACCTGCGGAAGTTTCGGGTGGGAAGTCGGTGGAGGAATCGAGTGGTCAACATCCACCCCGCACTCCTGCCCGACTTCGGTGGCCGGGGAATGTACGGACAGCGGGTCCATGAAGCCGTGATCGCGTCGGGTCACTCCCGCAGCGGGTGCACCGTCCACTGGGTCGACGAGGAATACGACCATGGTGAGCACATCATTCAGAAGAGCTGCCCCGTGCACGCGACCGACGATGCGGGGACCCTGGCGGACCGGGTCTTCGAGCTGGAATGCAGTTGCTATCCGGAGGCCCTTCGCATGATCGCGGAATCCCGTATGGGGGCTGCGGCCGGAAAGGCGACCGGGCGATGAGGCGGTGGCGGCACGCACTGATCCTGGCGGTGCTGCTCTGCAGCGGGATGATCTCCGACCCCGTCGCCGCCCAGGTCACCCGACCATCACGGGTGGCCCTCGAGCGTCAGATCATCACGGCCTTCGGACGGGATGATGTCCGACGTGCCCTCCGGCTGATCGAACGCTACCTCGTGCACTGGCCGGATGATCAGGACATGCTCTACAACTCCGCCTGCGGACATGCGCTGGTCGGCGATCGTGAACGAGCCTCGGAGCAGCTCCTCGAGGCCGTGCGCAAGGGGTTCCGTGACTTCGACTACATGGAGACCGACGAGGATCTGGCATCGATCCGCGATCACGATGTCTACCTCGCGATCCTCGAGGCTCGCGATCGGATCCGCGAATCGAGACCCCCGGTGGAAACCGGACCGGACCTTGAAGCCGAGAACGAATGGAGGGGATCCCCGACCGCCACTCGCTCGAACCGTGGAAGCGAGGAGTTCGCGGAATGGAAGCAGCGGCACGGGGAGTCCTATCGCTTCGAGAGTCTGGCCGACCAGCGGCTGCACGTCGCCTCGACCCTGCCCGAGGAGGCTCGTCGGGAGATGATGGACATGCTTCGCAACCAGGGTCGCTACCTCTCGGAGGAGCTGTTTGGAATGATCCAGCCGGACTGGGTGTTCGTGCTGATTCCCTCCCGGTCGGATGCGCGAAGCTTCGATCTGGATGACCGCACTGCCGGCTGGTACGAGCATTCCCGGCGCATGCTGACCACCGCCGACATCGGAGCGTCGCTCCGCCATGAGTTCGTCCACGTGCTGCACTGGGGACACATGGACCGCCTGCAGCAGCGTCATCCGATGTGGATACAGGAAGGCCTCGCCTCGCTTTTCGAGGAATACGAACTCAGAGACGATGGGAGGAGCATCCGGTTCAAGCCCAATGAACGGCACAACGTCGTCTACGAGCTGGTGGTCAAGGGGCAGACCCCGCCCTGGCGTCGGATGTTCTCGCTGAACACCACCCAGTTCATGCGATCCGCCAATCGGCTGTACCCGATCACGCGATCGATCCTGGAGTACATCGCTTCCAAGGGCCTGCTGGTCGACTGGTACCGCAACCTGACCCAGAACTGGACGATGGACCAGACCGGGGTCCTGGCAATGGAGACGACATTCGGCAGGCCGATCGACGAGATCGAGGCCTCCTGGATCCTGTGGGTCAAGTCTCGGGGCCGATTCGACGACTCGATCGGGCGGGGTGACGCCTCGATCGGGATCCAGGCGGAGAACGACGTCGATGGCTGCCGGGTCACGCTGGTCCATGAGGGCAGTGGCGCGAGTGACGCGGACATCAGACCCGGAGATGTGATCGTCCGCATGGGAGCCCAGAGCGTGCGCTCCACGCGGGAGCTGATGCTCGAGGTCGCCCGACGCAGCACCGGGGAGATCGTCGTGATCAGGGTGCGACGCGGCGACGAGTATCTGGACCTGTCGGTGAAGATGAAGCCGATGCCCCGGTGATGCTGCCGGCGGACCGGGAATGGTCTCCCGAGCCCGCCTCCTCTACACTGTCCATACATGGCCAAGAAGGACAAGAAGACATTCAGGAGCGACTTCCGCAGGTTCTTCGTGCGGGGCCTGGCCGTTCTGCTTCCGACGGTCCTCACCCTCTGGATCCTGGTCAAGGCCTATGAATTCGTCGACGTCGCGATCGCCCAGCCGATCAATCGGGGAATACGGGTGGTGCTCGTTCAGGCGACGCCGCACGTGGGATTGCTCGAAACGACCTTCGAGCCGGGCGAGTCCGCGGTGGACCGGGAGATGGCGAAGCGGGAATCTGAGAACCGCACCCCCCAGAGTGCGAATGAAGTCCGCTCGGAACTTCGTGCGGCGAGCATCCAGGAATGGTGGGAAGCTCGCTGGTACATGAACTTCATCGGGCTGTTCGTGGCGATCCTGGTGGTCTACATCGCGGGCAGGCTGCTGGGTGGATTCCTGGGACGAGGGATCTACAACAAACTGGAATCCCTGCTGACCACGATTCCGGGGATCAAGCAGGTCTATCCGTACGTGAAGCAGGTGGTCGACTTTCTCTTCAGTGACGAGAAGCCGATCAAGTTCAATCGGGTCGCTCTGGTCCAGTATCCACGAAAGGGAATCTGGTCGATCGGTCTGGTCACGGGTACTCCGATGAAGTCGGTGCAGGAGCGCATGGATGACGGGGGTTCCCCCGGAGTCACGATCTTCATTCCCAGTTCACCGACCCCTTTCACCGGATACACGATCAGCGTTCCGGCGGACGAGATCGTCGAGCTGCCGATCACCATCGACGAGGCGCTCCGGTTCACGATCTCCGGCGGCGTGCTCATCCCCTCCCACCAGGCGCTCGAGCAGGGCGATCACAGCGCGCTACCCGGTTCGATCGAGTCGTCGGATCGAAACGACGATGATGTTTCATCACGAGAAGCCTAGAGTTGGACGTATCAACCGCAGGCCCCGAACCCAAGGAGTTTCCGAACATGCAAACGAAAATCGTCGGTCGCCACGTCACGGTCACGGAACATGTACGGAGCTACGCCAGGGAACGGGCGGAACGGCTCCCCCACTACCTCGACACGGTCACCCTGGTGGAGGTGGTCATGGATCGGGAGGGGCTCGACTACACCTGCGAGTACCATGTCTCCGCCGAAGGGCACGATGAATTCGTGGCCAAGGCTCACGATCGGGACCTGACCGCCTGCATCGATCTGGCCCATGACAAGGTTGTGCGACAGTTAAACGACTGGAAGAGCCGAATAAGAGACAGTCACCACTGAAGCGTTCACCCAATCCCCGCATCGACACCGTGGAATCGCCCGGGGTGTCAACCAGGAAACTGCATCCATGAAGCTCCGTGAAATAGTCGTTGAAAATGCGATCACCCCCTGCCTCCAGGCTGAAAAGCGGGAAGACGCCGTCAAGGAACTGATCGACTCGCTGGTACAGGCCGGCGCCGTCGAGGAGTCCCTCCGAGAGGAATTCACCAAGGCCGTACTGAGCCGGGAACGGAAGGGATCGACCGGATTCGGACATGGGGTCGCGGTTCCCCATGTGAAGAGTCCGAAGGTCGACAAGATCCTGGTGACGATCGGGATCTCCGAGAAGGGGATCGATTTCAAGGCACTGGACAAGCAGCCCGTCTACTCGCTGTTCCTTCTCCTGAGTCCGGAAGACCGCCCCGAGGAGCACCTCGATGCCATGGAGGCGATCTTCGCGAACCTGTCTCAGGAGCAGTTCCGGAAGTTCCTCAAGCAGGCATCGACCTCCGAGGAGATCCTGACCCTGCTCGATGAGGCGGATACGTCGCAGGTGCGGTGACCCGTCAGTGGATGAGGCTGCGCCGATGTTCGCAACGAGGGAAGAACAGCTGAAAGAGACTTCGTGGAGCGATGCAAGGTTGAAATCCTGAACAAGCTCGGCCTGCATGCGAGGCCGGCGATGACCTTCGTGGAGAGGGCAAGCGAGTTCACGTCGACGATCACCGTCCGACGCGTCGATGCCGACGAACCAGTCGACGGCAAGTCGATCATGCAGATGCTCATGCTGGCAGGCACCCTGGGCACCAAGCTCGAGATCCGGGCCGAAGGCGATGACGAGAAGGACGCGATCTCCGCCCTCAAGGAGCTGGTGAAGGCCCGGTTCCTCGAGGAGGAATGACCAGGCGGCCGCAGCGTCGATCAGCCGATGCGCTCGGAGCCGACCCCACGTGAAAGCAGTCCGCCGATCGCCTCTTCGGGGGACACCCCTTCGAAGAGAACGCTGTGCACCGCTTCGATGATCGGAATCTCGACCTTGAGGTCCCGTGCGATCCGAACCATGGCACGCGTCGTCTCCACGCCCTCGACCACGCAGCGAGCGGACGCGAGGTATTCCTCGAGACTGTCCCCCCCACCGATCGCCTCTCCGCAGCTTCGATTGCGACCATCGGGACTGAAGCAGGTGGTGGCGAGATCACCCACCCCGGCAATGCCGAAGAAGGTCTCTCGGCTGGCACCGAAGGCCGAACCCAGACGCACGATCTCGGCGAGCCCCCGAGCCAGAAGCGCGCTCTTGGCATTGAACCCCTGTCCCAGCCCGTCGAGGATGCCGGCGGCGATCGCAATGACGTTCTTGACCGCTCCGGCGAACTCAACTCCTGAGAGATCCTCGTGCGTGTAGACGCGAACCCGCGGTGAGTTGAAGGAGCGCTGAACGAGGTGGGCCGCCTCCAGGTCCTCACTGGCGGCCACCATGGTGGCGATGAGTCCGCAGACCAGCTCGGTCGCGATCGTCGGTCCGGAAAGACAGACCCCCCGCCGCCCCGCTTCACCGAGGGTTGAACGGATGATCTCGGTGGGCCGTTGAAGGGTCGAAACCTCGATTCCCTTGGCGACGCTCACCACCACCGGAGTCCCGCTGAGGTGATCGGCGAGGGGCTCGAAGACCGGTCGGATGTACTGGCAGGGAATCGCGCAGACCACGATTCCGGCATCGGCCAGGACCGCAGTGGGGTCGGATGAGACGAGGATCGAGTCCTGGACCCGATATTCGGGCAGTCGGGGCGAAATCCGGGTCTCGGCCAGGTCGGCGACGTGATCGGGGAATGGCCCCCAGATGCGGACGTCGTGTCCGTTGGAGTGGAGGAGATCGGCCATCACCAGCCCCATCTGTCCGTCTCCGATCACTGCAACTGACTGGATAGCGGCTGTTTGCTCACGCACGTCGAGGATCTCCGGAACGGGGGTTGCTGATCGGGATCGAGGGTCGGATCGAACCGAGCATGAAATTCAGCGTACAGAGAGAACGACGGAAATGCCGCCCAAGGCCTCCCGGGAAGGTACCATTAGACACTCATATCGGCTTTACAGACCCACGAGCGCTCCTGCACTGCACCGCCGGAGCGCCCACCAAAGATGAATCCAACCCCAATTGGAGTTTCCGCATGAGCGAATCCAGCACGCTCTCCTCCCGGAACCAGCAGCAGGCCCCGGAAACCACGGATCGAAACTGGGACGAAGGAGGGGCACAGAAGCTCGAACGTCAGCTGTTCTTCGCTCTGCTCGGAGGCATGCTGCTGCTGGTGGCCTGGATCGGTCGCTACGCATTCGGTTTCGACCAGCAGGTTGCCGACGTCGCAGCGACCTGCGGTGCCATCATCCTGGTCATTCCCCTTGCACGCGGTGCGATCCGGGAGATTCTCTCGGGAACTCCATCAAGCGATGCTCTGGCCAGCCTGGCGGTGATCGCGGCGATCGCGGTCGGCGAATACCTTGCGGCGGGCTTCCTGGCGTTCTTCCTGTGGATCGCGGAGCTGGTACTCTCCCGCACGGCGTGGGGGGCACAGCGGGCGATTCGCGAGCTCGTGGAGCTCACTCCCGACATGGCACGCATCGTCGACGCCGATGGAGCCGAGCGGGAGACCGCCCTTCGAAACGTGGCCATCGGCGCCGTGGTCCGGGTTCGCCCGGGTGAGAACCTCCCCGTCGACGGACGAATCATCGACGGTCGAACCGACATCAACCAGGCCTCGCTCACCGGTGAGGCGATTCCCATCGAAGCGACTCAGGGAACCGAGGTATACGCAGGGACCACCAACCTCACCGGCCAGGTGGACATCGAAGTGACCGCGATTGCCGGTGAGACCACCATCGGCAAGGTGGAACAGCTCATCCGGGAAGCGGAATCGACCAAGGGTCGACGCCAGGAGTTGATCGAGAAACTCGCCTCCTATTACGTGCCTGTCGTACTCATGGTGGCGCTTGCAGTCGGGTTCTTCACCGCCAACGGGACTGATCCGGCCGCCCGAGAAGCGGCGGCGGTGCGCGCGATCACGGTTCTGGTGGTGACCTGTCCCGGTGCATTGCTCATCGCCTACCCGACCGCCATGGTGGCGGCATTCGCCGCAGCGGCGCGATTGGGCATCATGATCAAGCAGACCAGGACGCTCGAGGCCGCCAGTCGAATCGATACCGTGGTCCTGGACAAGACCGGAACACTGACCACCGGCAGGTTCGCGGTCAGCCGGCTCGCCCCCTCCGACGGCGTGGAGGGTGCGCTGCTGCTTCAACGAGCCGCTGACGCCGAGCAGTCCTCGAACCACCCTCTGGCTCGCAGCATTCTCGAAACCGCCGAGCGAGCACGCATCACGCCGGGCGCCCTCAGTGGCTACAGCGAGATTCACGGCCGAGGGGTCAAGGCCGAGACCCAGCAGGGTGTCGTCTTCGCCGGTCGACCGGACTGGTTGGTGGACATGAACCCTGGAATCCGGGAACAGGTCGCCAAGGTCGAGGAGAAGATCGAAGGCATGTCGGGAGTCCACGTGATGATGGACGACCAGTACCTCGGTGCCGTCGGACTGGAAGACGCGTTGCGCTCCAATGCCGTGGAGGCGATCGCCAGCCTGCGTGAAGCAGGCGTTCGCCGGGTCTGCATCTTCACCGGAGACCGGCTGTCGGTGGCGAAGCGGGTCGGTCAGACGGTCGGCGTGGACTCGATCGAGGCCGAATGCCTGCCCGAGGAGAAGCACGAGGAGCTCAAGTACCTGATTTCCAAGGGACATCGCACCCTGGTGGTGGGTGATGGCATCAACGACGGCCCGATTCTCGCGTCCGCGGATGTGGGCGTGGCGATGGGCCTCACCGGTTCCGACATCGCCACCAACTCCGCAGGCGTGGCGCTGATGAATGACGACCTCCGACATCTGCCGTTCCTCCTGGACCTTGCCCGACGAGGCCGAGGGATCATCGCCCAGAACATCGCCGCCAGCCTGGTGCTTGCGGTCGTGGGGCTCGCCCTCGCCGCCACCGGGCAGATCGACATCTACGTGACTCCGTTCTATCAAGCCGTGGCCTATGTGTTCGTGATCGCGAACAGTCTTCGACTCGTACGCTTTGGTGAGGATTTCGCCGAGGAAGAACAGCGCCGAGTCGCCGAGGAAGCCGCCCGAAAGGCGAGACCCAGGCGACGCAGCCGAGAGCAGGAAGGCGAGGCGGCAGCAGCCGCGAGCTGACCGAAACGAGCCAGAGGCACCGAACCCAGTGCCCAGAAAGCCCCCTCAGTGGCTTTCTGGGCACTTTGAACGTTTTGAACGATCTTTTTGCAACAACACCCGTTTTATCTGGTAGAGTCTGTGCCAAATGAACGTTTTGACTGTTTTAAACCCTTGACCAGGACCTTCTCATGATCGCCTCCCTGCTTACCACACTGTGCCTGTCCACCACGGCGCCTCTGGCGGCTGAATCCGACAACTCGATTCCTGCACTTGCTGCTTCTTCAGGACGCCTCGACACGCTGGTGACCGCGGTCCAGGCTGCGAACCTCGTCGACGCATTGTCCGGGGAAGGCCCCTTCACGGTCTTCGCCCCGACCGACGAAGCCTTCGCACGACTCGATGATGGCACCATCGAAGCCCTGCTCGCGGAGCCGGGCCGCACGACCCTCAGCCGAATCCTCACCCACCACGTGGTACCCGGACGCCTTGAGGCCCGGGATCTGGTCGGGATGGAGTCGGTCGAGACCCTCGCGGGGACCACCCACCCCCTGGCGACGCTCAGAGGACGTCTGCTGGTCGACGAATCGATCGTCGAAACCGCCAACATCAACGCAAGCAACGGAGTCGTGCACCTGATCGACCGCGTGTTGCTCCCCCCGGTCGAGATCAAGCCCTTGGAGATGCTTCTGAACCAGGCGATCGATCGAGGCGTGCCTCTCTACAACAATGGTGATCCGGGCGCGTGCTGCGCAGTCTATGCCACTGCCCTCGATGCGGTCATCCTGGGCAACGGCTGGAATCTCAGCGAACGGCAGGTCGAGAACATCAGGAGTGCGATCGAGCAGGCAGATCGAATGAGCGATGACGGATCGCGAGCCTGGGCCTACCGGAGAATCATGGACGCCCTGCTTCAGGAGGGCCGGATGACCTCCACTCAGCAGGACCGTGGTGCCACGCCTGCGCGCAAGGTCTTCACCTTCGATGACCAGTCACAGATCGATCGTTGGCGTATCGTGCTGGACGGAGTGATGGGCGGTCTTTCGACCGGGAGGCTGAGCCAGGAGGGTGACTCGATGCTCTTCACCGGGGAAACCTCCCTCAAGAACAATGGAGGGTTCTCCTCGATTCGCTGCGGCGTTCCCGAGGGAACCTTCGCGGACTCGAACGCCATCAGACTCCGAGTCCGTGGTGACGGCCGCACCTGGATCGTCGGTACTCGAAAGAGCAGTCAGATGGGTGGCGATTCCTACTGGTCGCGATTCGACACTCAGGATGGAGTCTGGCAGGAGGTCATCGTCCCCATCGATTCGATGGAACGGCACTTCTTCGGCCAGCGCGCGCCCGGCAGCATCACTCCCGATCAGGTACGGGCGGTCGAGTTCTACATGTATGACAAGAAGGCCGGCCCGTTCTCCCTTCAGGTCGACACGATCGAAGGCATCAAGACGAGTATCTGATCGCAACGAATTTCAGAGAGTTCGACACGAGTCCTCCTCCGAGGCCGACCCTGCTCATCTCTTCGCGGGGTCGGCCTGTTTTTGGGAAGGCTCAGGCGATCGTGATGTCGTCATTGAGATAGACGTCCTGAATCGCATGGAGGAGTTCGACTCCGTCCTTCATCGGGCGCTGGAAGGCCTTTCGCCCCGAGATCATTCCGATTCCGCCCGCGCGCTTGTTGATGACCGAGGTTCGGACCGCCTGAGCGAGATCGTTCTGCCCTGATCCACCACCGGAGTTGATCATGCCGGAGCGGCCACAGTAGCAGTTGAGCACCTGGTAACGGGTCAGATCGACGGGGTGGTCGCTGCACAGCTCGGTGTACATCAGGTCGTCGTATTTCCCGAAGGAAGCACCACCTTCGTTCATGGCGACGTAGCCACCGTTGAGCTCGGCCTGCTTCTGCTTGATGATGTCCGCCTCGATCGTGACCCCGATGTGGTTGGCCTGGCCCGTGAGATCGGCCGAGACGTGGAAGTCCTTGCCATCCTTCTTGAAGGCGGAGTTCCGCAGGTAGCACCAGAGGACGGTCGCCATGCCGAGTTCATGGGCGTGCTGGAAGGCCTCGGCGATCTCGACGATCTGGCGATGGGATCCCTCGGATCCGAAGTAGATCGTGGCTCCGACCGCCGTTGCGCCGAGATTCCAAGCCTCCTCGACCGTACCGTAGAGGATCTCGTCGTACTCGTTGGGATAGGACAGGAGCTCGTTGTGGTTGAGCTTGCAGAGGAACGGGATCTGATGAGCGTATTTCCTGGACACCGAGCCGAGCACACCGAAGGTCGTGGCCACGGCATTGCACCCGCCCTCGATCGCCAGCTTGATGATGTTCTCACCATCGAAGTAGAGAGGGTTCTTGGCGAATGAGGCCCCGCCCGAGTGCTCGATTCCCTGATCGACGGGCAGCATCGAGAGGTATCCGGTCCCCCCCAGACGCCCGTGGCTGAAGATCTGCTGCAGGGACTTCATCACCTGGGGATTTCGATCGCTGGGACCGAAGATCCGCTCGACCCAGTCGGAACCAGGCAGGTGCAGAAGCGACTTGTCGACCTTCGCGGTGTGGCCGAGGAGGCTGTCCGATTCCGAGCCAAGCAGTTCTTCGATTCGACTGGTCGTGGTATTCATCTGGGGTTCCCTGCGGTCTGAGGTTGGTGTTGGAAGAGGGGCGGGGCCATGGTAGCGGAGGAGGAGTGGAAATTCCTATACTCCCCGAGACAGATGAACCTCGATCTCGCTCAATTTTCGTCGGTGGTTGCGCTGCTGGTGATGTTGGCCGGCGGCGGGGTGCTCGTTTTCGGCGCGCACCTGCTGGTGACCGCATCGGTTGCGATCGCACACCGGGCGAAACTCTCACCCTTCTTCATCGGGGCCACGCTCGTCGCATTCGGGACCAGCGTCCCGGAGCTCGCGGCCTCTCTCTATGCGCACCTCACCGGCCGAGAGGGCATCGCCCTGGGGAACGTGCTGGGTTCGAACATCGCGAATCTCGGGCTGGTCCTGGGAGCGGTGGCGATACTCCGGCCCATCCCGGTCTCCGGCCGGAGCATGGCCCGGGACCTGACCATCGTCGCCCTGGTGGGCCTCGTGCCACTGCTGGCGATTCCGTTCGGCAACCAGCTCACGCCCTGGCACGGTCTCGTGATGCTGGTGCTGCTGGCGGCATATTTCTGGTCGTTCCGAGCGGAACGTCATCAGCTCGCCGAGGAGATGGGGCAGGAGGTTCGGGAGACGGCAACCTGGCTGATCGTGCTCGGCCTGCTGCTGGGCCCCATCATGCTCGTGGCCGGTTCGCAGTTGTTCGTCGAGGGAGCGGTGGTGGTCGGCCGCACCATCGGGATACCCGAAACCGTGATCGGACTGACGGTGGTCGCATTCACCACCTCGCTCCCGGAACTCGTGACCAGTCTCTATGCCGCCCTCAAGGGCCATCAGGAGCTTGGGGTCGGGAACATACTCGGTTCCTGCATCATGAACGTGCTGGGTGTTCTCAGCATCGTGCTGCTCTTCGGAGCGATCCCGGTCGAACCGCAGATCTACCTCGTGGATCTCCCGGCACTGATGATCATCTCGATCGCGGCGATCCCGATCCTGCTCACCGGGCGGAAGGTGATCCGCCTGGAGGGGCTTGTGCTGCTGCTCCTGTACGTCATGTACATCGTCATTCTCTTCGCGTTCGTTCCGGACTGGTTCGGAACCGAGGGCACCGAATAGTCGCGGGAAGCGGACCCCGCATGCAGGTCAGTCCCGGGACGCCCGCTCGATCCAGGCGCCACCCAGCACCAGATCCCCCTCGTAACACACGACCGCCTGCCCCGGAGCCACCGCATCCTGCGGTTCATCGAATCGCACCTCGAGACGATCTCCCTCCAGAAGCCGTACCTTCGCACCCACGGGAACCGCGTTGTAGCGAATGCGCGCTTCGCAGGGACGCCACCCCTGATGCGGGCGGACCAGCCAGTTCGCTTCATGGGCGAAAAGCCCCGCACAGGCCAGCTGCTCGCGACTGCCGACCACGACCTGATTGGTTGCCGCGTCGCGCTGGAGCACGAAAAGTGGAATCGAGGAAGCGATCCCGAGCCCCCTGCGCTGACCGACGGTGAAGTTCTGGTGCCCGGAGTGGGTCCCGAGCTGGCGGCCCTCCGGGTCGACGATCTTCCCCGGGGACAATCCGGCTTCCGAACGCTGGTCGACGAGCTTCGCGTAGTCCCCGTCGGGAACGAAGCAGATCTCCTGGGAATCAGGCTTGTCGAAGACGGGCAGACCGAGCTGCCGGGCGAGGTCACGGACCTCGGACTTGTGCATCCCCCCGATCGGAAGCAGCATCTCGGAGAGCCGCTGAGGCTGGGCTCCGAAGAGTACGTAGGACTGATCCTTGTCGTGATCGAGTCCCCGGAGCAACTGGTGCTCACCCGTCGGCGCCGACTCGACCCGGGCGTAATGACCACTGGCGACGTGGGACGCTCCGATCTGGCGCGCGTAGTCGTGCAGGCGGCCGAACTTGAGCCAGTCGTTGCAGCGCACGCAGGGATTCGGGGTGCGCCCGGCGTCGTATTCCTCCACGAAGTAATCGATGATCCGGGAGAAGTCGCGCTTGAAATCAACCACGTAGAACGGCAGGTCGAGCTGGGCCGCGACCAGGCGCGCGTCATCGGCATCGTTGAGCGAACAGCAGCCCTGCTTGCCGATCCTGATGTCACAGTCGGTCTCGAGGCGCTCCCCGGCGGATCCCAGACGCATGAAGATGCCGACGACCTCATGACCTGCATCCTGCAGAATCGATGCCGCAACCGAGGAATCAACCCCTCCGCTCATGGCGACCAGGACCTTGTGACCGGTGGAACCCATGCTCAGAGTCTAGTCAGAAGGGCCGCCGATCTGTGGGAAATCTGACGATCGAGGGCCGGGACACCCCCGGGTGGAAGTGCTCGGCTAGCCTTCAGGAATGCTGATCTACGCGGGGATCGACGAAGCCGGATACGGCCCGATGCTGGGCCCGCTGTGCATTGGCGCATCCTGCTTCGTCCTCGAAGAGCAGGACCCTGCGGATGGTCCGCCGGATCTGTGGGAGCTGCTTTCGGACGCGGTCTGCCTCAAGCCGTCGGACAAGAAACGACGTCTGGCAATCAACGACTCCAAGCAGCTCAAGAGCTCCTCGAAGGGGAAGGCGCATCCCTGCCGCCATCTGGAACGAGGCCTGTTGGCGGCGATCGCAGCCCGGGACCTCCCGATGCCGAGCTCCGACATCGTGCTCTTCGAACAGCTCGGAATCAGTCTCCCCGAGGAGCCCTGGTACGAGGGGGAACCGATCGAACTTCCTCTGGCGGGGACGGCCGAAGAACACCAGATCCAGGCCGCGATGCTCAAGCGGACCCTGAAGAGCAAGCGGATCAGCATTCATTCGCTTCGGTGCGAGACGGTCCACCCCCGGCAGATCAACGAAGCCGCAAGCCGGCACGAGCGCAAGAGTGCACTGAACCTCGCCGCCGCACTGCGACTCGCGAACGAACTTCGAGAGGCGCATCCCAGTACCCACCCAAGGGTCGTGATCGATCGCCAGGGCGGGCGACAGAGCTATCGCGAGCAGCTGGCACTGGCATGGCCGGGAGCGACGATCCGAATCCTCGGGGAAACCCCGAAGATCAGCCGATATCGCCTCGACTTTCCCAGTGGCCCGATCACGATCTCGTTCGAGACGGGCTCGGAGGCCAACCACCTGCCGACCGCCATGGCCTCGATGGTGGCCAAGCTGGTCCGAGAGCTGCACATGGCCCGACTGAACCGGTTCTTCGGCCAAAAAATGCCTGAATTGAAGCCCACCGCGGGATATGTCCAGGATGGCAGGCGGTTCATGGAGGAGGTCAGCCCCCTCTGCACGGAGTTGTCCCTCGAGCGAGGACGCCTCGTCCGAGCCGTCTGAGGGCGTTTCGGAACGGAAATCTTCTGCTTGAACTGGGCTTCTTTCGTCGATAGAATCCCGGATTGCCCGTTTTTTGACGGTCCGTGCCTCCGCCCCCCCGAACTCGTTCGGACGGACGCCCGCACCGTGCACTTCATGCCCACTGCTCGACCATGGGAACGGGATGTTCGAGCAGGACCCTCGCCGAGTCTTCACCATTCCCAGAGCGTTCTCCCGAACCGGATCGACCCCAGTTCGGCATCTTTCCTGAAACAGCGACTTCGCCACCTTCAACCCCCCTACCTCGAACTGGACCATCTGATGAGTACCGATCTCTCCAAAGTACGCAATATCGGCATCTGCGCGCACATCGACGCCGGCAAGACCACCGTCACCGAACGGGTTCTCTACTACACCGGCATGAACTACAAGATGGGCGAGGTGCACGAAGGCACTGCGACCATGGACTTCCTCGAGGAGGAGCAGGAACGCGGGATCACCATCCAGTCCGCGGCGACCACCTGCCCGTGGACCTACGATGGGGATGACTACAAGATCAACCTGATCGACACCCCCGGACACGTCGACTTCACCATCGAGGTCGAGCGTTCCCTGCGAGTGCTCGACGGTGCGGTCGCGGTCTTCGATGGCAAGGAGGGCGTCGAAGCACAGTCCGAGACCGTCTGGCGCCAGGCCGACCGCTACAACGTGCCACGACTCTGCTTCATCAACAAGATGGACAAGATCGGCGCGAACTTCAAGTATTCGTTCGATTCGATTCGCACCCGACTGGGCGCCAACCCGATCGCGGTCCAGATTCCGATCGGCGCCGCCGACGAGCTCGAGGGCATCATCGACCTCCTGGAGATGCGCGCCTACTACTTCGACGCCGGCGAACTCGGCGCCAAGGTCGAGGAGCGTGACATTCCCGACGACATGAAGGACGAAGCCCAGGAATGGCACCACAAGCTGGTGGAGATGGCATCGGAACTCGACGACACCCTGGTCGAGAAGTACATCGAGGACGAATCATCGATCACCGCCGACGAGATCCGGGCCGCCCTTCGCAAGGGCACCCTCGACATGAGCTGCAACCCCGTCTTCTGCGGTTCCGCACTCAAGAACATCGGGGTCCAGCGCCTGCTCAACGGTGTCATCGACTACCTGCCGAATCCCACCGAGGTGCCGGAGATCACCGGTACCGACCCGCGGGATCCCGACATCAGCCTGGTCCGACCCAACAGCGACGACGCCCCGTTCTCGGCGCTGGTGTTCAAGGTCGTCAACGACACCCACGGCGACCTCACCTACGTCCGGGTCTACTCCGGCGTACTGCCCCGCGGATCGCGCGTCCTGAACCCGACCAACAACAAGAAGGAGAACGTCTCCCGAATCTTCGAGATGCACGCGAAGGATCGAGAGGCCCTCGACCAGGTCGGCGCGGGACAGATCGTCGCCCTGATCGGACTCAAGAACTCCTTCACGGGAGACACCATCTGCTCGGTTGATGATCCCGTGATCCTCGAGAAGATGGACTTCCCGGAGCCGGTGATCTCGATGTCGATCGAGCCGAACACCGCCGACGACAAGAAGAAGCTCGGTGAGGCACTCACCACCATCCGCCGCGAGGATCCCTCCTTCCGCTCCCAGTACAACGAGGAGACGGGCGAGACGATCATCTCCGGCATGGGTGAACTCCACCTGGAGATCATCAAGAACAAGCTGGTGCGTGACATGAAGGTCGGCGTCCAGGTCGGTCGCCCGCGAGTCTCCTACCGCGAGACGATCACCGGTTCGGCGAACGATGTCCGCGGACTCTTCAAGAAGCAGTCCGGTGGTCGCGGCCAGTATGGCGATGCCGTGATCAACGTCTCCCCGATCACTCCGGCCGAGGCGGAGGAGCAGGAGCTGAAGATGGCCGACGGTGTCGTCTTCGTGGACAGCATCAGCGGTGGTGTCATCCCGAAGGAATACATCCCCTCGGTGCAGACCGGAGCTCGTTCCGCCGCAGCAAGCGGCGTAATCGGCGGCTACCCCGTGATCAACGTCAAGATCGAGCTCGTGTTCGGCTCCTATCACGACGTGGACTCCAGCCAGGTCGCCTTCGAACAGGCGGGCGCACTCGCCTTCCGGCAGGCATGCACCCAGGCGGGGCTGGCTCTGCTGGAACCGATCATGAAGGTCGAGATCGTGACCCCGGATGAGTTCTTCGGTAACGTCTCCGGCGACCTCGCCTCCCGACGCGGCCACATCATCGAGAGCGAGATCCGGAACAACGTCCGGGTCATCCAGGCGGAGGTGCCACTCTCCGAGATGTTCGGGTACACCACGGTGCTGCGCTCGATGACCCAGGGACGAGCCACCAGCTCGATGGAGCCCTGCGAGTACCGCATCATGCCCGACCGTCTCAAGGAAGAGGTCCTTGCCGGGGAATGATCCCCTCCCGGATCGCAAGACGGCATCCGACGATTCGATTGCTGAAGCCGGCCTCCTGAACGGGAGGCCGGCTTCGTATACTGATCCTCATGTATCATGAAGCCGAGCTCCTCAAGGAGACCGACAACCTCTTCAACCACGAGTACGAACAGGAACTGGCCACCTGGGCGCGGCGCAGGTTCCGGAACTTCTGCATCGTGATGCTGGCCTTCCTGGGTCTCGGCCTCTTCTTCATGGTCATCGGGATATTCAGTTCCGGGTTCCTGCAGGAACAGACCGCTGGTCCCGGTGCAGAGGGCGACTCGGTCCAGTTCCTGCCGAGGTCGGTGATGATCGGATCCACGATCACCATGGCCATCGAGCTGTTCATTCTCATCACCTTCTTCATTCGGAACCGAAGAACCGTCGACAGCAGTCAGAAGCTGATCAGCAGCGCGACCCGGATGGTCATGATCCTCAGCGTGCTTGACGTTCTGATGATGGGCGTGGTGCCGATCATCTTCGGAGAGCAGGGCATTCCGGCGCGACAGGTCAGCCTCACCGCCGGTGAACTGTTCTTCTGGCACCTGATCCCCTGCCTCTTCCTTCCGTGGAAGCCGATGCAGAGCCTCAAGGCGATGCTCCCCGCCTACAGCTGCTTCGTGCTGATCAACGCGCTGACCGTGCTCCTGGCACGCCCGTTCACGGAGACCGATCTCTCGACCATCATCACCGGCCAGACCTACGCACTGATCATGGATGCGTTCAGTCTGCTGTTCTTCGTTCCCGGGGTGGTGATCTGCTGGACACGACTCCGCCGCCATGGGCGCACGTTCCGCAACCGGATGCTCGGAGCCCACTTCCTCGCGACCCGCCGTGACATGGCCCAGGCCCGAACCGTGCACGACGCGCTCTTTCCCCGGGAAGTCGATGATGAACACATCGAATTCACCTTCGAGTACCACCCCTACCAGGAGATTGGTGGGGACTACGTCTGGTTCAAGCGTCAAGGGGACCGAGTCCGGATGGTGCTGCTCGACGTCACCGGGCACGGACTTCCCGCGGCGATGACCGTCAACCGGATTTCCGGTGAGCTGGAACGGATCTGCGGCGAGTTCCCCGAGGCGGACTCACTTCGCCTCACCGAACTGCTCGCTCGCTACTTCCATCTCACGATGGCTCCCCACCGGATCTTCGCCACCGGCTTTCTCGCGGATCTCGACTTGAGAACCGGCACCCTCCAATGGGTCAACGCCGGCCACCCGACGTGCTACATCGTCGGGGATTCCGAACGGGAGATGCTTCCCCTGGCCTCCAACACCATGATGCTCGGTGCGGTTGGACCGGAAGAGTTCGAGGGGGAACTCGGCACCCTGGAGATGCAACCCGGAGACAGCCTCATCTGCTACACCGACGGAGTCTCGGAGGCGAGGGCACCGAAGGGGGGACTTCTCGGCACCCGGGCGGTGGAGCAGTGCCTCAGAGGAGACCGTGCATCCGAGCCCTGGACCAGTCGCCTCGCGGGCATGGCTCGCTCCCACGCTCAAGAGCTCCTGGACGACGACATTCTGGTGACCAACCTCACTCTGAAGAATCTGTTGTCCGGCCGGGAACGCGAGCCCAACCCGGAACTCGCCACCGACCGCTCCGCCGAGTCGATCTCATGAATCAGAACCTGATGACACAGCTGATGGATCGAGCCGCGCGCATGGCATGGCGCGGACACGGAGCCGTGGAACCGGGATGCATGGTTGGAGCGGTGGTGGCCGATGCCGGTGGTACGGTACTTTCCGAGGGCCGCTATGTAAGGTTCGGTGGACCTCATGCAGAGAAGCAGGCCCTTGCGGAAGCCGGAGAGGCCGCCCGAGGGGGAACCCTGCTGGTGACTCTGGAACCGTGCAACCACCACGGGAAAACCCCGCCCTGCACCAGTGCGGTGATCGAATCGGGAGTCGGGAGGGTGGTGCACGCCTGCCACGATCCCAACCCGCTCGCCTCCGGCGGAACCAGCGCGCTCGAGAAGGCGGGCATCGAGGTGATCCACCATCCGACACGGATGACCGAACTCCTCAATGCACCCCACGTACATCGCACCCGAACCGGGCTGCCGTGGATGGTCGCAAAGTGGGCACAGACTCTGGACGGTCGGATCGCGACCCGAAACGGCGCCTCGAAGTGGATCTCGAGCGAACGATCACGCAGACTAGTTCACCGGGAACGAGGTCGAGTCGATGCCGTGCTGACCGGCATCGGAACCGTACTGGCCGATGATCCCATGCTGACCGCCCGGGACCTCCACAAGTCACGACGAACCGCGGAGCGTGTGGTCATCGACGACCAGCTTCAGACTCCGCCGACCGCGCAGCTGATCACCAGCTCGAGGCGGGTGCCCACCACCATCTGCTGCCGGGAGAGGTTGATCGAAAGCCCGCTCGCCGATTGCCTTCGCTCTGCGGGTGCCCGGGTGGTTCCGATTCCCTCCAGCGGCGGCCTTCGGGCATTGATCCATCAGGAGGCGGCCGATCGGAACTGGTCGACCGTTCTCGTCGAGTCGGGAGGCGGGTTGTTGGGCCGCCTCTTCCGGGAGGATCTGGTGAACGCCGCGCTGGTCTTCACCAGTCCACGAATCCTGGGGGACGAATCCGCCTCGGGCCCCGTACGCGGTTTCTCCCCGGAGACGATCCAGGAGGGCGTGCCGCTGGTCCCGATGTTCGTGCGGCAGAGAAAGGATGATCTGATCAGCGGCTACCTGGTGGGGAAGGCCGCGGATTGATCCGAACCTGAACGGAATTCGTCACCGGACTCACCTCTGGGGGCCGGCGTCGTTCACGAACTGCGCCACGTTGATCAACGGCGAGAACTCGACCGAGAACACGCGAAGGACATCGTCACCGTTCTCCAATGCCCAGCGTCCACCGTTCGGCTCGCGAATGATGCGGATGGTGTCGAGCGGCAGTCCGTCGAACCCGTACAGGATGACCAGAGCCTCCTGCAACTGGGCTGGATAATCGGTGAAGGCTATTTCCGAGGCACGAGCCTCGGTCATCTGGGCCAGAAAACCATCCACTGCCATACGGGGAATGGGCATGGAATCCATGTCTTCCGGAGTCAGTTTCCAAGCATCGAAATCGCGTTCGAGCACGAAATCGGACCCCTTGCCTTCACGACGGATCTCCACCCGGGCCACATCCTCGCGAATCACCGAGGTGCCGGTGGGATCCACCAGCATTCCGGCGGAAGGGACCAGAGCTTGCTGGACGTCCTCGCTGATTCGAAGAACCGAGGGACTGCCCACCACCATGCCATACCGGTCCGGAGAGCCGACCCCCAGCGGATCCCCCAGAAGCATGACCGTGCGATCGGAATCCATCCGACCCCGCAACTCGATCGTGGCGACGGGTGGTTCAAGGCCGAAGCGGACCAGGTCGTCCGGCTGGTCGTAGAGGTACCCGAGTGCGCGGGCGCGCGAGAGGCGGGCGAGCCAGTCCTCGATGGAAGCCGCATCCGCTCGAGTTCGCACGGGCTCTTCCATCATCCAACCCTCAGGCTCCCGTACCAGAACCAGTCGCTGCCCACCCGCCTCGATGCCCACCGATCGGGTCTCGACCCCGGCATCCGGGAAGAGTGCTCCATCACGCCAGAGCCGTGGGTCGATGTCGAACAACCTCGCGTGCAACGACGAATCCACCAGCCAGGCGTGATCGTCCCCATCGAGGGCGATCCATGCCTTGCCCGCCAGCGTTCGATTCCCCAGGGCCAGTGAACGAGCGCCGGCATCCCACCTCCAGGTGATCCGAGCCGTGGGAGATCCCAGTCCGAGACTCTCGATGCGCGAGTCCTCTGAATCGGAGAGTTCGAGTCCCTGCAGACCTCGCAAGGCAGCCGCGGTGGTCGCCAGCTGACGCACGCTGTAGGAGTCGACTCCCACCGCAAAGGGAACGGTCTGCTTCCAGCGATTGCCCGTGCGTTCGAGTCTCATCGTTCGGCCGTCTCGGTACTCGATCTCGACTTCATGCAGACGATCGATCGGCAGTCCCTCGGCCAGCAGCGGCTGCTCGCGGACGACACCGGTGCCGGCATCACCCTGCAGGAACCAGCCGAGCGAAGCCGCGATGGCGACCAGCCAGATGGTCAGAATTCGACGCATCATGCACGTCTCCTTCCCAGGATGACCAGGCTTCCGATAAGCAGGACGATCAGCGGCAGCACCAGGATCAGAGTCACCCCGAAAGCCGTGCGCCCCGCCGGAGACAGCCCGCTGATGCGACTGACCTCGGACATGCCGGCACTGACCGGGACCAGCTCGTCGAGGCCCGCCAGCCACGCGGTGGTCGCGAGCACGAACGCTCGGTTGCCCGGAGCTTCCAGGACGAGCCGCTCGCCACCGAGGGACCGGGAGAGGTCCGCAACGGTGCTCAGCAGCCAGCCGCTGCCCCCCACGACCATCAGACGCTGTGGTACGTCGGGTTCGAGGGCACGCTCCAGCGCCACGACGACTGGGAGGGGCTCCTCCAGAACCATCTCCTGCGGGATCTCCTCCCGGCGTTCGACCAGTTCCATCTTCCACTCTGATTCAAGCCAGCGGGAGGGAGAAGGCGCGATGCTCCAGAGGGTCTCGACGCCGGGCCCGGGTTCCACAGTGAGGCCCACGGGTTGGAGGATCACCATCGCCTGCGAGCCGACGGCGGAGGCCACCGGATGCCTCGATTCTGGATCTGGTTGCGGAAGTCGACTCCACTGCCGGGTCTCGAATCGCTGTTCATCGACCGGGACTCGTTCGAGGACCAACTGGGACGTGAGCCCCGTGACCCCCAACGAGGAGGCGAGAGACGCCCAGGGGTCCTCCCGACCGAGCAATGGCAGGATGCTGCGCGACAACGAGAGCAGCACCGGTTCACCCTCCTGAAGCAGTCGCTGCGTCGCCAGCAGAAGCCGTTTTTCCGGAGGCTCGATCTCGATTCCTGATCGTTGCAGGGGTGGAAGCACGATCCAGACCGGTCGAACTCCGACCGGAGGGACCGGACGCTCCATGGTGGTGACGTTCCATTCCGAGACGTCGTATCTCGCGGCGCGCAACGCATCGGCCAGAGCAAAGAGATCACTGCCGTTCTCGGAAGGTTGAAGCATCCGCCGGTCCTCGGCATGAACGAAGACCACCCAGGGGGGTTCATCCATGCCCAGAGATCGGATCGCACTGGAGAGCACCTCTTCCCCGCGGAACCGGCGGTCGATCCGTACGGTACCGTCCTCGGTTTCCGTGGTGGTGCGGGGAAAGAGCTGCCAGGCGGGGATCACCGCGGCACCGTCAGCAGGACTGAGGATGATCGCGGCTTCACCGGACTGGATCGCGCGAGCGGCTTCGGAGAGTTCCAGCGGGGGCAGTCGCTTCAACTGGTCGGTCGCGGTGGCCAGATCGACCGCGGTGTCCTGGAAGCGGGCACGAGCGGAGCGAGAGAAGAGACGCACGTCCGGGGAGAGTGCACCGTCTGCACTCCAGGACTCGAGCACTCCGGCCGTGGCGGCCAGTTGATCGGACCAGAACGCACAGGTCGTCTGAAGCGCGGTACGTGCCCCTTCATAGTCGGCGATCGGCCGACCGCCGTCGGTGGCAAGCATCGTGTCCACGTAGCGCTCGAGCTCGTCACCATCGGAGTTCAGACGGGTGAGCGAGCGGGCGAGCTCGGTGACCTGTCCACGCATCGGGTCGTCCTGCCCCATCCTCGCCAGCACGCTGCGAAGTTCGGATCCCATCTCGATCGCGAAGGTCCGAAGACGCCCGTAGGCGGAACGTGTCGCGGCGAGCACCCGGTCGTATTGCTCGATCTCGGCGGCATACGCCCGGTCGAGACCGACCATGAGTGACTCGAATTCCGCCAGTGAACGCGGGTCCAGAGGATCGATTCGTCTGGCCACCAGTCGATCGGACGCCTCGTCAAACCGCTCCAGCACCTCGTCTACCTGGCGGAGGACCGTCGAGTCGTTCTCATCGGCGACCGCGAGGACGGTGACCGACCAGGAATCGGGGGCACCGGGCAGTTCCTCCAGCAACGTCCGAGTCTCGGCGCTCAGAGCGTAGGCACGGGTTCGCGTCAGGTCGAAGGAGGTGCGCATCGAACCGAGATCGAACAGGGCGATCGAGGAGCTCACCAGAAGACAGATGCCGACGAGCTCGACGCCACCGAGCACGAGGCCCCGGCTTCGGATCTTGAGGACTGGCTGCCATGAGCCCAGGAGTCGACTGATCAGGAGCAATCCGCTCGTGACCGCGATGAAGTAGGCGACATTGGCGGTGTCCAGCAGACCGATCGCGAAATCCTCCGCCCGCCGGGTCGGATCGATCGAAAACAGGAGCGGGGACCAGGTCGGCAGCAGCTGTGGGAGCAGTCGGGAGCACAGCACGACCATGAGTGAACTGAACAATGCAAGCAAGTACGCCACCAACTGGCTTTCAGTGACGGTCGATGCGAGCATGCCCAGAGCCAGCCACGCACCGCCCGCAAGCAGGAGTCCCAGCAAACCGCAGGCGATCTCGCCCCAGTCCGGACGTCCGTAGATCTCCAGCAGCAGGCCGAACAGGACGATCGTCAGCCCGAGCAGGACCAGCTGGAAGAGCATCGCCGTGAACTTGCCCAGCACGATCGTCCCGACACCGTGGGGGGAAGCCTGAAGAAGTTCCCAGGTGCCCTGCCTGCGTTCTTCACTGAACGCCCGCATGGAGAAGGCGGGGGCGACGAGCATCAGGATCCACGTGGCCAGCTTGAGGACCGGTTGAAGCGTGGCCGGACCTTCCGGGATGAAGACCAGCAGCATGAAGGCGATGCCCAGCAGGAAGCTCCCGATCGCCAGGGACATCCAACCCGCGGACGTGAAGAAGGTGGCCCGGAGCTCTCGCTGGAAGATGGCGAGAAAACCGTTCATTGCACCCGATCCTTCCCCTGGTTCGGATTCCGATCGAGCCGGCCGCTGGAAGTCGCGGTACCGGCGAGAAAGATCGATTCCAGAGAGATCTCTTCCGGCCCCAGCGCACGGAGGGGAACGCCGAGCTCCGCGGCGATCCGGCCCAGAAGCGCCTGACCGTCGACGTCTTCCCCGCTGGGAAGCGCGTACAGATCCCTTCGAGGTCCCGACGCTCCCTCGAGCAGGACGTCGGAAAACCCGGGATCGGAGCGACAGGCCTCGAGCAGTCTGGTGGCGTGAGCGTCATCGACCTGCGCATGAACTCGTACACGGCCACCGTGCAGTACCTCGTCCCGAGGGCCGGAGGCCAGCAGACGACCGCCCGAGATCATCACCAGCCAACTGCAGGTCGTTTGCACTTCGGAGAGAAGGTGACTGGAAAGAACCACCGTTCGGTCTCCCGACAGGTCATCCAGCAACCGGCGGAACGCGACCTGCTGAACCGGGTCGAGCCCTACGGTCGGTTCATCCAGGATCAACAGTGGCGGATCGGCGACCAGCGCCGCGGCCAGGCCGGTGCGCTGTCGGAAGCCACGGCTGAGGCTCCCGATCAACCGGCGTCGTACGTCGCCGAGCCCGCAGGCACCGATGGCTCGATCGATGCCGTCGGCGAGATCGGTTCCCCTGAGACCAGCGAGCCGGCCTCGGAAGCGGACGTATTCCTCGATTCGAAGCTCGGGATAGAGCGCATTGGATTCGGGCAGGTAACCGACCTGACGGCGGATGCCCAAGGGGTCCCTTCTGGCATCGACTCCGCCGACCAACAGGGACCCCGAATCCGGGGGAAACAGGCCGGCAATCATGCGAATCGTCGTGCTCTTGCCGGCACCGTTGGGTCCCAGAAAGCCACAGACCACCCCACTCGGCACCTCGAACGAGAGTCGATCGACAGCCACGAGAGAGCCGTAGGTTCTGGTGAGTCCGGTAGCGTTGATCATCGAGAACATGAACCCGGAGTGGTGTGCATACGAGGAGAAGTCTATCACTCGTGGGGATTGCTTGTTGCGGGAGGGGCGATCCAGTACCTACACTGAGACACCATCGGCGGAATCAGCATGGAACCACCCCCACCTCGATTACTCCTCATCGGTATGGAGCTGGAACAGGCTCAGCGCGATCGGCTCGGGGAGTTCTTCGAGCTGGTTTCCGTGAATCGTTCAGACCAGGCGATCAACGTGCTGCTTCAGGAGCAGAATTCAGCCATTGCCTACCAACCCGGCGGCATCCCGAGCAGTGACCTGGCTCGAGAACTCCAGATCCGAGTCGACGAAGTGGATGAGGTCGGAGGAGAACTCCTGGACCTCGACTCGGAGCGGGTCTCGCCCCTCAATCTCACCCAGAGACTTCACCTGCTCGAGGAGCGCGTCTCCGACGGTCTGCTGAAGTTGTTCGGATGGCGCCACTTCGAAGTGCGACTCCTCGATCGGGAGACACGCAGACTCGAGCTCGTGATCGCAAACGGGATCACCCCCCTTCCCGTGGGGCATGTCATCCATGCGGAGATGGAGAAGAACGGAATTTCGGGCCTGGTCGCGGCAAGCGGCCGGAGCTACATCTGTCGGGACAGCCGCAAGGACCAGACCTGGGTCGATGGGATGGAGGGCGGACTCAGCAGTCTCACCATTCCACTCCGACTGCACGACCGCGTCATCGGGATCTTGAACGTGGAAAGCGCGGAACCGGATCGATTCAACGATGAACACCGGCTGCTCCTTGAACTCTACGGCCGGTACGTCGCGATGGCCGTCAACATCCTCGACATGCTCATCGTCGAACGCTACACAACCAACAAGCAGCTCTCGAGCAACGTCCTTTCCGAACTCGAGTCTCCGCTCCACCAGATCGAGGAAGAGGCCAGCGAACTCATTCGAGAACACGATTCGGACACCGAGCTGATCGCGCACCTCAACCGGATCACCGAGTCGCTGGCCGCGCTGAGGGCCCGGATCCGCAGCTGCACCTCCGGTCCGCAGACCATCCTGGGGGCCGAGGACCTGCTGCACCAGGAACAGTTGGAACCGATTCTCGCGGGGAGACGAGTACTGGTCGCGGATGACGAGCCGGAAGTCCGGCAGACGATCTGCGCGGTGCTCGAGAAGCGAGGATGCGAGGTTCTGGTCTGTGCAAACGGCAGCGAGGCGATCACTCAAATCGATCATGCCGCCGACGAGGGCCGGATCATCGACCTGGTGATCTCCGATGTGCGCATGCCGGATCGCAACGGATATGAAGTGTTCCGTTGTGCCAAGGATTTCAGCGAGGAGGTCCCGGTGATCCTGATGACGGGCTTCGGTTACGACCCCCATCACTCGATCGTTCGATCCAGCCAGGAAGGGCTCCACTGCTTCCTGTTCAAGCCTTTCCAGGTCGAGCAGTTGCTGGAGGAGATCTACCGGGCACTGGTGATCGAAGACGGATAGTCGAGACTTCCTCGAACTTCTTCCACACCGTCCAGAACCGTACGAAGCTCGGAGACGGTGAATGGCATGTTGAGGATGAACTGCCCGCCGATGAACGGGTCCGCCTGCCCCGGTTCGTGTCCGGTCATGATCATGCTCCTGTCGAGCAGGCCCCTGGCTCCCCGCCTCTGAATCAGGTCACGACCGTTGCCGGCGGCGAGCTTCGGGGCCAGCGATGGTTACTTCGCGCGCGCCACCAACATGCGAGGAAAACCCTCATGGTCCTCTCGTAGCTCGACCAGTCGAAAATCGCCATGCGAATCGGCCAATCGCATCGCATCCGAGGCGGTGTGGGCCCCCAGTTCCACCAGCAGCAGACCTCCGGGGCGCAGCCACGCGGGGGCTTCACGAATGATCGGTCGAACGAACTCAAGCCCGTCGGAGCCGCCTCGCAGTGCACGAGATGGTTCGAAGTCACGGACGTTGCGGTCGAGCTCGAGGTATTCGGCATCACTCACGTATGGAGGATTCGCACAGATGATGTCGAAGGAGCCGAGTTCATCCTGAACGATGGGATCCCAGATCGAACCAACCCGGAAGTCGATGAGGGATTCAACACCGTGACGTGCGGCATTCCTTCGAGCGAGTTCCGTGACCTCGGCGTCGATGTCGGTGGCGACCAGGCGTACCGGACCCTTGATCTCGTCGATGCCGCCGGAGGCCTCCACCCCGGTGGCTGCCTCGGAGGCGGCGGTTCTGACCTGACGCGGAGTGAGTTCAAGATCGAACTCGACTTCGGCGACCGGATCGGGATCGATTGAAGCCGATTCCTGTTCCGAGCGTCCAGTGAGGACACGTTCGGAGAGGGGTCCGGTTCGAGCGGCCTCGAGGGTCGCCAGGAGACTGACCGCGATGCACCCCGAACCGGTACACAGGTCCAGAAGGTTCCAGGCCCCGTCGACCCCTCTGCCCTTCATCTCGTCGAGCGCGGCATCGACCAACATCTCGGTGGCGGGTCGAGGAATCAAGGTGCAGGGAGAGACCTCGAACTCCCTTCCGTGAAACGGCCAGCTCCCGACCAGATACTGCACCGGTTCATGGGAAGCCGCGCGGGCGACCAGGGCACGCAGACGAGCGAGTTCATCGGGGGATGCTTCGCGATCCGGTGTCATGTAGAGCCGCAGACGCTCGCAGTCGAGAACGTGAGCCAGAAGCAGTTCCGCGCAGACCCTGGGCGAATCGACCTCCTTTTCTCCCAGGTACTTGCGGATCCAGTCGAGCAGCCGACGCACCGTCCAGGTGTCGCTGGCGCCTCCGTCTGTGGCGTTGGATGGTGAGGGGTGGGCCATGAGGGGGTGGATCCTACCACTTGAGACGATCAAGACCGGAGATCGCTATGATGGAAAGCCCTCCGGACGAGGAAATCAACCAGAAATCAGCGAGTCACCATGAATCATCTGGAATCGGTCGAGAAACAGGTCAGAGAAGCGTCGGTCTTCGGGGCCATTCAACTGGAGAAGGCAACCGAAGCGCAGTCATTGACTTGCGAAGCCCGGGATGCCGCTGCCCCCGCCAGATACACCCTGAGCGAGGAGCAGGCGACCTGGTTCGTCGGCCTGGAGACCCAGGACCGCTGGCTCAGTGAGTCGATCGAGGCGGACCTCATGCACTCCGGAGATTCGCTTGAGGAACTCATTCAGGAGGAGCTTGATGATCTGGGACTCACGATCAACGAGATCACGACCCAGCATTTCCGGGATGACCAGTTCGCCTACGTCTTCAGAACCCCCCTCCCCGAAGACGTCACTCCGGAACAGGCTGCAGTCTGGTTGCTGGCCTACGAGGCGACCTTTCGAGAGTTGGGTGACATGTCGACGGATGAATCGTGAAAACAACGGCCGAGGAAGAAGTCGAGGAAGTCATGTCTCCGCGCGTGCTCATGCTTGGCTGGGAATTTCCCCCCTTCATAACGGGCGGACTGGGCACTGCCTGCTTCGGCCTGACGAAGGCGCTTGAACGACTCGGGGTCGAGACCACATTCATCCTCCCGAAGTCGACTCCCGTGAAGGACGGCTCTCACGTGCGACTCATCAGTCCGGGAGAAGCCGCCAGAAAGATGCTTCAACGATCGGAACCGCCCGAATCGGCTCCGACACCACAGAA
Organism: Planctomycetota bacterium; assembly: GCA_036336805.1. GTDB lineage: Bacteria > Planctomycetota > Phycisphaerae > Phycisphaerales > SM1A02 > UBA8087. The sequence goes on from JAYZFJ010000035.1 coordinate 64,643, forward strand.
ACGGCAGACGAAGCCCCCCACCGAGATACCGACCGGGATTGAATCCACTGTGGAGGAGTTGGAGACCGTCCGAGACACGATCGTGGAATCGGAGACCATCCGGACCGAACGCACGCTCGAGCAGCCGCTGGACAGCGTCTACACGCAGCTGATCAGCCAGATGTCGCCGCGAGTCCGCCAGTTGATGAGAGAGACGGGACTCGACATCGTGCGCCTGCGGGCAATGGTCCAGGCCGGAAGACTCGATCCCGGTCTCGACGACATCGACCTCGCACTGTTCTCCGCGCTTCCGGAGGCGGGCCCTCCCCGACACGAGGATGCGATCGAGATCAACGAGAAGTCCGCGAACAGTGCGGACTATTCCGGAGATCTGATCGGGCAGGCCGAACGCTACGCCAGGTTCTGCAGCACCATCTCCCGGAACGTCGAATTCGACGTGATCCATGCCCACGACTGGCTGACCTACCCGGCGGGGCTGGCCGTCTCGAGGATCTCCGGAAAACCCCTGGTGGTGCACGTGCACTCGACGGAATTCGATCGATCCGGCGAACACGTGAACCAGAGCGTCTACAACATCGAACGGCGCGGAATGCACGGGGCGGCCAGGGTCATCGCGGTCAGCCACCTGACCAAGGGGATCGTCGTGAACCGCTACGGGATCGAACCGTCGAAGGTCAACGTGGTCTGGAACGGGATCGACATCGAACCCAACGTGATGGAGGAGGCCAGGATCGGCGGCAAGGACAAGCTGGTCCTCTACTTCGGCCGGATCACGCTGCAGAAGGGTCCCGAATACTTCATCTCGGCCGCCAAGCGGGTCCTCGAGATCATGCCGAACGTCAAGTTCGTGGTCGCGGGCTCGGGAGACCTTGCCGAACGGATGATTCGAATGGCGGCGGAGATGGGCATCGGTCACAAGGTGCTCTTCACGGGGTTTCTTCGTGGCAAGGACATCGAGAAGGTCTTCTCGATCGCTGATCTGTACGTGATGCCCAGCGTATCGGAGCCGTTCGGAATAGCCCCGCTGGAGGCGATGAGCCATGATGTTCCAGTGCTGATCAGCAAGCGATCCGGTGTCAGCGAGGTCCTCAGCCATGCCCTCAAGGTGGACTTCTGGGACATCGACGACATGGCGAACAAGATCATCGCCGTGCTGAGGCACTCCCCGCTGAGCAAGGCCCTGCGGGACGGCGGTCGATTCGAATTGCAGCAGATCACCTGGGAAGGTGCGGCACGTAAATGCGAACAGATCTACAATGAACTGGTTGCAGACACCGTTGTCTGACCCCCTACAGAGCGCAGTGCAGAGCAGATCACGATGGCAGTTTTCTTCAGACGCAAGGACCGCAAAGTCCACCAGGAGAATCAGTCGCAGACCGGCGGAATCTCGATTCAATCCGAGGCGCTGCCCCCCCTGGACCCCGCCCTGGAGTCCCTGGCCCTCGAGAAGGGGCGGGAGTTCCTGAAGCATGCACGCGCCGGCAAGTCCAACTTCTTGAGCAAGGGATTCTGGTCGGACAAGCTGATGGACTGGTCCATGAAGGACGAGGCCTTCAAGGTCCAGTTGTTCCGGTTCGTCGATGCCTTTCCCATGCTGCGCACTCCGGAACAGGTCCACGATCACCTCAGCGACTACCTCTCCCAGCCGGGAGTGACTCCACCTCCGGGATTCGAACTCGGGGTCAGGGCCGGCGGACTCGCCAAGGGCCTGATGACGAAGACCTTCTCCAATCAGATCACCTCGATGGCGAAGAAGTTCATCGCGGGGACCGACGCCGCCAGTGCGCTCCCGCAGCTCCAGGGGCTCTGGAAGAACGGCCTGGCCTTCTCGGTGGACCTCCTCGGAGAAGCCTGCGTGAGCAACGAGGAGGCACGTCAGTATCAGGAGAAGTACCGCGACCTCGTGGAGAATCTTCCCGATCAGGTCGGGGCATGGACGTCCAATCCCCTCCTCGAAACCGATCATCTGGGCCCGATCCCCAGGACCAACGTCTCGATCAAGATCTCCTCCCTGTTCGCGAACACGGATCCGATCGACTTCGAGGGTTCGGTCCGCGGACTTGAGGAGGCGGTCACCCCCCTGCTGGAATCGGCCCGCCAGAAGAACGTGTTCATCAACTTCGACATGGAACAGTTCGAGCTCAAGGACATCACCCTCGAGCTGTTCATGAGGTGCTGTGAAAAGATCGACTTCGATGCGGGCATTGCCATGCAGGCCTATCTGCGCTCCGGCGACGAGGATGCCCGGCGACTGATCGAATGGTCCAAGCGGACCGGCAGACAGGTGTCGGTCAGACTGGTCAAGGGCGCGTACTGGGACTACGAGACGATTCATGCGGAGCAGGAGGGATGGCCGGTCCCGGTCTGGAGTCACAAGGCGGACACCGACGCCTGCTTCGAGCGAATGAGCTCTGCGCTCATCGAATCCACCCCCCGGACCACGGGGGAGGGCGGGGTGAAGCTCGCACTGGGATCGCACAATGCGCGCTCGATCGGCACCGCGCTGGCACAGCTGGAGCGGGCCGACCTCCCCCCGAACGCACTCGAGCTGCAGATGCTCTACGGGATGGGCTCGGAGTTGAAAACCGCCGCAGTGGAGATGGGACTTCGGATCCGCGAGTACGTACCGGTGGGTGAGATGATCCCCGGAATGGCGTATCTGGTACGTCGCCTCCTGGAGAACACCTCAAACGAATCGTGGCTCCGGGCCGGTTTTCTGGACAACGCATCGGAGGACGAACTCCTCAAGTCACCCCATCGCAGATTCGCCACGGATCCGGGCATCAACCGCATCAATGAATCGCCCGAGCGGCACGAACTCTCGAAGGCGGTCGAGGATATCGGTGATGGAAGACCGTTCTTCACCGAACCGATGCGGGATTTCGCGCTCGAGTCCGCACGAAAGAGCTTCGCTCGGGGAATCCAGACGGCAGAAGTCCCCCGGATCGACAACACCACCACCGTGGACCAGGCTCGCCACGCCGTCGATGAACTGCATGAGTTCTTCCCGATCTGGTCGGAAACAGAATACCGGGACCGCGCCGAGGTTCTCGTGCGTGCCGCCCGAATCATGCGCGGCCGACGTGATGAACTCGCGGGGATCGTGATCAAGGAGAATGGAAAGCCGTGGAGGGATGCCGACGCCGAAGTGTGCGAGGCGATCGACTTCTGCGAATTCTACGCCCGAGAGGGCCACTCGCTGTTCACCCCTCGCCGCCTGGGCAACTTCATCGGCGAGATAGACGAGACCTGGAACCAGCCACGGGGAGTCGCCGCGGTCATCAGCCCCTGGAACTTTCCCCTGGCGATCTGCGCCGGCATGTGCACCGCCGCCCTGGTGACCGGAAACGTCGTCGCCCTGAAGCCGGCCGAACAGACCCCGGGGATCGCAGCGGTGCTCGTCGACATCCTCCGCGAAGCGGGCCTGCCTCGGGAGGCACTCAAGTTCCTCCCCGGACCGGGTGAGACGGTCGGAGCCGCGATCGTACGGGACCCTCGTATCTCGCTGATCGCGTTCACCGGATCCCGGGCGGTCGGACTGGACATCATCGAAGCCGCAGGTCGCACTCCCGAAGAGCAGGACCATGTCAAGAAAGTCATCTGCGAGATGGGTGGAAAGAACGCCATCATCGTCGATGCCTCCGCTGATCTCGACGAAGCCGTGCTCGGCGTTCGCCAATCCGCCTTCGGATTCAGCGGACAGAAGTGTTCGGCATGCAGCCGGGCGATCGTGGTGGACAGTGCCCACGATCACTTCCTGGAACGCCTCAGGGCAAGCACCCGGACCCTGGTGGTGGGCAACCCGATCGATCCAGGAACGGATGTCGGCCCGGTGATCGACCAGGATGCCGCGACAAAGATCCGGTCATTCATCGAGGAAGGCGCCCGGGAGGGGACGATCGAGTGCCAGCTCCCGGTGCCAGACGGGCTCGAGGCCACGGTGGGCCTTCCCTACGTGGGACCCACGATCGTGAGCGGGATCTCCGCGGACGACCGACTCGCCAACGAGGAGATCTTCGGTCCGGTACTCTCGGTCATCAGGGTTCGTGACTTCGACGAGGCAATTCAGGTCGCCAACGGGACCCAGTACAAGCTGACCGGCGGGGTGTTCAGTCGAAAGCCATCGCATCTGGACCGTGCACGGCGCGAGTTCCGGGTGGGCAACCTCTACCTCAACCGTGGCATCACCGGGGCGCTGGTCGGACGTCAGCCCTTCGGAGGTTTCGGAATGAGCGGAGTCGGCAGCAAGGCGGGCGGAGTCGACTACCTCCAGCAGTTCGTGGAACCGCGTGCCTGCAGTGAAAATGCCATGCGACGTGGCTTCGCACCGGGACTGTAGAGACCACACCACGAGACCAAGACGGGTACACTCGAACCCAGATGGAGTTCGATCCCTCGCACATCATGATCATCGCCGCAATCGGCTTCGCCGGGGGATTCCTCGGAGGATTGTTCGGAATCGGCGGGTCCATCATCGTGATCCCACTGCTCAGTTTCGTGAACGGACCAAACCAGCAGCTGTACCAGGCCACCGCCATGCTCATGAACGTAGCTGTGAGTGGCAGCGCGACCCTCAAGCACCACCTTCGGGGAGCGATCCAGAAGGTGATGGTGATGAGACTGCTCCCTTCGGCCCTCGTGGGCATCATCCTGGGAGTGACGCTGAGCAATGCCGTTCCACCCCTCATGCTCCAGCTCGTCTTCGCCGTCTTCCTTTCGTACATCGGAGTCTCGGAGATGATCGGGGCCTTCATTCGCCGCAACCGGGATACGAGCCCCCCATCGGGAACGGACACCGAGACCAGGGGACTCGTCTCAGGCGTCGGAGGAATCACCGGCCTGGCGTCAGGACTGCTTGGGATCGGTGGAGGCACGGTGATGATCCCGCTTCTGAAGCGACTCTGCCGTTTCAACCTGAAGCAGGCGATTCCCGCAAGCTCCGCGACGATGCTGGTGACCGCCACCGTCGGAGCCGTCTACAAGAATCTGATGCTGCCGGAACTGACCGCACCCAACGGGGATCCCCTCAGGATCAGCGAGAGCCTCTCGATCGCGGCAGCTCTGATCCCCACCGGTTTTCTGGGAAGTTATATCGGTGCCGGGCTGATGCACCGGCTGCCCATGGAGATGATCAAGAAGCTCTTCGCCCTGCTGCTGATCGTCGCCGCGGTGAAGATGGCAGGCTCGGCGATTTCCGAGTCGGTCTTCGAAGGTACGGAGCCCGAACCGGTTGCCCCGCGGGCGATGAGTTCACCGGGGCAGGTCGGCCCCTTCGGAACCTGATGGATTTCGGACCGAAAGAAAGGCCGGTACCGTGATGTCCGCACGGTTCGAGGCGTACAACGTCACCGGGAAGTAGTACATTCCCTCGGGCTTGGCCGGATCGACATCAAACTTGTAGGTGATGGTCAGATCATCGGTGTCCTCGTTGATCGTCTGGTCGATGATCTCCAGGGTGATTCCCGGTTCATCGACGGTGGCGGTGACCATCGGTCCCGTCAGGCTTGCTTCGCGCGTGGTGTGCTTCTTGGTCACGACTCCACCCGGAGCGGTACGCCCCAGATTGAGCATGTACGCACCGAGCTTCAGCTGGGGGTCGATATCGAGGGCGCTGTTCTTGTGGCGAAGCAGGACTTCGATGAGCGGGACATCATCCCGATCGGTCTCGATGACCACGTATCGCTGGTAGCGGCCGTCCGGCTGGCGGTAATCCTCGATGTCGTAGGTCAGCACGTGCTGGGACTGAGATCCGCCGGAGACCGCCTTGCTCGGCCCGCGAGTGGGCGGGCGCCCCTGGACCGACAGGATCTGGAATGGCTTGCGATCCATCGAGGAAACGATGAGCGAACCGGTCTGGTTGGGCACGCCGCCCGTGGAATCCTGCCGGTCACCACTGGCGATCGTGTTGATGAACTGGGGACGGACTCTGATCGGTCGGGTGATCTCCGCCTGCGCGGTGATCTCGAGGACCTGAGCGTAGCCTTCCACCAGAACCTTGATCAGGGTGCGACGAGTACCGACCGAGGTCTGCGGTTCGAGGGTGGCGTCGAGCGTGACCTGTCCACCCGGCGGAATGATCTTTCCGTCGAGCGCCTTGGTCGCCGTGCATTTGCAGGTGGACTGGACCGCGAGGATCTTCAATGGTGAGTCGGAGATGTTCTGCAGCTGAACCGAACCCTCGACCTCGACTTCGGGGTCGATCGTCCCCCAATCAAGCACCCGAGGGAAGACCCTGATCGGCGGAAGCGTGTTCAGTGTCTCCACACTCTCAGAACTTCCCCGCGCAGCCCCCGAAGGCTCGGAGCCAGGCGAAACAGTCCCCGTGGATTCCGCTTTCCGGTCAGCGTCCTCCCCACTGCCTCCGCATCCGCTCACAAGGAGCAGCCCGAGGCAGGTGATGGCCAGAGCAGGAGAACGTGTGAACATGTGTTCGAAGCAAGGGGGCATCAGATGGTGCCTTTCATGTGAATCCGGGTCATGAGAGAGTAGGGTCCGAAAAAGGAAGAAGGCGAATCGTGGCGACCCGCGCAATCCGCCCCACATGGCCTTTGAGGGGCCTGAAGGTGCTTTTTACCAACGATTTGATATCAATGGGGAACTTCAAGGGAAACCCCGACAAAGGAGATGCAAAAAGATGCAAATATGCCCCCTTGAGACTTCCCCCATCAGGAATATGCATTACTATTCGGTTGAGGAAAAGAGAGCCTCAGGGATTGAGAGACCCCAACGACTTCCGATTCGACCAAACACGTGGGTAGCACCCAGCGAAAGAACTACCGGCTTGATTGCTGGATCAGCACTTGAGATGCATTGATTCACCAAGGAAAGCCAGGCACTTGACCGAGTGCCCTAACGAGCCCTTTTCCCTCCCTCCGCCCCCGGCCGTGTGCCGGGGGTCTTTTATGGAGTGGAAGCACTCGGAGAGGATGCACCGATTGATCGAACGCGTGTTCACGAGCCAAGCTCGTGCGCACCGTCCCGTCTGATCTTCCAGAAGACATAGGTGGGCCAGACCAGATGAAGTCCGACGTTGAGGACGGCGAGGACGCAGAAACTCCAGAGCCCCCCTTCCGCGTAGACCAGACGAACCAGGTCGAAAGAGGAGAAGAGCTCGACGAAGAAGAAACCGGCCGATATCACCGCCCAGATCATGAGCAAGCGGACGCAGGATGGCTTGTTCAGGGTGAGGTACCACCCCAGTCCGAATCCGATCAACGAGATGAGAAGCCTGGACCAGGCAAGTATGGCCATCCACCACAATGCGGGGAGTTCCTCGACGATCTGCTTGATCGCCGTTCCCTCAGCGAACTTTCCAACGTTCACGAGGCCGCCTGAGACCACGTTGAAGAACTTTCCGATGTGCATGTCGGTCGCACTGTCCGCCACCTCCCTGCGAAGCGCATCCAGTTCGGTCGCCAGCCCCCCCATCACCAGCGAGAGACCGGAGTCGAAGAGACCAAAGAGAATCAACATGGTGGCCATAACCGGAATCCAACAGTGGCATCGATGATCGGTTGATGTGCTGGAAGTGCTCATGGTTCGGGATTCGCCTTTTCTTCGTGGTCTGAAAATCGCTCCGGTGGCAAGGAGCTCGCAGCTCGGGATAGGGAACTTCGGTGGCCAAGATACCCCCCAGCCCCCTTACGGGCGAACTCGGGGCGGTGAAGCTTGCACGCCCGCTCCGTGAAGGCCTCCCGGACCGCCCTTGAGAGAGCTGGGATCGTTCTAGGGGGTATCCACCAGGGTCCGCTTGAGAAAATCCAGGCGCCGGCGGTGTCCGTAAGGCGATTCCGCGGCACCGTGACCCGCGGAAGGGAGCAGGACGAATTCAAAGTCCTTGTCGGCCTTCACCAACGCATCCACGACCTGCAGGGTCGATGCGGGATCGACATTCCGGTCGAGTCCACCCAGGATGAGCATGAGCTCACCTTGAAGACGGTGCGCATTGGTGACATTCGACTGCTGTGCGTAGTGAGGACCGACCGGCCATCCCATCCACAACTCGTTCCACCAGATCTTGTCCATTCGGTTGTCATGACAACCACAGTCGGCCACCGCCACATCGTAGAAATCCCCATGCGCGAGCAGTGCGCGCAGAGCACTCTGCCCACCCGCACTTCCTCCATAGATCCCAACTCGGTCCAGGTCCATCCAGGGACGAGTCTCCGCTGCCGCCTGCATCCAGGCGATCCGATCGGGGAAGCCCGAATCACCCAGGTTCTTCCAGGCGACGTCATGGAACGCCTTGGAACGCCAGTTCGTTCCCATCCCGTCGATCTGCACCACGACTGCCCCGAGGTCCGCAGCATCCTGCATGCGCCTTCGCACCCGGAAATCCTTGGGGACGAAATGACCGTGTGGCCCCGCATAGATGTGCTCGATCACAGGATACTGCCGGTCTGCCGAGAATCCGGGCGGCCTGATGATGATCCCCCAGATGTCCGTTCGACCATCCCGGCCCTTTGCCACGAATCGCTCGGGAGGAGCCCAACCCCCCGCGACAAGCGCCCTCGCGTCCGCACGTGAGAGCACCGCGACCAGGGCACCGTCCCGGGCCCGCCGAAGCTCATGGATCGGCGGGAGGTCGACTCGACTCCAGCGATCGACGTACCAGGTCCCGTCCGGGGAGAATTCAAGATGATGCGTGCCGTCTCCGTCGGTCAACCGGATCATGGTTCCGGTCTGCAGGTCGATGACGGCATGGTGGACGTGGTATGGATCCTGATTCGGATCAAGTCCGAGACAGCGGATGCGCACCGTCCCGGCCTCCTCATCGACCTCATCGACGGCTCGGACCACCCACGCTCCCTCGGTGAGCGGGGAACGTGCTCCGCTCTCGAGGTCGATGATCTCCAGATGGTTGTATCCACTGCGCTCGGTCATCCAGAGAGCACGATCCCCGTCAGCGAAGACGTGCAGGAACAGCTTGCCGGCATAGTCGATGAAGGTTGAAGCGCGCTCCTCGATCAGAACCCGGGACCGACCGGTGCTGAAATCGAGCTCAACCAGGCGGAGCACCTGGTGACCTCGCTGGTTGTAGAGCATCCGCACCCGCGCGCCATCCGGATGCCAGGAGACTTGATCAATCGACCACGGGTTCGGAATCAGTTCCGGGTCCACCTCCAGCCGGCGCCCGCTCTCGAGTTCGAATCCGACCGGATGAGGATGGGGAATGCGATCACCGGGTTTCCGGTAGTCGATCGTCTCAAGGACCGGTTCCACTTGGTCGTCGGGAGCCACGTTCAGCAAATGGATGGGATGCCGCTGTGGTGCATCGACGCGAAAGGCAAGAACCCGGGTCCCGTCGGGTGATCGGTGGATGGCTCTCGCGTTCCATGAGGAGTCGATTGAGCCGTCGTCGGTCAGGGCACGTTCGATCCCATCGCGATCACGAATGAACAGGTCATGATCACGGGCGAAGATCGTTGATCGCCGAGTCGCGGTCTCCGAACTCCCACTTCGAACGGACTCTGCGGATCGCGCCTGCCAGGACTCCACGGCGGCTGCATCGATGATGGCGACTGCATCCCCGCGCGGGGCGACGAACTCTGCGAGGACGACACCCTGCGGGTCGATCATTCGCCAGGCGTGACCACTGAAGGTGTGCTGGGTTCTGGTCGCTCCGGGGGGAAGCACCCCGTAGGGGCGGGGTTGCCCCGCACCATCGAGCCAGACCAGCCTGAGGGGGATCTCCAGCCGGTTGCTGAAATCCAGATGCACCTCGTTACCTCCATCGGACGATCGCTCGATGAGCCGGGGCTCGAGTCGATCCGGTTCGGAAGGGACATGCGGGGTTCGTTCTCCGGTCCGTGCGTCCACCACCCAGTGCTCCGGACCATGCACGCCATCGAGTCGATAGCAGAGCCGATGACGATCCAGCCAGTGGGCTCCGATGTCCTCGTTGCTGAGCTGATCACCGGCCAGCACCGGTCCGAGGACCAGGAGCATCGAGAGCCGAGAGATCAGGGCCAAAGCCGAAACAGGGGTCTGGTTGCGAGGCACGAGAGCTCCTTGAACTGTCTGCCGGAGGAGACGGACGTTCGAATTGGCCCGGTGCTGGAAACGATGCAAGCCCCGGGTCGAGCTGGGATGCTAGGTGAAGCCTGGATGCGATGCCAGGACAAAAGCTGCTGGCGCCCAAGGAGTCATCCTCGTACCATCTCTGACCAGCACATACGGCAGTCGGGCCCATGGTCCGAGGCAGGAGACCAGCGTTGAAGGCAAGCGACCTCAGAAACGGCATGGCGATCAAGATCGCCGATCAAGTGAACATCATCACGAACACCGAACACGTCAAGCCCGGCAAGGGCCCCGCCTATGTCCAGGTGAAGGTGAAGAACATCGAATCCGGCTCGGTGGTCGAGAAGCGACTCCGGTCCGTCGAGGAGGTCGAGCAGGTCAACCTCGACCGACGCCCGATGGAGTACCTCTACAACGACAGCTCCGGTTTCGTGTTCATGGACGGAGAGACCTATGACCAGGTCACTCTGTTCGAGGATCTGGTCGGGGAGCAGATGGGCTTCGTGAAGGCCAACACCGAGATCACGGTTCTGTTCTGTGAAGGGCGTCCGGTTTCCGTGGAACTGCCCAAGGTCGTGGATCTCGAGGTGTCGGACACCCCACCGGGTATCAAGAATGCAACCGCCACCAATCAGCTCAAGGAAGCGACCCTGGAGACCGGCCTGCGTACCCGGGTGCCACCCTTCATCAATATCGGGGATGTGGTACGAATCTCGACCGACGATGGATCCTACAACCAGCGTGTGAACGACTGAGCCCCGCAGGCCGATCACCCCGAGTCGGGCAGGACGTTGGCAAGCGCCTTCTTCCCGATCCGGGCCAGGATCATGAAGACCCCGATCAGCAGGGCCGCACCGATGAGAAGCGGCCAGATTCCTTTGTCACCCACGAACTCCTGGAGATCCGCGGAGCCTGAACTGGCCGCCGCCGCGGCGAAACCACAGGCGATCGCGGTGCGAGGTGCCATGCCTACCAGCGTGCCCAGCAGGTACGGGCCCATTCGAACTCCTCCTGAGGACATGGCCAGATTCGTGAGACTGAACGGAGAGTTCGGGGGTATCCGGACCAGGGTGACGACTCCGAAGGTCTTGGCGAAGCCTTCATCGACGAATGCGTGTCGGATCGCCGCCCATTTGGGACTGCGGTCGACCCATTGAACGATCGCATCTCGGGAGATGAGGCGACAGATCACCCAGCCGATCAGTGCACCGCCCGTGAATCCCAGCAGTGCCGCGGGAACACCGAGCCAGAATCCGAAAATCCAGCCACCGAGAATCGCCTGCGCGTAGGTCGGCAGCACTCCGAATCCCGAGGTGAGCATGAACAGCAGGGAATACACGGCAACGCCGTAGAGGGGGATCACATGGGTGTCGGTCTGGAAGACGGGCCCGTCGAAACCGAGCAACCAGTCGCCGATTCGGGCAAGTTCGGCCAGAGCCCAGAAGCCGAGCGCCGCCGGAGTCACCGCCCAGAGGACGCCCAGGACGACTGCCGCGATCACTCGGATCCCGGCGGATTTCCCGCTGGCGGATCTGGGTGAGGATGAGTGAGGAGGATCAGTCAAGGCAGCATCCGGTCCATGATCAAGGCTCGTCGGAATCTGGCTCGAGGTCCACGATCCCGAGGTTTACTTCATCGATTTCGAGCGCCTCGTCATCGGAACGGGGTACCGCGGGGGGGTTGGCAATCGGTGAAAGCAGATCACGCATCTCGTCGAAGAAATGCCGGATCATTTCCTGCCCCTTGACGGGTATGACAGGATTCCGAATCGTTCCACTGACCACCGGCGGATCGGTGCGTTCAAGGACGAACTGCATGTCGTAGGTCTCGATCTGCCGTACCGGTTCGATTTCCGGGTGGTGATAGTCCCTCTTCAGTCGTCGATTGATCTCGATCCGATCGTAGTTCGGGTCGACCCAGACGTTGTTCTCCATGATCGTCCAGTCCTCGTATTCCGGGGACTGCGCAACCGTCACCATCACGGTCCAGACCTGCTCCGGCGAGCGACCCTCGAACACTGCGGAATTCGTGGTGCAGCCCGACAGACCGGCGATCAGAACGATGGCAAACAGTGAAGAAAGGCGTATCCAGGGCATCGAGGGCTCCATCCGACGAACAATCGAAACTGGTCTTCATATCGGTGCAATCAGTCCCGGAGAATGCGAAAACCCTCCAACTCGTGTTCTGGAAGGCCATCCTGACGTTGAATCCCCTCAAGCCCATCCCCGAACGAAGCATGGATTCGGCTCACAAGCTCTTGAATGGCCTCTGGAGGGCCTTCCAGCACCGCTGAGACCGTCCCGTCATGCTCGTTGCGCACCCAGCCGCTGAGTCCGCATGAGTCAGCGTGAAGACGCACCGTTTCTCTGAAACCAACGCCCTGGACGCGACCGCGGAAGACCAACCGAGCCTGAAGCAGGCGCGCACCGTACGACCCCATGTGAGGACTGGTCACTCCTCGAGCGCCTCAGGAGGGATGTCCGCATTGTGATAGACCGCCTGAACATCGTCGTGGTCCTCAAAGGCGTCCACGATCCGCAGAACCTGACGTGCCGTCTTGAGATCGCAGCCGATCATGTTCTGCGGAGACCAGGTGATGCGGGCGCTTTCAAGGGGGATCTCGGCACCCTCCAGTGCCCCTTTGAGTGCGAGGAAGTCGGCAGGTGGGCAGGTGATCTGCCACATTCCATCGTCTTCGGTCACATCGTCCGCCCCCGCTTCGAGAGCGATCTCCATCAGCGCCTCTTCACCAATGTTCTCACCGGAGATGAAGAACTCGCCCTGGTGATCGAAGCTGAACGACACCGACCCGGTCTGGCCGAGTTTGCCATTGTTCTTGTCGAAGAGTGAACGGATCTCGGGGGCGGTCTTCTGCGGGTTGGAGACCATGGTGTCCACGATCAGTGCGACCCCACCCGGACCGTAGCCTTCGTAGCGAATCTCTTCGAAACGTTCCGCTGATCCATCGAGTCCGGCTCCCTTCTTGATCGCCTTCTCGATGTTGTCCTTCGGCATGTTCTCGGCCTTGGCGGCATCGATCGCATATCGGAGGCTCACGTTGTACTCGGGGTCCGGACCAGCCTGTTGGGCCGCGACGATGATCGCACGCGAGCAACGGGACCACACCTTGCCGCGCTTGGCATCCTGACGACCCTTGCGGTGCTTGATGTTGGCCCATTTGCTGTGCCCTGCCACGGTGGAGGCTCCTTCAACCGGTCATGAATGGAGTCGGACGACGATACCCAGGACTGATCATCGCTTGCGGGTGCTCTTCTTGGCGACCTTCTTCTTGGTCGCCTTCTTGGTTACCTTCTTGGTTGCCTTCTTGGTGGCCTTCTTGGTGGCCTTCTTGGTCGCCTTCTTGGCGGCCGGCTTCTTCTTGCTGGTGCTCTTCTTGGCCGAAGCCTTCTTGCTCGGAGCCTTCTTGCTCGGGGCCTTCTTGGCAGCAGATTTCTTCACCTTCTTGGAAGTACCGACCCTGGGATCAGAGGCTTTCGGGGTGCCTTTCTGGTCGACCGAGTCGGTCGTACCTCCGGAAGCCGATTCGGACGATGCCTCGACTTCATCCTCGGAGACGGGGAGGTCGTAGGCGAGCACCGGAGGCCGAGTACCCGGGCGCTTGGAAGGCTTGGGGGACTCATCCACGTAGGTTCGCAGGGCGTCCGAAACCTCGAGCCCCACCTGGCTCTTGACTTGTCGCGAGATCCAGCTGGAGCACGCACCCGCCTCCACCACTTCATCAAGCACCTTGGCCTCGACGAGGAGATCGACCAGGCGGTCATCGACCGGCACAAGGTGAACCCCGAAGCAGCGCTGCAGGACTCGGGCTGATACGTAGGGTGTGATTCCCCGGAGGGATTCCATGAAGGCCTTGGATTCGCGCTTACCCATGTCGGCGAGATGGTCGAGTGAGACCTCGTGCCGATCGAGATAGATCGATTGGAGGGTGAGCTTGAGTCGCTGCGCTCGTTCCAGAGCGTAGGGGTAACGGCTCCCGATCAGGGCGACGATCTCGTTGGGGAGGCAGACCCGCAAGTCGTTGTAGTCAACGGTCGCGGCCATGAGCTTCTTCATGGCTTCGGTCGCCTGCTTGGTCGTCGCCTCCCAGAGCAGAAAGCTGAAGATGAGCACTGCGATCGGGTCGTCGTCGGAAGCATGTCCGCCGGCGGCAGGCTGGGCTTCGCCCTTGCCGGCCTTCTTCAGCAGCTTGCTCAGATTCTTGGGGTCTGCAACTCCGCTTTTCACGTGTCGGTGGCCTCCATGTTGTCGTCTAAGGACACTTCGTTCTCACCCTGAAGAAGGGACTCGATTCGAGCCTGTTTCTTGAGGGACTTGTCGATCTCGAATCGGATTCGTGGGATGCGCCGGAGCCGGGTGGCCTGCTGGACCTCCCGACGAAACCTCCCGTTCGCAGAGGCAAGTCCCCGAAGCACGGTGGATTCATACTGTTCGGGAAGTACCGAGATCCGGATCAGTGCGTCCGCGAGGTCGGGAGAGACATCGACGTCGGTGATCGACACCAGCCCACGAATCCTGGGATCACCGAGCCCGCGGGAAAGTGCGCCCTGGATCGCCTTGCGGATGGTCGAACCCACCTTGGCCACCCGAACCCCGCTGGTGGGGTCCTCTCCAGGACGGAGGATTCCTCGAAGTTTTCCGCTTGATCGCCTCATGATGCGCCTAGAGGGTCCTGGCCACCTCGATGGTCTTGTAACACTCGAGGACATCACCGACCTTGATGTCGTCGTAGCCCTCGATCTTCATCCCACATTCCACGCCGGACTTGACTTCCTTGACGTCGTCCTTGAATCGCTTGAGCTGTTCGAGGCGACGATCACTCTCCACGACGATGCCGTCACGAGTGACACGAATCTGCAGGTTGCGCTCGACCGCACCGTCGGTGACATAGCAACCCGCGATCATGCCGACCTTCGAGACCTTGAAGACCTCGCGAACCTCGGCGTGGCCTCTGACCTCGAGCTTGAGTTCGGGATCGAGCAGGCCGGCGGCGGCCTTCTCCACATCATCCGTGAGGTCGTAGATGACCTCGTAGAGTCGGAAGTCGACTCCTCGCTGTTCGGCCAGAGCTCGTGCCTTCGCGCTGGTCGTCACGTTGAATCCGACCACGATCGCCCCCGAGGCCTCGGCGAGGGAGATGTCGCTCTCGCTGATCCCGCCAACCGCGGAATGCTTCACCACGACCCGAACCTCGTCGGTGCTGATCTTGGGAAGAATGGTCTTGAGAGTCTCGACCGAGCCCTGGACGTCACCCTTGACGATGAGGGGGAGCTCACGGGCACCCACTTCCTTCATGCGATCGAAGATGTTGTCCAGAGTGACCTTGGGCTGGGCAAGGGCTTGTTCACGACTCAGGCGACGACACTCCTCGGCCGCGTTCTCCGCTGCCTTGAGACTGTCGACGATGTAGAACTTGTCACCAGCGTCCGGTACCTCGTCCAGACCCGAGAGAGCGATGGGGGTCGATGGCCCCGCCTCCTGCACGCGCGCGCCGTGATCATCGACCATGTCCCGCACCCGCCCGAAACCTCGTCCGGAGACGATGAACGAACCGGTGGTCAACTGGCCCTCCTGGACCAGGACACTGGCGACGGGGCCGCGTCCATCCTCCACCTTCGCTTCCAGCACTGTCCCTTCGGCATTTCCGGTGAAGTCGGCCTTGAGCTCGAGCAACTCCGCCTGGTAGTCGAGGACGTCGAGGAGTTCCTGGATCCCGTCGCCGTTGATGGCGCTGGTCTTGACGACCTCGGTACCACCCCCCCACTCGACCGGATTCAGTTCGTGTTCCGCAAGCTGCCCGAGAATCCTCTGGACGTTGGCTTCGGTTGCATCGGGGCGATCGATCTTGTTCAGTGCGACCACGATCGGGACCCCCGCTGCCTTGGCATGACTGATCGATTCCACGGTCTGGGGCATGACCCCATCATCCGCGGCGACCACCAGAACCACGACATCAGTCACCCTGGCGCCGCGTGCACGCATCGAGGTGAACGCCTCGTGCCCGGGCGTATCGATGAAGGTGATGAGTCGCTCCCCGTCACCGGCCTTGACCGGAACCCGGAACGCACTCGTGGCCTGGGTGATCCCACCGGCCTCCCCATCAGCGACGTTGGCGTTGCGGATCTTGTCGAGAAGCGAGGTCTTCCCGTGATCGACATGACCCAGGATCGTGACCACCGGGGATCGAAGTCGCTCATCGGTGCGATCGCGTGCCTCGAACTGCTGCTCGATGACCTCGGCTGCCGACTTCTTCTCGACCACCTCGAGCTCGATGTCGAAGTTCGCCATGATCTCGTGCGCCTGTTCGGTATCGATCGTCGAGTTGATGTTCGTCATGACCCCGAGCAGGAACAGCTGCTTGAGGATGTCGTTGCCCTTGACTCCGGTTGCTGCGGAGAGCTCCTTGATGCTGATGGGCTCCGTGACCTTGACGGGTCCTTCGGGCCGCTGGGTGACGACCTGGCGACCTCCACGCTTCTTGTTTCGATCCTGTCGATGACGCTTGAAGAACCCACCCGCGGAACTCAGTCGACGGTCTCGTTCCAGGAGATCCTGATCACGCCAGTTGCTTCGACCGTCGTCACCACCGGCTCCCTGGAAGCTTCGTCCGGAACGACCATCCCGACGACGATCTGAACGGGCTCCCCCCCGACGATCCCCGGCACGTCCGGTCTCGCCTCGTCCGTCCCGACGCCGGCCTGACGTCGAACTCCCTCGCCCGCGCTCGGTCGGGGGCAGGTCCGGCATGTTGATATCCCGAACACCACCACCCGTCCGGGGGCCACCCTGCTGGTACCCACCAGTATCGCCACCCGGGCTCCGAGGAGGACGGGGGGCACGAGGTGGCGCCACTGCATCAGGCTGCTCGACCCGGACCACGACGGGCCCGGAGAGCTTGACCTTCTTCTTCTCGGTCAGCTGCTCTCCCGCCGGCGAGATGACCTCCGGACGCTTGGGAACGTTCATCACCGGACTGTCCTCAAGGGTGTCGGTTCCGGGCTCGAGGCCCTGGGTGCTGGTGGACGAATCCGCGGCAACGGACGTCGAATCGGCCGCGGGAAGCGGTTCCGAGACTGGCTCGACTGAATCAGCGACGGCGGGATCGTCGGCAGCCTTTCGCGAGGCTGCCTTCTTCTCGGCGGGCTTGACCACGGACTCGGCAGGCTCGGCGACCGCGACCGCATCCTCGGTCGGAGCATCGGTGTCGGCGGCAGCGGATTTGGCCTTGGGCTTCGCCTTGGCCCGGCGGGGAGCCTTCTTGCGGGCCGCGGCAACATCGACCGGAGCGGCGGTCTCCACCGCGGTGGATTCGCCGGATCCGCCACCGAACCATTCACGCACCGTGACTGCGAGCCCCACGGAAATAGCCGACATGTGGTTGGTGATGTCGGGGATTTCTTCCGCCTGGCATTTGGAGACGATGTCCTTGCTCGAGACACCAAGCTCCTTCGCCAACTGATGGACTCGTTTCACCGAGGTTTTCTTTGCCACGTGGGTATCTCCTGAGAACGATCGATCAGCCGTCTACGGGGTTCGTTGACTTTTCGGCTCCATCAAGCGAGCCGTCCGGCTTGGGCTCCATGGTCTGGGACATGTCATCGGAAGCCGACTGTGTTTCGGCGGGACCACCCCCGAGGATGTCGGAGGCGCGGGATTCGACATCAGGATCGGATTCCCCCATACCCGAGTCCATGAGGATTCCCGCAGTCGCTTCCTCGTCATTCGCACGGAGGGCTTCCTGCTCCTCGCGCTCACGCTCCTGCTGCTCCGCGACTTCCTTGGCCATCAGGGCGGCCGCATCGACCACCTGAGCCGCCATCTCGGGCGACATCTCCAATTCGGCCTGCAGTGCCTCCTCGCCGATCTCCTCGACGTCGAAGACACTGATCATGCCCAGTGCACCCATCCGATCCAGCATCTCGTCGGTGACGCCCTCGATCGGACGTACCGTCTGCTCGAGGATGTCGAGCCCCTTCTGGAATTCCGGCGGAGTGAGGATGTCGATGTCCCAACCAGTCAGTCGGGCTGCCAGTCGGACGTTCTGACCGCGGCGGCCGATGGCGAGTGAAAGCTGGTCTTCGCGGACGATGATCGTTCCGCGTCCCAGTTCGAAGCAGAGACTGACTTCCTCGACCTCGGCGGGCTTGAGGGCGTTCGCGATCAGAATCTGACTGGATTCGTTCCAGCGCACGATGTCGATCTTCTCGCCACCCAGCTCGTCCACGATGTTGCGGATGCGACTGCCACGCACTCCAACGCAGGCACCGACCGCATCGACCTTGGAGTCGATCGAACTCACGGCCAGCTTGGTGCGGAATCCCGGTTCCCGCGCCATCGCCTTGATCTCGATGACGCGTTCGGAGACTTCGGGCACCTCCGCCTCGAACAGGCGTCGGATGAACTCCGGATTGCCGCGGCTCAGGACGATCTTGACCTGGTTTCCGGCATCACGGACATCGAGAATCAGGCAGCGAACCCGGTCTCCGGGCTGAAACTGCTCGCCAGGGATCTGCTCGGAACGCGGCATGAAGCCCTCGGCTCGATCGATCTGGACCACGAGTGCACCACCCTCGTACCGCTGAGCGACCCCGGTGACGATTTCACCCTGGCGTTTCGCGAACTCGTCCAGCAGACTGTTGCGCTCATCCTCTCGGAACTTCTGGATCATGACCTGCTTCGCAGTCTGGGCGGGAATGCGGCCAAGACTTTCCAGGGGGATGATCTCGACCTCGCCCTGCTCGCCGTCGATACTCTCCTCGAGGTTCCGCCAGATGGAGATGTTGCCGGTCTCGCGGTCCATGCGACATCCGAATTCCTCGGTGTCGAGCGAGTTGAAGTGCTTGCGAGCAGCGCTGACCATGGCCTGCTCGAGGTCCGAGATGAGCAGCTCACGATCGATGTTGCGATCACGTGCGATGGAGTCGAGGATGCGAAGCGTTTCCGAGTTCATTCGGTTCTACCTTGGTTGGATGGGTCTCTTTGGAATTGCCTGGTTACCGGGTTGTCGAGCGCGGAAACGCTCAGAATCGAGCTGGGGAACGAATCAAACGGCATGCCTGAAGAACGCCGCAAGCCACGGACGTCTAAAACGCTCGTGGCTCACCCATTCCATGTCGCGGGGACATGGCCCAGAAGTCGTGGCGTGGCCGTCACATCATGGACAGCACTCCACGAAGGAAAGGGGACGAAGTCGCCTCCTGGGCAGACTGAAGTTGGTGGAAAGGAGTCCGGATCATGTGGACACGTTGCACCTTGCAGTCAGGAACGGATGAAGAACAAGACGGGAGAAGTTCCCGAATCGGGGATGATATCCAAAGCACCGGCCCACGGCAACGAGGCTCGCTCAGGAAGGCAGGATCTGGCCGGAACCTGCCTCAGGAGGGCTTGAGAGGGGGTCCGTGGGATCCGTTCCCTCCGATGACTGGATCGGATCGACGATACGGACCGCACAGCTGCCTCGATGGTGTCCGAGGCTGCCGGTGAACTTGGGCGATCCCCCGACGGACACCACCACCGGTTCCTTCGCCGGCTTCTGCGTGGTGATCAGATCGCCCACCTGAAGCTGG
Source organism: Planctomycetota bacterium (assembly GCA_036336805.1). Lineage (GTDB taxonomy): Bacteria > Planctomycetota > Phycisphaerae > Phycisphaerales > SM1A02 > UBA8087. The sequence goes on from JAYZFJ010000035.1 coordinate 84,247, forward strand.
CGGAGTTCATCAAACGTGATCGAGGTACGAGCGAGGGTGACTTCGACGTCGAGGGAGGCCTCGGACAGCCCCTGCTCGATCATCGTCCGCACCGTGCCCTCGGATTCCTCGCGGGTGTTCACGAACCAGTTCTGGGAATTGAAGTCCTCGGTCACCGGCTCGATGACGTTGTAGGGCAGACAAAGCTTCATGGTGCCTGCCCGGCCGCCCATGCGGACCTCGAATCCGATGACGACCACCACTTCGTTCGGGGGGACGATCTGCACGAGCTGGGGGTTGGTCTCCATCTCGCCCAGCTCGAAGCCGAAGTCGTCGATCGCAGCCCAGGCGTCGTTCAACGGCTGCATGCCGCGCTCGAGTATCTTGCGTACCAGACGCATCTCGATCATCGTCATCGGCCGCTGTGGCACGAAGAGATCCTTGGTGTTTCCGCCCATGAGGCGGTCCAGGATCGGGTAGATGATCAGCGGACTGATCTCCAGGCAGAACTGCCCGTCAAGAGGATCCCCGTTGACCAGACTGAAGCAGGTGGGATTCGCGAGGCTGGAGAGGAACTCGGAATAGGTCATCTGCTCCGCCTGCTCGACGCGAACTTCGACGATCGTTCTCAGGAAACCGGAAAGCGAAGCACCGAAGTTGCGCGCAAACGCCTCGTGCAGGGTCTGCAGGGAACGCATCTGGTCCTTGCTGATGCGTTCGGGACGCTTGAAGTCGTAGGAACGGATCTCGACGGTCTCGTTCTGTCGGCGGTGTCGCGAGAAGATTTCGCGCGGATAGAGGATCCCGTCCTCACCGGCTGGGGTGTTCTCGATCACGTCAGCATTCGCCAGAGGGTCAGGGTAGGTGTCGGCCATCTCGATGCTTATCGGAAGGCAGCGGGGTGCTGCTTGAACGTCCTTGCCCGATAGCGGCCATCCCGCACTCGGTCTTCACGGGAGATAAGTCACCTGGAGCCGATCTTGTTCGGCATCCTCCGTCGAAGGTGGCCATAGACTAGGGACATGACCACGATCCTCCTCCTCATCACCGCCCTCATTCTGCCCTCAGCCGCCCAGAAAGCCGATTCTCCGCCGATTCAGGTGGAGACTCCGGCACCGCCCTTCACGACACGATTGATCAGTTCGAGACCGAAACTTCGCCCTGGCGAGTGGTGCACCCTGGCCTGGGTACTTGAACCCAACTCCAGTGAATCCATACAGATAGGACCACCCGACGACGGAATCAAACCACCACCTGGCATGCCTCAGACGGATACCCGCCTTCAGTGGCGATCGGACGCTGATTCCTACGTTCTGATCCCGGATCTGATCTCGGTTCAGTGGCCTCGGACCACGGAGGTGGAAGAAGAAGGAGCTCCAAGAGGCATCCTCGAGCTCCCACAGACGATCTTCATCCCCGTCAAGGCGGGCCCGGAAAGCGTGGTCGGGGAGGCGACGATCCGATTCGGCTTGGAGGGGGTGGTCATGAATGGTGATGCCGCCCCCTTCGCGATCGAGGACGAGGTGACCGTCAGCATCGTGCACCCCACCGATCCCACCGCCACCGAGCTTGAAGGGGTCAATCCGATGCTCTTCGTGAACTGGCGGGGAAACCTCCCCGACTGGAGTGTCCAGCACACCTCGCCGTCCAGGCCGAAGAAGGGTGCCCCGCTCGTAGCCTGGCTGGTATTCGTCATTCCACTCACCCTGGCGGTGGCCGCACTCACCTGGGCGTTCGCAACGAAACGAATGTGATGCAGGGGTGCCGCAAAGCAAGTAGGCTTCGCTCTGTAGACACAGGGAGAACCCCGAAGTGAATCACGATTCATGGCACCCACTCAGCTGCGCCCTGCTCGCCTCGAGCATCGCCTCCGCCGCCGCAGGGCAGGGATTCGACCTCGATGCGCTCACCCAGGACTCCTACGGCGACAGCCGTGATGTCGTGACCGTCACCTTCACCTCAGAGACCGACGAGGTCACCAGAGGAACGACGGTCGTCGTGGATGTCACGTTCGAGATGAAACGAAACTGGCACATCTGGCCCCAGGAGGGCGGGGCCCAGCCGGGAACCGCGATCTTCGACGGGGCGGTCTGGACCGAGATCGACGTGGTGAAGGCCGACGGACTCTCCGTTGCGTCGATCACCTGGCCGGAAACCCATCTGGTCGCGGTCAACCTCGGCTTCGGCGCCGAGGACTACTCGGTATTCGAGGGCACGGCCGTCGCTCGAGTGGAACTGCTGGTCGCCGCGGATGCACCGGAGGCTCCGACCATCAGTCTCAGTGCGAGCTTCCAGGCGTGTGACGACTCCACCTGTCTCGCACCGACGTTCGACCCGCCGATCGGTTCGCTCACGTTCACGACTGGTGGAGTGATGAAGCCGGTAGCTCCTCCCGCTCTGGGTGCGCCCCTCGGAACCGAGCGAGCCCCTGCCTCGGAGGAGACCGCCCTCGACGCGGGAACCCCCGTGGACGCCGCCCCGACGACCGCGTTCTTCGGCTTCGAGCTGCCACGCACCGGTGGCGTGCTGGGCGGCGTCATCCTGGTGCTGCTGGGGATCGTGGGTGGGTTCATACTCAACCTCACTCCCTGCGTGCTGCCGGTGATTCCCATCAAGATCATGACCCTCTCGCAGCATGCGGCCACCCCCGGCCGAGCGCTGTCCCTGGGCCTCTGGATGGCTCTTGGCGTGTTCGCCTTCTGGTTCGCCATCGGATTGCCGGTCGTCTTCTTCGCTTCGATCACGGACCCCTCGAGGATCTTCGGAATCTGGTGGGTCACGTTCGCGATCGGAGCCCTGATCGGGGTGATGGGGATCGGCATCATGGGGCTGTTCACCCTGTCACTCCCCCAGTCCACGTACCTGATCAACCCCAAGGCGGACAACGCGTGGGGATCGTTCCTCTTCGGCGTGATGACCGCGGTGCTGGGTCTGCCGTGCTTCGGTTTCGTCGCCGGCGCCCTCTTCGCGGGTGCCGCCACCCTGCCCCCCTTCGTCACTCTGATGATCTTCGGTTCGATCGGGATCGGAATGGGGGCGCCCTACCTCGTTCTCTCCGCCTATCCAAAGCTGGTCGACAGCATCCCCAGAACCGGACCGGCCAGCGAACTGGTGAAGCAGGTCATGGGCCTGCTGCTCCTGGCGGCGGCGGCGTACTTCATCGGATCGGGCCTGATCGGCCTGGTCGCCGAACAGCCCTGGATGGCGCGCCTGCTCCACTGGTGGGCGATCGCGATCGCACTCATCCTCGCCGGAGGATGGCTGACCCTTCGTACCTTCCAGATCACACCCAGGTGGGGCCCCCGCATCACCTGGCTGCTGGTCTCGCTGGTGCTCGGGGTCGTTCCGACCTGGTACTCGGTGCAGGCAACCGAAAAGGCCCGCCTCACCCATGAGGCGTTCGAGGCGGCCAGACTCGACAATCCCGGACGGTACCTGACCAACGTCTGGAACCTCTACGACCCGATCACCTTCGAGGCCGCTCGGTCCGACGGGAAGACCGTGGTGGTCGACTTCACCGCCGAATGGTGCATCAACTGCAAGGCCCTCAAGGCGGGGGTCCTGGACGTCGAGCCGGTGAAGAGTCGACTGGCGGACAGTGAACAGATCGTGATGTTCACCGCCGACAACACCTCGCGGAAGGCACCGGGCTGGGAACTCATGCGGGAGATCGGACAGACGGGAATCCCCCTGCTGGCGATCTGGTCACCCACGGATCCCTTCGACGCCCCCTGGCAGTCGACCGCCTACACCTCGAACCAGGTCATGGAAGCGCTCGGCCCCTCCGATGCAACGGCGGGTGATTCATGAGCTTTCGGTACACGGTCCGAGCCACGTTCGAAGATCTCGAGGTGGCGCGTGAATGGGTCGAGTGGCTGGTGGAGGGCCACTGCGCGGAGGTTCGCAAGGGTGGCGCCGACAACGCCCAGGTCGTACGCCTGGACGGTGAACCGATCGTGCTCGAGGTCCGCTACGACTTTCCCGATCGAGCCGCATTCGAACGGTACGAAGCCGAACATGCCGATCGACTTCGCGAGGATGGGCTGGAACGCTTCCCGGTGGAACGGGGCATCCAGTACGCACGAAGCTGCGGGGAAGTCCTTCACTTCGAGGATTGACGCAGTTGCTCCAGCCGTTGCTCGTACGCGAGTCGACGGGCATCGGAGTACTGGACGAGGGGATCCAATCGCTTCTGCCGGTTGACGAGCAGTGCCTGCTCCAGGGCGGCACGCTCCGCCTCCCGGTCATCAAGCCTGCGCAAGGCATCGACCAGCGCCGCATGCAGTTTCGGATCACCCGGGTGGTGACGCAACGCCACACGAAAGGCGTCAGCGACCGCTTCCCACGAGGCCTGTTCGGGAGCCAGCTGTGCGGCTTCCTGCTCGATCCATGCCGCGGTGACGGCCGAACGAACCGGATCCTGCAACCGATCGATGAATGCGGGGAAGGATCGGAACCACGAGGCATCGGCTTCCTCGTCGATCCGCCGGGGCGCACCCATCCGCTGGGTCCGAGTGAGGGCCTCGAGCAGAACGGGAAAGCGATCTGCATCAGCAAGACCTGGCTCGGCGCTGAGCAGACGCAGCTGGTCGATCGATGCCCACGCCGGTGTCGAATGGTTCGGATGGAGATCCCAGCAGGTGACCAGCTGCTCGATCGCGGTGCGTCGAAGGTCCGGACGAATCCCCCTGAGCAATGCCCGCGCGATGAGTGAGGGATCGTTGGAGCCCGGAGCAAGCGATGAAATCTCCTCGAAGCCGAGCGTTCCCTCGTCGATCAGTCCGCCCGCACGCGAAAGCACCGCATCAAGTGCTTCCATTCGAGTGATCGGAGTCAGCGAGCGAGGCATGCGATCGATTTCATTCGTGAAGGCCGCGACCGCTCGGAGGGGGCGTGCCGCCTCTTCAAGCCGACGGTCGACCTCCTGCTGCGGTTGCACGGCGGCGAAGAAGAGGGCGACGCCGCAGACCGCCGGAGTCCCCGCGGGAATGGGGCCGGTCGCCTCCACCGGGCGGGAACGGGCGACGGAAACCGAACCCAGCAGGGCCCAGACCAGGGCCACGCTGCCGGGGTGACTGAAGAGCATGTCCAGAACCGCCAGAGAACCCAGAGTGGCGACCGTGGCTCCCATCACCCAGGGCACTCGGGAATCACGCATCGACTGCAGCACGCTGCCAGCCGTCATCAGGATCACCAGGCCAAGGGCCAGCCCGACCAGCCGAAACACCACCAGGACCGGAGTCAGGGTCGGGGCCTCCAGGAGGAACGAACCGTAGGTCGCCGCACAGAGTGCGAAGACGAAGAACAGCCACTGACGAGGGGAGGCCGCACCCGCGCGAAAGGTCGACGCCCCGGTACGAAAGGCCATGAGCAGCAGCAGACAGACCCAGCTGGTCCCGAAGATCCCGTAGGCGACCAGCCAGTCCAGCAGCGCATTGTGCGGACTGGATGGCTCCTCGGGACTGAGTGCCGGACGCACCGCGAGGAAGGCCGATTGGAACCCACCGGGTCCGATTCCGAACCAGGGATGTTCCGCGAGGATCTGCACCGCACCGACCAAGTACTGCCATCGAACGAGAAGACTCAGCTCACCTGCGAATGCGGAAACCCCGAACAGCCCCCGCGCGATCACGATGAAGAAGGTCAGAAAGAGCGCAGCCACCGCCATCACCCCGGCGAGGTGCACGCCGCGGGAACGCCAGGCCGGAACGAACAGCGGAATCGAGGCCACCAGGATGCCCAGTGCCATCGCTCCGATGGCGCCCTTGGATCCGTTGACGATGATCAGGGTGAGGAACCCACCGAACCAGCAGGCGTAGAGCAGGGCACGCGCCCCGCTCGAGACCCGAGCACCGACCACCAGAAGCGAGAGGAACCCGAGCACGAAGGCGACGGCCATCAGACCGCTGAAGAGGTTCGAGAGACCGAACCACCCCGTGGCTTCAGGCTGGAGCAGCCGGCGCTCGTAGAGGTCGGCCTGAACCGAACCGGGTGCCCAGCCGAAGGCGCCCAGCAGGGACTCCCGGTTGGCCCGGAAGAACTCGACCGTTTCCCGATGCTCGAACAGCAACTGCACCCCGCCCCGAACCGCCAGGATCGAGCACAGACCGAGGATGCCACCAAGCACCAGAGCCCGCACGCCGGGTGCACGACAGGCGTGGGCGAGGGTGACGCCACCCGCTGCGGCAGCGAACCAGTCCACACTGATCCAGAACGATGTTCCGTTACCCAGGCCGTGCAGGACGACGGCGATGATCGGCAGCATCCAGAGCAGAAGCAGACCGCGATCGACGCCGCGACCGGAGAACCGTTCTCCGAAGAGTACGACCGAACTTGCCAGGAGGATCCAGATCGAGGTCATCGAGGAACCGGATGGGCCGAGTCCGAACCAGGGCGAGGCCTCGGCCATCGGATCGAGGTCGAACGACGGATCAGGGGAGATCATCACCAGACAGCGAAAGGCGATCAGGCCCAGGAGCGCCGCGGCTCCCAGCGGAACGAGTACGCTTTCACCCCTGGAAACGCCCGGAGAACTCGCTTCAGACATCCGCAGCCTCCCCGGAAGAGGCCAGTCCACTTTCGAGCAGTGCGAGGCCGGCCAGAAGAACCAGCGTCGCGAGTGCCAGCAGGATCGCCATCGCCGGCGAGACCGAACCCAGCACGATGCCGTTGACTCCGGTGGCCAGAGTGATCGCCCAGATCACCAGGACCGCTCGCCGGGGCGACAGTCCTCGCTGCACCAGTCGATGGGAGAAATGCTGTTGATCGCCCACGAAGGGGCTTCGGCCCTGAAGGGTCCGGATGACGACCACGCTGGTGAAGTCGTAGAGCGGAACCGCGAGGACCACCAGGGGGATGAAGACCCCGTACCACGATGATCCCAACGCATAGCCGGGGTCGGCGGTGTCCACGAAGGTGGTGCGGACGGTTGCGATCGCCAGCAGCCAACCGATCACCAGCGATCCCCCATCGCCCATGAAGACTCGTGCCGGAGGGAAGTTGAAGATGAGGAAACCGAGCAGCGCGCCGATCAGCAAGGCGAGTGAAAGCGATATGAACCACTGGTTGTTGAGCGTGGTGGCGATCATCAGGACCGTCGCCGCGATCGTTGCCACCCCCGCGGCGAGGCCGTCCATGTTGTCGAGGAAGTTGAAGGCGTTGGTGATGACCACCAGCCAGAGGATCGTGAGCACGCAGGAGGTGATCCAGCCGGCGGAACCGAACTCGTCGAGTACGTGAAGCAGACGAACATCGAAGAGCAGTACGAGCATCGCGCCCAGCAGGAATTGCAGAAGAAGCTTGAGCGACGCCGGCTGGGCCTTTCGATCGTCGATGACTCCCATCACGTGGAGGACGAAGCAGGACGCGATGATGGCGATCCAGGTCCCCATCTGGTCGAGGATTCGTGCATTGGTCGGGTCCAGGGTGCTCGGTAGCTCGGACGAAACCGGCGGAACGGTGAGCCAGAGGTACGCAACCCCGCCGACCAGGGGCAGGATCGCTCCGAGGAAGATCCCGATGCCCCCGATGTTGGGAATGGCTCGCAGTTGCTTGCGATGTCCGTCGGATCCCGCGGAATCCAGCATGCTGGCGCGCCGACCCAGCCGTATCAACCACCAGACCAGGGGTGTGCTGACGAGGAAACCGGCGAGAATCGCCAGGAGGAGGAGAAAGGGGAATTCCAGCATCTGCTGATGACTTTCCATGGGTGGGAACCCGGGAGCGATGGACGGTAAGGCTTCATTCGGACCGAAGCACCCCACGGCCGCAGGAAAGCCTACGGGCTGAAGCCCCGAAAGGGTTCGACAAGCCCGTCACCAACCCAAATTCACTGCAGGTGCTAGGGTGACCATATGCGCTCCATGACCGTCTATTGTTCAGCCTCCGAAGGCATCGACCCGAATTTCAAACCCGCGGCCCGCAGAACCGGCGAAGTGCTGGCAGAGCGCGGCATCGAACTGGTCTACGGGGGAGGTGCCGTGGGTCTGATGGGAGAAACCGCCCGCGCCTGCAAGGAGGCGGGAGGTCGCGTGACCGGAATCATCACCAAGCACCTGCTCGATTCGGAACAGGGCTGGAGCGGCTGCGACGAACTGCTGGTGGTGGACACGATGCGTGAGCGGAAGCACGAGATGATCGTGCGAGCCGAGGGATTCCTCACGCTTCCGGGGGGACTGGGAACGTATGAGGAATTCTTCGAGACCCTGGTGGGCCGGCTGCTGATGGAACACCAGCGTCCGATCGGGGTGGTGAACGACCAGGGACACTTCGATCCACTCATCGAGATGTTCAGGCACGGTGTCGAACACCGGTTCATCACCGAGCCGACCTGGAAGCTCGTTCATTTCGGACAGGATCCGGAGGAGGTCATCGATGCCCTCTGCCGGGCGGAGACCGTGCAGATCGACCCGGATCACTTCTATCCGGCACGAAGTGGCTGAATGATCGCGGGTCAGGGTATTCTGGAGCGGTCATGGGCGAACCGATTGGAATCATCGCGGGCGGAGGCAGGCTGCCGGTAGTCATCGCCGAAGGGATGCGCGCAGCCGGTCGGGAAGTCTGCGCCATCGGCCTTCGAGGGCATTGCTCCCGCGAGATCCTCGAGATGGCCGATCGCTCCACCACCGTGGGAACGATGAGGATCGGAAGCTGGATCAGGGCCTGCCGCCGCTTCAACCTGAAGGAAGCGGTGCTGGTGGGCCGGGTCGACAAGGCCCAGATGCACGTTCCGTTCCGACTCATACGGAACCTCCCGGATCTGCGGACGATCGACATCTGGTATCGTCGGCTTCGCCACGACAAGCGGTCCGCTCATCTTCTGCGGGTGGTCGCGGACGAACTGTCCTCGAAGGGAATCACGCTCATCGACTCCACCACCTACATCCCCGACCACCTGGCCACTGCGGGCGTCATGACCAACCGGCCGATCCCGGGCTCCCTGCTCGAAGACGTCCGTTTTGGATGGTCGATCCTGCAAACGACCGTCGAACTGGACATCGGTCAGGCGATCACGGTCCGGGAGCGCGACGTCATCGGGGTGGAGGCGGTCGAGGGCACCGATCGACTGATCGGCCGCACCCGGGAACTCTGCCCGAGGGGAAACTGGACGCTGTTGAAGACCGCCAGTCGAAACCACGACATGCGTACCGACGTCCCCACCATCGGCCTTCAGACCATCGAACGACTCTCGGCCTGCGGGGGATCCTGCCTGGCCGTCGGGGCCGGCCGGGTCATCCTGCTTGACAAGCCCGAGGTGCTTGAAGCCGCCAATCGCGCGGGGATCACCATCATCGGCATCGACGAGAACGGACCTCCGAGTGAGTGAACGGCGGTTCGTCTCCCGGGCGGGTGAGAAGCTGGAGCATGCGCTGCACACCTTCGACCTCGACGTGGCCGATCTGCGATGTGCGGACTTCGGAAGCAATGTGGGTGGGTTCACCGACTGCCTGCTGCAGCGCGAGGCTGGGCACGTGATCGCGATCGACACCGGATATGGGGTGCTCGCCTGGAAACTCCGCAGCGATGAACGGGTGACGGTTCTGGAACGGACCAATGCACTCCATGCCGAACCCCCTGCCGGAGGTGTGGACCTCGTGGTGATCGACCTCGCCTGGACCCCCCAGCGGCTGGCCCTGCCCGCCGCCCGGCCGTGGCTGGCGGAAGGTGGCCGGGTGGTGAGCCTGATCAAGCCTCACTACGAGCTTTCCGAGGATCGCAAGCACCAGCTCCAGGGTGGCTTTCTTCCCCAGGAACTCGCTCCGGAGGTCATGCGGGAGACCCTGGATTCGATGCATGAACTCGGCTTCTCGGTGTCCGACAGCACGCAATCCCCCCTGGTCGGAGGGAAGAGCTCGAGGAAGCGGGGTGTTCCGGGAAACATCGAATACCTCGCACTCCTGGAACCCCTCCCGCAGGGGTGAACGGACCCCGGCCGGTGGACGTCGAATCCGGGCGAAAACCCTCGAAATGAGGTAGAATCCGGAACCGGATCAAGCGCCCCCAGAGCGACTGCCGGGACCCTTCCAAACGCCTCACCGCGGGCAAGCCAAGCGGACAGGAAACACGCTCAAGAACGATGGCCGAAGCGCACGACACCACCCCCCCGTCAGGACCAACCGACGGCATCAACACCGCCGAGAGCGACTTCCCTCGCGACCGGGTCGTCGATCTCGAGATCGATCGCGAGCTGCACGACTCCTACCTGACCTACGCGATGAGCACGATCATGGACCGGGCGCTCCCCGATGTCCGCGACGGGCTCAAGCCGTCACAGCGTCGAATCCTCGTCGCGATGCACGACCTGAACCTGACCCCGGGCAGAAAGCACATCAAGTGCGCCAAGATCGCCGGCGACACCTCCGGCAACTACCACCCGCACGGTGAGAGCGTGATCTACCCCACCCTGGTGAACATGGGCCAGCACTGGAAGACCCGCACCCTCCTGGTCGACAAGCAGGGGAACTTCGGTTCGATCGAGGGCGACCCGCCGGCGGCGATGCGTTACACCGAGGCGCGCATGACCCACGCGACGATCGCGATGCTCGAGGACATCAAGTCCGAGACCGTCGACTTCCGACCCAACTACGACGACCGACTGATGGAACCCGTGGTCCTTCCGGCCAAGTTCCCGAACCTGCTCTGCAACGGATCGAGCGGCATCGCGGTGGGCATGGCCTCCAGCATGCCGCCGCACAACGTGGGCGAGGTCTGCACCGCGATCATGGCGGTCCTCGACAACCCCGAACTCGACATCCAGGAGCTCCTGCAGATCCTGCCGGGACCCGACTTCCCCACCGGGGGCACGATCGTGGGCCGCCGGGGCATCATCGAAGCCTATGCCACCGGACGAGGACGTGTCACGGTCCGGGGCAAGGTCACGCACGAGGAGCGCAAGGGGCGGGACTACCTCGTCATCGAGGAGATTCCCTACCAGGTGGTCCAGTCGAATCTGCTGGAGAAGCTCGCGATCGAGGCGGGCAAGGATGGTCGCATCTCCGACATCGCGAACATCCACAACCATTCCGGTCGAACCGCTCAGACCCGCATTCTCGTCGAACTCAAGCGCGGTGCGGACCCCGGGGTGGTGGAACGACAGATCTACCGGTTCACTCCGCTGCAATCGACGTTCTCGATCATCAACATCGCGCTGGTGAACAACCGACCGAGGACGCTCTCGATCAAGCAGCTCATCCAGTGCTGGATCGATCACCGAATCGAGGTCATTCGGCGACGTACGGAATTCCTGCTCCGCCGCGCCCGCCAGGACGCCCACAAGCTCGAGGGCAAGATCTACGCGGTCTGCGACATCGACGAGGTGATCAAGCTCATCCGCGCCAGCCGCACCCGCGAGGAGGCGATCAAGCGCCTCCAGGAGCGTGCGTTCCGCATCCCGCCGGACCACGAGCACGCTGAGAGCATCCCCCCGAGGCTGATCGAGGCCTCGCAGGAGGGCGACGGCGTCTTCCTGACCCACGTGCAGGCGGATGCGATCGGCGCCCTGCGCCTCATCCAGCTGGTGGGTCTGGAGATCGAGACCCTGACCGAGGAACTTCGCAAGCTGCATGCGGAAATCGAGGACTACGAGTCGATTCTCGGCAGCGATGAACGGGTGCGTTCGATGATCCGCGAGGACTGCACCGAGATCGCCGAGAAGTTCGCCGACGATCGCCGAACGCTGATCGAGGACGGGGACGCGGACGACCTCGAGATCGAGTCGCTCATCCAGGAACACGACGTGGTGGTCACGATCTCCCACGAGGGTTACGTGAAGCGCCTTCCGGTGGACACCTACCGTTCACAGGGGCGCGGTGGAACCGGGATCCGGGGCAGCCAGACCAAGGAGGACGACTTCGTCGAGCACGTCTTCGTCTCGACCACGCACACCGACCTCCTCTGCTTCACCAACACCGGTCGCGTCTTCCGGATGAAGGTCTGGCAGATTCCGGAGATGAGCCGGACGTCGCGTGGCCGCCCGATTCAGAACCTCGTCGAGCTCCGCAAGGGCGAGACCGCTCGCTTCTTCCTGCCGGTCGCCGACTTCGAGAAGTCGGAGGACTACCTGTTCTTCGCGACCGCTTCCGGAAAGGTCAAGCGAACCTCGCTCAAGGACTACCGCAACGTCAACCGCAGCGGCATCATCGCGGTGAAGCTCAACGAGGGCGATCGCCTGGTCGGAGTGGTCCAGTCCACCGGCGACAGCCACGTGCTGCTCGCCACCGCCAGCGGAATGGCAATCCGCTTCAACGAGGACGATGCCAGAATCATGGGCCGGGCCGCCGCCGGGGTGAAGGGGATCGACATCGGTGGTGATGACGAGGTCGTCGGACTGGTTCGCTGCGACGCCGGAGACGATCTGCTCACGGTGACCCAGAACGGCTTCGGCAAGCGGACCTCGCTGAACGACTACCTCGTCCAGTCCGAGGATGGCTCCACCCGACCCCAGGGTCGTGGAGGCAAGGGACGCATCGACATCAAGACCAACTCACGAAACGGACGCGTGGTCGCGGTTCGCCCGGTGCGGGACGGGGATGGTGCCGTCTTCGTCACCCAGAACGGCCAGCTCATCCGCACTTCAGTGGACGAGATCTCCCGAATGGGGCGGAACACCCAGGGTGTCCGGGTCGTCCGGCTGCGCGAGTCGGATTCCCTGATCGCAATGGCCAGAGTGGCCACCGACGACTGATCAGTCCATCCTGCCACTGGCGGAAACGACCTGTGGTACATTCTGGGAACAGATCCCACCGAACCGGAGAAGCGTGCCCCATGCCGATCGAAGACTGGTCAGACGAAATCACGATTGCCACCGTAGGAGACGAGCCCGCCTTCTCCGAGGACATGGCGAATCTTCTGCAGCGCCTCGAGGAGCGGGGTGAATCGACCCCCGACGTGGTTCTGGACCTCGCCTCGGTGTCGTATCTGAACTCCTCGAACATCGCGCAGATGCTGAGACTCCGCAAGCGGCTCAACACCGGCGGCCGCAACATGCGCATCTGCTCCGTCGACGATCAGGTCTGGGGCGTCCTGATGATCACCGGTCTGGACAAGATCTTCGACTTCACCGACGACGTCTCCACCGCCCTGGCCTCGCTCCAACTCTCGGAGTGAGCGCATCCGACGAGGCCCCGACCTCGGAGCTGCCGTGGCAATAAGAAGAAGCAACCATGAATTCCGGGTTGAGCTCACGCCGATGATCGACGTGATATTCCTGCTCCTGGTCTTCTTCATCTACGCGATGGTCCTGATGGTCCGGGTGGACCTGGTTCCCATGGAGCTTCGCAGCTTCCAGACCGGGCAACCCGCGGAGCCCGCACCCGCGGCGACGATCTCCATCGATCTCGATGGGAACGTGTTCCTCGACCGACAGCCGATCCCTCTGGATGATCTCGCGGATGCGGTCCGGGAGCGAACCATCATCGATCCCGCGACGGTGGTCTACCTTGCGGTCGCGGAGGGCCGCAGTGAGACCGATCGTGCTCCCGTCCTGCAGGATGTCTGGGATCGCCTTCGGCCGACGGGGGTCACGATCAATCTGGTCGGTCGCCCCAAGAGCGGTCCGATGAGCGGGCCCGGAGCCCGGAGCGCACCCCCTCCACTTCCGGAACCGGTCCCGTGACGGCGAACCGGAGCGTACCGAGGCCCCAGCGAGGCCGCTGGGAGACCGGCGTGCTGCTGCTCGGCCTGGTCTTCTCGGTGATCTTCCACGTGGCGGTGCTGCTCCCGATCCTGATCGATGTCTCGACCAACGATGCACCCGAACGGTTCGTCGAACTGGCCAGTGCGATCGAACCACCGGCACCTGAGCCCGAGGCCCAGAAACCGGAACTGGGCATCGAGGAATCGATGAACAAGACGATGAACTGGATCGGCTACGAGGAATACGAGGAACACCTGGCTCGACTCGGTGAGACCGACCAGGCGGAATTCATCATGCAGCCGTCCGGCGGCGGTGGCACCCCCCCGCCGTCTCCGCAGACCCCCCCGTCTCCCCCGACGAAGCAGCCGGTCCAACCGAACGCACCGTCGAACCAGGACCCGACCTCGGACCCCTCCAGATCCCCGGAAGAGATTCGCCCCGCCAGACCCTCACTCTCGGACGACCGACCCCCGACCGAATCCGAAGCGCAGTTGCCTCAGGCGCCTCGCAACCCGGAAGCCGATCGCATCGAGACCACCACCGCGGAAAAGACCAATCCGGACGCCGAGGAGGGTGAGACTCCCGATGAACGAGCGCCCCAGCTCGGTGACCCGAAGGCTCCTGAAATCCCCGAGAAACCGACCGAGGCTCCCGAATCGGAGCCGCAGGAGCAGGAGCCGCCCCGCGAAGAGGAGCCGAAGGAGGAATCGGAACCGACGCCGCCCAGCAACCCCACTCCGCCGTCTCCTCCCCAGCCGGAAACCGACCCCGGCAAGAGTCCCGGAACCGGCGATGGTGACTCGGGTGAGAATGGAAACGCCGCCGACCGGGAATCCGACGCCACCAGCGTCGTCGACGTACCTCCGGAACTCTGGAAACGCGGAAGGCCGCTGGCCGCGCAGGGAGTGGAACTGCAGACCAGGCGCCCTCAGATCCCCACCCTGACGCAGATCAGTGCACGCTTCCGCAGCCCGATCGTCGAGATCCAGTTCAATTCAAAGGGCAGGCCGGTGCGAGCACGCATCGTGGTCTCGAGCGGGGACCGACGAATGGATGAACCGATTCTCGACTCACTCTACCGCTGGCGAGCCAAGGGAGAGAAGCTCTCCGAACTCAAGGGTGAGGATACGTTCGACGTGACGCTTCGCTTCGTCCTGAACTGAACGACCGCCGGAGAATCGTTCACCTGGTCGTTCACCTGGTCGTTCACCTGGTGTCGAGGCGTTCCCGCCAGGTCGTGATCCGCGCGTGATCGGTGAGGTCGTAGTCCAGAGGGGTCACCGTGGCATTTCCCGCGAGCAAGGCCTCGACGTCGCTGCCATTCGCGGTGCGATCGAACTTGATGCCACTGCCACATGCCCAGTAGTAGTCGCGCCCATCCGGACTCTGTCGGCACTCATAGCTCGAGCTGCCCGCAGCGAGATTCATGTCCACCACGTGGATCGGCGGCATCGGACGGTCGTCGGCCTCGGTACGGGGCACGTTCACGTTGATCACCGAATGCGGTTCGATCGGGTACTCGAGGACCCGGTCGATGATCGAGCGAGCGATCTGCGCGGCCCGGGTGTAGCGGGTAGCCGCGGGATTGCCGATGTGCAGGCTCACCGCGATTGCGGGGACGCCGAGGAATGCCGCCTCCACCGCCGCCGCCACGGTACCGCTGTAGATGACGTTGATGCCGATGTTCGCACCGGAATTCATCCCGCTGACCACCAGGTCCGGGGCGGTGCCCTCACCGTATCGTTTCTGCCAGAGCGCTCTCAGGGCGACCTTCACGCAGTCCGCCGGGCGGCCGTCCACGGCATGGCCGGTCATCCGGTCGTTGACGGCGACCTCCGTGCACATCAGTGGTTGATCGAAGGTGATTCCATGTCCGGTCGCCGACTGAACCGTGAGCGGAGCGACGGTCATCACCTCCCCCAGGCCATCAAGCGCCTCGTGCATCGCTTCTATTCCGGGAGCGTGAATACCGTCGTCATTGGTCAGAAGAATCTTCATGGATCATGTCACCTCGGAGTCAGTACGTAGTCACGACCGCCCCAGCGGATCGGACGACCGTTTCGAAGATCGGATGCACCCGCGAGCATGAGTCGGCCCACGAGCAGGCAACCCAGCGGGTATCCAGGGATTCCGGTGAGAGGGGTCCCCGCGGTGCGGTAGAACGAACCCAGCACCAGCAACTGCGCCAGCAGACCGAGACCCACCGCCGACACGGCAAGAGGCAGCGCAGGGGGATCCCCGTTCACGTAGAGGATGCTGCCGAGGACCACCGCCAGCACCTGGACCAGGGGGATCAGAGCGCCCGCTGCGAGGGATCGGATTCCCCAACCAACCAGCCGACGCGGGTGTCGACGAGCGACCTCGATGAAGATCCGTTTCCAACCCTCCTCGAGTTGCGCGAGGGAGTCGTACATCGAGACCTTCAACATGCCGTCGGCATTGAGAATCACGCCACGCCCCCCGTTTCCGCGCACCATGCGAGCGAAGGCGATGTCTTCCAGCAGATCCTGGTGAACCGACTCGTGCCCCCCGATGGTTCGATAGATGTCACTGGAGAAGAGCATGAACTGCCCGTTCGCGAACGCTCGCGGCCGCTCCCTGCGGTTGACCAGGTCGGGTGGATGCATCCGGACCAGATTCAGAATCGCCACCGGCTGCACGACACGTTCGTCCCAACGAGTGGTGGTCAGGGTGCTGAGCACGCTGAGGAGGTCCGCTTCCTCCCGCAGGGCGAGCCCGACGGAGGAACGCACCAGGCGTTGATCGAACTCGGTGTCCGCGTCGGAAAAAAGCAGGAACTCGGCACCATCGGCCAGGGCCTGAGCTCCACCGTGACGAGCGGCGTTGCACTTGCCTGCCCAGTCCTCGGGGCACTCGTCGATGGTCAGGATGCTGAATCGGGGATCGTCTCCGACCAGCGCCCGCAATCTGGATTCCGTCCGATCGGTGCAGCGATCAAGCACGAAGACCGCGCTCAGTTCCGGATAGTCCTGTTCCATGATCCCCCGGGCACACCGCTCGATCATCGCCTCCTCGTTGTGGGCGGGGATCACCACCGCCACCCGTGGCCACCCTCCCCGGGGCTCGGGAAGATCCACCCCTTCGCGCATGGAGATCGATCTGGACAGAGCACGGCGCATCCGCCAGTACGCCACCATCCAATAGACGGCGGCGCCGAAGCAGACGATCAGGGCGAGGACCAGAATGACTTGGAGAGTGAGCATCGGTCGGGGGCAGCGAAGTGCCCACGCACCCTACCATGACCGGGGATCGGGGGCATGGGAGAGTCCGTCAGGAACCCCATGGGGCGAACTGGCCTATGATGCCGGTGAGCACTCATGTACGCAGCACTCCTGGCCAATCGCTACCTCACCAGTCGGATCATCCCGTTGATCGCGGTGGCGGCGGTGGCGCTGTGCGTGGCACTGGTGGTGATCGTTGTGAGCGTGATGAGCGGTTTCCTCGACAAGCTGCGGACGTCGGGGCGCACGATGATGGGCGACGTGGTCGTTCGGTACCCGATCAGCGGCATTCCCTACTACGACGAACTCATCGAGAAGATCGAGGCGCTTCCGGAGGCCGAGGTGGCCACCCCGGCGATCGACACCTTCGGACTGATCGAGATGCCCTACGGAACCCAGGAAGGCAACGTGGTGGAGACGGTGCAGGTCTGGGGGATCGACCCGGTCAGCTTCTCCCGGGTCAGCGACTTCGAGGACATCCTCTGGTGGCAGACGCCCTCCCCCGAGAAGGCGGGAACGCTGCCACCGGACGATCCGAGGCTGTCGGAGGGACGGGATCGCAAGACGGATGCCATGAACATGCGCGATTCAATGAGTGATCAGCCAGGAATCGTGCTGGGCATGCACCTCTCGGTCTTCAATGAACGCCAGGCGGACGGAACCTACGGGTTCACGAACGGAATGGACCAGTACTGGATGCCGGGCAAGTCGGTGGAGCTGACCCTGGTCCCCATCAAGGGGGGAAAGCTCTCGATCGATCCCGAGGCCCGCGAATTCGTGATCGTCAATGAGTTCCAGTCCGGGGTGTTCCAGATCGACAAGAACCGCGCCCTGATATCGCTCGCGGACGCCCAGGAAATGCTTCGCATGGCGAGCGGAGATCTCTACGACAACACCGCGATCGATCCGGAGACCGGTGGACCGAAGAAGATCGGCACCAGTCCGGCCCGAGCGACCCAGGTCCTGGTGCGAACCGCGGAGGGACATACCCCGCAGCAGCTGCGCCTGGCGGTCATGAATGCGTACGAATCCTTCTGGAAGACCAGTCGGAGCGTTCCCGGTCGACTGGTGCAACCCCCGGATCCGTTCGCGGTGACGATCATGACCTGGGAACAGCAGCTGGCGGACATCATCGGTCCCGTACAGAAGGAACGGGAGCTGATGCGGATCCTGTTTTCCATCGTGTACATCGTCTGCGCCGGACTGGTGCTCTCGATCTTCTGGGCGATCGTGTACGAGAAGACCCGGGACATCGGCATCCTGCGGGCGATCGGAGCATCCAGACCGGGAATTCTCGGGATCTTCCTCATCTACGGCCTGGTCATCGGACTGCTGGGTTCGATTCTCGGTGCTCTGCTCGGGTGGCTGGTGGTCTCCAACATCAACGCGATTCACGACGCGATGGGCGAACCGGCACCGATCTGGTTGATCGTGACCACCTTCGCCGCATCGGGAATCCTGCTCCTGGTCTCGATCCAGGCGGTCATACGGGGCTCCATCCTGCGCTGGCTGCTGGGGGTGATCGGGTTCCTCCTGCTGGCGGCGGTCGGCACCGGCCTGCTCCTGCACCAGGGGTTCCTGCTCTGGGATCCCAGCGTCTACTACTTCGAAAGCGTTCCCAACGAAACCGACTGGTTCACCGCACTGCTCACCATGGGAGGAGCCGTGCTCTTCAGCGTGATCGGAGCCGCGGTGCCCGCGGCCCGTGCGGCGGACACCGATCCGGTCACGGCACTCAGGTACCAATGAGCGATCCAGACGGCACAACCACGACCCCGATCCTCGAGGGCAGGCAGCTGCACAAGACCTATCGCATGGGGCGCGTCGAAGTGCCCGTGCTCAAGGGCGCATCGGTGTCGATACGCCAGGGTGAGTGGGTGGCGATCCTCGGTGCGAGTGGCTCGGGGAAGAGCACCCTGCTGCACCTGCTCGGAGGACTGGATCGTCCCGATCGGGACGGGGGTTCGGTGTTCTTCAAGGGTGAGCGGGTCGCTCTCGAGCAGGGTGGTCCGACGAACGCCTATCGCAATCGATCGATTGGCTTCGTCTTCCAGTTCTACCACCTCCTTCCGGAACTCGATGTGATGCAGAACGGCATGCTGGCGACGCTGGTGCCCAAGAGTCGACGCGCAGGTCTCGGGATGGGGTTCGCCCTGCTGCTGGGAGCCGCCGCCGGAGCGGCTCTGGGCGCCCTGGGAGCGGGCCCCTGGGGGCTGCTGCCTCAGGAGGAGCAGACCCCGTTCCGCGCCTGGATCCTGGGAGCGGCCTGTGCGATCCTCGGTGCCGCGGTGATGGTCGCACTGACCCAGGTGGTCCAGTCGGGCCTGGCCCGACGACTCACCACCAGCAGCGAGGAAGCACGAGTCACCGAGCAGGCACTGACGGAGTTCGGACTGGAACATCGGTTCCGGCACCGGCCCCGGGAACTCTCCGGCGGCGAACGTCAGCGGGTGGCGATCGCGCGTGCGCTGGGAAGCGGGCCGGACATCCTCCTCGCCGACGAACCCACGGGTAATCTCGACGTCCATACCGGCCGGGAGATCCTCGATCTGCTCAAGCAGCGTCATCAGGAGGGTCTGACCATCGTGATGGTGACTCATGACGCATCGATTGCCGCCTACGCGGATCGTGTGGTGCACCTGGAGGACGGTGGCGTGGTGGAGCGTCCGGAGGCCGGTGTCAGTCGTTGAGCAGATGCCATTCACGGGTGACGTGAAGGATCTGTTCCCAGTCGGCGCCATAGCAGTCGGTCAGGGCCACCCGCCAGTCCGCTCCCGACTTGACCGCCCGGATCCACTCGGCAAAAGCTTCCGGGTTCTCCCTGATCATGAGCGAACAGGTGAGGTAGGCAAGTGCACGAAAGTGGGGATCGACCTCGGGATCTTCTGCATCAAGGAGCGAGCGAGCGAGGATGGAGCCGAGATCGCCGCCCCCACGGATGAACTGGTTTCCGCGGAGCCGCAGGCTCCGGTCCAGCGCTGATCGATCCTCGAGGCGCGAAATGACGTGGTCGCGCACCCCCTCGAAGGCCCAGCGTGGCAGGGGCGCCGGAGAGACGTGGTGGTGCTGGGCGGCGATGGACAGCTGGCCCAGAAGCTGAGCGAGAACGGTCGAATGCACACCCGCGTGGTGGAGGTTGATCAGGATGCTGGGTCCGGTCGCATGACAGGTTGCATCGATCGTCGGCCCGACCGGGGAATCGAAGCACCGTTGCTCGAGTCGCTCGAAGTCCTCTCGCCGGTCGCAGAGGATCAGAATCATCTTGCCTCGGAATGGAGCCTGGTCCGGTTCGAGCCTGAAGGGGGACGCGGCGAGAACCCGCAGCCGTTCGAGGTCCTCAAGCACCTCGGCGAGTTCCAGGGCCGGCAGATCGGTGAAGATCATCAACCAGCCGGCATCGTGCTCGAAGAACGACTCCAGACCGCTTTCTCGCAGGCACTCCAGGACCGTGGTGCGATGCGTGCGAAAGCGAGCCCGGGATTCCGAGAACGAAAGGGATTCCCAGGGTATCGGCAGCCAGTCCGCCCCCCCCGGGGCGCGAGTCGCCTCATTGACCTCGCGCAGTGCCTCCTTCATCGCTGCGTCTCGACGCTCGACCACCCTGGAGGCTTCAAGGCGCGCTGCCGTGATTCGACGGGCGAGGGAGGAATCGCGCTTCAGCGCCTCCTCGAACGAACGCTCGCCCTCCGATCTGGCCGACGACTGGGGATGCGACAACTGCAGTGTTCCCAGTAGGATCCAGTGCTCCGGTTCATTTCGATCCATGAGTTTGGGGAACACACGCTTCACGGATTCGTACTGAATACGGTCCCAGGCGATGCTGCCGTGGGAACCATGGAGACCCGCCGCATTCCAATGATCGATCGAGACCGTGACCAGCTCACCCGTGGCCAAGAGGCGAAGAGAGGATTTCAGAGGCCTTTCGAGCCGAATGTCGACGATTCCATCCTCATTCTCAACACCCGGCGCATTGACCATCGCCTGCATGCAGGCAGTCACCGGGAACCCCCACGAGAGCCCGAGAAGGCCGAGAATCGCAACCAGACGGCGGTGGAGGGGATTCGACATTCCATCAATTTTATCCACTGGATCACAGGAATACGGGCAAACATGCTGAACCCGGATCGAATAAAGCCCGAAAAGGCAGATGCAGGCTGCGAGTTGAATACGGCGTGCCCGGGTAGAATGATCGACCGACATCAACCTCTCCCGAACGGGAGACCACGCTCGAGTAGGAGTACCAAGAATGTTTGAACGTCTGACCGACAGAGCACGCAAGGTAATGGCCCTGGCCAACCAGGAGGCCCAGCGGTTCAACCACGAATACATCGGAACCGAGCACATCCTCCTCGGGCTCGTGAAGGAAGGATCCGGGGTCGGAGCCAACGTGCTCAAGAACCTCGACATCGATCTTCGCAAGGTCCGGCTTGAAGTGGAGAAGCTGGTGAAGAGCGGGCCGGAAATGGTCACGATGGGCAAGCTTCCTCAGACCCCGCGGGCCAAGAAGGTCATCGAGTATGCGATCGAGGAGGCACGCAACCTCAATCACAACTACGTCGGGACCGAACACCTCCTGCTGGGCCTGCTTCGCGAGCATGACGGCGTCGCCGCGCAGGTTCTGCTGAACCTCGGGCTCAAGCTCGAAGAGGTTCGCGAGGAGGTCCTCAACCTTCTGGGAGCCGGCGTGGATCACGAGGAGGGCGAGGACTCCGAGGACGTCGGCCCCTCCGCGGGCAGCGAACCCGCGGCCGCCACGCCCCGCCGGGGCAAGAGCAAGACTCCTGCGCTCGACAGTTTCGGACGCGATCTGACCGAACTCGCCAAGAACAGCGAGCTCGATCCCGTGATCGGGCGGGCGGAAGAGATCGAACGAGTCATCCAGGTCCTCTGCCGTCGAACCAAGAACAACCCCGTTCTCCTCGGTGAAGCCGGAGTGGGCAAGACCGCGATCGTCGAAGGACTCGCCCAGGCGATCATCGCCCAGGAGGTCCCCGATCTGCTCTTCGACAAGCGTCTGGTGGTCCTGGACCTCGCGATGATGGTCGCGGGAACCAAGTATCGCGGACAGTTCGAGGAACGGATCAAGGCCGTGATGAACGAGGTTCGTCGGGCCAAGAACGTCATCCTCTTCATCGACGAGCTCCACACCCTGGTTGGTGCCGGTGGTGCGGAGGGCGCGATCGATGCCTCCAACGTGCTCAAGCCCGCACTCTCGCGTGGCGAGATCCAGTGCATCGGTGCCACCACGTTCGACGAGTACCGCAAGTACATCGAGAAGGATGCCGCCCTCGAGCGTCGCTTCCAGTCGATCCCCGTCGAACCCCCGAACGACGAACAGACGATCGAGATCCTCAAGGGGATCCGCGAGAAGTACGCGGCCCACCACCGGGTCGAGATCGCCGACAGCGCCCTCCAGGCCGCGGTCGAGTTCTCGAACCGATACATCTCGGCGCGAGTCCAGCCCGACAAGTCGATCGACGTCATCGACGAGGCCGGTGCACGCCTGCGCCTCAAGAGCATGACCAAGCCCCCGGACCTCGCCGAGCTCGAGGAGAAGATCGAACGACTCTCCATCGACAAGGACGAGGCGGTCAAGAATGCCGACTACGAGAAGGCTGCCGAACTGCGCGACCAGGCCGAGAAGCTCCGCAAGGAGAAGGAAGAGGTCCAGATCGCGTGGCGGGAATCGATGAACGAGACCGTCGGCACCGTCGACGAGCACGTCATCGCGGAAGTCGTCTCCAAGATGACCGGCGTCCCCCTCACTCGCCTGGACAAGGACGAGTCCGAGCGTCTCCTCAAGCTCGAGGACGAACTGCACAACTCCGTGGTCAGCCAGGATGCCGCGGTCAAGTCGGTGGCCCGGGCGATCCGCAAGGCCCGCTCCGGACTCAAGGATCCCAAGCGACCCATGGGCTGCTTCCTCTTCGTCGGTCCCTCCGGCGTCGGCAAGACCCTGCTCGCGAAGGCCCTCACCACGTTCATGTTCGGTGACGAGGACGCTCTCATCTACCTCGACATGTCCGAGTACATGGAGAAGCACAACGTCTCCAGGCTGATCGGCGCCCCTCCCGGGTACGTGGGCTACGAGGAAGGCGGCCAGCTGACCGAACGCATCCGAAGGCGTCCCTACGCGGTGGTGCTCCTCGACGAGGTCGAGAAGGCACACCCCGACGTCTTCAACATGCTTCTCCAGATCATGGAGGAAGGTCGCCTGACCGATTCCTTCGGACGCCAGGTCGACTTCAAGAACGTGATCCTGATCATGACCAGCAACCTCGGAGCGGACGTCATCAAGGGCGGCTCCACCTTCGGCTTCGGCAAGAAGGAGGAGGTCCAGGACTACGAGAAGATCAAGAAGGCGCTCAATGCCGAGGTCGAGAAGTTCTTCCGGCCCGAGTTCATCAACCGACTGGACGAGACGATCGTCTTCCAGCCGCTGGTCAAGAACGATCTCAACCAGATCATCGAGTTCGAACTGGCTAAGGTGCGGGAACGCCTGGCCGTGAAGGACATCGAACTGGTGCTCGACGACGAGGCGAAGAGCTTCATCATCGAGAAGGGATACAACCCGGACTTCGGTGCTCGTCCGGTTCGCCGTGCACTGTCGCAGTACATCGAGGACCCGCTCGCAGAAGGCCTCCTGGCCGGGGAGTTCAACTCGAACCAGAGGATCAGCGTCACGCACAAGACCGATGACGACCACCTCTACTTCTCCTCGGAGGAGATCCCCCTTGAGTCCAGCGAGGATGATTCGACCGAGAACGAACCGGAGGCCACCACGGCCTGATCCGCCGAAATCGAGAACACGTGAGACCGGAAGGCTCCCCCCTGGGAGCCTTCCGGTCGTTTGCTTCCCGGAAGCCGCAGGGTCTCGGTACACTGGGAAGCCCTTCAATCAAAGCGGAGAAACGCATGAAGTCCAGCCTTCACATCGGAATCAGCATCCTTCTCGGTCTGTTTGCCGGCTGCAGCGGCCCCCAACATCACAACCAGACCGCCAAGGACTGGAGCAACGGGAACTACGTTTCCTCCGATGAGGCATCCACCCGATCCGAACATGCAGCTCGAGTGCTGGACCGGGCACCGGAGAAGACCGATGTGACCATGCAGGTCAGGACCCTCCGACTTCCAGTGCATTCGCTTCCCGACCTCGACTCGAAGGTGATCGGCAACCTCGACCGCGGGGATGCGGTGACGGTGCTCGAGTGGTCACGGTTCTACAACGCACCCTCCACGGACCATGACGCCGACACCGAGGCCGGCCGTGGTGTGCCCACCTGGGCCAAGGTCTCCAATGCCCGCATCGAGGGATACGTCAGCGCCCGGAGCCTGGCTTCACCTTCCGACTATGCCCCGAGCAACAGCATCGCCCCGAATGCCGAGGTGCTGCTCTCCGGAAGTAAGGGGACCCCGGCGATCGAGGGAGCGAGTTACTCGAGTTTCGAGGAACTGATGGGAACCGCACCGCATCCCGTGACCTGCTATCGACAGTCCCGGCTGGTGCTCGAGGGATGGGAGCCCGCGATGCTCGAACGGGCCCGGATCGACGGGTTCGCCTCGGTCTCGCTCGAGGAGCATGACGGGGAACGAAGCATGATCGAGCGGCGGATGGAGAACATCGTCCAGCCGATGCCCCCGCTGGAGCCTGAACTGCTGGCCGCCGATTCCGAAGGTTCGTTCATCGATCCCGACCGGATCCGGGGGTACCTGCGGGCGCGGGCACTCGAGACCTACCTCGAATCGGATGGTTTCGATCCGGACCTGCACCTGATCGTCGCACGAGAACTCGGTTCGAGCATGCTGGCTACGGGAGACCGGGTGCCCGCGGACGATCCCCGCTCGATCATCGTGAACGCGGTTGGCAGCGAGCTCGCACGTCACTCCTCGAAGCCGTACCCGGATGCCGGATACGCGTTCATCCTGATCGACAACGACGAGATCGCCGAGGCGGTCGCCACTCCGATCGGCATCATCTTTCTCACCACCGGCATGCTGGACCTGATCGAGTCGGACAGCGAACTCGCCCTCGTCCTGGGACATGAAATCGGTCATGTCGAGGGAGGGCACGGTCTGGGAACCGACTGGGGTGAGGGCGGAGATCACTTCGATCGATTCTCCGCCTACCGGCGGGTGCTGGCACTCGAGGCCGCCGGGGAACTCGACGGACACATCGACTGGGTCATGGCGGACATCGAGGTTCCCGAGGACTTCAAGGAGTCGGTCCGGCAGGAGATTCGCGAGACACTGGTCTCCGAAGCACGCACCCGCTACCTCGCAGGCATGGAGAACGCGATGAGCGAACTTCGACACGGATCCAACCGTGAACTGGAGATCGCTGCCGATGCGCGTGCGATGTCTCTCGCCTCTGCCGGGGGATACGATCCGAAGCGGATCCTCGTGCTTCTCGACCGGTTTGATGCCACGCCGGTCGCCTACGGTGGCGCACGGTATCCCCGGGCCCGGCGGATGGCCGCCACGGAGATCCTCGACCAGATCGCCGGCGCCGCGAATCGCGGTGAGACCCCCGCCGGCGCGCCGACAGGGATTGATCGGGACATCCTGATCACCTGCCTGGAAAACGACCTCACCCACGAGGAGATCCGTGAGCGTGCGATGCCCGCACTGGATGATTCCCGCGCAACCCTGATGAGCGAAAAGGTCGTGATGGTCGAGTTCACCCCGCCTTCCGAGGAGCCCGAGGCGCCGGTCGCAACCGGAACCTCGCTGCGCGCGCTGCTCGCCCCCCCCGCGGAACCGGAGATCGCTGCGGCCGAACCGGAGGCTGGGACCTCCACGCCGACCAGCGAGGGAGCCGACGCGGATACCGTCGGGACCGCTGCCGCCCGGGAAGAGGAAACGGAGAACGAACAGCCGGAACCCACGACCGTCGTGGCCACCATCATCGACGGACCTGCCGACGAGGATTCCACTCCGCAGTCGGACGTGAGTGATCCGGTGGTGGAAGAGGATCAACGAGAAGTCGCGATGGAGACCGAAGCCCCCGCCGAGGTTCCGATGACTCCTCTCGAACCCGCGAGAGTGGAGGAGGAGGAGGAACCGACTGCCGAGACCCCGGCCCGCCCGGAAGTCGTCTTCGATCCTGAGCACTTCACTCGGTTCGTCGATCGGACCGAGTTCAACCGGCAGGCGACCCCGACCGAGCGATCGATGTTCGCCGCTTTCATCAGCCGCCATCCCGAAAAGACGGCCAGGTTCCTGCGGTTCTCCATTCGGGGACACTCGGAACTGACGATCGAGGGCCCGTTCACGGATGACAGTCTCGCCCTCGTCATCCCGGAGAACCGGAGACTCAGTCTGTGGTGCGTCCGTGGTGGATCGAAGCATCGGGTCCCGGACACGCAGGGGTCCGCGCACCGGCTCGACTCGGAGGACGGTTCGCTCTCTCTGGTGAACACCACGGCGGAGCCGATCGAAGGCTGGGTGGTGCTCGGCCGCTGAAGGTGGTCTAGCGAATCATCAGCCAGCGCAGCTGGTTGGACTCTCTGGTGATTTCGAGTTCGGTGAACTTGAACTGACTGGCCAGGTTCGGGTGAAGACGGATCCGCAGACCGGTGGTTCCGAAGGACTCCTGGATGACATCGGAGCTGTAGATCCCGAAACCGACCCGATTGAGGAACTGCATGAGCTCCGATCGGTTTTCCTCACAGAATTCCGCGAAGTCGGAGAAGTCGCCTCCGTCGCGGGTGTAGGCGTTCCGAGTCTCCTCCGCGAGCACCTGATCCCAGAGGAGTTCATACTCACGGAGTCGGACCCCGCGCTTGATGTGGGAGAGTACATGCTCCGGGGCGTAGGAGGTGAGGATGATCTCCCCGGAATCGGTACGGTTGCGGATGGAGACCGGACGGTCCGCCTCACCACCATCCTCTCTGTTTTCGGCTCCGGATTGAACGGAGGGCGGACTCGACGACTGATCTCGAAAGCGAAGGATCGTTCCGTCATCGAGAACGACCTCGTCGACGAGCTCCGTTTCCGACGCCCGCTTGTAGAAGTCCGGACGATTTCGATACTCGATGCGGTAGGGCTCACAGCCGATCATGACGCCGAGATACCAACCCAGAAGGAGGCCCGTCGTGAGTCGAGTCATCTAGGAGGCCCCAGCGCCGGCCGAGACGGGTTCACTTTCCGCGATGAACGGCGCGACCCAGAGCTGGCTGGTCCCGGTCTCGCCCATCTGCGAGGTCCACATCATCATCCGACCGGTCGCGTCGAAGACCGGAAGCACGTCTGCACCGGGTCGGTCCGTGACGCGTCTGCGGGCGGTGCCGTACCGGGTGGCACGAGGGGTGAGGGAGGCATCATCCACCGCATCGACGATGAAGACCTCGTAGTTGCGATGCCCCACCTCGCTGCTTGCGTAGACCAGATACCGTCCATTCGGGTGCCAGAAGGGCGCCCAGTTCACATGGGCGTTGTCGGTGACCTGGTGTTCACGGCTCAGCCCGGTGATGTTGCCATCGGAGTCGAAGGCAAGCTCGCCGACGAAGAGCTGAAGGTAGTTGTTGTTGTGACGGTCGGATCGATAGCAGATCCGCTTCCCGTCCGGGGAGAAGAAGGGGCCACCGTCGTAACCTGGGGCGGTCACGATGGGGATGACCTCGCCACTGGCGAGATCCTTCACGAAGATGTCACCCTGCCCCGACTCCAGCGAGCAGTACAGCAGGTACCGCCCATCCTCGGAAACCGAACATTCCGCGACGTAGGAAGTGCCATCACCCGCGACCACCTCGAGGGAATCCGGATTCCCGTCGTAGGTTTCGAGATCGAGCTTCACCACCCGCATCTGGGGTGGAAACATCCACTTGTATCGGCCGCTCCTCTGGTATCCGGGACTCTCGGATTCCGTGGGTGGGTGAACGGTCGAGGCGAACCAGAGGACATCGGGATCCTCAGGATCGAACCAGCCGCAGGTGTTCGCACTCCCGGGGGGCGATACTCGCCGAATGTTCTCGAGGGAGGGGCCGGCCGCACCCTGGATGAAATCACCGAGGTACATCCCGTAGAAGGGTTCGGCTTCCTCGCCCTCGACCGGGACCTCCACCGCCTGAAAGATGACCCGCTTGCCGTCCGGAGAGAAGTAGGCCTCGCCGGCCTTGGTGAACTGCTTCCCGGTCGTGAGCTGGACCGGCTCGCCCAGGAATTCCTCCCCCGGAACCGAATTCGAGGACGAAGCGGCGAAGAGAAGCGCGAGGGTGATTGGTATGGTTGTCATTCGCATCATGTGAGTTGACGATTCTACCCGGATGGAGACGCCTTGGCCGTTCAAGTCCCCCCAAACATCTACCAGGATGATCTCATCGTGGCCTTCGACAAGCCCTCGGGCCTGCTCTCCGTGCCGGGAATCGGTCCGGAGAAGGCGGATTGCCTTGTTTCACGCGCTCAGACGGTGATTCCCGAGGCGCGGATCGTTCACCGACTCGACCGTGACACTTCGGGAGTGATCGTCCTGGCCCGGGATGCCGACACGCATCGCGAGCTGTCCCGCCAGTTCCACGATCGGGAGACCCGCAAGACCTACTTCGCGATCGTGAGTGGTCCGGTCCTCGGTGAGGATGGGATCATCGAAGCACCCCTGAGGAAGGATCTCGAGCATCCACCTCGACACCTGGTCGACCACGTCCAGGGAAAACCCGCACGAACCGACTGGATGGTGGATCAGCGAGCGGATGCCCCGGCACGGACGATGCTGCGGTTCGAGCCGCTCACCGGACGCACCCACCAGCTCCGGATACACGCCTGCGTGCTCGGGCACCCGATCCTCGGCGACGACCTGTATGCACCACCGGAGGTGGTGGAGCTCAGTGATCGGCTCATGCTGCATGCCGCCGAACTGGTCATCACCCACCCCGGGACGGGACAACGCTTGAAGCTTTCCGCACCGACTCCGTTCGAACTCTGATCAGTCGATGGGGTCCGGACCGAACGGCTGCTCGTGGAACGATCCACCCATGCTCATCCAGAATGCGGCGTCGTCCTCGGTGCCCGAGACCCCGTCCGGTCCCCGTGAGATCACCTCGACGAACAGGGCCTGGAAGGGATCGGCGTCCTCCGGGACCTCTCCCCCGAAGTTCAGGCTGCAGGGGTTGCCCCAGCCATCCAGAAGTTCGCGGTTGTCGACGTCGGCCATCAGGACCGGAGCCGACTCGATCGGAGCACCCCCCATCTCATCGCGCATCCAGGCCACGAGCATCGCCCGTGCGATGGTGAATGCCGCCTGCTTCGTGTCCTCGCGCGCGGACTCCGCGCGGGCCTCCGCGATCGGGTTCGTCCTGCGCGTCGGGGGCTGGATCTCGAATCGGTCGGTGATCACGTCACCGGGAAACGAGTTGTTGGTCCGGTCGATGTCCGCGGTCCGGCGTCGCCGGTCGAAGCGCACCTTCACCAGCGACTGATCGGAAAGGAAGAGTTTCGAGAATGTCCTCGGATTGCGCTTCCAGACCTCCGCGGGCAGCATCACCGATTCGGTCGTGCCATCCGCCCAGGTGAGTTCGAGCGGGAGCGGGGTGACCACCCCTCCATGGTTGCGGAACCGGACGACGTTGAAGTGAAGCGGCTCTTCCTGAAGTCGCTCGACCACCTCCCGGTCATCGGAGTCGAGCTCATCCATGAACTGCTGATAGGCGCGACGATCGGATTCAGTGACGTCCAGCTCGTCGAACCGGTTGTAGAAGTCAAGCAGCTCGGGGTACAGATCGGTCCGCTTGGGCAGAGCGGCGTTGCGAAGCTCGGTGATGCTGATCGCCTGACCGTCACGATCCATTCTCTGGAGCCCCTTGGCCATCTCGGGATCCCTCGGAAGGACGGTGAAGTCGTAGATGCGCTCGACCGCGACGTCCACGTGATCGGTGGAGTAGAACCATGCGCGCCAGAACCAGTCCAGATCGGTGCCTGATGCATCCTCGAGGGATCGGAAGAAGTCGGCGGGTTCCGGACGCTTGAACGCCCAGCGACGGGAGAATTCACGCATCGCGTAATCGAACTGCTCCCGGCCGATGACCGTCTCGCGCAGGACGTTCAGAGCGGTGGCGGGCTTGGCATACGCGTTGTTTCCGGGCTGAATGATCGACTCTCCGTGGGTCATGATCGGACGCTGGTTCTCCGATCTCATGAAGTCGATGATCGCCGAGGGCTCGCCCCGACGCGACGGATAGTCGTCCTCCCAGAGTTCCTGTGCGAGGTACTGCACGAAGGTGTTGATTCCCTCATCCATCCAGGTCCACTGGCGTTCATCGGAATTGATGATCATCGGGAACCAGTTGTGCCCGACTTCATGGATGATCACCCCGATGAGTCCGTACTTCGTGCGGGCGGTGTAGCTTCCGTCCTCCTCGGGTCGAGGACCGTTGAAGCAGATCATCGGATACTCCATCCCCCCCACTGGACCGTTGACACTGATCGCGGTGGGATAGGGGTAGGGAATGGTGTAATGGGAATACATCTCCACCGCATGGGCGACCGCCTGCGTCGAGTATCGGCTCCAGAGTGGTTCGCCTTCGACGGGGAAGAAGCTCATCGCCAGGGTGGTCAGGTCGCTTCG
This sequence comes from Planctomycetota bacterium, assembly GCA_036336805.1. GTDB lineage: Bacteria > Planctomycetota > Phycisphaerae > Phycisphaerales > SM1A02 > UBA8087. The sequence continues at coordinate 114,659 of JAYZFJ010000035.1, forward strand.
CGGCACGGGTACCCCCCAGGCGTCCCAGGCGAAGGTGGGGCTAGAAGCCCAGGCGAAGTCACGGACGTTCTCCGCGGCGAAGCGCCAGGTCTTCGTGCTCTCGGGGATCCGCTGTTCGTTGGCCAGCGCCTCGTCCGGGGTGATCACGAAGACCGGATGCTCGGCCGTCATGGAATCCTGCAGCCGCTCCCTCTGAAGTTCGGTGAGAACCGCATCATCGTTGTCCAGGACTCCGGTCGCGGTCACCACGTGGGTGTCGGGCACCGTGATCTCCACCACGTAGTCACCGAATTCCGTGGCGAATTCACTCGAACCGAGGAACGCCTTGTTCTGCCAGCCATCCTCGTCGCTGTAGGGACAGAGACGGGGGAACCACTGCGCGATCTCGTAGATCGCATGGCCGTCATCGAAGAGCTCGTAGCTCGAACGCGCACGACGCGTGGTGTTGCGGACGATCGGATGACTCCAGTCGACGTCGAAGACGAATGTCTCCCCGGGCTTCAGCGGTTGGGGAAGCTCGACCCGCATCACGGTGTCGATGATCGAATGATCGAGAGCGGTTCCGTCGGGAAGTGCGACCCGATGGATCGAACACCCACCCTCCCATTCGCGCTGAGCCAGATGCCGGCGAAGGTTGCGTATCGACTGGGGCCGGGTGAAGTCCGGGGCCCTGGATGATCGATTGCCGAGCGAATCGTGACGAAACCGGTTCTGGTCCAGCTGCAGCCAGAGGTACCGCAATTCGTGCGGACTGCGGTTGTGGTAGGTGATCCGCTCCTCCCCGTGCAGGGACCGAGTGGACTCGTCGAGACGAACGCGGATGACGTAGTCGACCTTCTGCTGCCAGTAGTCGGGGCCCGGGGCACCCGAGGCCAGACGAGTCTCGGTGGGAGTGGGAAGGATCTCATCGAGCTGACGAAAGACATCGGGATGATCCAGCCGTTCGATGACGATCCAGGGCTCGTCGTGGAACTCATGATCCTCGAAGAGAATCGGCGGATGAATGGAGCCGGCGGCCTCCGAGAGGAACGCCATGAGCACGATGAGCGATGGGTGAATCATGAACAGAGTGTATGCTCGGAAAATCCATCCCGCGCGGACTGGCCGACCTGGCCGATTTCGGGGATGCTTGAGTTCATGGAAACCAAGGGAATCCACATCCTGGGCGTCCCGATCGGAATCGGCGGTGGGCAATCGGGGACCGCGCACGGCCCACACCACGCTCGGGAGGCGGGAATCGTGGGGCTGCTCTCCGAGCGACTTCCGGTCGAGGTGGAGGATCTGGGGGACGTCGTGCTGGAGACCGGTACGGGAGGCGATCGCCTGGAACTCGCCGCCGAATGGGCCCGCCTGGTCCGAGCGCACACCTGCACACTGACGCGCCAGAGAATCATGCCACTGGTGATCGGCGGAGATCACTCACTCGCGACCGGATCGATCGCCGGCGTATCGAGTGGACGCAGGGCACTCGGCCACCCGGCACCCGGCGTGCTCTGGTTCGATGCCCACACCGACATCAACACCCATGAGTCGACTCCCTCCGGCAATCCGCACGGCATGAGTGCGGCAGCCCTGGTCGGCCTCGAAGTGGAACACCTCAGCCGAGTGGTCGGAGAGGACGGCCGCATCGACCCCGACCGACTCGCCTTCGTCGGCGCCCGCGACATCGACGATGGCGAGCGAACGCACCTCGAGGAGTCGGGAATCAGCGTGTTCACCTCGGAACAGATCCACGAGGATGGCATCGCATCCATCATCGATCGCGCACTGGATGTCGTCTCCCCGGAACGGGAACCGTTCTGCCTGAGCTTCGACATCGACGTGGTGGATCCCGTCCACGCTCCCGGAGTCGACACCGGAGTCGAGGGGGGACTGGACCCCGCGCAGACCCGGGAGGCCCTCGCGAGGATCGGTGCGCATGCTCCGCTTCTCCTGGTCGATGCCGTGGAGCTGAATCCCGAGACCGACCACGAATCACGAACCACGGAGCTGATGGTGAGCTGCCTCGAGCAGTTGCTCACCACCAATGTGAGCAGGCTGCTGAAGGGCTGAAGCAAGGGAAGCGTCCACTAGTGGATGATCGCGGATGATTCCAGATGCGATCGCCTGGTGGCATCGGATGCCCCGGACCCGTGGGCCGAGAGGTAGCGGCCCAGCGCCATCAAGGGGAAGTAGAGCCGGTACAGGTGGTAACGAAGGTAGAAGACCTTCGGGAAACCGGTCCCGGTGAATTCCGTCTCCGCCCAGGAACCGACCGGATCACCATCCGGATTGCGACCGGGATCGGATGCCGTGACATCGTCGAGCTGGGTTCGGGCAAGCCAGTCGAGCGCACGCACGACATCGAGGTCATCCGGTCCGAAGACCGCCTGCAAGGCCATCGCCCCCCAGGCAGTCTGGCTCGCGGTCGAGGGCCCCTGCCCCATGAGGCTGGGATCCTCGTAGGAATTCGCACTTTCACCGAAGGAGCCATCGGCCTGCTGAACGGACTTCAGCCAGACACCGGCTCGCTGCAGCCAGTCCTCTCGAGGGTCCGCTCCGCACATGATCGGACCGACGATCGACTGCCAGGTTCCGTAGATGTAGTTGACGCCCCAGCGACCGAAGAAGCAGCCTTCAGGTCTCTGGCAGCCCTTGATGTAGTCGATCCCGGACTTCACTGCCGGGTGCCGGGCATCGAGTCCCTGCCAGTGCAGGAACTCGAGGGCCCGACCGGTGATGTCGGGACAGGAGGGATCCTGCATGGCATTGTGATCGGCGAACGGCACGTACTCCAGGATCGGCCGTTCGATCGTTCGGTCGAAGGCCGCCCACCCTCCATCACGGTTCTGCATGGCCAGCATCCAGTCCAGGGCTCGATTGCTGGCCTCGACATTCGACTCGCCACCGATCCGGTGCAGGGCCTTCCCCACCATCGCGGTGTCGTCGCAGTCGGGGTACCAGGCGTTGTGGTATTCGAAGTACCAACCGGTGAAGGGAACCGAACCCTCGACATTCCTGATCCAGTCACCCTGAAAGCGGCATTCCTTCGAACGCAACCAGGCGGACGCGCGGGCCGCGGGTTCGTCGTTCACGTCGAAGCCGCAGTCCGCGAGGGCATAGAGGGCGATTCCGGTGTCCCAGACCGGACTGAAGCAGGGCTGGATGCGGATCTTGTCCGGAGTGTCCTCGATGAAGAAGGCGTCCAGTTCCTCCTCCGCTCGTCGAACCAGGGGGTGATCACGCTCGTAACCGAGGGCCTTGAAGACCACCTGGATGTAGACCATCGGAGGGAAGATCGCACCCAGTCCGTCGGTGGAAGCGTCACCGTCCTGTCCCGCACGTTCCAGGATCCAGTCCATGGATCGCTGGATCGAATTGCGCCGGAAGCTCGTGTTGGAGATGGGATCGTGGATCAGCTTCAGCATCGAATCGACCCCGCGGAAGAAGAGCGACCAGAAACGCGGGGTCTCCCCGCGCATGGTGAGTCGATGCCGCTCGTTCGCATCGACGTACAACTCATCGATGCCCTGGGAGTCGTCGAGGATTCGGGTGGGTCGAAGCGTGGTGACGAGGGCCAGCGGAAGGATCATCGTCCGAGTCCAGGCACTGACCTTGTCCAGATGGAAGTAGAACCAACGAGGAAGTCGGACGATTTCCGGTGGGATCGCGGGCACCGCCGTCCAGCCGATCTGACCGAGGCAGGCAAGGTAGAAGTTCGAGAAGGAGTTGCACTTCTCCGCGCCTCCGTTGGCGCGAATGCTCTCGACCGCCCGGGTCATGTGCGGGGCACCGGGGTCGTCGCCCATGAGCTTCAATGCGAAGTAGGCCTTCACGGTTGCGGACACGTCCACTCCGGAGCCGGGATACTGGCCCCAACCTCCGTCCGGTCGCTGCTGGTCACGAAGGTGGTTCGCGACCTTCGTGAGCACCTCCCAGGTGTCTCGTCCGTCGAACATCCTGGAACGTTCCTGCTCGAGGATCCACTTCATCAGGATGTATTCGCTCTGAAGGATCGAATCGCCCTCCAGCTCGGCACACCAGTGACCGTCATCATGCTGCAGTGCCAGGAGGGCGGCCACCGCGCGATCACGGGTGGCGGCCAGTCGGTCAAGTTGGGCGGAGTCGATGCTCATTGGTCACTTCACTTCGGAAAGCCTCACCGGCCGACGTTCTCGGGCACTGATCGTCGCGGCGTGCAGGACCCGCTGGGTCGCGTATGCGTCCTCGAAATCAGGGAGTGGGACGACCGACTTGCGACCGCCGAGGACGCGCAGGATATCCGAACACATGCTGGTGAAACAGTGTTCGTATCCGATCAAGTGCGCGGCGGGCCAGTAGTTGGCGACGTAGGGGTGGGCTTCCGCATCGGTGCACATGATCCGGTTCCAACCACGCAATCCCGGATCCAGGGTGTTGTCCCACCACTCCAGGACGTTCATGCGTTCGAAATCGAACCGGATCGACCCCTTTTCGCCGTTGATCTCGATCTTGTTGGCGTTCTGGTTCCCCGTGGCCAGACGCGTCGCCTCGAACGTGGCCACCGCCCCCCCCTTCATTCTGCCCATGAAGGTCAGGCAATCATCGACGGTCGAGCGGCCGGTCCTCTTTCGGCGTCGCCCTCCCCTGCCGGAGATCGCGGATCCGGCTTCCGCGGGAATCACGCGTTCCTTGATGAAGGTCTCCTCGATCGCACCCGTGACCTCGGTGAGTTCATCCCCGGTGACGAAGCGGGCCATGTCCACGATGTGGGCGTTGAGATCCCCGTGGGCGCCGGACCCTGCTTCCTTCCCGATGAATCGCCACAACAGGGGCGTGTCCGGTCCGCCCCAGTCCTGGAGGTACTGCGCACGGACATGAAAGATGCGACCGAGGCGGCCACGCCTGACCAACTGGTGTGCGAAGGCCACGGCGGGGCAGCGGCGGTAGTTGAACCAGACCCATGCATGAATTCCCCGGCGGGCGGCCCTCCGTGCAGCATCGCGCATCCGCCTCGCATCCTCGAGGGTTCCTGCCATCGGCTTCTCACAGGTGACGTGGCGCCCCGATTGCAGAGCCGCGATCGCCATGTCCGCGTGCATGTGGTTGGGCGTGGTGACATCGATCAGGTTGATCGAATCGTCCTGAAGCATCGACTTCCAGTCGTCCGTCGAATCCTCGAAACCCCACTTGGCGGCGAATTCAGCGGCTTCTGCCGAATCCTGCCCCGCCACGGTTCTCATGCGAGAGGACCTGCGGAGGGAGAAGAAGCGGTTGACACCCCCCCACGCATTGGCGTGGGCACGCCCCATGAATCCGGTACCGACCAATCCGATGCCTACGTCTGATGCCATTCTCAGGTGATCTCCGAATAAGGTTACGAGGAAGTGGTTCCTATGCTACAACGTGAAGGCCCCCGAACCGGAAGGTATGCCGATGCAGATGATCACGACGCTTCTCCTGGTGCTGGCCGCCTTCCGGGCGGGAGAACCGCATTCCAGCCACCCCGGGACGCCTTCCCCCTCCCTCCAGGCGCTTCAGGAGTTCCCCGAGGAATGGTTCTACGGCAATTCGGCCCAGAGAAAGATCCATCGGAAGATGGTCGGCCGGAGGGCCCCGGCGCTGCGGCTGGCCACCAGTGAGGGCAAGCCGGGACGTCTGCCGGACACGAGGGGCAAGGTGGTGGTGATTGATTTCTGGGCGACCTGGTGCGGACCGTGCATGAAGACGCTTCCCGAGAACGTGGAGCTGATGGACGAGTACGGCGACGATGGTCTGGTGATCGTGGGAATCCACGACAGTCGGAGAGGCTCGGAACGGATGGAGGAGGTCGCGAAGGCGCAGGGACTCAACTATCCGCTCTTCATCGACAAGAACAGCCAGAGCACCAGGAACTGGCGGGTCTCCTTCTGGCCGACGATCGGAGTCATCGATCGCAAGGGGAAGATTCGCGCGGTCGGACTGAATCCCAAGCATCTTGAGGAAGTGGTCAAGACCCTCCTGAAGGAGGACCAGCCTCACGGCGAAGAGGTCGTCGTCGAGGAAGAGACCGTGGTGGAGGAACCGCCCGTACTGCCAGTCGGGTTGTTCGAGAACACCCTCGCACGCCAGGGTCTGCTCGAGGAACGGTTCTCCGCTCAACCGCCCCGACTGGACGCGGCCAACTGGATCAACAGCCCCCCCCTCGACCTGGAACAGCTGAAGGGCAAGATCGTGGTGCTGGATTTCTGGGCGACCTGGTGCGGACCGTGCATCGCCTCGATCCCCAAGAACAACAGTCTGGCGGAGCGCTATCGCGACGAGATCGTCCTGATCGGCGTCTGCCATGACCAGGGAGCCGAACACATGGCCAACGTGGTCCGCAGCCGCGGGATCAAGTACCCGGTCTGCCACGACGTCGGCAACACCACCATCGAAAGCTTTCAGGTCAACGGCTACCCCGACTACTACATCTACGATCAGAAGGGACGACTCCGGATCGCGGATTGTCGCAATGACGCGGTGGAAACCGCCATCAGGCTGCTCATCGAGGAAGGTGCTTCAGGCACCCCCGAGGACACCTAGTCACCCGCAGGTCGACGAGCACCGGGGAGGCGCACATCAGGCAGGGGTGAAGCTGGTTCCGGGCTCGAGGTAGAAGTTGAGCAGGTCGCCCGGCGAGAACTCCGTGGCCGATTGACCGGTGTTCGCGGTATCGAGGGTGATCCACATCGGAACCACGACATCCATGAGCAGGCGGCCGTTGGGAGCGTCGACCTCGTAGACGGTTCCCTGGACGATCCTCGGACGGCCGTGCACGGGCTCGATGAACCGCCCCCCCGCTTCCGCGCGATGCATCTTGAGCGCACGCCCGTGGACGGTGCCGCGAATACGACGGTTCCTCGCCGAGCGAGGCGCGGGAAACTCATCACCCGTCACGGTGGGGACCAGCTCGATCAGGTAATCGGTGCCATGAACTCCGAGAACCACGAGTTCGTCGGTGGGTTCCGATTCGAGGATGAACGAGGCCATCTGGTCGGTTGGGTGTGCTTCGGTCACGGGCATGATCCTCCACTGAAGGGGACTGGATGGTACCAACTAGGTCTGCGGATGGCTGGAGGCAGCCTCGGATCCGGGGCGAGGACACCCGAGAAAATTGGCCAGCAGCTGTGGGCCCGCGACCGTGAGAAAACTCTCGGGATGAAACTGAACCCCATCGAGGGGGGCCGCGGAGTCCAGGGATCTGATCCCCATCACCGTTCCATCCTCCAGCCAGGCCGTGATCTCGAAGCGATCCTCGTCGATCGTCGAGCGATCGATGATCAGGGAGTGGTAGCGCGTGGCCTGAAAGGGATTGGGCAGACCCTCGAAGAGGCCGGTCCCCAGATGGTGGACGGGCGAGGTCTTTCCGTGGATCGGAACCGAGGCCCTTCGGACCGTCATGCCCGACATCGCACCGATCGTCTGATGTCCGAGGCAGACTCCAAGCACCGGTATCGAACCCTGAAGGCGGCGCAGGATCGCGCGACAGTTGCCCGTCTCCTCCGGGGTGCAGGGACCCGGCGAGATGATCAGCCGCGTGGGATCGAGACGGGCCGCTTCCTCGGCATCGAGCTCGTCGTTGCGGACGACCTCGACGGTCAGCGAGGGATCCAGCTCACCGATCCTCTGCACGAGGTTCCAGGTGAAGCTGTCGTAGTTGTCTATCAGGAGGATCACGACCGAAAGAATATCACGCCGCGTCCGAGGCAGTGCCCGCCACGCCGTCCCGGGTGACGAGAAAGAGTTCCCGGGTGATCGGGTAGGGAAGGCGCTTGAAATCCGCTCCGATCCTGGTCCGCAGACGATCGACGAACTTGTCCGGTCCGCAGCTGATCGCCACGAAGCAGTCTCGGGCCGGGGTGGCCACCAGGAAGTCACCGTCCAGCTGGGGCGCGAGACGATCATGCAGTTTGTTCAGAAGAAGTCGAGCGGCGTCGTAACCGTCGTGCTCGGAGACCATCGCCGCCCGTCCCCCGTCGGAACTCTCGATCAATCGGACCTTGAGTTCCGGGGCGTAACGGGCGAGGTTGCGACGGGCGATCGTTTCCAGATCCTCCGGCTGCAGACCCCAGCGAATCATCTGCTCGGTGGTGATCGAGACCGTGACTTCCGGCAGGTCGATGACGAACACGATCACGGTGTCGTTGACGTAGGGGACGTAGGCGACGTGCTCTCGATCGAGTCGGTTGAACACGCTGATGGGCTGGATGCGGGGCATGATCTTCCCCCGGGCGACCTGGAACGGAAGCGGCATGTTGATCATGAGGTCGCCCTCGAGAATCTTCTCGAGGTAGTCCTCGACGATCTCGGTGCCCCGCGAGGGATCACGCAGGACCATGCGATAGAGATTCTCGAGCCCGAGATGCCGACCCCCTACGACCATGTCCAGTGGACCTACCAGCTCGGCCTCTCGATCTGGAAAGTGCCGCTTGAGCATCTTCGAGACCTGTTCACCGAAAGCTTCCGGTTCGCGTGGTAGGTGTGCCATGTGACCCTCCAGACCCTCTTGATCCTAGGCACGCCCGGCTTCCGCCGATCCAGGAATCTCCAGGATCACTTCCAACACCGGATCGAACCGATCGATCCCGCTATCAGAACTGTCGGCGAAGTTCGCCACTGGCTTTGGAGAATCGTGGCCAAGAAGCCTAAAAGGTCGGAAAAACAGCCGTCAGCAGGCCTGAACGGCACCGGATACACTCCTGAGGTGTCAGGGCAATGCCGCGAGGAGACTTCCAGAATGCCGTCAGGTGACTCTTCCATGATTCCAAGTGAACTGCTCGAGTGGTTCGACCTCCCCGGTCCGAACCGGCCGCTCCTCCTGATCGCCGGTCCCTGCGTGCTGGAGGACCATGAGACGAATCTTCAGATCGGATCCTGCCTGGCGGAAGCGTGCGCGGACCTCGGCATCCTGTTCGTCTTCAAGGCGAGCTTCGACAAGGCGAACCGCTCCAGCATCGACTCTCCACGCGGTCCCGGTCTCGAGGGACTCGACGAACTCGCGGAGCTTGGTGAACGACTGGGGGTCCCCACCTGCACGGACATCCACCTTCCGGAGCAGGCAGCCGCGGCCGCGGAACGGGTCTCCCTGCTCCAGATCCCGGCGTTTCTGTGTCGCCAGACCGACCTGCTGACCGCGGCGGGTGAGACCGATCGCCCGGTGAACGTCAAGAAGGGGCAGTTCCTCGCTCCGGACCAGATGACCAACGTGCTCGGCAAGCTCCGGGGGGCTGGCGCGCAACGGGTCATGCTCACCGAGCGTGGGACCTTCTTCGGATACGAGCATCTGGTCAATGACTTCATCGGACTCGGAGACCTGATGTCCCTGGGTGCTCCGGTCTGTTTCGACGTGACCCACTCCACCCAACTGCCCGGGGGTACCGCCACCCAGACCGGGGGCAGACCGGATCGAGCCGCACTGCTTGCCAGGGCCGCGATCGCAGCCGGGGTCGATGCCCTCTTCCTGGAATGCCATCCGGAACCGGAGCGGGGACGCAGCGATGCCGCAACGATGCTTCCGATGAAGCAGATCGCCCCCCTCTTGAGGCAGATCACGGCGATTCGCCGCACGCTGGCCATCGAATGAGCGACCGGAATCATGCGGGTATTTTCATGAAAGACCCTCCCGCTCCGACTTGGCCACGATATCGTCGAGATAAGGAATTCCCATGGAACACAAGTGCGACCTCTGCGACAAACCGGCTCAGGTGCATGAAGTGCTGATCAAGAACGGTCACAAGCACGAGATACACCTGTGCCCGGAGTGTGCAAGCGCCCAGGGATATGGAGGGGCGGCGGGACAACTGCCCGAGAAGATCGCCCAGAAGATGCCTGCGACGGCCAATCCGGTGGAGCGAAAGGCCAGCGCCTGCGAGAATTGCGGGATGACGCACGCGGCGTTCCGCCGTCACGGAATCCTCGGTTGTCCGGGCTGCTACCAGGCGTTCGAGAAACAGCTTGAGCCCCTCATCAGCCGGGCGCAGGGTGGAGCGACCCACCACTGCGGGCACGTACCGGATCGGCACTCCGGGCACCTCGATCGCCAGCTGCAGCGATCCCGCCTCCTGAAGCAGCTCAATGAGGCGATTGCCACGGAACAGTACGAGCGAGCCGCCAAGATTCGCGACAGCATCCACGGTCTCAGCGGCCCCTTGCTCGGGGAGCAGGACTGAGATGAGTGGCTGGGAACATGGCACCTCATGGCTGGGTGAGTCAGGAAGCGACTGTGACGTGGTGCTCTCCAGTCGCGTACGCCTGGCGAGAAATCTGGCGGGGGTTCCATTCGTCGGCAAGGCCAGTGATCCGGACCGCAACGAGGTCGTCGGCATCGTGCGCAGAAGTCACCTCTTCACCGAAGGCAACGATGGGCTGACCTGGTTGGAGATGGAAGGGCTCAGCGATCGGGAGCGGATGATGCTCGTCGAGCGACACCTGATCTCCCACCAGTTCGCGGATGCAACGTTCCCCCGGGGTGTGGCACTCTCCCCGGATGAACGCCTGAGCGTGATGATCAACGAGGAAGACCACCTCCGAATGCAGAGCCTGGCCCCCGGCCTGGCACTCCGGGACGCGTTCGAGAGGGTCTCCGACATTCGAGACGAGTTCGAATCCACGATCGACTTCGCATTCAGCGCTCGCTGGGGATTTCTCACCGCATGTCCCACGAACGTCGGATGCGGGATCCGCTTCTCGGTGATGCTGCACCTGCCCGGGCTCAAGATGACCGAGGAACTCGGACGAGTCCGCCAGGCCGCGAAGGACCTGCACCTCGCGGTTCGGGGATGCCACGGTGAAGGAAGCGAATCCAGCGGTGACCTGTTCCAGATTTCAAACCAGATCACCCTGGGCAATTCCGAAGAGGAGCTACTGGACAAGTTCCGGGATGACGTCGTGCCTCTGTTGATGAAGTACGAACGCGCATCACGACGGCTGATTCTCGACAAGAGAAGAACCATGCTGGAGGACAAGGTGCATCGAGCCCTCGCCACCCTGGGTTCGGCACGCATCCTCGGACTCAACGAGGGAACCAGATTGCTGAGCATGCTGAGACTCGGCACCTGCCTCGAACTGGTCGAGAAGCCGGGACTGCCGACGATCCACCGACTGCTGCTGCAGCTCCAACCCGGCCACCTCAGTGCGGCGATGGGGGTCGGACTCGAGGATTCGGATGAGGATGCCAGGATCGTCCGGGCCGAACTCGTTCGCCGGACGATCGAACAGGCGGGCTGATCGACGCACCCGCGTCAGTCGGTGGAGGGAATCAGGGCATCGCAGAAGGCGGCGAAGGACATGTCCTTGGCGGAGAGCCCGCCTGCATCATGCGTCGAGAGCGTGAGGGTGACCTTGTTGTAACGGACCAGGATGTCCGGATGATGCTGAGTCTGTTCGGCATTGTCCGCAACCCGGTTGACGAACTTCATCGCGTGGCAGAAGTCCTCGAAGGTGATCGTCCGCTGGATGGAGTCACCGTTCTGTGACCACTCGGGAAGGGCGGCAAGCCCCTCGGTGATCTGCTCTTCGGTGAGTTTCTCGACGTGCTGGATCTGATCGGTCATGGTCGTTTTCCGGGAAGGCGTTGAATGCGGTCAAGCAACGGCGCATCTCGCACCAGGCAGTATACCGCTCCCGGCGAAATGGCGGATGATCGTGGCCAATCGCCGGGAGGAGACCGTTTCTGCAGGGTCCCTGGGGTATGGTTGACCCTCGAAATGACCATGCTGCCGCGAACAACGCGCCTCGCCCCCTCACCCACGGGTGATCTGCACCTCGGCAACGCCCGGAGCCTGCTGCTGTGCTGGGCGTTGGCCAGGTCGGAGGGCTGGAAGGTGATCCTCCGGATCGAGGACCTCGACGGGAGTCGATGCGACCCACGATGGGAGCAGCGAATCATCGCCGGCATGCGTTGGCTCGGCCTGGATTGGGACGGACCGGTCCGAAGGCAGTCGGAGGACCGCGAACGCTATGCGGAAGCGATGAGGACCTTCGATGTCGAGGATCGGATCTTCACCTGCCCGCGAACCCGACGCGAACTGCAGGCCGCCGCCGAGGCGGCCGGTGCCCCGCACGAGAGCGGGCGGAACACGGTTTCGACCGCGGAAATGCGGCCGGAGGATCCCGGCCGATTCACCTTCGCTCCGGGATCGGGAAACCATCGTCTGAAGATCGAACCCGGCACGGTTCGGGTCCGTGACCTCCTCACCGGCGAACATGACTTCGACCTGGCAAGCCGGTTCGGAGATCCGATCGTGTGGACCCGGGACGATCGGCCGGCGTATCAGCTGGCGGTGGTCGTGGATGATCTTGAACAGGGGATCACCGACGTGGTTCGGGGGATCGACCTCCTCCCCTCCGCGGGGCTGCAGCAGGAGATCGCGAAGCTTCTCGGAGGAGGCCTGCCGAAGTGGTGGCACCTGCCTTTGCTGCTCGATCCCGAGGGCCGACGGCTTGCCAAGCGTGACGGAGACGACACCCTCGGTGCGTTTCAGGAGCAGGGAATCCCCCCCGAGCGGGTCATCGGACTGCTGGCACGAACCTGCGAAATGCAGGAAGATGCGAAACCGATGAGTGCCCGCGAATTCGTGGAGGGGTTCGATGTCGAACACTTCCGGAAGTGGGTCAGGCGTTCGGCCGCCGCCGGGGGCGATCGACTCCGTGCGACCGACACCACCGACCTGATGGAGGATCCATGAACACGTTCACCCTGACCACCTTGACGATTCTCTGCCTTCTCCTGCATGGCTGCGGATGCGAGAACGGACCAACCGAGACGATTCAGATCTCGGGAGAGACCTTCGTCCTCGAAGTCGCGAGCGACGAGGCGGCGATTGCCCGGGGCCTGGGTGGTCGTGAACGACTGGGTGCGAACGAAGGCATGATCTTCGTCTTTCCCAACAACCAGCCCCGCCGATTCTGGATGAAGGACTGTCTGATCGACATCGACATCATGTTTCTGGATCCGCTCGGTCGGATCACCGCGATCCACCAGATGAAGGCGGAGCCGGCTCGGGGCCCCGAGGAATCCCAGGCCGCCTACGAACAGCGGTTGGCTCGCTACCCCTCCACCATGGGCGCGCTCTACGCCATCGAGCTTTCCGGGGGAAGGATCCGGGAACTGGGCCTCGAACCGGGAAATAAGCTGGTTATCCCCCACGATTGCCTCAAGCAGCGGCTTGAGTAGGTCGATGCAGAAGGCACGCTCCCCGGGGACTTCTGCATGCCGTCTGCCAAACCACTTCTCTTCGTTGCGGATCACGAGTCAGTTCGTGACGCCTGTCGCCTGAGTTGCGGGCTCGAGGCACATTGGTGCGACGGCCCCTGTCCCACGGCACGGATACTCGATACCGGATGCGCCAGTGCGGACCTCGAAGTCGGTCGATTCTCACTGGTGGTCGCTCTCATCGACGCTCACACGGAACGAATTCCGCGACGAATCGATCAGGTGGTGCAGGCCGCGGTGCAGCAGGAGGTTCCGGTCGTCCTGATCGGAGACCTGGCCGAGGACGAGCTCCGGGGACAACCGGAACAGGTGCTCACCCTCCCGGAGTCGACTTCCCCGGAGATCCTGGCCCCCTACCTCGCCGGCATCATTGGGAGAGACCGCAGGCTGGGGGCGCTCGTACGGGAGCACGAGCTGACCCAGCGGTTGGTGGGCAACATCCACCGGGAGATCGGACAGATCGACGCGGAACTCCAGTCGGCCGCGATCGTGCAACGGGAGTTCATGCCCAGGAGGATGCCGACGATCGGCGCGGTCTCGGCCTCGGCACTCTGGAGACCCTCGACCTACGTCTCGGGCGACTTCTACCAGGCCGTTCGGATCGATGATCGAAGAATGGGGCTCCTTCTGGCGGACGCGGCCGGACATGGGGTGGGCTCGGCACTGATGACGATCGTCATGGCCAGGGCATTCAGCCCGAGCGCCGAGGATGGCAGCTGTTCCCCGGCTCGGGTGTTGAGCGAGATCAACCAGGCGTTGGTGCAGATCCAGGGCGGCCGGATGCAGTTTGCCACGGGAATCTACGTCGTCATCGACTGCATCGATGGCTCCCTGAGCTACGCCTGTGCGGGTCATCCCGCGCCACTGCTCCTGGACGACTGCTGCATGAAACCACTCGGAATGGATGATGCAGGACCTGCACTGGGAATCTTCGAGGACGCTGAATACAAGGTCATGCACGGCCAGCTGGACGAAGCTCAGAGCATCCTTCTCTACTCGGACGGATTCGAACACGCCTTTCCGTCTCCCCAGAGCGATGTCACGGACCTCCAGACCCCGAACAACGCCTACCTCGACGTCTTCAGGTCCCTGTCGGATCTGAAGACCACCCCGCAGATGGTCGAACGGATCGAGCAGGTGATCGATGGACGCAGGGGTTCACTCCAACCCTTCGACGACCTGACCCTCCTCTGCGCACGCAGATCCCCGGTGCCTGCCTGCACGGTCGGTCCGTCGGGGCGTTTCGAGGAGTCCGGGCCACGCTGACAGGTAGGACTCACCCAAAGTACCTATCCTTGAGGCATGTTCACCGGACTCATTCAACACCAGGGCACCCTCCTCGAACGCACCGAACACCCGAGCGGAGTGCGACTCGTGGTCGGTACCGACGAATGGGCTCATCGTCCAGACCAGGGGGATTCGATCGCGATCAACGGCTGCTGCCTGACCGTGGTCGAGGCGGATGAGGAGACCCTCCAGTTCGATGCGATTCCAACCACGCTGAACCTGACCACCATCGGTACCCTTCCCCTGCAGAGCCGGGTGAACCTCGAACATGCGGCCACCCCCACCACGTTGCTGGGGGGGCACCTCGTTCAGGGCCACGTGGAAGCACAGGGAACGGTCCTCTCCAACGAAACCGACCCCGAGCGGGGATGGCTGCTCAAGCTCGAGGTTCCGGAGGCGGTCGGCCGGTTCATGATCGAGAAGGGATCAATCGCCATCGACGGTGTGTCCCTGACCATCGCGACCCTGGAAGGGACCCGGGTCGAAGTGGCCTTGATTCCCGAGACCCTCGATCGAACCAACCTTCGTGGACTGCAAGCCGGCGACCGGGTGAATCTGGAGTCCGACTGCCTCGCCAAGATGGTGGGAAAACTCCTCGAACGGACTCAGACCCCCGGAGGTTGACGCCCTCCCACCGGGTCCGGATACTGAACGACTTCTACGCGAAACGCCACCCCGCCCACCGGCACTTTCTGGAGCCACGACGCATGCCACGAAACGAGATAGAGAAACGAGTCTGCGGGGCGACCCCTTCGTATCCGGCGATGCTTCGCCGTGGTCTGAATACGTGTGCGGTGGTCGGTATCGTGGCGGTGCTGGCGACCTCGATGTCGAGCTGCAAGAACCCGAACCGACCGGGGCGCTATCGACCACCGACCTCCACCAGCACGGTGACCCCGCAACCTGCCTCGACCCCGGTTCAGGCGACCAGCGCCGACGAATCCCGACGTGCGGCGACTGCCCCCTCGAGAAGCAGCATCAAGGGCAGCGGTACCACGGATCGGGTCCAGCTGATCGATGATGAATCAGCCAGAGAACTCGGGCTGCAGTCCGCATGGCAGCAGCGCATTCCCTACAAGGGCTCCGGTGGTCTCAAGCAGGTCTTCGTGGCGGGCGGGGACCTCGTGGTCGTCGATGGTCGCAATGTGATGACCGTCTACGATGCCCGCAGCGGCAAGGAAGCCTGGCACGAAGCCCCGGTACCACCCCGGGAGATCATCTTTGGAATCGACCGGTTCGACCTGGATCAGGAAGACCTGCTTCTGGTCACCACCGACACCGACCTCTACGTCATCGGAGCGGACACCGGCCTGACCATCACCCGGCAGGATCTCGCGCAGATCCCATCGACCCCGGTCCTGAAGGCGGGTGACGAACTCATCTACGGAACCGCACGAGGGCGCATCGTCTGGCACAACGTGCCGGTCGGCTACGAACTCAAG
The DNA here is from genome assembly GCA_036336805.1 of Planctomycetota bacterium. GTDB lineage: Bacteria > Planctomycetota > Phycisphaerae > Phycisphaerales > SM1A02 > UBA8087. The sequence continues at coordinate 130,580 of JAYZFJ010000035.1, forward strand.
GCAAACGGGCTGGAAAGCAAGATCGCCGGAGCCCCCGTGCGACGGGGCAACCGGGCTGCCGCCGTGAGCGCTCGGGGCCGCGTGGGGCTCTTCGACGCCGGCAACGCCCGCCGCCTCTGGACGAGACAGGTCAACGCCGGCTTCGAATTCGGACCGGCCATGAGTGACCGTGCCCTCTACGCGTCGGATACCGGGCAGCGAGTGAACTGCTTCGAGATCGAGTCCGGAGAGACCCTCTGGACCTACTTCACCGCAGACCCCCCCAGTGCGCCACCCCAGATCTTCGACGATCGGATCATCCAGTCGGTCGGGACCGGCGGCACGATCTGCCTGGAGGCGGTCCCTTCAGCGGGCTCCCGAAACGGGAAGGTCCTCTGGAAGAACTCGAACCTGCAGGGCGAGGTCGTCACCGCCCTGGGTGATGACCTCGTCGTCTGGATGCCGGGCAGAGGCGTGCTCAACCTGGTGGATTCGAACGACGGCAGCATCAAGTTCGCGGTCGACATGCCTGCGGTGGATGCGATCCAGGTCGGCTTCGACGAACGGACCGGCCGGCAGATGCTCCTTGCCTTCAATCGCGACGGTCGGATTCAGCGACTGGATCCCAGAAAGTGAACCGCGTGGCCGGCGTGCACCCCTTCGACCGATGTTCCACCTTCGGGAGTCCCGCACCATGACGGATCTTGCACCGGTTCGACGAGCGCTGCTCTCGGTCAGCGACAAGACCGACCTCATCCCATTCGCCAAGGCACTCACCTCGCTCGGCATCGAGCTGGTTTCGACCGGAGGAACCGCTCGGGCCCTCGAAGAAGCCGGTATCGCGGTCATGACCGTCGAATCGGTGACCGGGTTTCCCGAGATGATGGATGGGCGGGTCAAGACCCTGCATCCCAGGGTTCACGGAGCGATTCTCGCGCGCCGGGATGATCCCGGCCACACCGGCGCACTCGAGGAACACGAGATCACCCCGATCGACCTGGTCTGCGTCAATCTCTACCCCTTCGAACGGACGATCCGGCAGCCGGACGTGACCCCGAAGCAGGCGATCGAGCAGATCGACATCGGCGGCCCCTCGATGCTCCGCTCCGCGGCGAAGAACCATGACTTCGTCACGGTCGTGACCGGCAGCGACCAGTACGACCGGCTCATCAACGAGCTCAAAAACCAGGACTGCCACACCACTCAGGAGCTTCGACAGGACTTCGCGGCCGCGGCCTTCAGCCGGACCGCGGAGTACGACGCGGCGATCAGCGCCTGGATGGGGCATCAGTCGGAAGCACGCTTCCCCGACGTCCTCCGACTCTCGTTCATCGCGCGACAGAGCCTCCGCTACGGAGAGAATCCCCACCAACGAGCCATGCTCTATGCGGATCCCGCACCCAGCGGTGCAGACCTCGCCTCGGCCGAGCAGCTGCGCGGAAAGCCCCTCTCCTACAACAACATCCTCGATGCCGCGGCCGCGATGGAACTGGTTCAGGATCTTCGGGACCTGGATCCGGAATCCACCAGCGTCGCGGTGATCAAGCACACGAACCCCTGCGGCGCCGCGGTGCGTACCGATCCGACCGAGGCCTTCACCCGCGCTCATGCCGGCGATCCGATGGCCGCCTACGGTGGCATCGTCGCGATCTCCTGCGAGGTTGATGATCGTCTCGCCGCCTGCATGGTCGAGGAATCACGCTTCCTCGAGGTGGTGATCGCCAGGAGCTTCACTTCCAAGGCGGTCGAGCTGCTGGGCGAACGCTGGTCGAACGTCCGATTGCTCGCCACTGGCGACCTGCTCCGAGCAAATCGTGGGGAGGTCATGTACCGAAGCATCCCCGGCGGTCTGCTCGCACAGGAACAGGACCGAGCCCCGGTTCAGCCGGACGAATTCAGGCACACCGCCGGACCCGCCCCCACTCCGGAGATGCGCGCGGACGCCGGGATGCTCTCCACCGTGGTCAAGCACCTCAAGTCCAACGCCGTCTGCATCGGCCGTGGTGGCGCGCTGCTGGGCGCCGGAGCCGGACAGATGGACCGTGTCGCCTCCTGCCGGATCGCGATCGAGAAGGCCGGGGAGCGGCTCGGAGCCGGCGACGGGAGTCCGATCATTGCCGCGAGCGACGCCTTCTTCCCGTTCTCAGATGGCCCCTCCCTGCTGATTGAAGCAGGTGTTCACTGCCTGATCCACCCCGGGGGCTCCAAGCGAGATGCCGAGACCTTCGAGCTTTGCGACCAGAAGGGCGTCACCTGCCTTCTGACCGGGGTCCGCCATTTCCGGCATTGACGGTCTTCGCGAAAGCTCGATTTCATGCTTGATCCGCTCGTACTCAGACGAGAAGATGATCCTTGAGCCTTTGAGAGAGAGATGGCTCTTCAATTAAAAAATGGGATGAAAAGGGAGAAAGTGTGCGCTATTCATGTCTCGACTCCCTCAAGCATCCATGCGATGCCTCGTGACGACCACCGCCGTGCTCGGTCTTTCCGCGGGCGCGGCCACTGCTGACGTCTCTGACTTCAACACCACCCTGACCGCACTGAACGGTTCCGTGTTTCAACTTGACAATCCCTTCACAGTCAACCTCCTCGCAGACGAGATCGTGTTTGATGAGAACGGGGACAACTCGGCTGATTTCGGGTTGTCAACAAACCTTGATCCTCTTTTTCCCGTATCGTCAGAATATGGCGGCAATTGGACGCTTGAATTCGCCCTCCCCAACAGCAACACCATCCTACGGCCCCTTCTCGAAGGCGTTGAGCTGGAGAGTGCCGAACCGGTCGATTGGATGCTCAGTTGGAGCGACGATGAAGGACTCAGCACCACCTCGATCTCTGGTTCCGCTGAGTACATCGGAGGTGGCCTGAAACTGAACATCGAAGAGTCCATATGGTGGGAAGGAACACGCTGGAACCAAGATCATTACTCAGATTTTGATGGTGGCATCCTGGGAAGCCGCTGGGGCCTGTCGATCGCCGATTTCGACAGCCTCACCTTCACGTACCCCGGCGGCCCGGGCAATCCGGCCACGCTGTTCGCCAACGTGATTCCCGCACCGGGCGTCCTGGCCCTCATGGGCCTGGGTGGACTTGCGGCGCGACGGCGACGGCACTGAGTGGGGTCGGCGGTCGGGGAACCG
>JAYZFJ010000036.1:0-30238 GCA_036336805.1 Planctomycetota bacterium
CGATGGACGACTGCGTCGCGGTCTGGAGCCGGGGGGTCGGGAGCGATCTCTTTCCCTGGTTCCGGTCGCTCGCCTTCGATGTCGACGCCGATCGCACCGACCTCTGGCCGGTCGAGGTGACGGGCGAGTGAACGACCGCCTCAGGGGGTGGTCGTCGCGGGTTCGACGGTCGTCGGCTTCGTCGGTCGCACCGGCTGGACCCAGGCCTGTTCGCGATCACCCTCGGCGTAGGGTCGTGGGTGCGCCCGGCTGCTGGTGATGCGCGCGCGAACATACAGTTCGTTCCCGGTGAACCGGTAGCGTGCGGGATTCTCGGTGGTGGCCATCAGAACCTCGGCGGTGGGTCGGACCCCGGGGGTCGATTCGCCGACGCCGATGAACTCGGTGGTGTAGGTGAGGCCCGGTTCCGCGTTGATCGCGATCTCGAGCGTCTCTTCGTCGCAGGTGATCTCGTCGAGTCCGACGCCGCTCGAGGCGTAGAAGTCGCCACGCTTCATCGCGTCGATGATCGCATCCGCATCCAGCGAGTTCGATCGGACCATGACCCATCCGCGACCCGGGACCGAGACCGCATCCACCTCGTAGTGGTCGTGCGCGTCGTCGGAGGCCAGTCCGTAGAGGATCTCGCCGTCCCCCGCACCTTCGTGCAGTCGGAGCACGAGCGCCTGATCCCAGAGGGACTCGGTGGAATGTTCGGCGACCGCTCCTTCGTTGTCCACGCTTCGATGGCCGTTGTACACCTCGAAGAACCGTTCGCCGCGCATGGCGGCGAGGTTCGTCACGCCGAGGGAGGTTCGGAAGTTCGGGTGGTTGAGGTGGGCGAGGACCGATCGACCGCGTTCGGTCCCGTGTGCGCTGATCGCATCGAGGTTGTTCTGGATCGTCTCCTGGACCCCCTCGCCACCCTGGGGCGGAATCGTCTCCTCGATGTTCAGGGCGTTGATGTGCACCTCCGCCATCCGGAAGCGATCGGTGACCTCCTCCCCGGGGATGAGGAGGAACGATCCCGGCGTCTCGAAGCGGCCCTTCAGGTCGTCGAGGTTCTTCAGCCGCAGTTCGCGGGTGCCGTCCTGTTCGCGGATCTCCACGTGGTCGGGTCCGAACGCCTCGGTCACGATGCGCACCTTGTCGGGCGTCAGTCGACCGTCCTCGGTGATCGGAAACCACTTCTCGCCCTGCTGCATCACGTTGTGGTCGGAGAGCACCAGAAACTGATAGCCATGGTCGACGTACCAACCGACCACGTGGTCCGGTGGCGCGTCCCCGTCGCTCCAGAGCGTGTGGGTGTGGGTGTTGCCCCGGTACCACTGCGTGGCGGGTTCGTCGGGGGGCGAGTCCTGGAGCACGAGGCAGGCACCGAGGATGACGGTGGTGACGATCACTTGCTGAGTTCCCCCGCGAGTTTCGAGAGTTCGAGCACGCGTCGGGCGGAGAAACCCTGATCCCAGAACCAGACCACGGTGCCCTCGGCGTCGAGCAGCAGGATGCGTCCGTTTCGGGGATTGACGTTGCCCGTGAACTTCGCGACCGGTTCGGCCGCGCCCCCGTAGAGCGTGACCACGCTCGCCCAGTCCTCCCGGGGGATCCCGGAGCGCATGCCGTCGTCGATCGTTCCCTTGATCATGCTCGGGACCAGGCCCGGAATCGCCGGGACCTCCACGATGCGGCAGGGAAACTTCGACTGCAGCAGTCCGATCGTCCAGCGATCGAGGTCGAACTGGGTGTTCTGGACGTACCCGACCAGGTAGAGCGCGGGGGCGCCCTGGTACGCGGTGGGAAGCGTCACCGAGGTCTTCTCCAGGGTCTCACCGGTCACCGTGGGGAACACCTTCCCGACCGGATCCTGGTTCGGATAGCTGGTGGAACAGGCGGTACCCAGTCCCGTGAAGACCAGCATGCACGTTCGAAGGAATCGCTTGATCATCGCTCGAGCGTACCACCAACCGAGCGGAAGGTGGAGCGGATCGAACCGAAGCCTTCCGGATCCGCCGATATGCCGATATCGATGCACTCGCCGACCGGTTCTGGTCGATCAAGCCAGCATGGTCGAGGCGCTGGTCATCATGGGAATTCTCGGTCTGCTGGTCGGATTCATCGCCGCACTGCTCGGGATCGGTGGTGGCATGGTGATGGTTCCGTGCCTCTACTACATCTTCACCGGGACCGGAATCATCGAGGAAACCCCGATGCACTACGCGGCCGGCACCTCGCTGATGATCATGATCGCCACCTCGATCGGAGCGGTCATCGCACACGCACGTCGGGGTGACGTGGTCTGGTCGATCACTCGGCGGATCCTGCCCAGCATCAGCGTCGGGGTCGTCAGCGGGGTGATCATCGCGACCATCATCAGCGGTCAGATCCTGATGATCGTCTTCGGAGTGGTTCTGGCAATCGTCGCGCTGACCATGATCTTCGGCTTCAAGGCGACCGCCGGACGGGCGGAGCGGATCCCCCGGCAGCGATACCTCACCCTCGGGGGATTCTTCATCGGATACAAGTCGGGCATGCTCGGCGTGGGTGGGGGGGCGATCAGCGTTCCCTGGTTGACCTGGATGGGACTGCCGCAGCCCCGGGTCAGCGGGACCAGTTCCACCTTCACGTTCCCCGCGGCGGTGATCGGAGCCGTCGCGTTCTGCATCAGCGGACTGCTGGATGCCTCCGGACCCGCGGTTCCCTGGACGATCGGCTACGTCTTCTGGCCGGCCCTGCCCGTCGCCGGCCTCGCTTCGGTCATCGGAACCCGGTTCGGTGCGATCTTCTCGAGCCGGGTGCCGGCGCGCCAGCTTCGCATCCTCTTCGGACTGATCCTGATCGGAGTCTCGATCTCGATGATCGGTTCGGGATTCGACACGACCGCCCCGGAGGGGAAGCACGCTAGAATTTCCCCTTCACCATGAGCGACCTGCCACCGTCTTCCCGCACCCCGCAGTCCACCGGTCAGGTCGGAGTGCTCATGGCCCTGACCGCCTTCGGTTGGTGGGCCGGGGTGACGCCCCTCTACTTCCATGTGCTGGATTCGATCCCCGCGTCCGAGCAGCTCGCGTGGCGAGTGGTCTCCGGTCTGCCTGCGATGCTGGTGATCCTCTTCCTCGGCCGTCAGCTTCCGAAGCTTCGTGCGATCCTCCGTTCACCGCGGGTGCTGCTGTGGCTGGTCTGCTCGGGGGCCCTGCTCTCGATCAACTGGTTCACCTTCACCTGGGCGGTGATCAATCAGCGCCTGGTCGAGGGCAGCCTGGGGTACTACATCAACCCTCTGGTCTCGGTTCTGCTCGGAGCGATCTTCCTGGGGGAGCGCCTGCGAGGACTGCAGCTGGTCGCAGTGGTGATCGCGGCGATCGGGGTCGCGGTCAACACCGTCGCCCTCGGACATCTGCCCTGGATCTCGCTGGTTCTCGCCTTCACGTTCGGTTTCTACGGACTGATCCGCAAGCAGATCCACGCGGCACCCGGGCCGGGCGTCACGGTGGAGATGCTCCTGATGCTCCCGGTGATGGTGGTGGTGCTCGCCATCGCCTACCAGACGCCCGAAGGCATCCCGCACACGTCCTGGTCGTGGACGTTGCTGCTCCTGGCCGGCCCGCAGACCGTGGTGCCGCTGCTGTTCTACACCGGGGCGGCGCGCAGGATCACCCTCTCCACCCTCGGACTCCTGCAGTTCCTGGCTCCCACCGGTCAGCTGCTGCTGGCGGTTCTGGCCTTCGGTGAATCCTTCACCACCGGGCAGTTGCTGGCGTTCGCACTGATCTGGAGTGCGGTCATCATCTACTCGGTCGACACCTGGCGACGCTCTCGCGTCCGGGAACGTTCCGATGCGCGGAGCGTTCCCTCGGTGGATTGACCCGACGTGATCAGCCGGCCTTGCGGCCGGCCGCGGCCGGCCGGGGTCGGGAGAAGACCAGCAGTCGGTCCGAACCCTCGCCGGCCTGGAAGCGGTAGCCTTCGAGATCGAATCCCTCCAGATCCGACACCGACTTCGGCCGGTGGTCCGCCATCCAGCGAGCCATGAGTCCCCGTGCACGCTTGGCGAAGAAGGAGATGAACTTCTGCGTGCCACCATCCTTCTGGAGGAACTTCACGTCCAGGACGTCGAGGTCGAGTTCCGCCAGCCGTGCGGCCTTCGAATACTCGTCACTCGCGAGGTTGACCAGGGTGTTCGCCTTCGCGGCCTTCATGTCCTTCTTCAGGGTCCGGTTGAGTTCGTCACCCCAGAACGCGTAGAGGTCCTTTCCGGCATCGGTCTTCAGCCGGGTGCCCATCTCCAGTCGGTAGGGCTGGATCACGTCGAGTGGTCGGAGCAGACCGTAGAGTCCGCTGAGGATCCGGACGTGGTCCTGCGCCCAGTCGAGCGCCCGCTTGTTCATGGTCCAGGCCTCGAGTCCCTGGTAGACGTCGCCCCGGAAGCACATCGCCGCCGCACCACGGGGATTCGCTCGCGTGCCGAACTGCCGCCATCGCTCGGCGTTCAGGTCGGCGAGCTTCGTGGAGATCGACATCATCGAGGCCAGCGACTTCGGTGAGCGACCCTTGAGTTCCTCCGCGAGTGCACGGGTGCGGGCGCTGAATCGAGGACGGCTGGTCTCGAAGCCGCAGACGGTGTCGGTGCCGCCGTCCATCTCGAGGGACTTGGCGGGGGAGAGGATGGTGAGCAGTCCGGGCATGTGGGGTGCGAAGCCTCCTGGTTGGGGTCAGTTGGTCCTGCGGTTCATCTCGTCGATCCGCATCGGCATCGCGTCGATGATCGACCAGAGTTCGTCGGGTTGCATCGGTTCGGTCCGCCGTCGCTTCACCCGACCGTCCTTGCCGACCAGGACCAGTTCGAAACGATCCGAGGGAAGATCGAACCGGGTGCGGAATGCCTTCGCGTCCGGTCGCCCGGGCGCACGGCCGGTGATGAGTGTGGTCTGCTCCGACTCGAGTTCGATCACCAGCAGGTTGCGATCGAGCAGCGCCTCTTCCCGGTCCTCGAGGAGTGCGCGCTGTCGTCCGGCATCCGGTGCGACGTCCGTGAAGACCAGCATGCGATGCACCCATCGCTGGTCGGCGAACCACTGATCGGTCGACGATTCGTCAGGACCGCTGCAACCTGGCAAGGAAGTCATGAGTGCGAGGAATCCCGTCAGCAGTGGGGTGTGCATGTTCATGGTGGTCAGAAGGTGTTGGAACCGACGATCGGGTCGATTCAAGTATAGTCATCCCATGACCCCTCCTTCTCCGGAAACGGATACGAATGAGATCGAGGCCCTGCTCGACGTGCCGATGACCCCCGGGGAGCTGCGAGCCCGCCGAAGTCGCCGGATCTCCCTCACCATGTTGCTCGTCAGTCTCGGCCTGCTCTTCCTGAGCGTTCCGGTCGGTGATCTGGCGGCGTACGTCATGCAGCAGGACCTCGCCGAACGGGAACGTGCCGAGGCCGTGGCCCACCCGGGCGGTCAGCCGTGTGCCATGAACTGGAGTGGTTCCGGTTGCAACGGATTCTTCACCAGCCTCTTCGGACTCTTCACCGGCATCGTTGTCGTCGTCAGCACCCTGCCGATGGCCGTGATCGGGTGCGTCCATGCGCGAGCGCTCCGAGCCGGTTCCGGAGATTTCGGAGGATCGACTCTCCTGTTTCTCCTGAACTTCATCTGCGTACTGACCGCAGTCGTCGCTCTGGCACTCCTTCTTCTCCTGATGATGTAGAGGTGGGCCACCCGCCGGCCCGGCCGCGTTGCAGCTCCGGTGCATCCGCATCCGGCAGGGCTGATTCTCTAGCCAGCGAGCGGCGACCAGCACGCGGCACGGCGTCCTGCCGCGAGTCCGCTGAGCAGTGCATCCTCGACGGTCGGACCCAGGCACCAGTCGCCGCAGGCGGTGAGCCCCAGTGCCTCGTCGACCAGTGACTCGACGCCGACCGCGGTGCGCACCCGGGCATATCGCCAGCGATGCGCGCTCCACGGTGGCGTGATCGCCATCCCGAGCACCGGTCCGAGTTCCTCGGCCAGCCGCCTCGCGACGGTGTCCGGATCCGCTTCGAGGTTCACCCGACTCCACTCCGGAGTGGCGTGCGCGACCCACGAACGGTCGGTGCGGCGGTCCGGCTTGCTCGACTGCGCTTCGGCATGGCTGATGGCCGGAGTGGGGTGCCGCAGAAGATCGAAACCGAGTTCCCGGCGATCCGGTCCCTCGAACATGAACGCCCAGACCGGATCGAACGCCACCGTGTCGAGTGCCGGGAGGTGGCGGAACCCGGTACCGGCCAGCAGCTCACGGGCCTGGGGGGCGGGGATCGCGATGATCACCTGCGCCGCGCGGCCGGCGACGCCACCAGCCTGGTCGAGCAGCCACCACCCGCCCTCGACTCGTTCAAGGGCGGTGATCCGGGTGGCGAAGGAGACGTTCGATGCCTCGGCCTCCACGCGGACCACCGCATTCATCGCCGGGGCGCCCACCCAGTGGGGTGTTCGGGTTCCCGATCCGGATTCGATGGGATTCCAGCGCTTGACCACGCCCTGCTCGATCCATCGGTCGAGGATCGGTCGCACCCGGTCCTGCGGAAAGTCGAGCACGTACGCGCCGTGATCGAACCGAGTCTCGCCTCGTCGACGAGTGCTCAGGCGACCACCCGGTCCGCGTCCCTTGTCGAACAGCTGGACCGTGCGATCACGTGACCGCAGGGCTTCGGCCGCGGCCAGACCCGCCGGTCCGGCTCCGATGATCGCGACGTCTGGATGGGGGGGATCACTGTTCACTGGAGTGCTCCGTTCGAAGCAACGATGACACGTGAACATGGTAGGCGCCGAGGCGTGGGGTGAGCGGTCCGGGTCGGGGGATCAGCGCTTGGCGGTTCGCTTGCGATGCGAACTGCTGCCGGGGCGTGCGCTCCAACCACCCTTGGGCCGTCGGCCGGCGCCGGAACCCGGTCGCTGACCCTTGGTGCTCGCACCCGCGTGCTTTCCGCCGGGCCGGGTCCCCTTGCCGCGTCGGTCGCTGAATCCTCCGGCCTTGCTTCGAGCGCCGCTGCCGGTGGTCTTCGACGTGCCGCCGCCGTTGGATCGGGGCGCCCACGTGCGGGGCTTGGAGGACCGGTTGTTTCCCGTCTTCTTCCATGAGCCTCGCGGTTCCCCGTGCTTGGGCTTGCCTGATCGCCGAGGTGCGCTTGATCGACCGCGGGAATCGCGGTGGTCGGAACCCGATCCGGCTTCGGAGGCTGGGCGGGCGTCACCCTTCGACCAGCCACGGCTCTGGTACTTCTTCTTCCCCGGGTTCGGCTTCCATGAACCCTTCGGTCGTGCCTTGCCGGAACGCTGGTTGGTGCGCTGGTGCCCACCCGACCAGGGGTGTTCGTTTCGATCCTCGGCGCCGCCCCGGATGGGGGGGGCCCCGCGCCCGGTCCTGGTCGGCTTGGACGTGCGGCGTTCGGAACGATCGGTGCGCTCATCCGGATTCCAGGATCGTTTCGGCTTGGACCACGTCCGATCGGAGCGCTTCCGGTCGGAATGTCTCCGATCCTCGGATGCGGCCGAATGATCGAATCGGTCCTGGTCTCCCTGGGGTTTCCAGCCGAAGGGTTTCTTGCCGATTGGTTTCTTGCCGAAGGGCTTCTTGCCGAATGGTTTCTTGCCGGACGGTTTCTTGCCGAATGGTTTCTTGCCGGAGGGCTTCGTGCCGGAGGCCGTCTCGTCGAACGATTTCCACGGGGGTGTCTTCGTGGTCTTGGTGCGACCGGAGTGTCGTGGTCGATCGTGCTTCGTTCCGCGGGTGCGGCTGCCGGTCTCGCGGCGATCCGTCCGCCGGCCGGCGGGTGCCTCGACGACCGTCCGGATTCCCGAGAACTCACGGGTGCAGAGTGCATCGACATCCTGAACCACGTCGAGCCGGATGCGCGAGCGCCGTTCGATCGCCTTGAGCAGCTTCGTCTCGTCACGATCACAGAAGGAGATCGCGATGCCGCGTGCACCGGCCCGCGCGGTCCGGCCGATCCGGTGGACGTAGGTCTCCGGGTCGATCGGCATGTCGTAGTTCACCACGTGGGTGATGTCCTCGACGTCGATGCCACGGGCCGCGATGTCGGTGGCGATCAGCACCAGGCAGTTGCCCTTCTTGAAGGCCGCCATCGCCTTGGTCCGCTGGTGCTGGGTCTTGTCCGCGTGGATCGCCTCGGACCGGATCGACGACTTCTTGAGGAACCGAACGAGTCGATCGGCACCACGTCGGGTCTTGGTGAAGACCAGCACCCGGTCCACCGCATCCTGGTCGAGCACGGACTTCAGGAGTTCCGGCTTGTCGGCATGCTTGACGAGGAAGAGCCGTTGTTCGATGAGTTCGACGGTGGTCGATTCCGGTGCGGTCTCGATCCGGATCGGATCGATCAGCAGCGAATCGGCGAGTCGGTGGATGTCCTTCGAGACCGTCGCGGAGAAGAACAGGGTCTGGTGCTTCTTCGGAATGAGGTCGACGACTCGGCGGATATCCTCGATGAAGCCCATGTCGAGCATGCGGTCCGCCTCGTCGAGCACGAAGGTCTCGACCTGGTCGAGGCGGATGTGTCCCTGGTTGACCAGGTCGAGCAGTCGTCCGGGCGTCGCGATCAGGATGTCGACGCCTTCCCGCAGCGCCCGAACCTGTCGCGCCTGCTTGACGCCTCCGTAGACCACCGTGTGTCGGAGTTTCAGCGCACTGCCGTAGGCGGCGAAGCTGTCACCGATCTGCATGGCCAGTTCCCGGGTGGGGCAGAGCACCAGCGCCCGCGGCGGACGGCGACGGCCCTCGGCCGCGGCCTCGTCCCAGGCCAGTCGGTGCAGGATCGGTACCGCGAAGGCGCAGGTCTTTCCGGTTCCGGTCTGGGCGCATCCGAGGATGTCGCGTCCGTCCATCGCGGCGGGGATCGCCTCCGACTGGATCGGCGTCGGTTCCTCGTAGCCCCGGGCCACGATCGCGTTGACTATGGACTCATGCAGCCGCATGTTCTGGAAGGTCATCGTTGGATACTCGATTTCGAAACTGTGGGGCAGGCCGGACATCCGGGACGCATTCAAACCGGACTGTTCCCGGGACACCAGCGTGTCCCGGCAAAGCCACCGGTATCGGATTCATCTCTCCGATGGGGCTCCTCCAGCCACCGAATCACCGAGCGTACCGGGGCCGGTGACGAAAGTCCAGATCGTGGTGCACCCTGCAGGGTTGGATAACCATCTGGATCGTCGATACCGGCGGATCAGAGCGGTATTCGAATCGGTGCGATCCGAAGGTCGTCGCCTGATCGGTGGATCCTTCGACGAAGAACCGTCTGGGTGGTCGCGGGGTCGTAGACTTTCAACATCATGCAGCGCCTGCTCACCCCCGAACTGATGGACGATCCCGGACTCGATCCGGTGGAGCATGCGCACGCCCTGCGCGGACTGGCGCGGTTGAATCGAATCGCGCGATCCGATCGCATCCCCTGGCAGGGACTTCAGCGATGGGCGCAGGCGTCCCCGCGGCCCGGACCGCTCGACGTTCTGGACATCGCCACCGGTTCCGGCGACGTGCCGATCGGCCTTGCGCTGCGTGCTCGTCGCTGCGGACTCGACCTCCGACTCCACGGATGCGACATCAGCGGAGTCGCCCTCGAGCAGGCGCGTGCACGCGCCCGGGCCCTGAACGTCGAGTTCACCGGATTCCGGCAGGATGCGATCAGTGAACCGTTCGAACGTCGCTACGACGTGGTGATCTGCAACCTCTTCCTGCACCACCTGACCGAAGCGGATGCGGTCCGACTTCTTGAACACGCCGCGCAGGCCTGCAGCGGACTCCTGCTGGTCTGCGATCTGCGACGCGATCTCCTGGGGTGGCTGCTGGCGGGGACCTTCTCGCGGCTGGTCACCCGATCCCGGGTGGTGCACGTCGATGCCCTCAAGTCGGTACGTGCCGGCTTCACTCCGCCCGAGCTGGATCGACTCGCACGTTCCGCCGGATTGAGCGATCACCTCGTCCACCGTCGCTTCCCCCGACGAATGCTCCTGGAATGGAGGGTGGGCGATGGCTGATTCCCGTACGCGTCCCGAGGCGATCGTGATCGGCGCCGGGCCCGCGGGCGCGGTGGCCGCGATGGCGCTGGCGCGCTCCGGTCGTCGGACGATGCTGGTCGAACGATCGCGGTTTCCCCGGTCCAAGGTCTGCGGAGGGTGCCTCGCACCCGCCGGGGTGGAGGCGGTCCGATCCGTCGGACTCGGCGATGCGCTGGATTCGATCGATCCACTGCCCCTCGATCACCTCCACCTCCACGCGGGTGGCGCCACGGCGAGCTTCGACATCAAGCAGTACCTCTCGATCGAACGAGGACGGATGGACCTGGCCTTCGCCGAAGCCGCGATCGATGCCGGTGTGGAGTTCGTTCCCGAATGTCGGGCGAGGGTCGAGATGGACGATGCCGTCACCCTCGACCATCCGGGGGGACGCGCACTGCACCGACCCGGACTGGTGGTGGTGGCCGACGGACTTTCCGGCAACGCCCTCGCGAATCGAACCGACTTCTCGTGGGAGGTGGATGAGACGAGTCCGATGGGACTGGGGGCGATCGTTCCGACGCGGCCCCCGGGAACCCTCGACGAAGGGATCACCATGCGGTGTGCCCGGGCCGGCTACGTCGGCAGTTCACGATTGTCCGACGGACGTTGGGTTGTTGCCGCGGCCGTGGCTCCCGAAGCGATCCGAACCGACGGAGCGGGGGGCGCCGTCCACTCGGTGCTGCGCGAGACCGGCGTCGCGGACCGGTTCGATTCCTCGATCCGCTGGAACGCGGTCGGCCACCTCACCCGTCGCCGCAGTGCCCGCGGGCGCGGTCGCGTGCTCCTGGTCGGTGATGCGGCGGGGTACGTGGAACCCCTGACCGGAGAGGGCATGAGCTGGGGAATCTGTCGCGCCGCGGCACTCGCGCCCTACGCGGATCGACTGGATGCCGGGGAGGACGTCACCCCGGCGTGGTCCGACGCGGCCGAGCGGATGCTTCGATCACGACGACTGATCTGCCGTACGATCTGCGGCCTCGCCCGCCGACCCCGCCTGCTGGGGATGGGATTGCGCCTGTCTGCACGCCTGCCATTCACCGGGTGGGCATCACAACAGCTCTGCTGGAGTCAGCCATGAACCAGGCCCCCTCGATTCTCGGTCTCGGAACCGCGGCCGCGGACGCCGATGTCTCACGCGAGGAGTCCCTGGCGCTCTCGCTGGACCACGCCGGTGATCTCGATTCACCACGCGTCGCGGCGCTCTACCGCGAGGCGGGGGTGTCACGACGCGGGTGCACCCTCGGCCTCTCCGGCATGCGCACCGAACTCCTCGAGGCCGGTGCGAGCGGGGCAACCACGCGTCAGCGGCTCGGGCATTTCATGGCGCACGCGGGCGCGCTCGGCGAACGGGCCGCCCGGAACGCCCTGAAGGATTCCGGGCGCTCCGCGGAGGCGATCACCCACGTGGTGACGGTCTCCTGCACGGGTGCGGAATCACCGGGCATCGATCATCGATTGATCGAACTGCTGGGAATCTCACCGGACGTCTCCCGAACGCACATCGGATTCATGGGGTGCCACGCGGCGATCAACGCCCTCGCCGGCGCTTCCGCATTCGTTCGTTCGGATCCGGATGCGGTGGGCCTCGTGGCCTGCGTCGACCTCTGCAGCCTGCACTTCCAGGTCGGGACGACCCCCTGGGACCAGCAGGTGGCCAACGCGATCTTCGCCGACGGTGCCGCCTGCGCGGTGGTGGGATCCGGATCGGGGCGCTGCCAGCTCGTTCGATTCGCCAGTCGCATCTTTCCCGGCACCGAAGAGCTGATGCGATGGGACATCGGTGATCACGGGTTCCAGATGACTTTGTCCCCCCGGGTTCCGGGGGTGATCAAGCGGGGGATCTCGGACTGGCTCGGGTCCTGGCTTCCCGAACACGACCTGGACACCGATCGAATCGCGGGCTGGGCGGTCCACCCCGGGGGGCGGGACATCCTGGAAGGGGTTCGCCGGGGACTCGAACTGCCTGCGGAGGCACTGGCCGCATCGCACCGGATCCTCGAGCAACAGGGCAACATGTCCTCGGGGACGATCCTCTGGGTCCTGTCGGACCTGCTCGAGACGTTCGACTCCGGCCCGATCGTCGGACTCTCCTTCGGCCCCGGACTGACCGGGGAAGCGGTGCTCCTTGGGAAATGACCCCCGGCGTTCTTGGGTATCATGCTCACTGCCCGCAGGCCCCGATGCTGAAAGGGACGCTTCATGGCCAAGGAAGATGCCAAGACGATCCAACTGGTCGATCGCATTCTCGAACGAGCGATCGCCGACGGTTCGAGCGATGTCCACGTCGAACCCCGCAAGGGCGAGGTGCGGATTCGGTTTCGGATCGACGGTGTCCTGGTCCCGCGTCCACCGGTGCCCGCGGATCTGACCAATGCGGTGGTCAGTCGAATCAAGGTCATGGCCCAGATCGACATCGCGGAACGGCGCCTGCCCCAGGACGGTGCGTTCCGGTTCGATTACGACGGCGGATTCGTTGACGTCCGCGTGTCCACCTTCCCGACCGAGTACGGCCAGAAGGTCGTGATGCGACTGCTCAAGCGCGATGCGAACTCCCTGGATCTCGGTCGGCTGGGGTTCACCCCGCAGCTCGCCGAGACGATGCGTGAATTCACCGCCCAGTCGCTCGGGATGCTCCTGATCACCGGTCCCACCGGCAGCGGCAAGACCTCGACGCTCTACGCACTGCTCAACGACATCGACGCCAAGGCGCGCAACATCGTGACCCTCGAGGATCCGATCGAGTACCGCTTTCCGGACGTCATCCAGTCCCAGGTCCACCATCGGATCGGGTTCACCTTCGCCAAGGGGCTGCGCGCGATCCTGCGCCAGGACCCCGACGTCATCCTGGTCGGAGAGATGCGCGACGGCGAGACCGCGGACATCGCCTTCAAGGCCGCGCTCACCGGGCACATGGTCCTCTCCTCGCTGCACACCAACAGTGCGATGGAGACCTTCGTGCGCCTCTTCGACATGGGGCTCGAACGCTACGTGGTCGCTTCCGCCCTGAACGCCATGCTCTCCCAGCGACTGGTGCGCAGGCTCTGCCCGTACTGTCGCGCGCCCGCCCCGTTCGATCGCGATCTCCACGAGGCGCTCGGCGGCAAGCCCAACGAGTCGCTCGAGATCTACCACGCGGTCGGTTGCTCGGAATGCTTCGGCACCGGGTACCGCGGGCGGATGGGCATCTTCGAACTGATCGAGGTCGATGACGAACTCAACGACATCGTGAAATCCGATTCACTCACCTACGTCGAACTGCGGCACTTCCTCGAAAAACGCGGGTACCACGGACTGAGGACCGCAGGGTACGAGCTGGTGAAGCAGGGGCTCACCTCGGTCAGCGAGGTCTACCGCGTCACCTGAGTCCCGGTGCGCACGGGAGCCGACGGTCTCCCACCATTCCGGTTCTTGTCATTCCGGGACGTTCCCCGTAGTTTGGGACCGTCCCGCTCAAGAAGAAAGGGTCCAGCATGATGCATTCCGCCGACTCGCAGCTTCCCCCCTGGGAGCGAACCACGGACCAGTCCGAGGGGGCCGGCCAGGCCACCCGTCCCGTACGCACGGATGGCTCGGCCACCGGACCGGACGAGCCGAATCTGGACAACCTCGCCTCGATCCAGCAGCAGGCACCCGCGATTTCGGAGCGGGAGGATGAACTGTCCGGTCTCGAGCAGATCTTCTACAAGGACGACTTCTTCCGCACGGTGCTCATCGGATGTGCCGGAGGGTTCGGTCTTTCGACCCTGGTGATCCTGATCTCGCTCGAGCTGACGACCCTGCGGGCGGCGATGTCCGAGCAACTCGGACTCTGGTGGTTCCTGGTGCCTTCGTTCACCGTCGTCGCTTTCACCGCCTGGACGTTCATGCTGATCAGGGTCCGGCGGTATCGCTACACCAAGATGCTTCGCAAGGAGGCATTCGAGAAGCACCGCGGTGATACCACCGGGGAGGATCCCCCGGACGGTCCCCGCGCGGAAGCCGACCACGATCCCTCCCAGGATGACTGGCTGTAGTCAGGGGTCCGGTCGATTCAGAAACTGGGTCGTTCGGTGGGAAGCTTGTAGAACCCGTGCCCGGTCGCCTCGAGTTCCCCCTTCGCGGCGAGCACCTGCCAGACCTCCGCCGCGAACTCCTCCGGCGGCAGGATCGATTCGAAGCCGGCGTCCTTCCCGCTGGTCAACGGGCTTCGTCCGAGTTTCGATTCGTGATCGAGCTTCATCAGCTTCAAGCGCTTGCGGTAGGCCTTCATCGCACTGCGAAGCGTCTCGTCGGGGATCTCCGGAAGCGGTGGCGGTTCCGGTGCCTCCGGTACCGATTCGATTCCCTTCAGCACGTTGATCGTGCTTCGCACCAGGTCGAGGTCTCGCCCGATCACGGCCCGAGCCACCATGCCCGGTTCGGCCTTCGCCTTGAGCAGCAGTCGCTGCAGCTGTCCCCAGTCCGCGGGTTCGCCACCGTGTTCCTCGAGTCTCGCGACCGCCTCCTCGATCTCTAGCAATGTGGCTTCGAGCCGTTCGGCCGATGGCGGGGGAGGGCCGCCCCCCGGCTTGCGCTTCTTCTTGTTCTTGCGTGCCATGCTTCGAGGCTAGCAACTCCTCGGGAGACTGAGTAGTCCCTGCCGCCCCGGAATCCGTTTCTGCCCCACTGGGCTCAGTTCTCGAGGGCTCGGACCTCGAAATCATCGAACCAGACCACCTCGTCCCGCGTGGTCGCCCACGATGGACTTCCACCGCCGAAGAAGGTGCTGAAGTAGAGGGTGTCGATCGCCAGGGTGTCGAGGTCGCGGAACCGCATGTCGGTGACGGTGAGAGTGGGGGTGTCGTCCAGCCAGGTGCGGATGACTCCGTCGTATTCACCCGGCGTGTTCATGGTGATCTCATGTCGTAGCGTGTACCAGCGGCCCGGCTCGAACCGGATCGGCTCGCCCTCGATCGACCAGGGCAGGTCCTCGCCGAAGCCGCCCGGCTGGTCGGGGTGGTACACGTACTGGACGATCGCACCTTCGGTGCGCCACATCATCCGGGCGCTCCATCCGTCGGTTCCGTCCGGCACGCTGCCACCGGTGTTGCCGGTTCCCCCGATCAGCCCCGGCAGCTTCCCCCCCTTCACGAAGTCGAATCCCTCCGGGAAGCGGATCCGATAGCTCAGGGACACTCGTTCGTACGAGCCGCCGAGGGGAACCTTCCACTGCGCCCCGGTCTTCGAGGTTCCGTATTCACCCTCCGGGTAGAGCACCGCGAGTGCGCGATCACCCGGGGTTCCGGTCTCGATGATCGACACCCGTCCGTCGCGCACGCCATTCGACCAGCTCGGATCGTTCCAGTCGGCTTCCATCATGAGTTCGTCGTACGGACCGGCCTCCCGGTGATCGAGGGTCTGTTCGAAGAGCAGCACGCCCTCCGGTTCGGCGGGCGTGCAGTCGTCCGGTCGACCGTCACCGTCCAGGTCCGCGGCCCCCGCGGCGATCGCCTCGGCGTCGGTGGTCCCGTCGCAATCGCAGTCGACCGCACGCTCCCGCCCCCATGCCGCCAGGAGTTCGGCGAGGTCGGTCCCACTGACCACCCCGTCACCGTCCAGGTCTTCCGCGCAGTCCGGGGTGCAGGGGCCCCACGCCGCGAGCATCATCGTCAGGTCTCCGCCATCGATTGCCCCACTGGCGTCGAGGTCGGTCGGACAGTCCGCGGCTCCCAGCATCAGGGCGGCGACACAGCCGCACCCCACGCCGGTGCGACGGATCCAGGTCTGTTCAGTCATTCGATCTTCTCTTCTCGCAAGCCCCTGCTTGAAATCCGGTACGGGCGTGCGGGGTGCCCGGTTCTGACCGATTCGAGGAAAGGGGGCTCCCGGGTCGTCAGGTCACTTCTTTTTGTTCCGGTTCTTGTTGATCAGGTCCCCGATGCCCTCGATGATGCCCGGAATCGCTTCGGGCTTCAGCCCGTCCTTGAGGTTGATCGGATCGATCTTGGACTTGAGGGGAATGCGGTTGCCCCGGGCGTCGTAGAGCGGTCCGTAGAAGGTGACCTTCGGCTGGATGGTGTTCAACAGCGCCGGTGGCACCTGGTCCAGCTCCTTGAACGATCCCTTCAGCCACTCGGCGGGGAAGGTCGCGGAGATGCCGATCACCGTCGGCGGATTTGCCGCAAGGTTGATCTTCCCGTCGAAGATGAGCTTGCGACGCGCCCTGGTCGATGCCTGCTCCCCAAGCTCCATGACGAAGTCCGAATACTCCACCAGGCCGTTGGTGGCGGTGATCCGGAGGGGGGAGAAGGTGGCGGGGATCGAGCTGGTCTTCTGGTTGCCGAGGAATGCGAGGATCTTCGATCCGAAGTCGGTCGACCGAAGGGTGACCCTGCCGATCTCGAGGTCCGCCTTGCCGTTCAGCTGCGAGGCCTGCGCGCCTTCGAGCGGAAGGGTCAGCGGTCCCACATCGAGGGTGATCGGCTTTTCCGCGGTGCTGATGTCCGCGAAGATCGGGTGAATGACCGAGAGGACCTCGCGTCCAAGCTGCGGGCTCACGGTCAATGCGGCCTGAAGGTCCTGCCCCTCGGCGATCTCGATCAGCGTGCTCTGGATCCGCGCCTTCGGCAGCTGCATCGACGCGAAGGGTGACTTCAACTCCGCAGTCAGTTGCTGGTGCTCCGCGTCGGTCGCGGTCAGGGTCGCCTTCGAGTCGACGGTCGCCCCCAGTGCCGCCTCGGCGATTCGTCCGTTGGCTCCGGCGAGTTCGAAGATGAACGTCGGTACCGAGTCGAGCTGGACCACCGTGTCCCCGAGGGCGAACGGCTGATCGCCGTCCGGAAGGGTCGCGGAGGTCTGCACCGTCATCCGGCCGTTCCCGGTCCGCCCGTCCCGTCCCCGGATCGATGCCTGGAAGTCCGCCTGCATCGAACCGTTGCGGATCTCGAGAGTCCCGCTGGTTCCCTGGACCATCACCGTGGAGTCGTTGTCGCCGGTCAGTTGCATCGGTTCCGCGCTGAGGGTGCCGTTCGCGGTGAAGCCCTTCATCGAACCACCTCCCAGCGGAAGCTTCGATGCATCGAGCTGCACGCTGGCCGCGACCGTGTTGCCGAGGGTGACCCCGCCCTTCGCGCCCATCGCCTGTCGGAGGTCCCCCGGCTTGAGGGTGGTCGAGAACGTGAGGCGGGCGCGTTCGATCTCCTCGGACGTGGCGAGCGCGTTGAACGTGCCCCGTGCCTTCGGTGAATCGATCGTCCCGTTGAGCTTCAGTCCTTCACTTGCTCCATCGGAGGCGGGGGCCTCCAGGGTGAGCTTCGCACGTTCGCCGAGGAGGACCAGAAGCGGTGCGGGGTCGGTCCCCGCGATCGCGGCCACGGTGGCGACGTCCTCCACCTCGACGCGGGCATCCAGCTTCGCCGATCCCGGATTCGAGAGGTCCGCGACGGTGGCGGTGCAGTTCAGCGAACCGACCGGTCTGGCATCGACCGTCAGGCTCCCGGCGGCATCGAGGACCAGCGAGTGATCGGCCTTGAGATCGATGTTCGCGGTGATGCCGCTGGCATCGACCGTCTTCGCCGGATCCGTCAGGGTGAAGGAGACGTCCTTCGCGCTGGCGGAGAGTCCGCCCACGATGCGGTCGGAAAGGGGGGTGGCCGCATCCGCACCCCGGTCGTAGGTCAGTCCCTTCGATGTGATCGAGAACGATGCGGGCGCCTCGAGCTTCCCGATCGAGTTCGGTTCCGGGAGCAGGTGATCAAGAAGTGCCGGCGTGATGGCCGCCACCAGGTCGATCGACTTCACGTCGATCGAATCGGTCGAGGAGGCGGCATCGATCGTTCCGTTGAGCTGCGGAGAGCCGATGGTGGTGGTGAGGGTCGCGGCGGTCTGCGCGTAGTCGAACGCCACCTCGACCCGGGCCGGACCTCCGGTCAGGTCGGCGAGGGTGCCCGGGGGAAGGGCCTCGCCGAGCATCGACTCGTAGGATCCCGGGTTCAGTCCGTCCAGCGACAGCGTTCCCTGCGCGGTCGCCGCCTCGGCGTCGATCCGTCCCTTCGAGACCAGTCCCGCCAGTTGCATCGTTCCACTGACCTGTGCACGGTCGACCCCCGCCTTCAGGTTGACGTTCACCCCCCGGGCGAGTCCGGTGGTCGTCGCCTGGAGATCGAGTTCCTCCAGGCCGATCCCGTCGTAACTCAGGGACCCGGTGCTGGTGATCGTGAGACTGCCGGCCATGGTGTCGAGATCCGGAGCACCGGAGTCCGCGATGCTCAGGTTCACTCCGCTCGCACTGGCGGTGATCCCCGCATCGGTGCGCGCGCCCCGATCGTCGGTGCGGGCGGTCCCCGTGATGCCGAACGTCTTCATCAGTTCCGGCGAGAGGGTCCAGGCGAGCTTCATCGTGCCATCGGAGATCGCGTTCCGGGCGACTCCGAGATCGGCGGTGAGGTTCATCCTGGCCGAGTTCATCGCCAACGTGATCGCGCGCGGGGTTCCCGAACCGGCATTCATGGTGAGGTTCACCTGGGGGCCGATGTCCCTCGTCAGGCGCAGGGCGCCGTCGCCGAGGAACGGCTGGATCAGGGTGGTCGGTATCGAGGTGGCTTCCAGGGTCCCGGAGATCGAGTCCGGACCGATCGCGAAGCCACCGTCCTCGGCGACCAGCGAACCGAAGTCCAGCGTCGTCTTCATCGAGATCGGGGACGCATCGTCGAGGGTGCCGGCGCCCGTGCCTCGTACCTGGGTCCCCTTCGAGAGGGCGGTCGAGTTCGCACTGAGCTCCAGTTCGGAGATTCGGATCCAGGTTCCTCCGGCGGGGAGCTCGAGGTCCCCGGCCTTGATCGAACTCGTGAGGGTCGCGTCGGTCAGCTGCCAGCGACCGGTGTCGGCGATGCCGTTCTCGAGCGCGAGGTCGAGGTTCACCGTTCCGGTTCTTCCATTGCCCAGGATCGAGGTGTCGAGTTTCACGGTGAGGGGGCCGCCCGCGCTGACCGTGGCCTCCGCGGTCATTCGTTGGATCTCGAGCGAGGTCTTCTGGTCGACGACCTCGAGCTCGAAGGTGGGGATCGACAGGTTCACCCGCACGTTCAGCCCGGCCGGCAGACCACCGCCCGAGGATCGACCGGCGGTCGTGCTCGCGCTGGCCGTCCGACTCGGGGGTGTCCTCGCGAGGGAATCAAGGCTGGTCGAGCCATCCGCGAACACCTGTCCCTTTCCCCGGACGGTGAGGTCGATCGTGCCGAGGTTCGTCCAGTCCAACAGCAGGCCCAGCAGCGAGCGATCCACCCCTACCGCAAGTTCGAGTTCCGTGGCCCGGTCGGTGGAGGTGATCGTGATCGAATCGATTCTCTGGGAACCGAACCACGAGAACGACGTGCCGGAGACCGATGCGGTTCCGTCCACCGAATCCTCGAGCTCGGACTGGATGATCCCGGGGACGATCACGTGGGAGCAGATCGTCGGGAGCAGGAGGATCAGCACCACCACCGCCGACAGGGTGATCCACAGCTTCGTGCGCGTTCGCTTTCGGGGCTTCATGCCGTCTTCGTGAGTCATTGCGGGCTCGCTTCCGTGGTCTTCCGTCCGTTCAGGGTGAGCAGCGATTCACTATACCGCAGGCCTGTTTGCCGGAGCGTTCGTCCACGGCCCGGTCCCTGCGGGGCGTTCGTCCGGCGAAGCCGGTGCCCGCCCGATGAAGTCGCGTCGCGAGTGGTACGCTCTTGGCCACGAAAGAGGTCCAGACATGACACCACTGATTCCGTTCGTTCTCTGTCTTCTCGGCACGCCTTCAACCGCCGAGGGTCATTCGCGCAACGAAGGATGGATGACCCAGCCGACCCTGCACCGCGGGACCCTGGTCTTCGTGAGTGAAGGCGACCTCTTCACCACCTCCCTCGCGGATCTTGGAAACGATCGCCCGCTCCCCGCGCATCGACTCACCTCGCACGTCGGTCGGGAGTCCCATCCGCGATTCTCCCCCGACGGTCGCTGGCTCGCCTTCACCGCCGAGTACGGGGGGAACCCCGACGTCTTCGTGATGCCCGCAGGTGGTGGGGTGCCCACCCAGCTCACCTACCATCCCGATGCCGACGAGGTCGTCGGCTGGTCGACCGACGGCGCACAGGTACTCTTTCGTTCGGGACGCGCCCATCCCCACGGTCGACCGGAACTCTGGCGAGTCGATCGTTCCGGGGGCATGCCCGCACCCTTTCGATTCGGGGACTGCTCGATGGCGGCTCCGTCCTCAGGCGACGGTCGCATGGCGTTCTGCCGGTGGACCAACGAGGACTGGAACTGGAAGAACTACCGGGGCGGAACCGCCCCGGAGATCTGGGTGGGGGACCCCGCCAACCGCACCTTCTCGAACCTGACGCGGCACGAGTCCAACGACCTCTTTCCCGTATGGAGCGATTCCCCCTCCGGTGCGCGGATCCAGTTCCTTTCCGATCGCACCGGTACGCCGAACATCTGGTCGATGCGCCCCGATGGTTCCGACCTGGTCGCTCGCACCGACCTGGACGGCACCGCGCCCGGGGCTGCCGGATTCGACATCCGCTTTCTCGCCGGTGACACCGATCCCGATTCCGACCGACTGGTCTTCGAGCAGGGGGGGTCGATCGGCATACTTGATCCGCAGACCGGTGCGATCAGCCGCCCGCGCATCCACCTTTCCAGCGACCGCCCCCAGCGACGTGCACGCCTCGTACCGGCGGTTGAACACCTCGAGGCCCTGGCGCTCTCGCCCCTCGGTGACCGACTGGCGTTCATCGCTCGGGGCGAGGTGTTCTCCCTGGACCTCGAGGAGGGCCTGGTCCGACGGGTCACCAGCGAAAGCGGGATCCGCCATCGCGGGCTCGCGTTCCTGGGCGAGGCGGGACTGGTGCTGATCACTGATGCCGCGGGCGAGGAGCAGCTGGTGGTGGCCCCGGTCGACGGGCCGCTGGATGCGGAGGCGATCACCGCTCCGTCCGGTGCGTGGTACTTCCCTCCGGTCACCTCCCCGGACGAACGATGGGTGGTGGCGGGCAACGCTCGTGGGATCCTGACCGCAATCGATCTGGAATCGGGCGACGCCCGGGCGATCGCGCGGAGTCCCCACGGCGAGATCACCGACTACCGGATTTCTCCGGACAGTCGGTGGGTCGCCTGGTCGATGTCCGATGCCAACCAGCTCAGCGGCATCCACATCGCCCCGCTTGACGCTTCGAACGGTGAACCGCTGATGATCAGTGAAGGCATGCACCACGACTTCATGCCGCGCTGGGATCCCGCCGGTGCGTACCTCTGGTTCGTGGGGGATCGTTCACTCGATCCCCACCTCAGCAGCATGGAGTTTCGTCACGCGTACGGTGACACCGCACGGATCTACGCGGTCTGCCTGGACCCCCTGATGCCGCCGCCGGATCCGATGAAGATGCGGTCCGTGGGCATCGACGCGGAGGACTGGTCGCTGCCGTATTCGACCGACGACCTCATGGAGGAGGCGATTTCGGACTTGCTGGAGCACGAGGATGCATCGGACGAAGCGTCCGACCCGACGTCCGCCGCGGAGTCGGGTGAGGCATCCCTCGATCCGTTCGACGAGGTGGACGTGGTGGATGAAGAGGACGAGCTCGACGGAATGATCCTCGATCCCGAGGGGATCTCGCAGCGGGTCCACGTGGTCGAGGGCATTCCCGCCGCGACCTGGACCGGCCTCGAAGCGACCTGGGGCGGCTTCTACCTCCTGCAGGGCGCACGCACCGGACTGCTCGGTGACGACGATCCCGAGGCGAGTCTCAGCGAGCTGCTGCACTACGACATCGCCACCGGGGCGACCCCGATCGCCTCGGGAGTTTCGGACTTCGCTGTCAGTGCGGACGGTGGCGTGCTGTTCGCCACCACCGACGAGGGTGATTGGCTCACCTTCGATCCGATGATGGGTGAACCGATGCCGCAGGCTCCGCCGGAACTCCTGATTCCCGTCGACACCACGGCGGAATGGGCGCAGATCCTGGATGAATCCTGGCGTCTGCAGCGGGACTTCTTCTGGAACCCCGAGCTCAACGGGGTCGACTGGGATGCGATGCGAACGCGCTACCACGGACTGCTCGAACGTATCGGCACGCGAGACGAACTGGACGAACTGATCGGTCGCATGCTGAGTGAACTTCAGTGCAGCCACGCCTACATCTGGCAGGAAGGTCCCCCCGTCCAGGGGGTGGAGCACGTGCCGTTCGCGATGCTGGGCGCGGATCTCGCGCCGCACGAGCAGGGGTTCCGCATCGAACGGATCCTGCCCGGCCGCGCCTGGGATCCGGCGACCAGCAGTCCGCTGGCGCAGCCCTGGCTCGGCGTGGCGGAGGGAGACGTCATCGTCGAGATCGATGGTCGCGAGGTCGTGCCCGGAGCGAATCCCTGGTCGATGCTGGCGGGAATCACCGGACCCACCGTCGAACTCGCGATCCTGGATCCCGCCACGGGTGAGGTCTACGACTTCACCGTGCCCCTGGTCTTCGAGGAGCGGAACCTCCGGTACCAGGGCTGGGTCGACGCGAATCGCGCCGCGGTCGACGCCGCCAGCGGAGGACGGTTCGGGTACCTCCACCTCTCGGACATGGACGGTCCCGGGCTCTCCCAGTTCGCGCACCAGTACTACGGACAGGTCGATCGCGACGGATTGGTGATCGATGTTCGCAACAACGGGGGGGGATTCGTGAGTCAGCTCATCCTCGATCAGCTCGCCCAGGAGGTCACCGGCTACGACGTGCCCCGGCACGGGGCGATCAGCACCTACCCCCAACACGCCTTTCCCGGTCACCTGGTGGTCGTCATCGATCAGCACGCCGGCAGTGACGGAGACATCTTCCCCTACATGTTCCGTGAGATGGGCCTCGGGCCACTGATCGGAATGCGCACCTGGGGCGGGGTGGTCGGCATTCGTTCCGACAAGGGAGCGGTCGATGGCGGCATGACCACCCAGCCGGAGTACGCGACCCTCGCGATCCGGGATGGTTGGGGAATCGAGAACTACGGAGTCGATCCGGACATCGAGATCGACTGGACGCCCGCCGATCATCTGGCGGGTCGGGATCCCCAGCTCGAGCGGGCGATCGAGGAACTCCGGCGGTTGAACGCCGCCGCTCCGGTTCGGCCTCCGGAGCTGCCTGCATACCCCCGAAGCTCGAGATCACCCCTCCAGGACCGCGGAAACGGGGATTGAGGTCGGCGTTATACGAAAATATTCGTAAAAGCGATTCATCCCCCGATCACCCCGAAATAGTTCGGTATGTTGGCCGTTTCCCCTTCGGAGCCAGGCTGATGCCACGACGTCCACGAACCGAAACCAACGGAAAACCGACCGATTCCGAATGCACGATCCTCTCGGTGCTGTGGGCCCGGGATGGTGCCACGGTCCGCGAGGTCTTCGAGGAGCTCAACGCCTCTCATCAGATGGGCTACACCACCGTGCTGAAGTTCATGCAGATCATGACCGACAAGGGGCTCCTCACCAAGGATGCCACGGTCCGACCGCAGGTCTACCGTGCGGCCCAGCCCCGGCAGGCGACCCAGCAACGACTCGTCAAGGACCTTCTGGACCGCGCGTTTTCCGGCTCCCCCGGCACGCTGGCCCTGCAGGCGCTGGCGATGCGCAAGTCCGCACCCGAGGAGCTCCGCGAGATCCGGGCACTGCTCGACACCCTGGAGGCGCCGTCGTGAGTGGCTGGTCCTTGTTCGATTCCCCGGTCGCGACCGCCTTCGGGTGGTCGGTCATCCACTTCATCTGGCAGGGTGCGATCATCGGTCTGGTGGCGTTCATCACGCTCGAATGCATGCGCACCCGACCGGCGAGTCGGCGATGCACCACGGCCGTCTGCGCCCTGGTCCTCTGCGTCGTGAGTTTCCTGGTTACCTTCCTGCTCCTGCTGGACGCTTCGCAGGTCTCCGCCGGGTCCGTCGGCAGCGCCGCGTTCACGACGGCGGAGTTCACCGGGATGTCCCCCGATTCCAAGGTCGCCCCGGCGATCGCCCCGGGGTGGCTCGGCACCGTCGCCCTGCTGGTGTGGTTGCCCGGATTTCTCTTCATGAGTCTGCGTTTCCTCGGCCACTGGCGGGCCGCGAGTCACCTCCGACGAACCGCGGTCACCGAGCCCGACGTCATCTGGTGCACGCTCTTCGATCAGTTGAAGCGGGAGCTGGGCCTGTCGTCTTCCATACGGCTGCTCCAGAGCGGCCTGGTGCGGACCCCGATGGTCATCGGTTGGCTGAGTCCCGTGGTCCTGGTGCCGACGGAGGTCTTCACCGGTCTCGATCGTGAGCAGTTGACGCTCGTGCTCCGGCACGAACTCAACCACCTGCGCCGGATGGACCACCTGATCAATCTGTTTCAGAGCATCGCTGAGTGCCTGCTCTTCTTTCATCCCATCGTCTGGTGGCTTTCGAACCAGGTGCGGATCGAACGCGAGCTCGGCTGCGATCGACTCACCATCGAGAACCACCACCAACCCCGAGTCTTCGCTGAAGCACTCTTCACCCTCGAGCGTCTTCGGCTGGCGCGATCCGGCGCCGATGTCCAGACCACACTGCATGCCACAGGAGGCAATCTCATGTCCAGAATCACCCGTCTGCTCGATCCCGACCACGCGATCCGTTCGCAGTTCCACTGGCGCACGCCACTGGCGATCGCCCTCTCCTCGATGGTGGCTGCCGGCTGCCTGATCACCCTGGACGCCCCCGCCGGAGCGGCTTCGGTCGCCCTTCAGCAGGAGGAATCGGCCGGTGAGACCTTCCCGAGCGCCGAGCAGATCACGCTTCGCCTGGAGCGAGGCGTGCAGTCGGGGCTCCTCAGCACCGAGCAGGCCATGAAGATCGAGCGACTCCACGGTCGATTGCTGATGGCCCTCGAGACCGGTCGCGTGGACACCGCGCAGGCGGTGCAGATTCTGCGTGAGCGTACGGTCACGATCGTCGACGACGCCGGCGAGAAGGCGGAAGGCGAGGCACGGGCAGTCAGGTCCAAGGACCAGGCCAAGGCCAAGGCCGAGTACGACGAAGCAGTCTCCCGGATGCGCCGCATGGTGAAGTCCGGCGAGATCACTCGTGAGCAGATGGAGCAGCGCCTGAACCGGATGAAGCAGAAGATGGCACCGGCCGCCGGCCTGAGCCGTGCGGACTACGAGGCTGCGGTCCAGAAGATGACCGCGATGGTGGAGTCCGGTGAGATCACGCGCGAACAGATGGAGCAGCGGCTGAACCGGATGAAGCAGAAGATGGCACCGGCCGCCGGCCTGAGCCGTGCGGACTACGAGGCTGCGGTCCAGAAGATGACCGCGATGGTGGAGTCCGGTGAGATCACGCGCGAACAGATGGAGCAGCGCCTGAACCGGATGAAGCAGAAGATGGCGCCGGCCGCGGGCCTGAGTCGTGGGGACTACAAGACCGCGTTCAAGAAGATGACCGAGATGGTGAAGTCCGGCGAGATCACGCAGGAGCAGATGGATCAACGCCTGGCTCGCATGAGGCAGATGATGGGTGCGGCGCCCGGTTCCGCCCGTGCGGAGTACGAGGCGGCGTTCCGGAAGATGACCGAGATGGTGAAGTCCGGCGAGATCACGCAGGAGCAGATGGACCAGCGACTCGCCCGGATGAAGAGCCGAGTGGAAGCCAGGAAGCCCGCGATCACCCTGGACCAGTACGTGGAAGCGGAAGCGAAGATGACCGAGATGGTGAAGTCCGGCGAGATCACGCAGGAGCAGATGAACCAGCGGCTCGCCGAGATGCGTGGGATGATGGCCGGTGCCGCCGCCCCCCCCGCGCGGAAGATTCCCTCGCCCCCCGAAGGTGCGTCGTCCCGCGAGGTCCGTGAGTGGTACCTCCGGGTCGAGGAGCGCCTGGGGATGGCGGTCGAATCCGGGCGCATGACCGAGGGGGAGAAAGATGCAATGCTCCAGAAGATCAAGGGTCAGCTCAGGAGCCGTTCAGCGAACTGAGCCGGGCCTTCGAATCGATCGATGGTGTTCACCGCCCCCTGCTTCACCAAGTGAAGCAGGGGGTTTTTGCCATGCGTGCGCACCCCGGCCATGGGATACACTGGATCGTCCCGTCCGGTCTGGAGTCTTCTTGATGCATTCTCTCTTCACGCGAATCCCCTCCGCCTTCCTCGCAGCACTCTCGGTCACCAGTGCGTGCGTGGTCAGTGTTCAAACCTCTGCCGGCCTGAGCCCATCGCCTCCGGTGTCTTCGACCGCCGGGCAGTCCGCGTCGGAGACCCCGGTTCAGGCGAGCCCTGCAGATCGTCAGGTTGAATTCACGCAGGAGGAATTCGCTGCCCAACGACTCCGGATGGACACCCTCGTTGCATCCGGTGCGCTCACCGACCAGCAGAGGCGAGTGCGGATCGATCGGATGCAGGCGATGTTGGACGATCCGGCGTCGACCGCCAGGATGTTCACCCTCTACGTACGAGGAAGGGAACAGCTGGATCAGCAGTTCGACTCCGGTGCGATCAGTGCCTTCAGCAGGCACGTCCAGATGGAGGCTCTGGATTCGATGATCTTCGGTGCCCCCGGTCCGAAACCCGGGAACCCCACGGAGCAGCTGGAAGAGGGAGTGGCCTTCGGCATCGGTCTGCCGATTCTCTACACGACCCTCCAGAAACAGATGGAGCCCGACGAAGACCCCGACCCGAAGGTGCTCGACAAGCGCATCCTCCGACGCCTTGAGGTGCTGTACCGGACGATGGGGGCCGATGGAAGACTTGCCCCAAAGCAACTCGAGCAACGGCTCGCCAACCTCCTTGATCTGCCCCGGCTCGAGGCACAACTCGCCAGAATGCAGGCCAACGAGGAGCTGGGAAAAGCCCGGGTGAGGCTGCAACGGATGGTCGATCGTGGTGAGCTCTCGCGTGAACAGATGAATCAACGGCTTGCTCGCTTGCGAGAACAAAGCGCTGCATCCATGCCGCCCCCGACGCCGGCGGACTACGAGTCGCAAGCCAGGGCGCTCGCCCGGTACGTCGAACTGGGGGTCATCACCCCGGAGCAGATGCAGGCGCGGCTTGATGAACTCGCGCGGAGGACGGAGTCCTCGGACGTGACCGAGGACGGTGCAAAGCAACCACCCTCCACGCCTCCCCTCGAGACCACGCCGGAGGAGCGGCCGGAGTGAGGCACGCGTAGGCCTTTCGTCTTCCGGGAAAAATCCCGTACCCTGTGCGGATGCTCGGTGATCGACTGGCCAAACGAATGAAGCATCTCGCGAAGTGGGGGCGACGGCAGGGGATTTCCTGCTTCCGACTCTACGAGCGGGATATCCCCGATCATCCGATCATCATCGACTGGTTCGCCGACGAGGATGCAGAGCACCTCGCCGGATCCGGTGACGCGGTGGCATGGTTCCACCAGCGGACCCGTGACGAGACCCCGGAGGCCACGGCCGCCTATCGCGAGGCGGCCTGTGCGGAGATTCGCGAGAGTCTCTCGCTCGACTCGGAACGCCTGTTCGTGAAGCAGCGTGGTCGCCAGCGCGACGAGCAGGGTGGTCGTGCCCAGTACGAAAAGCTCGACGGCCGCCGCATCGTGAAGGCCGTCGACGAGCACGGGGTCCGCTTCGAGGTCAACCTCTCCGACTACCTGGACGTGGGACTCTTCCTCGACCATCGGCCCAACCGCCGCCTGATTCGCGAACGTGCCGAGGGCAAGCGGGTGCTCAACCTCTTCGCCTACACCGGATCCTTCAGCGTGATGGCGCGGATCGGCGGGGCGGCCCGGACCACCACCGTCGATCTCTCCCGGACCTACCTCGACTGGTATCGCCGGAACCTCGAACTCAACGGGCTCGCGCTCGACGACGCGCACCTCGCCGTCCACGCGGACTGCCTGCAGTGGCTCGAGGAGGGGCCGGTCGATGGTGAGTCCTACGACATCGTGGTCTGCGACCCGCCCACGTTCTCCAACTCGAAGCGGATGAAGTCCGATTCGTTCTCGGTCGAGCGCGACCACGCCTACCTGCTCGGTCAGGCGGCCCGCTACGTCGCGCCCGGCGGCGAGATTCTCTTCTCCACCAACGCCCGGGGGTTCGAGCTCTCACCGGAACTGACCCCTCGAGGGTTCGGGGTGCATGAGATCACGCACCGGTCGGTGCCGGAAGACTTTCGCAATCGCACCATCCATCGCTGCTGGCGCCTCGCTCAGGGCTGGACGCCTCGCCGCGGCTCCTCGGGAGGATCCTGAACCATGTCCGATCCCACCACCACCCCGGGCCCGATCGCCAATCGGGTCGCCCGCATCCAGCGGGGCGAGGACCCGCAGTTGATCGGTCGACTGCCCAGTGGCTGGGCGATTCTCGGCAACCAGCAACCGGATCCGATCACGGGATGCTGCATGCTGCTTCCCGATCCGGTGGTCTCCTCGGTGAACGATCTCGACGAGTCGGCTCGGGCGCGGTTCATGCTCGACTTCGTCCGTCTGGGCGACGCGGTCCTCGAGGCGACCGGAGCGGAGCGCATCAACTACCTGATCCTCTGCAACCAGGTCGCGGAGCTGCACGGTCACGTCATCCCGCGCTTCGCCACCGAAGCGCCCGACGTTCGAAAGCTCGGGCCGTTCGAGGCGTATGACTTTCCCGGTGCGCGCCGTGCCGACGCGACCGAGGGGGGGCCGGATCGGTCACTGCTGGAACGACTCCGGCACGCACTCATCGGCGACTGATCGCCAGGGGTTCGTCAGATTCCCCAGTTGCTCAGCAGGATCGTCAGGTCCGCACCGTTGACCAGTCCGTCGGCGGTGATGTCCTCGATGCAGCCGTCGCACGCGCCCCATCCGGCGAGCAGCAGCGTGAGGTCCTGACCGTCGACGGCCCCGTCGAGGTTGAGGTCTCCGGGGATCGCCTTCGAGGCGGGAATTCCGCGGATCTCGACGTCGTCAAGGTTCCATCCGCCGTAGGTCCCCGATCCGTTGGTGGAGCCCATCGTCCAGCGCAGGCGCACCGAGGAGACACCGTCCGCGTACTCGGAGATGTCCAGTTCGATGTCCTGCCATGCGGTGTCCTGCAGGAGCACGTCGTCGTTCTCGTAGATCACGAACCAGGTGAACCCGGCGTTGGGGGAGATCGAGATCGAGGCGTTGTCGTTGCTCGATCGATCGACTCCGAGCCAGCGCTTGAAGTGCAGGGTGGTGTTCGTCGACTCCGAGCAGTCGAAGGTCGGGGTGTTGGCCCAGATCTCGCCCAGGTTGTTCTGGTAGGCGCCGTTGAGGTTGTAGCCGATCACGTTCGAGCCGGTCGCGCCCGAGGTGGGATCACCGCTCTGCCCGGTGGGCTGACCCCAGTTCCAGCTGCCGCCCAGGAACCACCCCGGATTCTCGTCCATGTCCCAGCTGATCACGACCTCGGGTTGGGTGCTGACGTCGATCTCGACGGTACCGAGGTTCGAGAGGCCGCCCTCCGGAGGAGTGCCGCCGTCATCCGCGGAGTAGGTGAACTCGGTCAGGTACTGGCCGGGGGCCGGGGTGAAGCGCACGCGGGCGTCCTCGGCATCGACCAGGGTGTAGGGCGCGGTGGTGATCGAAGCGCCGCTGCCCAGGTCGGTGAGGGTGCCCGACGGCAGCGACTCGATGGTGATCGACAGCGGTTCCGGTTCCCCGTCGTCGCTGGCCAGCAGCTGGATCTCGACCGGAGTTCCGGGGTTGGTGGCCACCGTGATGTCCTGGACACTTGGTGGTTGCGGCTGGCAGCCGGCCTGGCTCGCGGAGAGGTCGTTGACCTCGAAGTCCACGTCGACGCCCGCGCCCGCGGAGATTCCGACCACGGCATCCGTGGCGGCGATCCCGAGCCAGGTCACGGTGAACTCACCGCTGGCTTCCAGGACCACCTGGAAGCTGTTGCTGTTGGAAGTGCTGTATTCGGGCACGTCGCTCCAGGTGATCGCGACGCTGTCTCCGACGGTTCGGGCGTTGACCGTGCCTCCGGCGGAGGGGTTGAGGTCGTCGAAGAGGGGTGCGATGCGCGGAAACTCGAAGTGTCCCTCGATCGACTCCGTGTACGCGGTATCGGGTGCACCGAAGGTCAGGTAGCCGTTGCTTCCCACGTAGACGCTGGTGTACCCGGTCCCGTAGAAGTCGAAGGTGAAGGGCAGGGGCAGGAGCTCGGAGTCGTCGTCGGTGAGGCTGATCGTGGTCCCTCCGGGTGCGATCGGGAAGTTCGATGCGGGTTCCGAGCAGGGGGTGTAGACGTCGATTCCGCCGTTGGGCTTGAATCGGATCGAGGTGTCGGCGAGGTCG
>JAYZFJ010000037.1:0-7115 GCA_036336805.1 Planctomycetota bacterium
CTCCGGGTCGAGCAGGATCCCCAGAAGCTCCCGTTCATCATTTCGAACCTCCCTGAGAGACGACTCAAGACGATGAAGATCTCAGCCGCGTTCTGGCTTCTCGCCTTCGCGGTCGCCGGAGTGGCCTCGCTCATCCTGTTCGGAACCCTCTTCTCGGGTGGCGTCAGCGCACTGGACGAACTCCTCGCCGCGCTGGGGGCGATCACGATGATGGGCTTCTGCATGGTGATCATCCTCTACAACGACCTGGTCTTCCTGAGGGAGCGCACCCGGTGGGCACGATCCAACATCGAGGTGGCGCTCAAGAAACGCCACGATCTGCTGCCGAACCTCGAAGACGTGTGCACCGAATACCTGGCACATGAACGGGCGATACAGGCGTCGGTCACCAGTCTGAGGGCCGGCTATGCCCGGAAATCCCCGGCTCAGGAGTTCCAGAAGGGTGATCCGGAAGGGATCTCCGAGGGTCTCGATCGCCTTCTGTCGATTCGGGAGTCCTACCCGCAACTCAAGGCGAACACCGTGGTCGATCAACTGTTTGCCGCGATTCTGGAGCTGGAAAACGAGATCGCCGCGAAACGAAGTGGCTACAACGCCGCGGTCGAGCGGTACCGGGCACGATTGCTGGCGTTTCCCGAACTCCTGATCGGCCGGCTGGGCCGGTTTGAAAACGAGGCCTTGGTCGAGATGCCCACGAAGATGACCGATCTCGGGGAACTGGACTTCACCCGACCCCCCAATGACGCACCCTGAGCGTTCGAGGTGGCTATGATGCCCTTTCACCCCCACCACCGATCGGATCCACAATGAGCACAGGCAGCGTCTCGAAGTCCGTCCAGGACGACCTTTCCAGCGACAGTCCCCCCTTCGTCCACTGGATGCTGCTGGCCGGGATCATCTTGCCGATGGTCGGCCTGGTGGCGGCGATGATCCTGGCCTGGAACAGTTTCTTCGGACCGCTGGACCTGATCCTGCTCGTGGTGATGTACCTCATCTGCGGGTACGGGATCACGATCGGTTTTCACCGGTACTTCTCGCACAAGTCGTTCAACGCACCACGATGGGTCGTCTTCCTGATGGCCTTCTGCGGCTCGATGGCGATGCAGGGTCCGATGTTCTGGTGGGTGGCGACCCACCGGGCGCACCACAAGCACAGTGACGAGGAAGGCGATCCGCATTCCCCCCATGCCAGCGACGAACACGGCTTCTTCAAGGGATTCTGGCATGCTCACATGGGCTGGCTGTTCCAGTCGTCGACCGCTCCGGTGAACAAGTACATCGCGGACCTCAAGGCCGACCCGATGTTGAGGTGGATCGACCGGAATTCGACCCTCTGCGTTCTGGTCGGCATGGCGATCCCCACGATCCTCGGGGGTCTGATCTCGATGAGCTGGATGGGAGCGCTCACCGGCTTCATCTGGGGCGGGCTGGTCCGGGTGCTTATCGAGCACCACGTCACCTGGAGTGTGAATTCCGTGTGCCACATCTGGGGTGCACACCCCTTCCAGACCGGAGACAAGAGCAGGAACAACCCGATCTTCGGATTCCTGGCGCTGGGTGAAGGCTGGCACAACAACCACCATGCCTTCCCCACCTCCGCCCGCCACGGACTCCGATGGTGGCAGTTCGATTCGAGCTGGATGATCATCAGTGGGATGCAGAAGATCGGACTTGCCTCAAAGCTTCGCACGCCTTCGGTGGAGCACCAGAAGCGTCGGGCGGAGATCCGGCCGAGCGAGCCGGATCCCATACTCCCACCCACGGCAGCGGAAGAATCCTGAGCAGGGACTGATTCCCGGAACCCCCCTGTACCCGGCGGGATCCTGAACTACCATGGAAATCGGCAGGCGATCACGTACAGGTGATCGGAAGATCGTTCCATTGACTACGTACAGGAGGCTGCTCGTGAACCACCCAGTGACTCGAAGGCGCTTCATGCAGACCACCGGCGGACTCGGCATCGGCCTGGCGACGTTCGGAGCCGGCGCGGCGATGCGTCGCTTCTCACCCAACGAGAAGCTGAACGTGCTCTCGATCGGGGTCGTCGGCAGCATCGGAGGCACCGACCGGACCCAGGTGGCGAGTCATCCTGGGGTCCAGATCACCGGACTCTGCGACGTCGACCGCAACTCCCTCGAGGACACCAGTCGAGCCCACCCCGATGCGTTCGTATGCAGTGACTACCGAGAGGCGTTCGACACCTACGGCGATCGATTCGACGCGGTGATCGTCTCCACTCCCGACCACACCCACGCCCCGATCATGCTGACCGCACTGGCCAACGGGAAGCACGTCTACGGCCAGAAGCCACTGGTCCAGCAGCTTGAGGAGCTCGCGATGATCGACGAGGCGATGAAGGCTCGTCCCGACCTCGTCACGCAGGTCGGCAACCAGCGCATGGTCTACCCGGGCAGGAGGGCCGCTGTTGAGATCCTTCGATCGGGGGTTCTGGGCAAGGCAATCGCCGGATACGCCTGGACCGGCTCCCCGAACGCGGGACAGTACTTCAACTTCAAGGGCGAGCTCTCCGACCCCATCCCCGCTCCCGACAACATCGACTTCGATCTCTGGCTCGGGCCTTGTGCGGTCGAGCCGTTCCGCGAGCACCTGATTCCCCTGAAGTGGCGGTCCTGGTGGGACTACGGCACCGGGGGACTGGGCGACTGGGGCGTGCATGTCCTCGACGTGATCTTCTACGGGTACGACGAACTCCAGTCCCCGGTGGCGGTGAAGACCCATGCTCCCGCACCATCGGATCGGTTCCATACCTACCCCTGCATCTCGACCGTGACCTACGAGGTGGATTCCGAACGCTTCGCCGGACCGGTCTTCCCGATCCACTACAGCGACTGCGGCCAGACCCCTTCCCGTGCCGCCCTCGGACTTCCGCCGGGCGAATGGAAGGATTCGAACATGACGGTCGTCGTCTGCGAAGGCGGTGTCCTGGCCCTGACCGCCGGGGGCGACCTCGAGATCTGGCGAGACGGGGCAATGACCCCCGGGCTCGACATGCCCGGCCTGCCGGAGTTCCCGGCACTGAACCACTGGCACGCGTGGATCGACACCATACACGGCGTGAAGACCGAGCTTCGGACCCCGTTCCCCGACGGAGTCAGGATCACCGAACCGGCCCTGCTCGCACAGAAGGCGTCCCGGTTCCCCAACACGGAACTGGCCTGGGATCGGGCCAGCAGCACGATCACCAACCATCCCGAGGCGGATGCCACGATCGTGCGGCGCGAGTATCGCGATGGTTTCGCACCGCCCACCGTGAGTTGAACATTCGAACCGGAAAGAGACCTCCGATGAAACTGGGACCGAACGAGCAGATCCTCAAGACCGCGGTCTTCCAGAAGGACGAGATCATCAAGTACCACTGGGTGGGACTCGCCCTGCTCTCGCTCTTCATCGTCACGATCCCGATCACGCTGATCGCCGCGATCGTCTACAAGATCGTGCTCGATCGAGTGATCGGTTCCTGGGAATGCATCCTCACCAACCGCTCGCTGAACGTGAAGAAGGGTGTCTTCAACAAGATCGAGAAGACCGTGCCCCTCGAGAAGATCACCGACCTCCAGATGGCCCAGGGCCCGATCATGAGGATGTTCGACCTGCACCGGATCTCGGTGGAGACGGCCGGCACCTCCGGTCCGGGCAGCCTGATCAGCCTGATCGGGATCAAGGACACCGAATCCTTTCGACGCGACGTCCTTGAGCAACGGGACCGCAACAGCGCCCAGCCCGCCCCGGGCGAGTCGGGCGCAAGCGCATTGGATGAGTCCGTCCTGGTGGAGATCCGGGACAGCCTTGCCCGGACCGAGGGACTCCTCCAGCAGCTGGTGGACCGCGCCGACTGAGCGGTGGTTGCAGGGTCGGGAAAGCCCGTATACGGTCAGGCACGCACCCGGAGCCCCCCATGAGCCAGACCGAAGCGATCACCTACTCCTCCTACCTGAAGGTCCCCGAACTGCTGGAGCTTCAGCAGAGGAAGTCTCGTCCCGAGGAACACGACGAGATGCTCTTCATAATCATCCACCAGGTCTATGAGCTCTGGTTCAAGCAGATGCTCCACGAGGGCGACCACCTCAAGGAACAACTGACGCATGGAGCCGATGAATCCGCATTCGCCACCGTCCAGCGCATGCTCACCATCCTGAAGACGATGGTTTCCCAGGTGGACATCCTCGAGACCATGACTCCGATCTCGTTTCTCTCGTTTCGGGACTTCCTGCAGAGCGCCAGCGGTTTCCAGTCCGCACAGTTCCGTGAATTCGAGTTCCTGCTGGGGTACAAGCGGGCACGACCGATCGAGAACTACCCGGAAGGTTCTCCGGAACGGGTCGCACTGCAGCGCCGGTACGCGGAACCGAGCATCTGGAACGCGCTCTGTCGCTGGTTCCGACACCGAGGTTTCTCCGTACCGTCGTCGTTGATCGACATCGATCCCACCAGCCCCACGGAGGCCTGTCCGGAATTCCAACCGGAACTGATCCGACTCTACAAGGAACATCCACACGAGCGTGCGCTGTGCGAGAACATCGTGGATCTGGACGAGGGCATCCAGGAGTGGCGATATCGTCACGTGATGATGGTGCAGCGAACGATCGGAATGAGAACCGGTACCGGTGGATCACCCGGCGTCGACTACCTGCGAGGGACGCTGTTCAATCCGCTCTTCCCCGATCTCTGGGCGATCCGCGGCGAGCTCTAGTCCGTCTCGAGCCTCGCAGAAGTCAGCACCAATCAGCGACCGGCGGCCCCCTGCGCGCCGGATATCTGGATGCGACCCGAGATCATGTCCCAGGTCATTTCACCGGCCCGTACCGGGGTGGGTGACTGGCGCGAGACCAGCGTGACCAGCCTGCCCTCCCGGGCGGAAAGCCGTGCGATGCCGTTGGTCACGTCGTAGTCGAACAGGTCGGTCTCGATGTCCTGGTCGGGAGTCCGCACGAAGACCCGACCACTCGAGGTGACCCTGAGAATCGACGCCTGCCCGCCGAGATCCAGCTCGGTGGATGAGGGATCATCGGCTTCGCCGGACGCCAGCGGACGATCCACGATGATGTCCAGCGCATCGGCACGCATCGTCATCGTGTCCTCCGGCAGCACCCCTGCGTGAAGCACCTCCACGTCACCGAGCATCGTGATCTGGTAGCGATCGGCGACCTGGTGAGTCATCGTCATGCCGGTGGTCCAGCTGAAGCGGCTGGTGCCATCACCACCCAGTCCCACGGGCGTCGAGGTCCCGGCAGATCCACTCGCCGCCGGAGGAATCCGGTTGATCAGGAGCGTCCCACTCCCGCGGATGACCGCATCTCCCGTCACCGAATCGTAGAGGATGTCGTCACCCTGGATACGGAAGAGGTCGGGATCCCCCACATGCTCCGAGCTCGACCACGCACGACTCTCCATCCGGGCATCGTCTCGCGCGACGAGCCGTCCCAGTTCTCGTGAATTGGAGAAGGCGGCCTGCACGTCGGAGCTGGGAAGATTTCCGGAGGCATCGATCACGGGAGCTGACTCATGGGTTCGGAAGTCGAGACGGAGGAAGCCGGCATCGAGATCGTTCTCCTCGAACTCGTCAGGGACGTTCCTGACGATGACGTCGCCCTGGAGTTCAAGTGAGCCCGCACCATCGTTGTCCAGCTCGTTGAACCTCATCATGCGAGCCCAGGTGGCTTCCAGCGACGGCGCCTCCCCGAACTCCTCCGGCACCGCGGCCAGCCCATCCGCCGGAAGCGGCAGTGGCGTCTCGAACATGCGAAATCGGCCCGGTCCGTCGGCTCTCGCCTGCTGGCTGCGGTCGTCGAACATCACGGAGTGAAGCTGGTCGGAGATGACGTTCCCCCGTACGAGCACGAGCCCGGCATTCTCCGAGGAAAGAAGCACCCTGCGATTCACTCCGTCACCATCAAGCCGCTCCGCCCACGCGCGCGCGCCGTTTTCAAGCAGGACCTGCACACCCTGATCGGCCTTGACCCGGTCGAGCGAGAACCCTTGCTCGGAATCGTCGGGAACGAAACCGACATCGAGTCCCTCGGTCCAGATCGTCTGCTGCTCGTCGCGTGCTCGGACCGCACCCTCGGCGACGAGGTGGCGGGGCATCGGTTCACCCGAATCATCGTGGTCGAGACGAAGTTCGACATGATCGGCGGTCAGTTCACCCGCTTGGAGCACCTGGCTGGCACGGACCTGACTGGACTCGTCTCCCCAGGCGAGGATCCGCTTGAGGAGCGGACGTTCGTCGGCACCCTGCTCGAAGAACACCTCGAGCACGTCGGATTCGAAGGTGAACGATTCTTCGCTGACGAGCACCTGCCTGCGAAAGCGGGCGAATTCCAGGCGGTCGGTGCCGGGCTCGAATCGGAGGTCGACCCCATTGCCCCATCCGATGCGCAGGGACCCTTCACCGTCCTCCTCGCTGGAGAAGGAGAGATTTCCCGCCCCGTCGATGACACCCTCGCCCCGGGAACGAACCAACCAGAAGTTGCGAGCCGCCAGCTGCATCTGCGGACTTTCCACCACCAGGGGGCGCGAATCGTCCCCCTCGAGCTCGATGCGCTCGGTATCGGTTCGGTAACTCAGTTCGGCACAGGTCGCCACCGATTCACTCTGGGCGTCGATGATCTGAACCGGAGACGCGATCCCTTCGAGAGAGAACGTCAGGTCATCGACCGTTCGAGGGTGGACATCAGGCGTGGCGGGACGCATGACCAGTCGACCGTCGTAACTGATCTCGATCAGCTCCGAGCCGGGATCCTGCAGGGTTGGTGATGCGGTGCCGATTCCGCCACCAAGCAGCGAGGCACCCAGAAAGGATGGAGCGTCGAGCGCCGCCGACTCGTCACCGACCATCGATTCACGATCCTCTGAAGTGGTTCCGGTATCGATCGTGGACATCGCGTCACCATCGAGGCTGAACACGGTGACCAGCACGTCTCCGCGGAGAATCGCATTGGGACTGGTGGACTCTGCGGTCGGGTACTGTCGGACCTCGACGTTCTCCTCGAGGGTGAGCTGATAGAACAGTGGCGCATCGATGGGATCCGGAGAGCGGGCATCGGACGTCAGGGGAGGTACGGCCGGAGTCGAGGGGGTGCGTCCAGTCGTGGGTT